>JAUCQB010000001.1 GCA_030372985.1 Phycisphaerae bacterium
TGCGCCGGTCGCGACGGCCGAAAGTAGTGCATCGACTTCCGCTTGATCGAGTACGTCGGCCATGTGAGGCGATAGCTCCCCTCGGCGCGCTTTTCATGCGCACCTCTGGACAGTTTATCGGACAGCCGAGGGAGGTGACTTGAGAGCGGTGAAACGTCCGATAAGTAACCGACTGAGGACGGCACAAGAAGCCGAGAATGTGTCGAAAACGGCTCATCCCGGCCGTCATCCGCCTGTAACCGCGCGTCCGGCTGGCAAGAAGAGCGTGTACACCCCTCTTCCGGTCGAGATATAATGAGATACTGACTGTCAGGAGGGAGGATGCCGTCCCGCCATCGCTATCTGTGGTTTCCGGCAATCTTGCCATCGCTCGCATCTTTAGCAGCCGGTCAGGGTGTCTTCAACCCCGACCTTCAGGGCACCGGAGCAACCATGGGCGACTACATGCGCCCTGTCACCGGCGGCGGCGAGCCGGGCGGGCCCCGATACACCTATGAGATAGGCAGATTCGAGCTGACCACCCGGCAGCTCTGTGATTTCCTGAACGACGCGGAAAAGGACGCCAACAACGGTTCTCCGACCCGCCGGTCGAGCAACATGTATTTCGACCCGACTACGGGGACGGTGTTCATGGAAAGCAACCGAACACCGTATGAGAAACTGGTGGCAACCGACAAAGCCGACCCGAATCTGGACGTCCGTTATGACCCCCTTGCGCCGGTTGGCAGTCGGTACCAACCCCGGACGGGGCTGGACAAACACCCCGCACGTTGCCTCTCTTGGTCCGGAGCCGCGAAGTTCTGTAATTGGCTGACGATCGACCAGGGACTCAGCGAAGAACACTGCTGCTACACCGAGGGGCCGCATATCGGCGACTGGCACCCTGCGACCATCTCCACGGCGGACTGGTGGGGCAAGACACCGGTTCACGGCGATTACACCACCGCCGGACGCGATCTGGACGACCAGGAAAGATCCGATCTGGTCTGGCACTATCGCGGCTACCGGTTGCCGATGGATGATGCCGGTTTCCTGGCCCCGATCAACCGCCCCTACCCCAACGATTTCAACGAATGGCTCAAGGCCGCGGCATGGGATCCGCTGGCACCGGCGACGGCTCGGACGAATGCGGGCGGATGGAGTGCCCAGCCGTACCACTGGATGTACGGCACCGGCCGGGAGACCAATACCGGCGCCGACGCGAACTGGTACGGCAGCGGCGACCCATACGACCAAGGCACCGTGCCGGTTGACTATTACGACGGCACGGACCACGGCGGAACCTTCGCAACCAACGACACCAAAAACCGCTACGGCTTCTACGGCATGGCCGGCAATGTCTGGGAATGGTGCCAGGACTCGGGCACCGGACCCGACCGGCGCTCAACGCGCGGTGGTTCGTGGGTCAGCACCGCCGAACGACAAGCGGCGGCCTCATGCTACGTCAACGGCATCCTATGGGTTGCGGATATCACGTTCGGCATGAGGATTCTGCAGGTCCCCGGCCCGGTGGAAACAAAGCTCACCGCCTCGGACGCAACGGCCGGCGATGAATACGGGCGGGTTGTCCACATCGACGGCGACCGGGCCATTGTGGGAGCCCACTTCGACGACGACCTTGGCAGCAAATCCGGCTCCGCGTATGTCTACAAGCGACAAGGTGTCGGCTGGGTCCAGGAAGCCAAACTGACGGCAATAGATGGAACGGCCGACGATCTCTTCGGACGAACGATCCGGCTCAGCGGCATGGCGGCTCTCATCGGGGCCCCCCACGATGACGTGACGGCCACCGATTCAGGCTCTGCATACATCTTCCGCTACAACGGGACCACTTGGCAGCAGGAAAGCAAGCTCTCCGCCGCCGACGGCACTGCCAATGCCCAGTTTGGAGAGTCTATCACCCTGGCCGGAAATCTCGCCGTCGTAGGGGCACCCGGACAAACGGCTGTTGCCACGGAGTCCGGAGCGGCTTACGTGTTCCGATATGACGGCTCCGCATGGCACCTGGAATCGCGGCTCACCGGCTCAGACAGCGGAGCGTACGACCAGTTCGGCGAGTCAGTAGACACTGATGGCCAAGTCATCGTCGTCGGTGCACCGACCCACAACGGCGCGGCCAGCGCGGCCGGAGCCGCCTACGTCTTCACCTTCAACGGCACAACCTGGGTCCAGCAGGCCAAGCTGACCGCCTCCGATGCTGCGGCGAGCGATTTCTTTGGCTGGTCGTGCGCGATGAGCGAACCGCATCTGCTCATCGCCGCCCCGTTCAAGAACGGGATTGGTGTCTGCTCAGGCGCGGCCTACCTCTTCGCCCGTTCCGGGAGCACTTGGCTCCAGACGGACAAGTTGACAGCCCCCGATGCCGCGGCAGATGATTTCTTCGCATGGTCCGTCGGTCTGACCGGACGCCGGGCGGTGCTCGGCAGCTTCTATGACGATGACGCCGGCAGCAGTTCCGGCTCCGCCTACGTCTTCAAATGGACGGGATCCTCTTGGCAACAGGAAAAGAAACTCACCGCCTCGGACGCCGCCGCCGGCGAGCAGTTCGGCCAATCCGTCGCCATCAGCGGCAATAATGTGATTGTGGGAGCTCCCTACGACAGCGACGGTGGCACGCATTCCGGCTCCGCCTATATCTATGAGTTCAGCCTGCCCTGTTCGCCCATCGGGATCGACTCCGACGGCGACTGCGACATCGACGTGGCTGATCTGCAAGCGTTCGAGGACTGTGGTTCAGGACCCGGGATGCCCTATCCGGGCGGGGCGTCGCCGGATTGCAGCCCGTTCGATCGGGACATCGACGGCGACGTCGATCAGGCTGACTTCGGCCTGTTCCAGCAATGCCTCAGCAGCGATGGGAACCCCTACCCCGGTGGCTGCTAACGTCGCTTCCGGCTCATCAACTGTCCGTGGTCATACCCGCGTGCTAGACTGTCCGCATGGCCTCACGAAAACACAAGAACAAGCCGCCCCTTAAGCGCAGGGAACCACCGCCAACAACTGAGATATCGCCGTGCCTCCACAGGGCGAACGGCCGATGGCTGGTATTCCTCCTGGTTGCGGCGATGTTCCTTGCGGCGATCACCGTTCACTGGCCCGTGCTCTCGGCCAAGGCCGTTTCCATCAATGACGGCATGTATGTGATCCACAATCCCCTTGTGCTTCACCCGACTTGGGATTCCGTGGAGCGATTTCTCGGCGAGGTTCGCAAGCCCTCGACCGTCCAGGGATACTACCAGCCGCTCACCATGATCTCGCTGATGCTCGACACCGTCATGGGAGGCAGCGCCGACAACCTGCGGCCCTATCATCGCACCAGTCTCGCGATACACGCGATCAACGCGGCGCTCATCGTCATACTTCTGTATATGCTGCTCGGTGAACCGTGGTCGGCGGCCTTCGCCGGACTGCTGTTCGGCCTGCACCCGATGACGGTGGAGACCATGGCGTGGTGCGGCGAGCGAAAGACGCTCCTGGCCACGTGTTTCGCCCTGCTGTGTCTGATCACCTACATCCGGTACACGCGGCGGCCGGCCACGATTTCCTTCATCGCATCCGTGACGTTGTTTCTGCTGGCGTTGATGTCCAAGCCGACGGTCACACCGTTGCCGGTTATGCTCCTGCTGCTCGATTTCTGGCCCCTTCGACGGATCAGCGGCCGAGCCGTGATCGAGAAGGTCCCGTTTTTCGTCCTGGCAGGCGTCTTCGCCATCATTACCGTGGTTTCGCAGCAGCATCTGGGCATCGTGGTGCATCGGCACGCCACGGTCTTGCAGCACCTCCTGCTTGTCTGCCACAACCTGTTCTTCTATCCGCTGAAGATGCTCTGGCCGATCCCGCTTTCATCGGTCTACCCATTCCCCGAGCCGATCGGGCTGTCGCATCCGATGGTACTGGCCGGCCTTGTCGGCACGTGCGTGATGATCGCCCTTGCCATCGCTTCGCTGCGTTGGACCCGCGCAGTGGTCACATGCTGGCTGCTGTTTTTTGTCGCGCTCGCACCGACGCTGCTGAACATCAAGTACGCTATGGGTGTAGCGGCCGACAAGTATGCCTACCTGCCTGCTCTGGGGTTTCTCATCTTCTTGGCCTGGGGGCTTGGCCGACTCACTCGCCGGGCAAAGGCCTGGCAATGGTTCGCCGGGGCTGCAGTTCTTGGCTTGGCTATCTGTGAGACCGCCTTGACTCGCAGCTACATCACAACCTGGGCCGATACCGAGCGACTCTGCCGTCACGTTCTGACCGTTGCGCCCGACACGGAATGGGCTCACAGCGAGCTTGCCGTTCAACTCCTGGCGAGTGACGATCTCGAAAAGGCCCGCCAGCACGCGTCGAAGGCACTGGCACTCGCGCCGGGTTCGCAGAACGCTCACTCTGCGATGGGACAGATCCTCATGCGACAGGGCAAGCCGGATCAGGCTGCCGGCCATTTCGAGCAAGCGTTGGCGGCCAAACCCGATCTGGCCGAGGCCCGCGCCAACCTCGCGGTCTGCCTGGCGTCCACTCGGCAGCTCGACCGGGCCGTGGACCAGATGAAATGGGCCTTGAGGGACAACCCGCGCCTGCCGGAGGCCCACTTCAACCTCGGCTTGATGCTGGACCAGCAGGGGCACCTGAACGAGGCCGCCGATCACTTCGCCGAAGCCATCAATCAGAAGCCCGCGTATCCTGAGGCGCACTTCCGGCTGGCCGATGTGCTCAGCCGGCAGGGCCGTAGCCCGCAGGCCATCGATCATTACCGCGAGGCCCTGAAGGCCAGACCCGATGAACCGGCCATACTCACCCATCTCGGAATCGAACTGGCTCGGGCCAACCAGTTGCCCGAGGCCATTTCGCACCTCCAGCGAGCCGTAGAACTGGCTCCAGGACGGCCAGATACCCACACGAATCTGGGGCAGGCCCTGATGCAGGCCGGCCGGCTCGAGGAGGCAATTCCGCAATACCGAGCCGCGTTGGCCATGGACCCGAACAGTACCAAGGCAAAGGCTGGATTGGATGCCGCCCTCAATCAGCAGATGCCGGCCAGCCGACCGCAATAGACCAGGCGTTGAAAGGCCACGCCTCCGGGCAGAAACACGGAGACCGCCGTATGCATCACATGCGGCGGTCTCCAGGATCACTCAAACACGCGCCTGTCGCGGCCGAAGTGGCTTATGCACGACGACGACGGACAAGCAGCAGGGGCAGGCCGAGCAACAGCATTGCGGCCGGCTCCGGGGTCAGGACGATGTTGTCGAAGTTGACGGTGCCCAACGGGAAGCCGCCGAGTTTCGTGCCGACCACGATCCAGCCCTCGGTGTTGTGGATGACGCCGCCGTTGCCGCTGGGATGCGGCGACAGCGAAGCCGCTTGCCAGTCCCAGGCCGTCGGCGGGTTCATGCCCCAGGAGTCCTTCTTGAAGGCGATGTCCGCGGCGGCGCCGGTGTCAAGCCGGTTGGCGATGTCAGCGTCCGAGGTGCCGACCGGAACCGAGAACAGCATGACCTCGGCCCAGCCGCTGCCACCAATATCACCCGTCCACATAGCGTCTACCTTGACAAATTCGCTGACCCAGGTCGGGACGACCTGGAACCAGCCAAAGCTGCCATTGCCGCCGCCCCCGTAGAGGTTGCCCACGCCGGTAGAAGCGTCCCAATTCTCGGTGGTGCCCCACGTGGCCCGCCAACGGGTCCAGCCATTCTCGCCATTGGAGAAGTCGCCATTGACGACCATGTTGGCGAACGCCGGGGTGGCTACGGCCAAAATCACAATAACGATAACCTTTTTCATACTTGTCTCCTCCTCAAAAAACGCCCCGACATAACGGGACTCGATCGCTGTCCCGTAATGTCACATCTTCTCACAGAACCGAACCGCGCGGTTCGTCATTCCGTGAGCGATATGCAACTCGGTTATGCGAGCGGAAGATTCTGAAAGGTCGAAAGCTTTTCCCTGCTTTTCGCGACCCTCGCTCTTTCGCTCTTCCCTCTCACGCAGGAAGACCACACCACCACTGGGGACTAGTACTGGCCTCCACGACTGATGGGGTCTTTCCCACTTCCTGTTGATGATAATACCCTGACGGCCGGCTGCCTGCAAGCGAAAACTGCTGATTTCTTGTGCTCGGACCACAAAAAAACAACCGTGACATGGGTTGAATCATGTTTCAGGACCATCCGCTGCAAACAATGGACAACTCGATGTGATGGGGGGCGTTCAGGCGAAACTCCCGATTCCGCCCAGTCCCATAGCTATGCACGACGATTGAGAATCAACATAAGTACTTTCTTTCCAAATATTTAAAACAATACCTCCTTGCAGTCGAATCCGGATGATCCCGGGTCTTGTCCATCCCGGCTTGAACGCCCGGACCCTGTCTCCAGGCTTTCAACGATCTTGAAAGCACCGGAATCCGGCGTTAGGAGCCCCTTTCAGCCATTTCTGACGGAAAAAGGTCTTCCGCCTGATACAGTGTTGACATGCCCAGATTCCCGGACTCGCTGATGCGTGTTCCACGCCACCATGAATCGCTCCTGACGTGTGCATGGAGGAGCCACGACAACAAGGCGCTCCGTTGGTAACATGTCGCGGGTTTCGGCAGCCTGGGCCATAGGGAGCAACCAGGGAGATGGCGGGAGCGATGTCGACTGAGCCGCAGGTACCGCGACGCAGCATTCTCTCGGCCGCAGGGGTCGGCTGGCTGGCCATGGGTGCCAGCCTGGGTGCCGGAAGCTGGGCCGCCGCCCGTTTCATGCGGCCCAACCCGCCCGGCCGGCAGAACGAGGAAGTCGACGCCGGTCCAGTCGAGCGGTACGTCAGTCTGGCATCAGGACAGATCAGCGACGCGATCAGCAACAAGGGAATCTGGATCGCCCGGATTCAGGAAAGGCTCGTGGCTATCGATGCCACCTGCACGCACCTGGGCTGCCGCGTGGCGTGGATGGGCAATGACGCCCGCTTTCGCTGTCCCTGCCACGGCAGCAGCTTCGCAGCCGACGGGACCAACCTGGACGGTCCTGCGCCACGCCCGCTGCAGCACCTGGCCATCCGGGTTCAAGACGGCCGCGTCATCGTCAACAGCAATCGGCGTTTCAGAAAAGAACGAGACGAATGGGAACACCCGGACAGCTTCATCCTCGCATAGCCGGCTGCAGCCCCGATGCTGCATTTCCGAACCTTCGGGAATTGCGAATGAGGAATGATGAGTTGAGAATGCTCCGCCGGAGAGGTTGGCTGTTCGGTTTAGCCACCGGCCGAGAGAGTTGCGATCGAATTCCGTAGTAGTCAGCAAAGGATATGAACGACCCTCATGGCAGGCATCGGCGACCGCATTCGCTCATCACAGATCTGGAGATCCGTGGTTCGCCACGGATTTCCTCGGGATCGCCAGGGTCAGGCCCGGGCCGTGATCAGCAATCTTTTCCTGCACATTCACCCGGTGGAGATGCGGCGGTACTCGCTGCGGTTCTGGTTCACGTGGGGCATGGGCTGGCTGACGTTCGTGCTTTTTGTGATCGAGGCCATCAGCGGCATCGCGTTGATGTTCTACTATCGTCCGGCCGCCGAGCACGCCTATGCCGACATGCAGGCGCTGCGCGCGACGGTCTCGTTCGGGCTGGTGCGCGAGATTCATCGCTGGGGCGCTCACGCCATGGTCATCGCGGCCTGGCTGCACATGCTGCGTGTGTTCCTGACGGGCAGCTACAAGCCGCCTCGGGAATTCAACTGGTGCATCGGCGTCGCGCTGCTGGTGCTGACCATGCTGCTTTCGTTCACCGGCTACCTGCTGCCGTGGGACCAGTTGGCCTTGTGGGCGGTCACCGTGGGGACCAACATGGTCTCCGCCGCCCCATTGATCGGCAGTGACGGTCCCTGGGCCGGATGGCTGCCGGCCGGCTGGGACCCCAAATCGCTGCTTCTCGGGGGTCCCGACGTCGGGCCGCCCGCTCTGCTGCGTTTCTACGTACTGCACTGTGCGGTCCTGCCGGTCATTTCGGCAATCCTGATCTCGCTGCATTTCTGGCGAATCCGCAAGGATGGGGGTATCAGCGGGCCTGACGAACTGTACACTCCTTCGCAGGCACGCCGTCGCCCGAATCGAGTACCGCTCCTCCTCGCTTCGGCGGCTCTGATGGTGGTGCTGCTCGCGGCAATCTTCGGATCGTGGAGCGGCGTCAAAGGATTGGTGAACTGGTACTGCCGTCCCGAGAGGCTGCTGCCCATCGCGATCGCAGTGCTGGCCGTCGGGCTCGCGGCTTACCGCTGCTGGAGCCGACCAGCCTGGGCTGCTTTCGCCGGACTGCTGTTCCTGGGGGCCTGGACGGCGGCGAGCCTCGATCCGCAGTTCTCCTGGATCATTCTCCGGCCCGACAATGTCGCCATCACCCTCATGGTCTTCTCGACCTCTGGTTTCCTGTGGCTTGCCGCTCGACGGATGGCCATCAACGATGAGCGGCTGAGCCGAGGACTCCCGCCCTGCGAGGCCGGGGACCAGCAGCGCGTGATGGTCTGGCCCGACGTGCTGCGCGTGGAACTGGTCATCTTCGTGATTGCTGCGGCCGTGCTGATTGTGTGGTCCATTCTGCTGCGGGCGCCGCTCGAGGCCGCGGCAAACCCGGCCGACGTCCCGAACCCTTCCAAGGCCCCCTGGTACTTCGTGGGATTGCAGGAACTGCTCGTTTACTTCGACCCCTGGCTCGCCGGCTTTCTGATTCCGATGCTGACGATCATCGGCCTGTGCGCCCTACCCTATCTAGACGTCAGCAGCCAAGGCAACGGCTATTACACGCTGCGCGAGCGTCCTTTGGCCATCACCGTTTTCCTCTTCGGGTTCCTGATTCTGTGGCTGCTGCCCATCGTCATCGGGACATTCCTTCGCGGGCCGAACTGGAGCTTCTTCGGCCCGTTTGAGCCGTGGGACGCTCAGCAGGCTGCGGTGGGAACCAGCATGAACCTCTCGGAGCTGCTCTGGTCACGTGCTCTGGGGCACACGTTGCCTGTGCCGGAGTCAGCGGGGGCCGGCTCGTCACTGCTCCGCGAATTGCCGGGGTTGATCGCGCTGAGCGCGTACTTTGTCGGTATTCCGCTGCTCTTGAGGCGAACATGGATGAGGACGCTGGCCGCCCAGATGGGAAGGGCCCGCTACCTTGCCCTGATGTTTTTTCTCACCGCTATGGGCTTGCTGCCGATCAAAATGCTTCTGCGCTGGCTGTTCCACGTCAAGTACATCGTTTCATTTCCGGCGTCGGCGTTCAACATCTGAACGGCCGGCGAACGGCCAACGTGCAGGCCGGCGGCCGTAAAAGGATGTGAGACATCGCATGTGCAGTGGGCCGATTTGAACTCCGGATCTGCACCGCAAGGCCCTTCCGGCTGACGGACGCCTGGGCTGCTTCACTTTCGATGCGCTTGAGGCGAAAGCGAAACCGCGAAAAGCCCGATCAACAAGGACTTGACCGGCCGAACGTCTCGCGTGGATCGCAAGGCGGCGTATAATCTCATGTCGGTTGACAGGCGGCTGGTTTTCGGGGACAAGTAATCGGTCAACCGGCGGCGCGCCTCCGAGGAGCATCGGGGGCGGCAGTGATCGCGGTCCACGCAGTCGCAAACGTGGCGGTAAGGCCGCCCAATGAAAGGAGAACGAACGATCATGGCGGAAGTCAGTAAGGTTTCGATTGATGCAGGCGAGTGCATTTCGTGCGAGGCGTGCGTTGATGCCTGCGCCGACGTATTTGAGATGGGCAAGGACGCGGCCGTCGTCAAGGCCGGGGCGGACATCAAGGCGAACAGCGACGGCATCGTCACGGCCGCCGAGGCCTGCCCGACCAGCGCGATCAAGTACGAGTGATCGCCGTGTCCGCGCGATGCGCGGGCGGTCGGCGGGACCCTTTTCAGAATAACGACCGGAAGCGGCAAAGGTCTACTGCTGCTTCCGGTTCTCATTGCGCTCAGTAGTCGTTTGCGGGATCGGACGCCTCCTTCACACGGCTCCGCGGCGATGATGAACGATCAACAGTGCCTGCCCTGGTGCGGATCGGCCTTTCGCCGCTTCGCCTGGTCAAGGGAGCACTCCGGATCACCTGGATCACACGTTCGGCAGGCAATAACAGATACGACGTCTGTACCTGGTAATCACCGCCGGAACCATTCCGAGGGCTGAGCATCGGCGCAAAGCCAGTGCAGACAAAAACTTACAGTTACCACGAGACGGCGGTGCGTCACTTCCCGCCGCGGCATCGGCAGTTCACGAAAGAAAAACTCGCAGGTACTTGCATCTGTCTCTTATACACATCTCCGAGCCCACGAGACAGCG
>JAUCQB010000002.1 GCA_030372985.1 Phycisphaerae bacterium
CACCTACAGCCTGATGAAGAACCTCAACCTCGACCTGATCGCCGCGTACCTCTTCACCGGCGACGCCACCTACAAGGGAACCGGCGACGAGGATGCATACGAAATCGGCACCATGCTGTCCTTCAGCTTCTAGGGGCATGACGGGATGAAGAGGGAGGCGGTTCCCGCAGTCCTTCCCTTCCCGTCAACGAACAGGTGATCCGTTCACCGCACAAGGAGGTTACAAGATGAGGAAAAAGCTGTTGTTGACCATGGCCTCGATGGTCCTGATGGGAGTGGCGGTCCTGTTTCCCCTGACCGCGGCCCACGCGATCGAGTCCTTCGCGATAGAGACGGAGACGAGGATCTACGACCCGGCCCAGAGCTACAACGGCTACTTTATGCCGTCCAACTACGACATGGGTCCGGGCAATACGACATACCTGCTGGACATGGAGGGGTATGTGGTCAAGAAGTGGGACGCCATTAAGGGGTGGGCGCCCGATCTCCAGGAGGACGGCACCGTCTGGGCGGGCGGCTACATCCACGACTGGGACGGGAACGTCATCTGGACTTACGAGAAAGCGTCACAATACAGGCCCCATCACGCCTGGAGAAAGATGTGGAACAAGAAGCTCAACAAGTGGACCATGCTGGCCGCCGTCAACAGGAACCTGACCCAGGCCGAGATGGTGGAGAGGGGCTGGGATCCCAGCATCACGTTGTCCGCCCAGCGCCTCGGCGCCTATGATTTCTTCATCGAGATGACGATCGACACCAATGAGATCGTCTGGCAATGGAACCCCTGGGACCACCTCATCCAGAGCAAGAACCCGGCCTGGCCGAATTACATCGATGACGTGAAGAACGCCCCGGGCAGGTTCGACATCTATTGGCTGACGGACAACCAGCAGCCGGCCAAGTCCGGGACCGCGGGGCCGGTCAACGACTGGTGGCACGTGAACTCCATCGACTACGACGACGACACGGGCCACATCTGCGTCAACCCGAAGCACTGGAGCGATTTCTTCGTGATCGACCACGACAAGACCTTTGTTTCGGCGACCGACTGGGCGGCGAACAAGGCGGCGGCGGCGGGACCGGCGGGCGACATGCTCTACCGGTGGGGCAACCCCGCCTCGTACAACTCGGGCGTGGCGCCGAGCTGGATGAGCGAGGGCGACTCCCAGATGTACGGGTCCCACGACATCCAGTTCATCGATCCTTACCACTGGAAGATCCCGCGTCTTGCGACCGACAAGTGGCCCGATCCCCGGACCTATGTGAAATCCGGGGTCGCGAATCCGGGAGCGGGCAACTTCCTGATTTTCGACAACGGCTGCTACAATCCGAACGCTATGAAGTCGAGGGTCCTCGAGATCAACGGCCGCATCGGCGCCTCGGGGAATGTAGAAGCTCCGCTGGGCCAATACATCTGGCAGCCGGTTGCGGGTTATAAGAGCACCAGTGCCCGATATCGCCCGAGCAAACAGCTGGTCTGGAGCTTCGCCTCCCAGACGCAGCACAGCTTCTACAGCAGCCACATCTCCAGCGCCCAGCGTCTGCCCAACGGCAACACCCACATCGATTCCGGAAACCAGGGCCATTTCTTCGAGGTGACGCCGGCGGGCCGTGTGGTGTGGGAATACCTCTATCCCGGGATTCCCGGCACATCTGGCTTTTTCAAGATCAATAAAGACAGCATGGGCCAAACCAACAATGCCCAGTGCTACCGGTCCTATCGCTACGGGGTGGATTACCCGGGTCTTGCGGGTAAAGACCTGACGCGGATCTCTACATTGACCGGCCGGCTTCCGAGACTTGTCGGATCGTCTGACACCGACATTCCGACCCCGGTCTACTACGGGTTCGGCAGCGGCGGCGCAGGCTCCGTGGGCGGCGGCGGCGGTGGCGTCGGCGGCAGCGGCGGCGGCGGCGGCGGCGGATATTGATGCTGACCCAGTCCGGCGCTTTGAGTTGACAGGCTGAGGCGCGGCAAAGGCCTCAGGGATTTTGACAATGACAGGGCCGCTGCCTGCCCCCTTCGGGGCGGGCAGCGGCACAGACCCATGCCCCCGGTGGTCCGATCCTTGAAATGCCATCGGGGGTCTGTCT
>JAUCQB010000003.1 GCA_030372985.1 Phycisphaerae bacterium
TGCGCCCGGAGATGCTCAAGCCGGACGACAAGCGAGTCATCACGCGATTGTTTGATCCGCACAATCCTCGCCGGATACGGGCGATGTTTAACCGCGTGATGCGTCTGGACAAGCCGACCGTGACCAGACTCCTGGCCTCGGTCATCGAGAGCTTCGGCCCGCGTCACCGCGACATCGAATCCGTCTTGCAGGAGAATTTCGAGGCCATCGTTCTGCCGCACTACCCGGACCTGAAGATATCACGAGGAAGGCAACTGCTGCTGGGCTCGTACTACACGATGGAGTACTCGATCGAATCGGCGGCCCTGTTCAACCCCGCGATCGTACCGCATCCGGACCAGAGCGGTCTGCCGGCCGGCTCGGTTCGCTTCCTGATGAGCCTGCGGGCGACCGGCGAGGGGCACGTCTCCTCCATCGTGTTTCGTTGCGGTGTGCTCAGCGCCGACTGCGACATTCACTTTGACCCGCCGCCGCGATACGCCTATACGGCCAAGCCGACGCCGGATCGCTTCTTCGACAAGCACCTGTTCTTCCGCAAGTTGATGGAGATGGGCGTCTATGAGGAACTGGTCGCCCGGACGCTGGAAGGCCTGCCCGACCAGTTCAACCTCGACCAGTTGCGGGAAGCGATCAACCAGGTGCGCCAGCAGCCGGACACACCGCGGGCTTACCGCAACGTCGCCGCCGACATGCTCTGGCTGGCCTACGCCAACTATGAGTTGGAGTTCCGGGCCGACTGTCCGGCATCGGAAATCGTCATCTTTCCGGCCACCAAGAGCGAGAGCCACGGCATGGAGGATCTGCGCCTCACCTGCTTTACCGATGGGGATGGACAGACGCGCTATTGCGGCACCTACACCGCCTACGACGGCTTCCGAACCCTGCCCATGATGCTTGAAACCGGGGATTTCAGGCACTTCCAGGTCCATACGCTCAACGGCCAGCACGCCAGGAACAAGGGCATGGCCCTGTTCCCGCGGAAGGTCAACGACTGCTACATGATGATTGCCCGCCACGACGGGGAGAATCTCTTCCTGCTGACCTCCGACAACATTCACTTCTGGAACGAGGCCCGCAAGCTCCAGGGACCGGTCGAGCCGTGGGAGCTGGTGCAGATCGGCAACTGCGGATCGCCGCTTGAAACCGATGCCGGTTGGCTGCTGCTGACTCACGGCGTCGGACCGGTGCGGCAGTATTCCATCGGGGCACTGCTGCTTGACCGTGAAGACCCCGGCAAGGTCATCGGGCGCCTCCGCACGCCGCTGCTGAGCCCGGTTCACGACCAGCGACAGGGTTACGTGCCGAACGTGGTGTACACCTGCGGTTCGATGATTCACCACGACCAGCTTGTGATCCCCTACGCCGTCTCCGACTCGCGGACGTCCTTCGCGACGGTCAACGTTCGAGAGCTGATCCAGGCCCTGTTGGACAACGGCCCGTGACTCATGAAAGGAAACCGCACGAGGAACAGCCGGAAGCTGACGAGACGGAAGGTCCTCAGGACCGCCGCGCCTCTCCGCATCGCCCCTTCCCCACGTCATTGGCTCTCGGGTAAAGCCTGGGCCGCGCTATTTCACCCGCTTGGACCTGCCGCTCATCTCCAGGATCGTCTGCAGGCCCACGGTTTCGGTCATTGACCACTCCGTCGTGTTCTCGTCCAGGAAGCGCATCGTGCCCTTCAGGTGGCTTGCGCCCCAGGGCGTATGGTTGGTCGCGGTCATATGCCACGTCCCGGTGATCGGGTCGCAGGTGCCCTCGCCGGCAGCCATCATGCCCATGCTGTCCACCCAGCTCGAGCGGTACTTCTTGGTGTGGATGTCGTACGTCCAGATCTCGCAGGCCTTGGTGTCGTCGAAGTTCTCCATCTTCATATCGCAGTTGCCGAGCAGGTACCAGCGGTTGCCTTCCCACTTGACTTCGCTGCGGCCGCTGGTCTTAAGGGCCTGGTCCAGGCACGAAAACTTCGCCACCCCTTCGTGCTCCCAGGTGCCTACGAACGCGTTGAGCCGATCCAGTTCGACCGGCCGCTTGGGCATGTGGGCCTTCATTTCCTCGATGGTCATCTTCGGCATGCAGCCGCTGAGCACCACGCATGCAGCCACCGCCCCAACCGTTTGCATCACGTTTCGTCGAGACATGGTTTCTCCTTTCGGATGAAAAGGGCCTACTTCCGATGGTAGACCGGTACGAAGGACTCGGCCACGCCTCGCAGGACGAACCAGGCGCCGCAGTTACGAGCCAGCCGTTGGGAAACGGCGTCGCGGCGAGTGTTGCAGAACTGGACACGGCGGCATTGTTGCCGGATGATGAACCCCTAAGCAGCCGTACACGGACGGCCAGGGCCCGGAGGCAAGATCCCGACACTTGCACTCATCTGGTGACTCACGAAAGGAAACCGCACGATGAGCAAGCGGCAGTTGACCAGGCGAACCGTTCTCAGGACCGTCGCGGGCAGTGCGATCGGTTTGCCATACATGATCACTTCATCGGCGCTGGGCAATGCGGAGACGGCCCCGGCCAGCGAGCGGGTGGCCATCGGGCACATCGGCGTCGGCAATCGCGGAAAGGAGCTCTTGAAGGGCTTCTTGACGTGTAAGAACTGCCAGAGCATGGCCGTGGCCGACGCTTACAGCGACCGACGGGAAGCGGCCGCCCAGATGATGGGAGGCAAGGCCCATGCCGATTTCCGCGAACTTTTGGCTCGACAGGACATCGACGCCGTGGTGATCGCCACACCCGACCACTGGCACGTGCCCATCGCGATGGCGGCCGCCCGCGCCGGCAAGGATGCTTATGTCGAGAAGCCGCTCGGTGTCAGCATCGAGCAGGATCTGGCCTGCCGGAGGCTCTTTCGCGAGAAGAAGCGGATCTTTCAGTACGGCACACAGCAGCGGAGCATCAAACATTGCCGGTTCGGCTGCGAGTTGGTGCGCAGCGGACGGATCGGCAAGGTCCACACGATCGAGGTGGTCGCCCCGGACGGTGACGCCGGCGGCTCGACGGAGCCTGAATCCCCGCCGGAAGAGTTGAACTACGACATGTGGATCGGGCCGGCCCCGATGAAACCCTACACCGCGGACCGCTGCGTCGTGCCCGGCACGTATTTCATCTACGACTACTCCATCGGCTACCTGGGCGGATGGGGAGCCCACCCGCTGGACATCATGGTGTGGGGCTCGGACGCCGACCTGGCCGGTCCGATGACCGTCGAGGGAACAGGCGTCATCCCGGACAAGGGTCTGTACGACACGGTGATCCACTGGGACCTCAAGATCCAGTTGGGTGACGGCGTCCGGATGACGTTTAAGCCCGGGGGCGATTCAACGAAATACATCGGCCCCGACGGCTGGGTCAGGATCTCTCGGGCAGGCATCGACGCGGAACCGAAATCGCTCCTGGAGTCCAAGCTCGGCCCGGGCGATGTTCACCTGGCCATCAGCGAGCGACAGGATCAGAATTTCATCGACGCGGTCAGGTCCCGCAAACCGGCGATCAGCAATCTCGAGGATGCCGTTCGGTCCGACATCATCAGCCATCTGTGCGACATCGCCATCCGCACCAAGAGCAAGGTGACCTGGGATCCGAAGAGGGAAGGCATCGTCGATAACGAGGCCGCTTCGAAAATGCTGGCCCGGCCGACGCGGGAGAAGTGGAGGCTTTGAACCAGGGTCTGTGCCAGTTCGGGCGGCTCTTTCAGAACCGCGACCGTCAGGGAGCGGCCCCCTGGAGCCGTTGCGGCTGCGAGAGAGGGTGCAAACGGGTCGGACCGAAGGTATAATACTAACAAGGAGGTACGCCATGACTTACCGCGGGCGTGTCAAGAACGGCGTGGTCATCCTCGACCCCCCGGCCTGCTTGCCGGAAGGGGCCGAGGTGGAGGTCGTGCCTACCCAACAGGAGCAACCCGCTCCGACACTGGCGGAACGCTATAGGGACATCATCGGCATCGCTGAAGGCCTGCCAGCCGATTCGTCTCAGAATCACGACCACTATCTGTACGGTACTCCCAAGCAATGAGCCCCTGCTTCGCCGACAGCTCGTACTTCCTGGCCATACTCATTCCCGATGACGCGAACCATGCGGCGGCCATCAACCTCGCGGACCACATGACGCAGGCCGTCATAACAACTGAGTTCGTGGTGCTTGAGGTGGGCAATTTCCTGTCGCCGACGCCGGCGCGTAACAAGTTCTCCACCTTCCTTCGGGTCCTCCGCGAAGACCCCACCACCATCGTCGTCCCGGCGTCGCCCGAGCTGCTTCGCCGCGGCATCGATCTATTCCTTGCCCGACCCGACAAAGCTTGGTCCGTCACCGACTGCACCTCCTTCGAGGTGATGCGAGAGCACGGTATCGCCGACGCTCTCACGGCCGATCGCCACTTCGAGCAGGCGGGATTCGTGGCCCTGCTCAGGTGACCTGCAAGGGTGCCGGTCGCCCGGATGGCTGGGCACGCGCCAACTGCTCATCGCTTTTCCGGTCAGCCGCAAGGGCAGACAACGATCCGGGATTGTTGAACCGCGAAATACGCGAACCACGCGAAAGAAGACGCCGCTACCGGCCCCCTTTCGCGTATTTGGCGCGGTTGTCACGATCAGGTGCTTCAAGGGATCCTGCCGTCACCGCTGCAAGCGGATATCAGTGACGTCCCCTTTGAGCTCCCAAGAGTTGACTCAGGATTATCTCGATCTCGATGACATGCCGCGATTTGCTCGTCAAACCATGCGCGTAGCTGACGCTGCTCGAACCAGTCCAGGCGCACGCGGAAGGTGGCTGCTCCGTCCCCCCGGATCGGGCTGGATTCTTCGCCGATCTGTACCTCGCCGCCGTCCACGAGGACTTCCCGCATTGACTCCAGCACGGCGACCGGATCTTGCGCCCGTCTGAACGACAGCAGAACATCCTGTGGCGGCCGAGGCGGTTCCATGAACAGCGGGATGCCACGGCTGAGACGCTGCCCCAGAACACGATACTCCGGCTCATACCCCGGAGGGACAATAAGCACGCCACGGAATTCCTCGCCGGCAAAGCCGGCCGCTCTGCCCGGAATCCAGATGATCCACCTCATTGGCGTTGCCGGCGTGTACACATTGCCGGCTCGATACACAAACGGTTTGGTCAGATACGGCTGCACACGAGGCCCCTGAGTTCGTGAGCCCTCCGGCAAGCTCGAGATGCTTCCATAGGCGGGGATAACCAGCGCAGTCGGTATTTCCTTGCGAGTCCGCCCCTCACTGAGCCGCAGAATCGCCGGGTCACTGGTCAGGATGAGCGGTACCGCGCAGCCGACCGAAAATGGGAGACTTGCTGCAACCAGGAGTATCCTACAGGCGGCGTTCATCTCTGTTCGGACAGATCGGAGCGAACAACAGGGACCGATAAGGACAGAAACCGTTCACGTGTCCCCCGCATCCTCATTGTCTGCCCCCACGGACGATCAATAGTCGTTCGGCAGCTTCTTGACCTGTTCGAGCGTGAAGACCGGGCCTTCTTTGCAGATGTAGACCGGGCCGGCGTTGCAGCGGCCGCACTTGCCGACGCCGCACTTCATGCGGTTTTCGAGGCTGGTGTAGATGTCCTTGTCGGTCAGGCCCATCTTGGCCAGGATCGGCAACGTGAATTTGATCATGATCGGCGGGCCGATGACCAGGGCGGCGGCGTTCTTGGGGGTCAGGCCGGCCTTTTCGACCACGGTGGGGACAAAGCCAATCTCGCCCTTCCAGTCCGGCGTCTCGCCGCCGGGATCGACCGTCTGAATCACGCGCGTCTTGGGGCGCTTGGCCCACTCCGCCAGTTCGTCGCGGAAGACCAGGTCCCCTACCGTCCGGGCGCCGTAGATGATGGTGATGTCGCCGTATTTCTCACGGTGTTCGAGCGCGTACCAGATCGCGCAGCGGATCGGCGGCATGGCGATCCCGCCGCCGATGAACATCAGGTCCTTGCCTTCCCACTCCTTCATCGGATAGGCGTTGCCGTAGGGCCCGCGGAAGCCGACGGTGTCGCCTTCTTCGAGTTGCCACAGGGCCTCGGTGACCTTGCCGGTGCGGCGGAAGCAGAACTCGATGAAGTCCTTCCAGTCGGAGCTGGAGCAGATATTGAACGTCGACTCGCCGTAACCGAACGCCGAGAAGATACCGAACTGCCCCACCTTGAAGGAGAAGTCCTTGGCCCGCTCCGGATCGGCGAACTTCACACGCATCGACTTCACGTCGCTGGTGTGTTGTTGGATCTGGACGATTTCCATCAGGTCCGGCTTGTAGATATTCTCCATGATCACGCTTTGGTCCCACCTGCAACGGAGAGGGTCTCGATGGTCTCAAGAACGGGGCGAACGCCCAACTCCACGGGGCAGTTCCTCGTGCAGTTGCCGCAGCCCGTACACAGGATCTCGCCGAACTTGGTCGGGTAGATCTCGAACTTGTGATAGATCCGCTGGCGCTGTCGCTGGCCCTGGCTGGTGCGGGGGTTATGGCCGGAGGCGTGGGCGGTGAACATGCAGAACTGGCACGCATCCCAGTTCTTGGCCCGCGTCCCGCAGGCGGCGTTGCCTTCGTCGACGATGTCGAAACAGTGGCACGTCGGACAGGTGTACGCGCAGGCTGCACACCCCAGGCATCGCAGTGTCATCTGCTGCCAGGCCGGGTTCTCGTAATCGCTGGCAAAAAACGCGTCGATCGATTCCTTGGTGAAGAGCTTCTTCGGACCGGGCGGCACCGTGGCAGTCTTGTCCGATGTCCTGGTCTTGCCCGCAAACAGGGCCTTGCCCTTCTCGGTCAGGCAGCGGACCTCATAAGTGCCGTCACCGAGATCCAGCAGCATGGCATCGGAGCCCGACTCGGCCGCCGGGCCCAGCCCCACGGACGTGCAGAAGCAGTTCTTGTCGTGTTCCTTGCACGCCAGCGTCACGATCGTGGTCGCCTTGCGCCGCTGGTTGTAGAACTCATCCTTGAAATCCCAGTTGAACACGTGGTCAAGGATCGGAAACGCCGCGGCATCGCAGGGTCGCGCGCCGATAATCAATTGCTCGCTCACGACCGGCTCAACGTCGCACAACTCGATCTTGCGGCCCTCGACCTTGTAGCCGTAGAGCTTCTCGTGGCGGGGAAAGATGAACTCCTTGATCGAGTTGCGGGGGCGAAGAAAGCCGTCCAACTGCACGTCGCCGGAAGACTGGATCGGGGCGTAGAGGACCACGTCGGATTTGATCCGGATCGGCCCGGCGGCCCGTTTGCCCTGTCCGGTCCACTGATCGACCAGCCGCAACAGATCGTCTTTTGAGATGATCTCGCTCACTGGATGAAACTCTCCTTATCCTTGAGCGAGTACGAACCGATGATCGGCTCGGCCTCGCGGTCGACTCCTGCCCGGTAACCGAATCCGTCCTCGGCCGCCTTGGCCAGGGACATGTTCAGCAGCCGCAGATCAATGCCGGCCGGGCATATACGCGTACACTCGTCGCACCCGACGCAACGGCCGGCCAGATGAAACGCCCGGGCGATGTGCCAGGCGAAATTGCCCTTGAGCGTGGGCGAGGTATCGATGGCCTGCGGGCGGTTCTTGTCCACCAGGCACCGCTCGCAGTAGCACATCGGGCAGGTCGCGCGGCAGGCGTAGCACTTGAAGCAACGCGACAGCTCGCTCATCCAGTAGAACATCCGCTCGGCCGGCGACTTCTTCATGAGCGCTTCGAGGTCTGCATAGCGGCGGTCGGCCTCAACCGGAGCGTTCGCGGCCTGTCCGATCACATGATCCGAGAACCTCGGCATGTGTACGTCGCAGGAGGCGCACTTGGGTTCGCGCGGCTGGCCCACGCCCTCGCACGCCATGCCGATGACCACCATCTGGCCGCGGTCGATCTGCGATTCCTTCTCCAACACCACCAAGGCCCGCTCGTCGCAGCCCTTGACGATGAGGGCGGGCTTGCCAAGCGCCTTGACCTCTTTGCGTTTCAGATACGTGGTCAGGTTGGCGAAGCAGCGATCGTTCCAGACGAGCCGGGCGACATCGGCCGCGTTGGTGATGAACACCGGGTAGGTCGGGCCATCCTCGGAGGACTGCCCGTATCCGATCACCACCTGGACAGTGCCGTCTTCAAGCAACCGGCGACAGAGTTGACGCAATTCATCCTGCATCACGACGCCTCACACAGCTTCTGATAGTCGACGTAAGGACCCATCTGCCGGGTCTTCTCGGTAATCTCGGTGATCGTCTGCTGGAACTTGCGACCCTCGGCCGCGGAGATCCAGGTAAAGTGGATGCGGTTCATGTCGATGCCGATCGCCTCGAGCAGCACGCGAAACAGCATCCAGCGGCGGCGAGCATGATAGTTGCCGGCCGTGTAGTGGCAGTCGCCCGGGTGACACCCGGAGATCAGCACCGCGTCGGCCTTCATCTCGAACGCCTTGATAATCAGGTTGAAATCGATACGGCCGGTACAGGGCAGGCGGATGATCCGCACGTTGGGCGGATACTCCAGCCGGTTGGTCCCCGCCAGGTCGGCGCCCAGGTAGGTACACCAATTGCACACGTAGGCGATGATCTTGGGCTCGAAGCCGTTTCCGTTGTTTCCAGCATGCTCACTCATACGAGGCTCCCGATCTGGGCGTAAATCTGCTGTTCGGTGAAGCCCTCCAGTTCGATGCTCTTGGACGGGCAGATTGCAACGCACGTTCCGCAGCCCATGCACAAACCAGGGTTGACGCGGGCCGTGCGTTTGATCAGGTTGCCCTTCCGGTCGCGGATCTCCGCCCGGTCGATCGCAGTGTACGGGCACGTCCGCACGCAGGCAAAGCAGGCCGCACAGGTCTGCTCATTGACGACGGCAATCTCGGGCTCGCGAGTCAGCTCCGGTTTGCTGAACATGCCAAGGACCTTGCTGGCCGCGGCGGAGGCCTGAGCCACGGCCTCGGGGATGTCCTTGGGCGCCTGGCAGGCGCCGCAGACAAACACGCCGGCGGCGTTGGTCTCGACCGGGCGAAGCTTGGGATGCGACTCGGACAGGAAGCCGTACTCGTCGTAGCCGACGTTGAGCTTCTGGGCCAGTTCCTCGACGTTGTCGGCCGGGCGCATGGCACTGGCCAGCACCACCAGATCCGCCTCGACGGTCACCGGTTCGTTCGCCAGAGTATCGACGCCGCGGACGATCAGCTTGCCGTTCTCTTCTGTGATCTTAGACACGCGGCCGCGATGATACTTGGCCCCGTCCTGCTCGATCGCCCGGCGGACGAACTCGTCGTAATTCTTGCCGCCGGCACGGATGTCCATGTAGAAGACGTGGGCCTCGCCGTCGTGCACCTTGTGCTTGTAGAGCATGGTGTGCTTGGCGGTGTACATGCAGCAGATCTTCGAACAATACGCCATGCCCTTGGCGTTGTCGCGCGAGCCCACGCACTGGATGAAGACCACCGACTTGGGCGTCTTGCCGTCGGACGGCCGCTTGATCTCCCCGTTGGTCGGCCCGGACGCGGAGACGATCCGCTCGAACTGCAGCGAGTCGATGACGTCCTTGTACTTGTCGTAACCGTACTCGCCGTAGCCGGCCAGCTTGGAGCGGTCCTGCTCCTTGCCGATGCTATACAGCTTGTAGCCGGTGGCGACCACAATGGCGCCGACCTCCTCGGTCACCACCTGGTCCTTGTCGTCGAACATGATCGCCTTGGCGGCGCACTTCTTCTCGCACAGGCCGCACTTGCCCTTGGTCAGCATGAGGCAGGCGTTGGCATCGATGACCGGGCGGGCCGGCACCGCCTGCGGGAACGGCACATAGATCGCGGTCCGCGTGCCCATGCCGAAATCGAACTCGCTGAGCGTCTTCTTCGACGGGCAGGCGTTCCAGCAGGCCCCGCAGCCGGTACACTTCTTCATATCCACGTAGCGGGCCCGTTTGAGGATGTTCACCTTGAAGTTGCCGACGTAACCCTCGACGCTCTGAACCTCGGAGTAAGTATGGAGCCGGATCTTCGGGTGCTGGCCGACTTCAACCATTCGCGGCGTCAGAATGCACTGCGAGCAGTCGAGCGTCGGGAACGTCTCGGACAGGCCGGCCATCTTGCCGCCGATGGACGGCTCGCGCTCGACCATCACCACCTCGTAGCCGGCATCAGCAATGTCCAGTGCGGCCTGGATACCCGCCACCCCCCCGCCGATCACCAGGGCCCGCTTGGTCACGGGCACCCGGATGGGGTCGAGAGGATGGTTGTACATGACTTTGGCCACCGACATGCGGATCAGCTCGATAGCCTTGGCAGTCGCCTTTTCCTTATCGTGATGGACCCACGAGCAGTGCTCGCGGATGTTGGCCATCTCGACCAGATAGGGATTGAGGCCCTCCTGCTCGGCGGCCTTGCGGAACGTCTTGAGATGCATGTGCGGCGAGCACGATGCGACGACCACGCCGGTCAGCTTGTCCTTGACGATCCGCTCGCGGATCATCGCCTGGCCGGGATCCGAGCACATGTACTTGTAGTCGACGGAACAGACGACACCCGGGAACTTGGCGGCCGCTTCGGAAACCTTTCCGCAGTCGACGTTCCGGGCGATGTTCTCGCCGCACCAGCAGACAAATACGCCTATTCTGGCCATGATTCCCTACCGTTTTGAAACATAGTGTCGGTCGATACCCAGCGTCTGCTCGTCCAAGCCGAGCGCCAGGCCAACGAGATCCGACAAGTAATAGATCATCATCCCATGCTGAACACCGTAGCGGCGATCGACGTCCGCTTGCTTCATGTCCAGGTTCACATGGCACATCGGGCAGGCCACGACGACGCAGTTGGCCCCATGCTGCTCGGCATTGCTGAGAATCTTGTGCGACAGGTCGAGCACCGTGTCCTCGTTGCACATGGTCATGCCCGCGCCGCAGCATTCCGTCTTATAGTTCCACTCGACGGGAGCGGCCCCCAGGGACGCCAGCAGCGTCTCCATCGAGGTCGGCTGTTCGCAGTCGTCGAATCGCAACACCTCGGGCGGCCGTGTGAGCAGGCAGCCGTAGTAGCAGGCCGGCTTGTAATCGGACAGCGGCACCTTCGCCGCTTCCTTCAGCTTATCATAGCCAATCTTCTGAAAGACCTGGATCAGGTTGATGACGTCCGTGCGTCCTTCGACCGGCAGCTCGACGATATCTGATATCTCCTTCCGCATCGCCGGATCGCCCGAGACCAGCATTCGCGCCTTGAGCAGTTCCATCGAGCACATCGGGCAGGGCGCCAACAGATCGCCGTAGCCGTCGCGCTCGGCAATTCCCAGGCTCCTGGCGGGCAGGGCAACCGCCAACTTCTGATTGAGCGAGTGGGCGGCCGTGGCCCCGCAGCAGATCCAGTCGTCCAGCTCACGAAGGTTCACGCCCAGCGCATCCAGGCAGGCCCGTACCGACCTTTCATAGTCGTTCGACGAGCCGTGAAGCGCACATCCTGGGTAATAGCCAATATCCATCGATTCAACCTTTGTCCTTCGTATCCGGTGAACTCATGCAGCGGTCAAAAATCCGCCGCACAACGTCGCGGTCCTTGACCCTTTCGCCGATCAGATGAAGCTTGCCCCGCGTCAGCATCTTCGGGGCCAGAAGCGAGTCCTTGAACAGGAAAGTCAGGCTCGGACCCTTCACAAAGGCGCCCACCTTGAAAAAGCCCACCAACTCAAGCTCCTTGAGCCGGCCGTTGCGCCGGATGTTGTCCAGAAACGCCTTCTGGAACACAACCGTTCGCTGCTGGGCCGGGGAGGCCACGTTTTGTTCGACCGAAAGCTGCCGCAAGGCATCAATCACACCGGCGATGTTGACCGATTTGGGACATCGAGTGGAGCAGGTCTGGCAGGAAACACACAGCCAGATCGACTCGGCCTTCATGGCCTTGTCCACCCGCCCCATCTGGACCAGCCGCATGATCTGGCTGGGAATCACGTCCATGCGGTCGGCCATCGGACAGCCGGCGGTGCATTTCCCGCACTGATAGCAGTCATGCACCTGCGTGTGGGCAAGTTCCTCGATCACGTCGACCATGCTTGGCGACTTCTGCATCACGTCCTTACTCCTGAGGCACGCGACCTCGATACCCGTGATCGGTTGGCCGCCGCCCTTTCGCGGCCCGAACGCCCCGCCGACGACGCCTTTGCCGATCGACCGGATCGCGGCCCGTCCAAAGTCAATTCATTCACTATGTGCTCTGCAAGGAACGCCACCGAGGGCGTCCTCAAGCTCCCGACGGTTCCGCTCACCGGGTCGGGCTGGATCAGCAGACCAACCACCTTGCCCGCGAGCTGGGGTGGAACCGTCATGAACTCGTTCCTGCCGTCTCGGACCAGGCTTCCTGGCAGGCGGCCCGTGTCCCTTGCGGCAAGGACGAGTAGACGATCACACTGACCGGCCGCATCCCGGATCACGGCCGGACTGAGGCGGCCGTCGCCGGAGATCATCTCGTACGGGACCAGTCGCTGCCGCAGCTTCTGGCAAATCCACGCTCCCAGTGCGTCGCCCTGCTGAAGCAGCCCCCCCGAAGCCAAAAGGCGAACCTCGCGTCCGTGGCGGTTCGCCATGCGGATCCCACAGTACGGTTCCAGCGTCAGATCCCTGCCCTCCATGGTCTCGACCGCCGGCTGGAACATCGCCCCCAGTATATCAGTAATCTCGCCGTCTGCAAAAGGTTCGATCGCATAATAGAACACGCCCAAGCGGCGATAGGCTGCCTCCAGCCGTACGCCCGCTGATGCGACGACCACCATTCTCACTTCAGGCGCCGCAGATCGGAGTCTCGCGGCGATTTCGGGGCCATTTGCCCCCAGGGAAGCCGCATCTATGACTATTATGGTGCTATTGCGTTCCCATAGTACTTGCATTGCCTCCGCCCACCCGCGCGCCGTTTTGACATTGCAGCCCAGCATCGTCAGGATCTCGCGCTGCGCCGCAGCCGAGGCTTGGTCACTGTTCACCAACACGACACGACGGAGCCCGCAACAGGCCAGTTCACCCGTCAGCCTGGTTGGACAGACACCTGCAAGCCAGGCTTCGCCGGATGAAGCTTCAGGCAATGCTTTCGGATCTCGCTCCCATTCGTCGTTGACAGCAATGATCACCCCTGAAAGCGGCGAGGCAACCACACGCGGCGGGTTGCCCTCTGCAGAAATGGAGGCCAGGGGTAAACCCTGATAAACCACATCGCCGACGGTTGGAAGATTCACCGACCTGAGTTCCTCCGGCCGGTTGACCGAAGGAAAGAGACCGACCACGGCCAAACCGCTGTCCGCCATCCTGAACCAGGACTCGTTTCGGAAACAATGCTTGTCCGGTCCGATCTCAGACCCGGAGGCGGAGATGATGCTCTCGAAAGTGGGCGATTCTGACACGGTGTGCCGTTCCTGAACCACCTTCCAGAGGGCTTGCGTCAAGGCCTCCGGACTGACCGGCTCCGTCAGACATTGCGAGATGCCCGGAGTAGCCATGGAGAACGCCATTCCGCCGTCGCCCGGATCAGCGCAGAGAACAGTCGGCGTCTCGGGCTTTTTCTGCGCCAGAATGCGCAGGCATCGGTCGCGGTCCTGCTTCGCACCGGACGTCCGCAGGAGTATGCCGGCCAGATCATGGCGCGAGGCCAGTTCCACAGCCTCCGAGGCCCCGAAGACCATGCGTGTCCGGAGCCCGCAAGCGTGAAGTAGAGCAAGACAACCCGTGCACAGCGGCTCGTGCTCATCGGCCACAATCAGGAGCATGAGTTGGTCTTCCATGCTTGCGCTCCACGCCGTCCGCCCCACATCACAGGTCTTGCTGCAACAAACGTGCCAACGGGATTGCCTCCCGAAAACTCAGTGGTTTCCAGGGAACAATGCTGTGTTGCGAAAGCCGCCGGCGCAATGTTCGGCAACTCACAAAGCATGAGCAGGCGTCGGTTTTCGAGGCCAGTCCATCTCGACGGGAATGCCCCCGGAGCGGTCAGAGGCGCCAAGCGGTTGCGTCGCCCGTTGTACGGAACGACCATACACCTGTCGGGACGCGGCAGCCAAATCAGACGCCGTGTTCCGATGTCAGGCCGTGTTTTCGCATCAGGGCGTGGAAATTCGTCCGCTGCATGCCGACACGTTCAGCGGCCTTGCTGACATTACCCTCACACTGCTGCAAGGCTTCTGTCAGGAACCGGCGCTCCAGTTCCTGCACGGCCGCGTCGCGGACCTGCTGTTTGAGGTTTTTGAAATCACCCCAAAGCCGCGGCAAGGACGCGGTGACGACCGGTACCGGAACCTGCCGAAGCTCCGGAGGGAGGTGTCTGGCCTCGATTCGGTCGGAATCACAGAGAATGGCCATCCGCTCGACCACGTTTCGCAGCTCCCTGACGTTTCCCGGCCAGGCATAGGCCTCCATCATCGCCATCGCCTCGGGCGTGAAGCTTTTCATGTTGATCTCGTTCTGGCGACAGCAGCGCTCGAGGAACACCATGGCCAGCTTGGGGATGTCTCCGTGTCGTTCCCGGAGCGGCGGTAGATCGATGGGCACGACATTGAGACGGTAATACAGGTCTTCTCGGAACGTTCCGTCCTTTACCATCTGCATCAGATCGCGATTGGTGGCGGCGATCAGGCGGATGTCAACCTCTCGTTCGGCGGTGTCACCGACCTTGCGAACCCGCCGCGTCTCCAGGACCCGCAACAGCTTGCCCTGGGTCTCAAGGCTGAGGTTGGCAACCTCGTCCAGAAACAGAGTGCCCTTATCGGCCACCTCGAACAGACCTTGTTTGGTGGCGATGGCCCCGGAGAAGGAGCCTTTGACGTGGCCGAAGAGCTCGCTTTCCAGGAGACTCGGCGCCAGCGAGCTGCAATCGCAGCCCAGCAGCGGCTGGTCCTTGCGGCGGCTCAGGCGGTGGATGGCTCGCACGACCATCTCCTTGCCGGTACCGCTTTCACCCCTGACCAGCACGGTGCCGTCCGTCGGGGCCACCCTGCGAATCAGGCCGAATACACGTTCCATGGGCCGGCTTTCGCCGACGATTCCCTCGAAGCCCTTGTCGATCTCGAGAGCCCGGCGGAGCACGGCGTTTTCCCTGACCAAGGCCGATTTCTCCATCACCTTCCTGAACACCAGACGCAACTCATCGGGAGTAAACGGCTTGCTGAGATAGTCGGCCGCCCCATGTTTCATGGCTTCGACGGCGGACTCGACCGTCGAGTGCCCGGTGATAATGACAACCTCCGCCGCCACTCCGGCGGCCTTCATCTGCTTCAAAACATCCATGCCGTGAAGCCGGGGCATCATCAGATCGAGAAGGATCACGTCGTAATCGCCGGCTATGGCGGCCTGAAGGCCTTTCACCGGGTCTTCGATACAGTGAACCTCGTGCCCCTCCGGTTCGAGGCAGCGACGGCAACTCAGGCCGATGGCAGCTTCATCATCAATCACCAGCACCCGCTGGCGTCCGGCCATCTTCTCAGTATCACTCATGAGCACCAACCTCCTCGGTCGCCTGCTTGCCCGCAGTAGCCGCAACCACCAGCATCATTCAGAACGTCTTTCCCTTGCCCGCCTCGTTGTCCAACTCCAGGACACCCTCTGCTCGGAAACACTGTTGCGGCTGGTGCTCAAACCCAGCCCGGTCCCATGGTCGAGCGCCTTGGCCAAAGACGGCCCGAAGACCTCATCTAAATACTCCGAGCTGACGCCGTGGTCCGCATCGCGATTGCCTCACAAACGACAAGAACGGGGGAGAAGACCAGGGCAAGCTTGAAACGGATGGACACATCGGCCTCCTGCCACGCCCTCGATGCCAAGTCGTTACCGTCCGATCTGCTGTGCCTGCCGTGACCGGGCAGGCTCCCCTTCCCTATACACTGTATAAACAAGTCGTACACAAAGCCACCATTGCGTCGGCTGAATCTAACGCAAAAACACCCGATAATCATGTATTAAATCAATATATCTTCTTTCCCTTTAACCCATGGTCAAATTCGCGACCTTGGGCGGTTTTGGACGTGTTTGGAGACGGCCTGCAAACACCCGAATGGGCTGGCACACAGATTGCTCGTGAAAAAAGGTACGAAGTCTGACCCGCCGCTAAGAGACGCCAGCAGGCATCGAACGCACCGCAGGGGCTACGTGTGGCGTGGACGGCCGTGGTGCAGGAAAGCGATGAAAGGAAGGGTGTTAGGTTGGTGACCCCGGACATCGACACGATTCTGGTAAAACACCGCGACGCCAAACGCGACGCGCTGATCCCTGTGCTCCAGGAGGTTCAGGAGGCACAGGGATATCTCTCCCGCGAGGCCGTGGTTCGCATCGGCAAGCACCTGGGGCTGCCGGCGAGCAAGATTTACGGGGTCGCGACGTTCTACAACCAGTTTCGCTTTCAACCCCAAGGTCGCTTCCATGTGCAGGTGTGCCGCGGAACGGCCTGCCATGTGAAGGGATCGGCGGCGGTCCTTGATGCGATCAAACGCGAACTGAAGATTGAGCCTGGCCAGACCTCGCGGGACGGCACGTTCAGCCTGGAAGTTGTCGCCTGTATCGGAGCGTGCGGTCTGGCTCCGGTGATTAACATCAGCGGTGAATTCCACGCCGGCGTCAGCACCCAGAAGGTCAAAGGCATCATCGATTCATACAGGGCCAGAGCGGCCGGAGGGGGCAGCGATGAAAAAGCCGCGTGAGACAGCCAGCGCCGGGGGCCATGCTCCCGGTTGTGACTGCCCAACCATTCTCAGCCAGGTCCTGAGCGCCGATCCCGCTCATCAGGAACACCTCGCTGTGCTGAGGCACGAGAAGGTGAAGCGTCCGACGATCTACGTCGGCACGGGAACGTGCGGCCTGGGCGCGGGAGCCCGATTCACCGTCGAGGCGATCAAAGACTACCTGAAACAGCACGATATCGAGGCCGACCTGATCGAGGTCGGCTGCATCGGCTTGTGCTCAGCCGAGCCCATTGTGGACATTCAACTGCCCGGCAAGGCTCGCGTGTCATTCAAGGGAGTCACGAAAGACAAGGTGGCGGGTCTGCTGGATGCGATGATGAAGGCGACCGTGCCCGGCGAATCGGTCATCGGCCAGCATCGCACCGAGTTCGCCGAGATGTGGCCCGACGTGCCGTGCCTGGACGAGCACCCCTTTTTCGCCCCGCAGAAACGCTGGGTACTGGCCAACTGCGGCATCATGGATCCGGCGAGCATTGACGAATACATCGCCCGCGGGGGATACACCGCCCTCGCAAGGGTGCTGTCGGGCCAAACGCCCGAACAGGTCTGCGATTCGGTCGAGGCCAGCGGTCTCCGCGGGCGCGGGGGCGGCGGCTTTCCCACGGGCAAGAAATGGAAGTTTGCCCGCTCGGCTCCCGGTGCCCAGAAGTACCTCGTCTGCAACGCCGACGAAGGCGACCCCGGGGCATTCATGGATCGTGCGGTCATTGAAGGCGATCCGCACCGCCTGCTCGAAGGCATGGCCATCGCCGCGTATGCGATCGGAGCTGGCAAGGCTTACGTCTATATTCGGGCGGAATACCCCCTGGCAATTGAGAGACTCAAGGCGGCTATCAAGCAGGCCCGCGACTATCGTCTGCTCGGCGAGAAGATCCTGGGCCACGAATTCTCTCTCGAAATCGTAATCAAGATGGGAGCCGGCGCGTTCGTGTGCGGCGAAGAGACCGCCCTGATCAACAGCATCGAAGGCAAGCGTGGGATGCCGCGGCCTCGCCCGCCCTTCCCGGCCCTTCGGGGGCTCTTTGACAAGCCGACGATCATCAACAACGTCGAGACGTTGGCGAACCTGCCGACTCTGTTGACTATCGGGCCTGGGCAATTCAGCGCCGTCGGCACGAAGAGCAGCAAGGGAACCAAGGTCTTCGCCCTGTCGGGCAAGGTGGCCCGGACCGGCCTGGTCGAAGTGGCGATGGGCACAACCATCCGCCGGATCGTCTTCGATATCGGCGGGGGCATTCCCAACGGCAAGGCGTACAAGGCCGTTCAGATCGGCGGACCCTCGGGCGGCTGCATCCCGACGCAGCATCTCGATATCGACGTTGACTACGAGTCGCTCAAGACCGTCGGGGCAATGATGGGCTCGGGCGGCCTGGTGGTCATGGACGAAGAAACCTGCATGGTGGACGTCGCGAAGTTCTTCATGGATTTCATCCAGCGGGAAAGCTGCGGCAAGTGCATCCCGTGCCGCGAGGGCACCCGCCGAATGCTCGAGACGCTGCAGCGGATCACCCGCGGCCGCAAGAGCGAGAAAGATATCGATGCCCTGACACGGTTCCAGAGCGTCATGCATCTGCCGCGGCTGGCGGAGGTGATCCGGGAAACCAGTTTGTGCGGTCTGGGTCAGACCGCACCCAATCCGGTGCTCAGCACGCTGCGTTGGTTCAGGGACGAATACGAGGCGCACATTTACGAGCGCCGGTGCCCGGCGGGCGTCTGCCAGGACCTGGTGACTTATCGCATCATTGCCGAGAAGTGCAAGGGCTGCACCTTGTGCGCCAGACGATGCCCGGTGCAGGCTATCATGGGCACGCCCAAGAGCCCGCATTACATCATCACTGACAAGTGTATCGCTTGCGGAGCGTGCCTGGATAGCTGCAAGTTTGGAGCCGTTGTGAAGGAGTAGACCGGGCGTGGTTCGAGACATTCTGTGGTGGTCGAGGTTCGAGGCGATGGGGCAGCAGCCGGAGACAGACACCCCTCGATCGAACCGCGGGGAATGAAAATCGAGAATGCCGATGATCAACATTGAGGTAAACGGCCGTTCCGTGGAAGCCCAGCCGGGCGAAATGCTTCTTGCCTCCCTGCGGCGTGCGGGCATCAAGGTGCCGACGCTCTGCCAGCTCGACGGGCTGTTCCCCACCGGGGCGTGTCGAATGTGCGTGGTCGAGGTGGAAGGGCAGCGCGGGCTGGTGCCCAGTTGCGCCTTTCCGGTTTCCGAAGGCCTGAAGGTGCAAACCCACTCGGCTCGCGCCCTGCGAGCCCGCAAGACTATCGTGGAGCTTCTGCTGGCCAACCACCCGGACGACTGCCTCTATTGCGTCCGGAACGAGAATTGCGATCTCCAACGGCTGGCCGCGGAACTCGGCGTTCGCAGCCGCCGCTTCTCGGGCGCCAAGAGCCGGCACACGCTCGATACCTCGAGCCCTTCGCTGATTCGCGATCCGGACAAGTGCATTCTCTGCGGCAAGTGCGTACGGGTGTGCGAGGAGATCCAGGGCGTCGCGGCGATCGACTTCATCGGGCGAGGTTCGAGAACCACGGTCGGCACGGCGTTCAACGAGGGCATCAACATATCGAGCTGCGTTTACTGCGGGCAGTGCGTCCGTGTCTGCCCGACGGGCGCCCTTCGCGAGCAGAGCCACATGAAGGAAGTGGCCGACGCCCTTAACCACCCGGACCTGACGGTCGTGGTCCAGCATGCCCCCTCCATTTCGGTGACACTGGGCGAGGAGTTCGGAATGCCGCCGGGCGCGGACGTCGATGCGGCGATGACCACCGCCCTGCGCCTGCTGGGCTTCAAGCGGGTGTTCGACACGAGCTTCTCCGCCGACCTGACCATCATGGAAGAGGCCTCGGAGCTGGTCCACCGAATCAAAAACGGCGGGCGTCTTCCCATGATGACCAGTTGCTCACCCGGCTGGATCAAGTTCGTCGAGACCTTCTACCCGGATTTCATGGACAATCTGTCGACCTGCAAGAGCCCGCAGCAGATGATGGGAGCGGTGATCAAGAGCTACTACGCCGAACGCGAGGGCATCGACCCGGCGAAGATCTTCAGCGTCAGCATCATGCCCTGCACGGCCAAGAAATTCGAGGCCGGCCGGCCGGAGATGGGCCGTAACGGCCTGCCGGACATCGACGCGGTACTGACCACTCGCGAACTGGCCCGCATGGTCCGCATGCGGGGACTGGATCTCCGGGAGTTGGCCGGCGATACCGCCGACACGCCCTTTGGCGAACGGACGACCGCCGGGAAACTGTTCGGCGGAAGCGGCGGCGTCATGGAGGCCGCGATCCGCACCGCCCACTATCTCATTACCGGCAAGGAACTCGCGGACCTCACCGTGGAGTCCATCCGGGGTCTGGCGGGCGTGAAGGAGGCGCACCTGCAGATTGCCGGCATGGATATCGGGGTGGCGGTCGTCAGCGGACTGGGCAACGCCCGCCAATTGCTCGAACAGATCCGCGCGGGACGCAAGGACCTGCACTTCATCGAAGTGATGAGCTGTCCCGGTGGCTGTGTGGCCGGCGGCGGCCAGCCGGTCAACACCGATATGGATGCCGTCCGGACCAGAATGCAGGCCCTCTATCGGATCGACTCTCACGAGAGCCGTCGGACGTCGCACAGCAACGAATCGGTACAGCGCATTTATGAGGAGTTCCTGGGTCAGCCGTTGGGCGACCAGAGTCACCACCTGCTGCACACGCACTACGTTAAACGGGAAGTACTGGCCTGACGAGGCCGGAGATCTGCCATGGGCACCGCATTCATCACCACGATCAAAGAGCACTGCCGCATGTGCTACACGTGTGTGCGCGAATGCCCGGCCAAGGCCATCCGCATCGTGGACGGACAGGCCCAGGTGATCGGAGATCGGTGCATCGCCTGCGGCAACTGCGTCAAGGTGTGCTCACAGGGAGCCAAGCAGGTGCGCAGCTCGATCAAAGAGGTCGAGGCCCTTCTGGCCTCAGGCCAGAAGGTGGCAGCCTGCGTGGCCCCCAGCTTCCCTGCCGAGTTTGTCGACGCGGACCCCCGCCAGGTCGTGGGCATGCTGTGGGCTCTGGGGTTCGAGTTGGTCAACGAGGTGGCCTTCGGAGCCGATCTGGTTGCCCGCGAATATCGCCGTCTTTTGTCCAGGAACGACGACACACGCTATATCACCACGAGCTGCCCGGCCATCGTCGGCTACGTTGAACGCTACTATCCGGATCTGCTGGACTCTCTCACTCCGGTCGTTTCGCCCATGATCGCCACGGCCAGGGCACTCAGACAACTCCACGGCAACGATCTCAAGATCGTCTTCATCGGCCCCTGCATTGCCAAGAAGGTCGAGGCCGAAAGCAAACCTGTGACAGGCGAGATCGATGCCGTCCTGACGTTCCCCGAGCTGCGGGAAATGCTCGCCGCACGCAACATCCGCCCGGACAACGTGGAGCCTTGCGAATTCGATCCGCCGCACGGGGCGGCCGGCGCCATGTTCCCGGTCAGCCGGGGCGTCCTCCAGGCAGCGGACATCCGTGAGGATCTGATGACCGGCGAGGTGGTCGCCACCGCCGGCCGGGCTCACACCCTGGAGGCGATCAAGGAGTTCTCAACGGGGGATCTGGGGGCCAGGCTGCTGGAGGTTCTGGCGTGCGACGGATGCATCATGGGGGCGGGCATCAGCAACGATCTGCCGTTGTTCAACCGCCGCCGGCACATGCGAAAATACTTCAGCAAGCGGATCGAGTCACTGGATCTGGCCCGCTGGCATGAGGACATGGAACGTTTCTCCACGCTCGATCTGCACCGTTCGTATGTGGCCAACGACCAGCGCATTCCGACGCCCGCCGACGAGCAGCTCAACCAGATCCTGATCCGAATGGGCAAGCTGTCTCCGAAAGACGAACTCAATTGCGGAGCCTGCGGCTACGACACCTGCATGGAACACGCGATCGCGATCTACAAGGGGCTGGCCGAGAGCGAGATGTGCCTGCCGTTCACCATTGAGAAGCTGAGACACACGATCGGGGAGCTGGCCTCCTCCCACCAGCAGTTGGCCAGCACGCAGGAAGCTTTGATCCAGGCCGAGAAGCTCGCCAGCATGGGCCAGCTTGCCGCCGGCATCGCCCACGAGGTGAACAACCCGCTCGGCGTCGTGCTGATGTACGCCCACCTGATGCTCGAGGAGTGCCAGGACAAATCCAAGATGCGCGAGGACCTGGCGATGATTGCCGAGCAGGCGGACCGCTGCAAGAAGATCGTCGCCGGCCTGCTCCACTTCGCCCGCCAGAACAAGGTGGTGCGCTATCCGACCGACGTGCGCGAACTGGTGCACCGATCCGTCAAGACCCTCACCATCCCCCAGAACATCACGGTCGCGATCGAGACGGACGTCGAGGATCCCGTCGCCGAGATCGACCGGGACCAGATCATTCAGGTCTTGACGAACCTGCTCACGAATGCGATCGCGGCCATGGAAAAGGGGGGCGAACTCGCCGTCCGGGTCACGGGTGACCCCAACAGTATTCGGTTCATCGTCACGGACACCGGCGTGGGCATCCCCGAGCAGAACATCAACAAGGTTTTCGAGCCGTTCTTCACGACCAAGCAGATCGGTAAGGGGACGGGGCTGGGACTGGCGGTCACGTACGGTATCGTGAAGATGCACTGTGGAGACATCCGCGTCGAGTCGAACGCCGACCCGGCCACCGGCCCGACGGGAACAACCTTCACGGTGACGCTGCCCAGACGAGAGTAAAGGGGGCCGGGCCGGCAAGGAGACAAGGATGATACCGCGGCGAAGAGAGGCGAGACACAAGTGAGACACTGGACAGGAACACACGCACATGGCTGACAACAACAAGACCATTCTACTGGTGGATGACGACGCGGACTTCCTCATGCAGGAGGAGATCGCGCTGAAGGCGAGCGGTTTCAACATTCTGACGGCCGACAGCAAGAGCCAGGCGGAGGAGATCATCGCCCGCACGCGCCCCGACCTGGCCATCGTGGACGTGATGATGGAGGATACCGACGCCGGTTTCATGCTGTGCTATCACATTAAGAAAAAAGACCCGACGATCCCCGTCATCATGGTGACCTCGGTCACCAATGAAACCGGCCTGGACTTCGACGCCGCCACCGATGAAGAGAAATCCTGGGTCAAGGCGGACGCCTTCCTGGCCAAACCCATTCGTATCGAACAACTCAAGGCCGAGCTCGAGCGGCTGCTGAAGGACGAGACCTGATGGACACGCTTCGGATTCTGGTTACCGACGACGAACCGGGCATGCGGCTCGGAGCCGAACGCACCCTTCGGGACTTCAAGGTGCTGGTCGCCGACGTACAGGAGGAGGTGTCTTTCGTCGTGGACCAGGCCGAAACCGGCGAGCAGGCCATTGAGAAGATCACCTCGCGGCCGCCGGACATCCTGCTGCTGGACCACAAGCTGCCGGGCATCAGCGGGCTGGACGTGCTGGACCGGGTCTCCGGGATGCACCCTGAGCTGCTGACGATCATGATCACCGCGTATGCCTCGATCGAGACGGCGGTCACCGCAACCAAGCGAGGGGCCTATGACTTCCTGGCCAAGCCGTTCACCCCAGACGAGCTGAAGAGCACGGTCCGCAAAGCGGCGATCCGAATCATGCTGGCCAAACAGGCCCGCAAGCTCGCGGAGGAAAAGAAGCAGGTCCGCTTCCAGTTCATCCGCGTCCTTGGCCACGAACTCAAGGCCCCCCTCAACGCCATTGACGGCTTCTTGCAGCTCATCAAGAATCACACCCTTGGCGGCGAAATCGGGGCCTACGACGAGATCATCGGCCGGTGTGGTGCCCGAGTGGACCACATGCGAAAGCTGATCGTCGATCTGCTGGACATGACGCGGATCGAGTCCGGGCAGAAAGCCCGCGATCTGGGCACGGTGGACGTCCTCGAAGTCGCCCGTACCTCCATCGAAACGATCCAGCCCACCGCCCAGCCGCGGAACATCGCCATCGAGCTTCACGCGGACGGGCCCGTCACCATGACCGCCGACCGTGGCGAGATCGAGATGATTTTGAACAACTTGATCTCCAACGCGGTGAAGTACAACCGCGACAACGGCCGGGTCGACGTCCGAATCGCCAGGTCGGACCCGATCGTGACGATCACAGTGACCGACACCGGCATCGGCATGTCCAAGGAGGAGGCTGCCAAGCTGTTCGGCGAGTTTGTTCGCATCAAGAACGCCAGGACGCGCAGCATCCTCGGCAGCGGACTCGGGCTGTCAATCGTCAAGAGGCTGGCGATGCTGTACGACGGCAGCGCCGAAGTGGCAAGTGAGCCGAACGTCGGGAGCACTTTTACCGTCGTCCTGAAGGACTCCTCAAGACTGCCGGCGGTACCGGCAAGCGCTGCAACGACGACTGATGAGGGTTAACGTCATGACACAACACACCGCGGCCACACCCGCTATCGACATCATCCGCGAAACGCAGATCGAGCAGGTCCTCCAGAGTACCCGCGGCCGGGATGGCGCCCTGGTGCGCGAGATCCTCGCCAAAGCCCGCGAACTCAAGGGGCTGTCGATGGAAGACGTCGCCGTGCTGGCCGGGGCCAGCGACCCGCAATTGCTCGGCGAGCTGTTCGCCACCGCCCGGCAGGTCAAGCAGGACATCTACGGCATGCGGATCGTCCTCTTCGCCCCGCTCTACGTGTCCAATCTCTGCGGCAACAACTGCCTCTATTGTGCTTTCCGTTCCGGGAGCAAGGCGATCAAGCGCCGGGCATTGAGCCAGGATGAAATCGCCCGGGAAACGAGAATCCTTGTCGACCAGGGCCATAAGCGCGTTCTGCTGGTGGCCGGCGAGTCTTATCCCAATGAAGGTTTCGACTACATTCTCAAGGCGATCAAGACGGTCTACTCCGTCCGAAGCGGGCGGGGCGAGATTCGGCGCATCAATGTGAACATCGCGCCGCTGGAGGTTGACCAGTTTCGCCGGCTGAAGGATTCGGGCATCGGCACGTTTCAGCTCTTCCAGGAAACGTATCACCGCGAGACGTACGCCCGTGTGCACACCTCCGGCCGAAAGAGAGATTACGACTGGCGAGTCACGGCGATGGACCGGGCGATGGAAGCCGGCATCGACGACGTCGGCATCGGGGTACTGTTCGGGCTGTTTGACTGGCGATTCGAGATACTCGCCCTGCTGCAGCACATTCAGCACCTCGAGGCGAAATTCGGTGTCGGCCCGCACACCATCAGCGTGCCGCGCCTCGAGCCGGCAACCGGGGCCGACCTGGCCAGCCACCCGCCCCACCCGGTCTCGGACATCGATTTCCGCAAGATCGTCGCCATCCTGCGTCTGGCGGTCCCGTACACGGGCATCATCATGTCGACGCGCGAGACGCCGAACCTGCGGCGAGAGACCTTCGCCCTGGGCGTGTCTCAGATCTCGGCCGGCAGCCGAACCAATCCCGGCGGCTACGCGGAGGATGAAGACATCGACTCCTCGCAGTTCTGCCTGGGCGACCACCGACCTCTCGACGAAGTCATACGGGACGTCGCGGAACTCGGATACATTCCGTCTTTCTGCACGGCGTGCTACCGGCTCGGACGAACGGGCCAGGATTTCATGGATCTGGCCAAACCGGGCGAGATCAAGCATCATTGCGATCCGAACGGCCTTTCGACGTTTCTGGAGTACCTGCTGGACTACGCCTCACCGGCAACCCGCGAGGCCGGTGAGCGGCGCATCGCGGCGGTATTGGCCGAGATGGATGATCGTCCGAGGCGAACGGCGGACAAGCTCATCGAGCAGGTCCGCGCGGGACAACGCGACGTATTTGTCTAGTGCGAGACAACCGGCGTGAGAAGGACACCCCGATGATGACCACTTCGACGCCCAAAGGATTTCGGCTTCATATCGGCATCTTCGGACGCCGAAACGTTGGCAAGTCCAGCCTGCTCAACGCCATCACCCGGCAGAATGTGTCCATCGTCTCCGAATTCGCCGGGACCACGACCGATCCGGTGGAGAAGCCCATGGAGTTGCTGCCGCTGGGGCCGGTGCTCTTCATTGATACGGCCGGCATTGATGACGTGGGAGCCCTGGGCGAGCTGCGCGTGAACAAGACGCGGCAGGTGTTTGACCGGACGGATCTGGGTGTGATTGTTGCCGAGCCGACGGTGTGGAGTGATTTCGAGGAACGAATCGTCGAGGAGCTGACTCGCCGGCAGATCCACGTGATTGTTGTCTTCAACAAATGCGATGAGGCGACGCCGGACGCGGCGGTGGTCGAACGGCTCTCCGCTCGCAAGATCCCGATGGTCCGGACGGCGGCAGTTGCCGGGCAAGGGATCCTCGATGTCCGCCAGGCGTTGCTGGACAACGCTCCGGCCGACTTCGTGAACAACCCGCGCATCCTCGCAGACATCGTCGGGCCGGGCGAGATGGCCGTGCTGGTCGTCCCCATTGACAAGGAAGCCCCCAAGGGGCGGCTGATCCTGCCGCAGGTCCAGGCCATTCGCGACCTGCTGGACGGCGATGCCTGCTGCATGGTGGTCAAGGAACGGGAGCTCCCCCACGCCCTCGACCGGTTGAATAAGCCCCCCAAACTTGTGGTGACTGATTCGCAGGCTTTTCTCAAGGTCGCAGCGGATACGCCGAACGACATTATGCTGACCAGCTTCTCGATTCTGTTTGCGCGGTTCAAAGGCGATCTGATCGCGCAAGTGGAAGGGGCGCTGGCCGTGGATTCTCTGGTTGCCGGAGACCGAATCCTCGTCGCTGAGGCCTGTTCCCATCACCCCATCGGCGAAGACATCGGTCGGGTGAAGATCCCTCGATGGCTGACCCAATACGTCGGCGGGACACTCGAGTTCGTCACCGTTCAAGGACACGATTTCCCAGACGACCTCTCGCCCTACAAGCTGATCATTCACTGCGGGGCCTGCATGTGGAACCGGCGCGAAATGCTGAGCCGGATCATGCGCTGCCGGCAAGCGGGCAAGCCGATCACCAACTACGGCCTGGTCATCGCTCACAGCCTGGGAATTCTGGAGCGGGCACTCCAGCCATTCCCGGTCGCACTTGAGGCCTTCTGCCGTGCCCGCGCTTCGGGGGCCACTGCATCACGCCAAGTACAGGGGCAACCGTGAGCCAGATTCAGACTCGATCTACTCTTCCACTGACGCGCGATAACCTCCTGCGATGGCTTCGCGAGGAGAATGAGTCGCGGCTGGAGCAGTTGTGGATGCTGGCCGACGAGACGCGCCGCCGCCATGTGGGCGATGCCGTCCACCTGCGGGGATTGATCGAAATCTCCAATCACTGTGTGCGCGAGTGCGGATACTGCGGCCTGCGGGCTGCGAACCGGTCGCTGAAGCGATACCGGATGACCGCCGACGAGATCATGGCCTGCACGGCGGCCGCGGTTGAGTTCGGATACGGCACGGTCGTTCTGCAATCCGGCGAGGACGACGGGATCAGGCAACGGTGGCTGTCTGACATCATTCGCAAGATCAAGAGCGATACGAATCTTGCCGTGACGCTCAGCCTCGGTGAACGACCGGACGAGGACCTGGCCGCGTGGCGCGTGGCCGGCGCCGACCGCTACCTGCTGCGGTTTGAAACGTCAGACCCCGTGCTCTACAGGCTTATTCACCCACCGCGTCCTGGCCGAGCATCCGATCGGTTCGCCATTCTGAAGAAGCTGCGAGAGCTGGGCTATGAAGTCGGCAGCGGCGTCATGATCGGCATCCCCGGACAGACCTATGGCAGCCTGGCGGATGATATCGAAGCCTTTCGGCGGCTCGACCTGGACATGATCGGCGTGGGGCCGTACATCTCGCACCCTGCGACGCCTCTGGCGAAACACGCGGCCCTCCGCCCGATACCCCCCGATCAGCAGGTGCCCAACAGCGAGTTGATGACCTACAAGGTCGTCGCCTTGACGCGGCTGGTTCGCCCCGACGCGAACATCCCCAGCACCACCGCCCTGGCAACGCTCAACAAAGAGAGCGGCCGGGAACTGGGCATGTCACGCGGGGCCAACGTGATCATGCCCAACCTCACACCTCCGCAGTATCGCATTCTGTACGAAATCTACCCGTCGAAAGCCTGTCTTTTTGAGACCGCGGAAGACTGTCGATCCCGCCTGAAGAACCGCATCCTGGCGATGGGGCGAACGGTTGGGCAAGGACCCGGCGGTCGTGGTCGGCCCTGAACGTCCTGCGACAGCTTGCCTTTGCCCGGGCAGCGGCTATGCTTGTGTGCACGGCGGTTGTCACACGAAGCGCATCCCTCATCCAGGTTCGTATGGCTGGCACGATGGGCTACATCCTGTTCATCACCGCCCCCGGCATACTCGGCGTGGCGCTCCTGTGGCTGAAAGGCGGGAGGGAGGCTTTTTGCAGCAAGCGGCCGACCCGACAGGTTGCTCGAGAACATCACGGGCGTTTTCGAGCATCAAAGGTTGTGGTTCTGTACCTGCTGTTCATGAGCCTGCTGATTTACGGGGCGCTGCGGTTCGTCGGCTATATCGCTTCGGCAATCGTGCCGGCCGGCGAAGTATTCGTCGTCCTGTGGTTCCTGATCTCCTGGCGGCTGGCGTGGGAGCTGTGGGCCCGCACGGTCGGCCGCCTGGGGCAGAAGTGGATCCGCTGGGCGCGTTACCGACGGCACCGCGGGCTGCAGGCTCCACGGGCAATCCGGCTGATCCCGGTTGGCCGTGCCCTGTTGACCGCAACGGTGTTCGTCCCCGCTTTCCTCAGTTGCGTCCTGACCCATCGCTGCAAGATCCTCGATGGCCAGGACCCGCGTTCGATCTACCAGATGGACTTCGAGCAGGTTCGGATTCCGACCTCCGACGGAATCATTCTCGACGCCTGGTTCATCCCCGAGGCCGGAGCTTCGCGCACCATCCTGATCGGCCACGGCGCCGGGGCCAACAAGGGCAACTTCGTATGGTTCCTGGGGCCGCTGGCGGGCAAGGGTTACAGCGTGATGTTCTTCGACTTCCGGGCCCACGGGGCCAGCACCGGCCGCACCACGACCTACGGCATCCGCGAACGTCGTGACGTCCTGGCGGCGGTCGAGTGGCTCAAACGCGAGCGGCCACGGCAGTCCGAGATAATCGTCGGGCTTGGCTCGTCACAGGGAGCAATGGCCCTGGCTCTAGCGGCGGCCGTGGATCAGCGCATCAACGCGGTGATTCTCGACAGCCCGTTTACGTCGCCCTGCCAGCTCGCCCAAGACCATGCTCGGCGCGTGCCCGTGGTCGGTCCAGTCTTCGTCGATCTGGTCCTGGCGGGTATGTCCGCCCAGACCGGTACCGATTTCTTCACCTGTTCGGCGGTCCAGGCCGTCGCCCGGATGGGCAGCCGCCCGCTCATGGTCATCCACGGAAATGAGGATTTCGCGATGCCCGCCGACCACGCCCAACGGCTCTACGACGCCGCCACCGGCCCGCGCGAGATCTGGTTCGGCCCCGGACCACACAGCAATATCATCACCACGGACCCGCGCGAATATGAGCAGCGGGTGTTCAGGTTCCTCGATGAACATCTCGGGCCTGCGAAGTCGGTGGCGAGCAAGCCACAGTAAAAACTGTCCTCGCCCCGTCCTGAGGAGAGAAAACACCACCGGGCAAGCCGCCAGTGACGCGCGCCCTGAGTGTCACCGGCCCACTTGGATGCCCGATTTGTTTTTCGGTTGTGCGACGGGCTGAATGGGGTACACTGTTGGCACGGATCCTTATCGGAGTATTGAAATGGACATGCAACAGATCGCTCGTTTTTTCGACCGTGACAAGCTGGCCAAGCACATGGACATCGAGTTGGTCGACGTCTCGCCCGGCCGGGCGACGACCCGGATGACCATCCAGGAAAAACACCTCAACGGCGTCGACATCACCCATGGAGGGGCGATCTTCTCGCTGGCCGATTTCGCTTTCGCGGTGGCTTCGAATTCGCATGGCACGCTGGCGGTCGCGATCAATGCCAACATCTCTTACCTGAAGGCGACGACCAAGGGCGTCCTCACTGCCAAGGCTCGGGAAGTCGCCCGGAGCAAACGGTTGGCCACCTATCAGATTGAGATAACCGACGAGGAGGGCACGACCGTTGCCAGTTTCCAGGGCACCGTCTACCGAAAGCAGGAGCCGTTGCCGCTCGAAGAACCCGTCACTCCACCTTCATCTGGCGGCGGTCGATGACCCGTTTGGCCTTGCCCTGAAAGCGTTCCAGCGACTGCGGCTTGACCAGCTCGACATTCATGCGCAGGCCGGTGATGGCGTGGATTTCGCGGTCGATCCGGTCGCGAAGGGCCTGCATCTCGCGCATGCGGTCGGAGAAGTCCTCTGGCCGCACCTCGACCCGCACGGTGACCTGGTCGAGTGCCCCCGGGCGATCCAGCTCGATCTGGTAATGCGGCGACGTCCCCTCGACCCGCAGCAGAGCCTCTTCAATCTGCGAGGGGAACACGTTGACGCCGCGAATGATCAGCATGTCGTCAGTCCGGCCGATGACTCGGCTCATCCGAACGGTCGTCCGGCCGCAACGGCATGGCGTGTCATCCAGCCGGGCGATGTCGCGGGTGCGGTAGCGGATGAGCGGAAAGGCCTCTTTGGTAATGGTCGTGAACACCAGTTCGCCGGCCTCGCCGATGGCGACCGGCTCCAGCGTGTCGGGATGGACGCACTCGACGATGAAGTGGTCTTCCTGGATGTGCATGCCCTGTTGCAGGGTACACTCTCCGCTGACGCCGGGGCCGATCACCTCGCTGAGCCCATAGTTGTTGAAGGCCGCGACGCCGAGCTCCTGCTCGATGCGGATCCGCATGTCCTCGGTCCACGGCTCGGCACCGAAGTGCCCGAACTTGAGCGGTATCTGCTCGGGGCTCATTCCGTGATCGCGGGCCGCCTCGGCGATGTTGAGCGCGTAGCTCGGCGTGCAGATCAGCACCTGCACGTTCAAGTCGCACATCAGCATGATCTGGCGCGGCGTATTGCCGGCCGACGCCGGAACGATAGTTGCCCCCACCTTCTCGACGCCCTGATGCAGGCCGAAGCCGCCGGTGAACAGGCCGTAACCGAAGGCGATCTGGACGAAGTGCTCCGGCCGCAGTCCCCCGGCAACCAGGAAGCGGGCACACAGGTTGGACCAGGTGTCGATGTCCCGGGCCGTGTAGGCCACGAAGGTCGGCTTGCCGGTTGTGCCGGACGAACCGTGAACGCGAACCACTTTCTCGCGCGGCACGGCCAGAAAGCCCAACGGATAGTGCTGCCGCAGGTCTTCCTTGGTGGTGAAGGGAAGACGGCGGAGATCATCGAGAGAGCGGATCGAATCGGCGCTGATGCCGTGGCTGGCGAATGCCTCCTTATAGAAAGGGACGTTCGCCACCCGCCCGACGCAATCCTTGAGCCGTTCGATCTGGAGCCGGCGAAGCTCATCCCGCGGCGTCGTCTCGGCCGGATCCCAGATCCGATTTTCGACCTTGAACTGAGCCATCACAATCACCATCCGCTTTCCGGAGCCGCCGGCGTGAACACGACCGCGGAGTACCGGCCGCCGGGTTTTGCCGGCCGCCCCCGGCGAGATTACACGTTCGCCTGTTCGTAGATCTCCACGCTCGATACCGGATTGATCCCCTTGGCCTGGAAGGCCTTCAGCGCGGCGTCGTTATCCTCGAAGCGGAACACCAGGACCGCGCGGTTGCCCCGCCTGAAGGTGAACGAGTAGGTGTACTCGATATTCAACGACGATTCCTCGACCACCGCGAGGATATCATCCAGGCCGCCGGGGCTGTCCGGGACCTCGAGGGCGATCACCTCGGTGACATTGACCACACAGCCGCCCTTTTCGAGCGCCGCCTTGGCCTTCTGCCAGTCCTGCACAATCATTCTGAGGATGCCGAACTGCTGGGTGTCGGCCAGGGACAGCGTGAGAATATTCACGCCCGCCTCGGCCAGAATGCGGATCGGACTCCGCAACTGCCGCGGCTTGTTCTCGATGAACAGTGAAAGCTGGTGAAGTTTCATGGTCCGACCTCTCTCTACTGATTCCTACGATCAATGACTCTCTTGGCCTTGCCCTGGCTCCGCTCGATGGTGTGCGGTTCGACCAGGCGCAGGTCGACCCGAATTCCGATGATATGCTCGATCGAGGCGGCCAGCTTCTGTTTCAGGGCCTCCAGCGAGCGCACCTTGTCACTGAACCACTCGGCGAGCACCTCGACCTCGACCCCGATCTGGTCGAGCCCCTTCTCGCGGGTGAGGATGATCTGGTAGTGCGGGAGGGTGCCTTCGACCGCCAGCAGCGCGGCTTCGATCTGAGACGGGAAGACGTTCACGCCGCGGATGATGAACATGTCGTCGCTGCGCCGCCCGATCCGCAGGATGCGGCGGAGGGTGCGCCCGCAGGCGCACGGCTCGGCCGACAGGCGGGTGATGTCCCGTGTGCGGTAGCGGATCATGGGCATGGCCTGCTTGGCGAGCGTGGTCAGCACCAGCTCGCCCTCCTGCCCGTCGGGGAGCGGCTCGAGCGTCTGGGGGTCGATGATCTCGGGAT
>JAUCQB010000004.1 GCA_030372985.1 Phycisphaerae bacterium
CGCTGTCTCGTGGGCTCGGAGATGTGTATAAGAGACAGCTCATGTACCATCATGTTATCGTCTTATACAGCATGATGTATACGAGGGCTCTATGATCCGTACGCAAGTGCAACTGACCGAGGAACAGACCCAGGCGCGGAAAGAGATGGCACATCGGGAGCAAACCTCGATGGCCGAGTTGATTCGCCAGCCAATCGATCGCTGGCTGGAGACGGCCGGACCGATCTCGCCTGCCGAACGACGCCGGCGCGCGCTGGCCGCCGTCGGGAAGTTCCACTCAGGGAAAAGCGATGTGTCCGAGCGCCATGATGAGCACCTGGATGAGGCCTTCGACCAGTGGTGATCTTTGCTGACACCCCGGCTCTTTACGCGCTTCTCGACGCCGATGACGCCAATCATGCCGCTGCGGCGCGGGCCCGGCAGACCTGGCTCGATGTCGATGCCGTCAGCTTCGAAGTCATGCGGCGGCGAGGCATCTCGGCCGCTTTCACGTTCGACCCTCATTTCGAAGACGAACGATTCGAGCGCCTGCCATGACCATCTACTTCGACATCTCCGCGGCAGTCCACCGCCGCGCGGGGCTGGGACGCTACGCCGAGAGCCTCGGCCGCAGCCTCCTGCCGCTCCTCGGCGACCGGCTGGCCTTCTTCTACAATGCGGAGGAAGGCGTGGAGCCGCTGGCCGGGCTGGAGCATGTGCCCGCGCGCACGGTGGCCTTGGGCTACAAGCCCTGGCGGATGTTGGTATGGCTGGGGCAGCTTGCGCGAATCCCCTTCAACCGGCTGCTCCCACGCGCCGAGCTTTTCCATGCCACCGAGCACCTGCTGATGCCGCTCCGCCGGGTGCCGGCCGTGCTGACCGTCCACGACCTGATCTTCCGGCGCTACCCGGCCCACCACAAGCTGCTCAATCGCTGGTACCTCAACCTGACCATGCCGCTCTACTGTCGCCGCGCGAGCCACATCATCGCGGTCTCCGAACAGACGAAGCGCGATGTCATCGAAGCCTACGGCGTGCCCCCGGAGAAGATCACGGTGATCTACGAGGCGGCCAGCCCAAGCTTCGCGCCGCAAAGCCCCCAAGCCATCGCTGCCATGGGGGTGCAATACGGCCTGCCGGAGCGTTACCTCCTGAGCGTGGGCACCATCGAGCCGCGCAAGAACCTGAACCGCGTGCTGACCGCCTTCGAGCGGCTGCACCGCGAGGGTCTGGTCGATGCGTTCGTGATCGTGGGCAAGAAGGGCTGGCTGTACGACGACTTCTTTGCGCAATTGGATCGCTCGCCGGCCAAAGATGCCGTGGTCTTCCCGGGCTGGGTGGCGGATGAGGATCTCCCCGCGATGGTTGCCGGCGCGGCCTGCCTGGCCTTTCCGAGCGAGTTCGAGGGGTTCGGGCTGCCCGTGCTGGAGGCGATGGCGTGCGGGACGCCGGTCGTCTGCTCGAATACATCGTCGCTGCCCGAGGTCGCGGGCGATGCCGCGCTGCTGGTGAACCCGCTCGACACGGATGCGCTCACGGCTGCGCTGCGCCGGGTGCTGAGCGAGCCCGGACTGGCCGCCTGTCTCTTATACACATCTGACGCTGCCGACGAGTTCCGAACGGTGT
>JAUCQB010000005.1 GCA_030372985.1 Phycisphaerae bacterium
CGCTGTCTCGTGGGCTCGGAGATGTGTATAAGAGACAGAAGGCGGCATGTCGCGCTACGGCAATGGTCCTGCCGAACCGATCTACGACGTTGCCATGAAGCACAAGGCCGACGGCACTGCGATGGTCGTCATCGGCGGCAAGGAATATGGCACCGGCTCGTCGCGCGACTGGGCTGCGAAGGGGCCGCGGCTGCTCGGCGTGCGCGCGGTGATTGCCGAGAGCTTCGAGCGCATCCACCGCAGCAACCTGGTGGGTATGGGCATCCTGCCGCTGCAGTTCAAGCCGGGCCAGAACCGCGAGTCGCTCGGCCTGACTGGCGCAGAGGTCTTCGACATCGCGGGGATCGGCGACGACCTGAAACCACGTCACGATGTGAAGGTCGTCGCCCGCCGCAGCGACGGGAAGAACGTCGAGTTCGCGACCACTTGCCGGATCGATACGCCGCCGGAGATCGAGTACTACCGCAACGGCGGTATTCTGCAGGCCGTGGTCCGGAAAATGCTCAAGGGGTGAGCAGCGGACAGTCGATCATCGCGGGTGCCCGATCGGCAACAGATAAAGAACGCGGGTGTCCTTGGGAAGGCGCAAAACCCGAGCCACCTGATCGTCGTCGAAAGCCCCGACCGGCACCCCGCCCAGGCCCAGGGCGGTTGCCTGGAGAAGCATGTTCTGGGCCACGTGGCCGGCCTCGATGAAACAGTAGCGTTCGGCCCGGCCGCGGTACTTGCGGGCTGAGCGATCGACCACTGCCGTGATCGCGACGGTCAACGGCGCCTCGCCCACCGATTCCTGATCGATACTGGCTTGCTGGAGCGGACGGCGGACATCGTCCGTCAGGTGCGTTTCGAGGGCATGCTCGCGCGGCAGATAGTGATACACGCCTTCGCCGGTCACCAGGTACAGTTCGATCGGGTACAAGGCCCCGGCCGAGGGGACGGAGCGGTAACCGGTGGCCGGGTCGGTGATGCCCTGCCCGGCCCAGCAGAGTTGGCTGATCTGTTCGGGTGTCAGGGTCTTCGCGGCGAAATCTCGAATGGAGCGCCGCATCGCGATGGTCTGTTCGAGAGGCATCTTGCCTGACACATCGGCCGGCGGCAGCGGTTTGCGGCCTTCCGGCTTTGTCGTGGACATGTTCGCTCCTCCCAGGACCAATGCACAGATGGCCATCACACAATACAGAACATGAGTGAAAGTCCTCATTGTTGTATCCTCCACCCGGCGCGGCGGCCAAGCCTTACCGGTACCAGATGACCTCCGCACGCTCCAGTGTGACCAGGCCGTGGGTCATGACTTGATCGATGAACGGCAGAAGCTGTTCGATCTTCTCGCGGCTGTCGACGATCTCGACGATCACGGGCAGATCCTCGCTCAACCGCAGCACCTTAGCGGTGTGCAACCGGCTGCTGGCTCCATAGCCCATTACGCCTTTGAGAACCGTCGCGCCCGCCAAATGCATCTCGCGGGCCTTGAGAACGATGGCCTCGTAGAGCGGGGCTCCGCCGCACTTGTCCGATTCGCCGATGAACACCCGCAGCAGGCAGCCTTCCTGGGGGATTTTCATATCGCCAGCCTCCGATGATGACCCCGGGGTCCGTGACAGTCCTGGCGGGGAGACGCTACGCCTTCTTCAGAACCGCGACCATGAGGGAGCGGCCTCCGTGTGCTGTTGGCCGCTTTGCGACCCGGCCTGTCCTTCACCGACCTGCAAAGGTCGGTCAAGGGCCCCTCGCTTACGCTCGGGGTTCTGAAAAAGCCGCCTGGACCGTCACGCAACCACGACCCTGTTCTCAGTTTCGCATGCACTGTCTGTCATTCCCCGGTGTTGTACCATTCAACGTCTGGGCCGACTACGCAAGAAGCCGCGTTGCCAGACGATAACCGATCCACACGGCCACCAGGCAGCAGAGGTTTGTGCCCAGCACGTAGGTCGCCGCCGCCTTGAACTGCCCGTCGTTCAGAAAGCGAATGGTTTCGTAGCCGAACGACGACCAGGTGGTGTACGCACCCAGGAAGCCGATCAGGATCATGTCGCGGTATTCCGGCCGTGCGCGCTCGAACAAGAACGGCGCCAGCAGGCCGATCACCAGGCAGCCGCTCATGTTGACCACCATGGTGCCCCAGGGGAATGTCCAGCCGCTTTGCGCCCGATCCAGCCAGTTCTGAATGCCACCCGAGACGCCGTAGCGGGCCAAGGCTCCCGCCGATCCGCCCAGGGCTATCAATAACAGTTTGAACACCGATGCCGGTCTCCGATGCCAGTCAACACGTCGAGCCCGCGCCGGTTCTCACCGGCAGGCGGGGAGCTAGCATACCACCTGCGAGGGGTCACCGCATCGAGGGCAGAGAAACACTGCGAGGGTTCGGGACAGACGGCGTGCAGAAGGCGCCATGTCATTCTCGTCGTTCGGGCTTCGAATCTCATTCGTCCCGCCACGGCGGTTCTTCGACGTTCGGATTTCGACATTCGGGTTTGACTGGTCATTGGTGCTTGGATCTTGCTCATTTCCACCACGGCCGACCCTACCGCACACGGGCATTGGGACTCCGGCATTGGCCATTCTGCCTCGTCGACCGATTCGGTCGCCCTCCCGCGCGATGAAGCGCCCGGGTCGGCCGGCAGCGAAGACCGCCTGGCCAAGACCCGTAGCTGTTCAAGACGAACAGCCGGATGGGGCGCCCGGCAAATGCTGCTGAGTTTTCTGGATTCACCAACAGCAGGCCCCTATGAACATAACACGATTCATGTGAACAGGTTACGCATAGCCCGATCGTCAGCCGACTGCAGAGAAGTCCGGACTTTTTTGCAGTTGGCTGAAGAATAGTCCTATCGAGGGTCGGGCTTGGCCGAAGGCCGCGGAAAACACAACGGCCGGCCCCGGAGGGCCGGCCGTCGATCATCAAGTGGAAGTGTTCAGGAGCATACAGGGCGGCGCTTCCCGGCTGCCGCTAGAGTCCCATGCCCTCCTTGGTGAACACGGAATCAGGCAGATTCACATTCAGTCTGATGTCGGTGGTCATGTACTTGCCCAGGAGAACTTGCTGCTCATCATCCGCGTAGCACAGGCAAAGGACCGGGACAAGCATCTCCTTGTCAATGTGGATGAGCAGCACGCGATCCGGCCAGTCGCCGCCTTCGCCCGCATACGGCAGATGACGCTCGAACAGCAGCGTCTCCCGGCCGTTCACGTCGCCCCTGCCCTTGTACTCGAAATCCAGGATCCCGCGTTCCTTGGAGAGCTTGGCGTACTTCAGGGCAAGACACAGGGTGTTTCTCAGTCCGAACTGATCGATCGTCCGCCGGGATGACCGCATCGCATCCTTGCCGTGAATCGGGCGCATCACATGGCTGACGAACAACCGGGCGATCGCCCCCGGCTCAACGACGGCCATCGGCTGATTGTTCTCGATCCAGCGGTCGGCGACGTAAAGCACGCGATCGCACTTGTCGGCGTTCTTGGTCCACTCCAACCGCACGCTGAAGGGCTTCTCGCGGAACATGGCGTTCGTCACCTGCTCCGGGCCGAGCTTGCCGCCGATTCGCTCCTGCTTGGTGAAGACGCAAGTGTAATCCCGCACGGCGCTGTCATAGTACTCGATCGCGTCCTCGAAGAAGTGGATCGGATCGCGAGCCGCACGCTCCTCCAGCGATTCGCCCAGGTGGGTATGCTCGGGGGCGAGAGCCGCGAATGCCGCGTTGCCCGAGGACGACGTTGCAGACGCCGACGCCGTCGGATACGTCTTGCGGGCCCAGGGCTCCCGCAGGTGGATGAGCAATCCGGCCAGCAGGATGAGGCAGACAACGATCTTGAGACGGCGTCCTTGCCGACGACAGTTTTGGGTTTCGATCATGGACTGATCCTGAAAGCCCCTCAGGTCAACCGACAGGGAAGGCTCTCGGTGTCCCTGCGGCCGGCGCCGGTGCTGCTCGGTCGACGCCTGTCGAATGGATCTTCCTGTCTCACAGCAGCGCGGCGTTCACCTCGCCCGCGCTCCATCCATCCACCTCGGATATCGGCTGCCTGATCGGGGGGGCTTTACAATCAATACTGTTATGGCCGAGTTTTGCGGCCCTAACGGCTCGCCCACCATCGCGCCTGAGGAGTGTCTGATTCAACGAGCACCTCCAACTGGTGGGCGGCTCCGTGACCCGCGTCTGCCGTGTAAGGACCATCGTAACGCCCGGCCCGGCCCCGAACAAGCGCATATACGATATAACAACATCAGAAACAAGGCACCCCGAAGGACGGCGGGTTGTTTCCCCTATCCCCTTGTACACCTGAAACTAAGGGAAGGATGCGGGATTGCCGAATGCCGCCAGTCCGGTTCAAAAGGCGACCCTGCCGGACCAGACGGTCGGGCCGTGTTCCGAAAATGGATCAGCCGGAGCTTTCCAGCTCAGAAGGAAGACAAACAGTGCAGACCATACCGCTCGGATCGCCGCGCTCCAGGGTGATCGTGCCGTCCAGGCCCCTGATGAGCCCGTAAGCGATGGCCAGTCCCAGGCCGATGTGTTCCGGGTCTTCCGGACGGACGGCCTGCTTGGTCGTAAAGAAGGGCTCGAACACATGGCGGATCTGCTCCTCGGCCATGCCCGTCCCGGTATCACGCACTCGCAGAATGACCGTCATGCCGGGTCCTTTGCTCAGCTCGATCCGGAGGATGCCTCCGCCCATCATGGCCTCACAGGCATTGGTCGTCAGGATCCGCAGGATGGTCATCAGTCGCTTCGAGGGCAGCTTTGCTCTCAGGGGCTGCAGTTCGGTCTCGACGGAAACATGGTTGTTGGCCCATTCCTTGCGTCTGCTCGACACAAACTGTCGGACCGTGTCGACGGCATCGCCCATCGGGCTTTCGCTGCGGTCTCCCTCCGCAAAGGCCAGCAGCGCCAACGTCATTTCGCTCACGCGGCTCAGCGCCGTCATGGCCGTGCGCAGACCGCGGCGAAGCGTCTCCACCTCAAAGGAATCCTGAACAAAGTCCAGGGCCGTCAGCGCACCGCCGAGCAGGTTGTTGAAATGGTGAGCGACCGCACCGGACATCGACCCGAGGGCCGACATCCGCTGCGTCTCGGCCACGTCCCGCATCAGATCCATGCCCTTGGTGACGTCGCGAGCACAGATCGAGACCCCGGCCGCCTGTTTCTGATCGCCCGGCACGGGCGAAATCGTGACTGCCAGATAGTGCTTGCGGCCGTCCGGGCCCGTCTGCCGCAGCTCCACTTCACTGGTCTCCCCCCGCGTCACCGCCCGTTCGAGCATCCGCTGGGCCAGACCGTGGCGCTCGGGCGGAATGATCAGCCAGACCGGCTGTCCGATCGCCGCCGATGCCGACGTGCCGAACATCCGCTCCGCGGCGGAGTTCCAGAATCGGATCACGAACTGTTGATCCGTGGCGATGATGGCAATGCCTGCGTGCTGGCACAGGCTGCAAAGGAAAGGTGTCATCGCGTCGTCGGACATGCGGTTGCCCATGCTCTGACGGTCACGCCGCAACTTACGGTCTTAGAATCCCATGCGCTGGCCGGTATTCAGCACTTGGGGCGTGATGAAATACATCGATTCCATTCTCTCCCCCTCCCTTTCGTCACACAACAGGAGCGATCCCACGAGGTGGACGTTCTCAATCAGTCGGCTGGGGCCGATGGCGATGAACTGTCCCGGGCCGGCGGTCACCGTGAAGGCCAACTCCCGGAACACGCGCGTCGGGGGGGCCACGGGATTGTCAATGTAGCCCGGCACACTGCGACTCAGCCGCGGAGACTGCTTGGGCAAACGGACCTGGGGTGTGACCGAAATCCGCAACTCATCGGTCGCGGCCCCTGCAAGTTCGTATTCAAGCAACAGTCCGTTGACACTCTGCGGAAAACTGGCGCCGCCCAGCGTCCCATCCGGGCGGAACATGAACATGGTCTGATCGCGCATCCGCTGGTCCGGCTCGATGACCAGGGGAAGCCCGTTCTTGAGGATCATGCTGTTCTGCGAGGTTTCCACGGGCCCCTGCGCCTCAAGCAGGGCGCGGATCGGCGGCCAGGAGTCCGCCCCACCCACGGCCACTCGCAGCCCGTTTCGTTGGAGCAGCACGGCGCTGTCCTGAGGAACGACAGCCTCGTTCACGTGATTCCAGATTTTTTCCGATTGGCTGAAAAAACCTCGCGGCACACGGGCCCGCAGGACATCGAAGCTGATCTGCAGGACCATCATCGGCCGGCGCGGCGCGCCCTCGCCAAGTTGATCACCCATGTCGGGAATCGAGCGAGAGCCGGGCCGGCCGGGATCGGCCGAAGGCGCCGTGGTTGGCGAAGCTGGGGCTTGTTCTGTCCAGGCGGGCCAGTCGCTGCAACCTGAGGCAAGGAGGAACACGCTAACGAGGAACCATCCCGTCGGCGGAATGCTCAGACCGCAAAGATGGTGCATGGGACGACCGCGTCGGATGGCCTCAGCTTTTCGCCTAGCCCGCACCAGATCACCAAGAGAGTTATGGCAAGTCCTCGGAGTCCGCAGCATAGTGGAATTTAACTATACGTGAAATAGGGGCTTAGTTCAATCGGCCCGGCGGATCGGTCACGGCTGGCCCGCCGTCTCCGCCATCGCCTCGTCTTGCGGCGCGGCCGGCAAGTGCTGCTGTGACCACAAGGCACAACCGGTCCCGATAACCAGAACCGATCCCGCAACCCACAGACCCGGGGTGAACCGTTCTCCCAGCCAGATCGACGAGCCGATGATCGACACGAACGGTGTGGCCGTCAAGGTCATCGACGTCACCACCACCCCGAGCCGCTGCACGGCGATGTAGTAGAGGCCATGCGCCACGGCCACGCCCACGAGCCCCGAGACAAGCAGAACGATCATCGGCACCGCCTTCAGCTCAAGGAGTGAGGCCGGACTGCCCAACGGGGCCATTGCCAGCAACGGGATGGATGTGTACGCACAGATCACGGAAAACACGACCAGCGGATCGAGCTTCCCCATCACGTAACGGACCGAGACCCCGTAGGCCCCGTAGCAGAGCGAGCATAAGAATATGATGACAATGCCTGCAGGCTGAATCGCGGTGCTGCCGGTCAGAATCAGGGCGGACATACTGACGAATCCGATCATCGCCAGGACGGCCCCCACCCAGAACAGCGGACTGCGGGCCAGCAACCGCTCATCTCGAAAGATCCAGAATGCCCCAAGAACGCCGAACAGGGCCGAGAGACGAAACAGAAAAGCAAACTGCCCGGGCGGAAGGTAATACGGCGACAATCCCCACAGCGTCTGGCCGGCGACGTTGATCGCGCTGGGAATCAGGGCTGACAGCCAAAAGCGCCCAAGTCCGCCCTTGCGAAGGGCTACCACCAGCCACGGCAGATAGGCCAAGGCGGAGATGGGATAGCGAACCGCATTGGCGGTGTAACCGTCCGGAACGATGTTCGGATCGGCCAGGTAGCCGAGCATGACCGGGACGCTCCCCCAGCAAAGCGTCGCACCCGCCAGGCACGCCAGCGCCGGGATGTCCAGTCTGTGAGTGATGTTCACAACTCCTTGGGGCATGTTCCGGGAAGCACAAACAGCCACGCCACATGGCAGACCGACAAGCGTCCCACGCGGCGGACAAGGTCGGGCAGGTTACCCTTAACGTTGCGTACCCGCAACTTGGAGTATTGCAGATTGCAGATCACAGACGGCGGGGTGCATCCGCTCAGCAGGCACGCAGAGTCCTTCACGGTGATAAGGGCAGGAAGAACGGGCTTGACCGTTCTCCCTCCCTCTGAACCGGACCGGCGGATCTCCCGCACCGGCGCCGTCCTGGCGAAGCCTTGACGCCGGCCGCTTCGCTCGATCGCTGACTGCGCTGACCGCGGTCGGAACAGTCTCTGTCGTCGACTCACTTGTTGAGCTTCAGGAGCCTGTCCAACTCCGCCTTTTCGCTCGCCGCGGTGATGCTGCAAGTGAGGTCGATACTTTCCCCGGGTTCAAGCGTGCGCAGCCAGCCTCGCTGGCGGTCGACCGGGCGACCTTCGACGCCGGCGGTCATCGGCTCCAGGGCTCCGGTGTACGAGCCGCACGGACCCCAATGCTGCCAGTTGCCCAGACGCGGATACTGCTTTTTCGGAAACTCGATCTTCACGCCGAACCCGCGCTTGCGATTGACCACGCCGGCCAGAACCATGCCCTTGGCATCGGTTTTCGGATCAATGTAAGTGAAGACCTCCCCAGTACCCCGATGGGCCTCCTGCGGCTTGGGGGCGGCGCGGAAGTCCTTGCGCTTGCCGAACCACTTGACGCTGTCGCCGCGATAGGTCAGCTTGCCGCTGTAGCAGTAGGTGCTGGCCTCGGGCTCGAGCAGCGGGTAGCCGAAGTTGATGTGCAGCAGCCAGCAGTGTGGCACGGGCTGGTTGCCGCAATTGACGAAACGGTCGTGGATGCGGATCGTCGGCTCGCCGAGCGTGCTGCTGATGGTCCGGCGAAGCTCGACATTCGGCCCGAAGACGCGAGCCGTGCGGACTAAGCCGGTGATACTCATATCCAGTTTGCCGGTTCGCAAGTCGGGGTTGATGATCGACTCGACGATCGCTCGGCTGTGCGAATGCGTTCCGTGCAGGCCGTAGTCGTGTCCGTCTTCGCTGAACGGGCCGCCGGTGTTCAGCGGGCCGCAACTGACTACCAGCCCGCCATAGAATCCGCGGAGCCAGTCCATGCCCCGGTTGTAGGCGTGAGACGGGGCGTTGGTGCCGGTCAACGATAACCAGGTCAGCGACTGGTTCATGTATTCGGCGTCGGCGATGTCCAGGCCGCGGTCGATGACTACTTTGTAGCGCAGCCCGGCGCCGGTGTTGACCCAGGCGATTCGCACGTCACGCCCAGGGCCGTTATCCAGCACCGAGGTTTCGATCCCACCCAGTTGCAGCACGTTCATCACCGGAGCATCAGCGTACTTGCTCGTAGCGGTTGTCTTCTTGGCCATGATTGCGATTCTCCTATCTCATGATCTCATTGCCTGTTCAGCAGCCCTCGGCGGTTCGCGACATTCTACCGGGCACCATGGCAGGCGGAAACAGCCAACCTCGTCGCGTGAAATCCCGGTTTGTGGACCGACAGACAGGCATCATTCGCCACAGCACGTCCGCCGAGCCGGTACCGACATGCCGCACAACATCATCTGGTTCATCGATTGGCATACCGGGCGGCCGACGTTCCCTTCCAGACGAGAATGCCATCGAGGAACAACAGACCGGCCGTGGGCAGGAACCAGAAGAGGAACGCCATGATGTCGTCGTCCAACAGCAAGACTTCTTCCAGATATCTGAAAAGCCCAGCGTTGTCCAGCGAGACGGCGATCGTTCCCCAGATCCACCCGAACGTTTGCCATAACAGCAGGAACCCGCCGAGAGAGCACTGCATCTGCACCGCCGCCGGGAGCAGGTTACGTTTGTCCTGGACGGACAGGAATGTCCCGCCAACCGAAGCCATGAGCATGGCCAACAGGACAGCAGCGGCCGGGCAACAGACCGCCATCAACGGCACAAGAAGCAGGATCTCGACCATCTCGTTTGCGTCCAGCCGGCCCCTTTCCGCTGCAAACATCGCCATGAAAAAACCGATGGCGGAGACGGCAAGAGCCGGGACCAGAATCGCCGTCAGGCAGCGCCGATACCGCCGCGATGGCTGGGTTACCTGGATCTGTCGCCCGATCGTTTTCGGGCAAAAGACGGCATCCAGCCAGCACCCCTGCATCACCGAGAACCCGCCCTTGGGCGCGCGGTCATACGCCGTTCCGCGACGGACGTCGGGACCAAGGGACAAGACGGCCGGTACACCGCACTCCGGGCAGCGGCCCTCGATAGCCGTGCCCGTGAGGTTGTACCCGCAGTACTCGCATGTTGGCGGCCGGTCGGGCTCGGAATCTCTTCGCGGCACGCCTGCAGCCCGAAACAGCGCCCACAGAAACCACAGCGACACGGCCACAGCGACGTACCCGATGATCACTTCCTCGTACCTGACCCACCAGGGAAAGGTGCTCCACTCTCTCGGAACAGGCAAGGACCACACTGACCTGCGGAACATCCAACACAGATGTTCCATGTACGTGATCGGCACGCCGCCCAGGATGAACAGTGGAACGACCTGCGTGGTGTGAAGCCAGACGCGGCGAAGAGCGTGGGCAAAACTGGTCCGCAGGGGCTCGTCGGCCGCCCCCCAGAGCATGACCAACAGGGCAATCACGACGCAACTGATCTCGGTGAGGACCACCATGACGGCCGTGAACAGGAGCGCTTCAGCCGTGTGCCTCTCAAACACCCTGACAAAACGCGATGCCGACTCGGCCCACAGGTGCAGGAAGCTGAAGTCGTTGTCGCGCAACCAATCGCTGAAAGGATCGATACTCAGACCGGCGACCAGGACCCCGATGCCTGCCAGGACGTGGATCAGGAATGCAAGGCGCAGCGGAGCGCGGTCGGTCCTCGGTGCCCACGCCGCCGGGCGCAGCCAGGGAGCCAACAGCGGCAGCAGCCGAATGCGATCGGTCATCGCCTCATCGGTTCGGGGTGAATCGCACGCGAGGTCGCGAGTTTCTTCAGCCACAGGAACCTCTGCTCCGCACACTGACGTCTTTCATTTGTTCGCATACCTCGCCGCTGTTGTGCCTTTCCAGACAAAGATGAAACAGATCACCAGCCAGGCCAATTGTGGAAGGAACAGGCTGGCGAAGGCCAGCAGCATAGGGGTGCCACCCAATGCCATCAACCAGCTTTGGAACCACTCGCTTTCGATGGCCGCACGGAAAAGAACGACCCACGCGGCCATGAAGACGCCCCAGGCCAGAAACACCAGAGTCAGATAGGAAGCCATCTGGGCGGCGGCCGGCAGCAGGTTCCGCTTGTACCGCCAGGTCAGGATCATCCCGACGATGCTCGCCACCAGCATCGCGACCATCAGCATGCCGGCGCCGGAACACGCCGCAGTGACCGGCATGCCGATGGTCAGCACCTCGATGTCGTAAGCGAGCGGATTGCGGTTGTAGGCGAGCACGTAACCGACCGGCACGGCCGCTGCGCCGACGAACGCAGCCGAGAGAATCAGCGACCAGCAGAATGAGCGAAATCGGTGCGCCTGGGTGGTGACCTGGATCTGACGTCCGAGCATACCCGGCCGTAGAACGGCCTTCATGGCACATCGCCACAAAGCCCGCAGGCCGCCGCCGTGATCCCACTCGGTTCCCGGACGAGCACGCGGACCCAGCGACTCCATGGCCGGCGTACCGCATTCCGGGCACCGGCTTTCAAGGGGCGTGGCTGTCAGGTTGTAGCCACAGCAGTCGCAGGTCGGCGGGCGCTGCAACGTCGTGATCATGCGTCGTGCTCCGGTCGCCCGGAACAGCGCCCAGAGAAACCATGCCGAACCGGCCGTGCAAAGCGATGCCATGAGGGCTTCACTGTGCCGTACTAGAAATGGCAGCGTTGTCCGCCATTGCTGGTATTTCAACAGCCAGTTGTTATGGACTTCTTTAACCTTCTCTTGCCATGTTGTAACCTCTATCTGGTTTTCTTTCCAGGCTTGTGAACCGGGGGTGGCGTTGCGCGGCAAGTCGGGATATGGCGGATACCTGACGTCGTACGGGGGCGGTGGATGAGCCCGGTAGTGTGAGCGAGGCCAGTCGTTGAGCACGAGCATCGCCGGCCCGATCACCAGCAACAGCGCCAGGGCGTGCGTCGTGTGGAGCCAGGCGAACCGCAGAGCGTGGGCCCAACTGCCGCGAAGCCGTTCATCCGCCGCTCCCCAGGGCAGGAGGATCAGGGCCAGGCCGACAAAGCCGGCCTCGATACCCAGCGCGGTAGAAAAAGCCGCCACCGCGATCTCTTTCCAATCCGCTCCCAATTCACGGGCAACTTCCTGCAAAACGTTGAAGCCGCCGCCGCGGAACCAGACGTCGATTTGAACCAAAGCTATGAAAACAAAGAAAAACGCCGTGCCGGCCAGGAGGTGGATGAGATATGCCCACCGAAGCTTGCACGCCGCCAGTCTCGGGGCAGTGGTCGCCGGGCGCAGCCAGCAGGTGAACACGGCAAGCAGCGAAGAGACGGCCGGCGTGGTCTGGTCGGTCGCGGTCATCGCCCGGGTGGCCGCTGCTGTTGTCGTTGCCCCATTCACCGTGGCATCCTCCGGCGCGCACCCTCTCCTTCACTACTGATGCGCCAACGGTCGAGATGTTTCGTCAATCATCAGAAAATCAACCTCCTTCTGCCGGTTGCGGCGGTCCAGCCGACCGGGTACGGTATTCCGGTAGATATCGCAAGTTTGGTTCTCAAGCTGACCGCTGAAGGCTGATGGCTGACAGCTTCTTTGAGGAGATCTTCCATGTCCCGCATCACTCGACGTCACTTTATCAACAGTTCCATGGCCGCGGCCGCCGGTCTGACGACCGTGGCCGGGTGCGCGGCCGACGCCAAAAAAGGGCCGGCGGTTGCCGTGGCACCCGGACTGAAACACCGCAGGATCGGCCCTCATGACAAGATCCGCGTGGGGCTGATCGGCTGCGGCGGCATGGGCCGGGGCGACATCCTGACCTTCCTGAAATACGACGACGTCGAGTGCCCGATCATCTGCGACGTTGATGACAAGATGATCGCCGAGGGCGTAAAAGTCATCGAGAAGGCCCGCGGCAAAGCCCCCGAGACGGTGAAGGACTTCCGTAAGGTCACCGACCGCGAGGATCTCGATGCGGTGGTGGTGGCGACGCCCGACCACTGGCATGCCATCCCGACGATCATGGCCTGCCAGGCCGGCAAGGACGTTTACTGCGAAAAGCCGCTGGCTACCAGCGTCGGTGAGGGCCGGGCGATGCTGAACGCCGCACGCAAATACGATCGCGTGGTCCAGATGGGCACGCAGTGGCGAAGCAACCCCGACTTCGCCGAGGCGGTTGCGTACGTTCATTCCGGCAAGCTGGGCAAGATTCGCCTGGTCCGCTGCTGGGCCTACCTCAACTGGGTGCACAGCGTGGGCAAGCCGCCCGACCAGGACAAGGCCCCGGACGGCGTCGATTACGATATGTGGCTCGGGCCGGCACCCAAACGGCCGTTCAACCCCGCCCGGTTCCATTTCAGTTTCCGCTGGTTCTGGGACTACGCCGGCGGCCTGATGACCGACTGGGGCGTGCATCTGATCAACATCGCCCTCTGGGGCATGAAGGTCGGGATGCCCGAGCGCGTCAGCTCCTCCGGCGGCAAGTACATCTATGATGACATCTCAGACACACCCGACACGCAGTTCGCCGTGTACGACTATCCTGGCTTTGCCCTGATCTGGGAGCACCAGATGACCGCCGGCTGTGGCGTCGACGGCAAGGAGCACGGTATCGCGTTCTACGGCACCGAGGGAACGCTGACCGTCGGGGCCTACGGCTGGGAGGTCGCGCCCGCGGTGAAGGACAAGCGGGTGCCATCCGAGGAGGAACCTCTCCCTGCCGAGAAGCACGAGAGCAAGTACCCGGATGCCGGCCGTCCGCAGCATGTTCGTAACTTTCTGGATTGCATGCGCTCGCGGCAGCGGCCGGTCGAGGATTTCGAGCTCGGCCATGCCATCAGCACCGCCGCCCACCTGGGCAACCTGGCCCTGCGCAGCAAGGCGACGATCATCTGGGACGCCAAGAACGAGCGACCCGTCGGCCGAACCGACCTGGACAACCAGCTTCTGCCGCCGTACCGCGCCCCGTGGAAACTGAAGTTATAGCAGGTGGTGCCGACGCCATCGCGGGCACTATTTCGTTTTCGCCGCACGCGCCCCGACACCCCGTCGGCCGCTCTGCTCGGCCCGGAATCCCTTCCGGGCCCCAAATCCGTTCCGCATTCGGTGAGAATCCTCCGCCCGAAAGGCCCCAGAACAAACTCTGGGGCCAGCAAAGAGCAGGAAGTAGAGCAGGTGGAGCCGAGGCCCTCGTCAGCTCATTCTTGCTTAGGACCACTTCTCGTTTCAGGTCGCTAACCTTCCCTGATCCGAAACCTCGCTGCTTTCTCAGCAATTCCGGCAACCAGCGGAGGATGTGAAACCGACCGTCCGGGCAACAGGGGGATGACTCGTTGATGCCACCTGGGTCATCTATTAGAACCTTACGGCCAGAGATCGGTGCGGCTTGCGCGCATGTTCCTGGATGACAGTGGGTTGGGATTGCGACCCGCAAAAAGGCGGTCCGCCTTAGGAAATCTTCCTGTTACGTCCTTTGCTCCCGGCTGATGATGCCTCAAAAAGAAGCAGGTTATCCAATGAGTCGCAAACAAATGGCACAAAACGCTTGACAGCCGACAAGTTGTGGTGCATGTTTGTTGACGTTGCGAGCAAGAAGGGGCCCCAACTCGTTTGTGATGACCGCCTGATTGACGACGTGATCAATCAGGCCGCCAGGACCAACGCGGG
>JAUCQB010000006.1 GCA_030372985.1 Phycisphaerae bacterium
CGCTGTCTCGTGGGCTCGGAGATGTGTATAAGAAACAGCGTGGAGACGCTCCTGCTCAACCGCCGCAGGCTGAACCACACCGGCTTGCTGTTGTCGGTGGACCGGACCCGGCCCATGCGGCTCGGCTCGATGCCGCTCAACGGATCGGGCTTCCGCAAGTCAAAGCCGTGCCTCCGCTGGCGCTACCGACAGCGGGACGGTCACGCTCAGGCGACGGCCGGTTTCGAGGCGGCGGCGAACCAATACACGGTCACGCAATGGCCGGCTGCATAGGAGAGATCGATGGCGATACATCTGTACGAAGACATCACATTGACCCAGAGGATATCCGAAGGGGACCTCGCGAACCCCGATGAGGACACTTACAACGGTACGGACGGGGAAACGAAAGACAAGGAGCTGTTCGTAGCCAACGAACAGACGATCCTCGCCGCGGCCCTGGCATCGGGGGCGACCTCGCTGCAGCTTTCCGCGCCTCTCTTCACCGACGGCGAAAGCATCGTCGTCGACGACGAACAGATGCGCATCCTGAGCGGCGGCGGGACGACCGTCCTCGCGGTGGAACGCGGCTATGGCGGCACAACCCCGACCGCTCACGATCCGGGTGCCGTGGTCTATTCCGGCTACGACTATACCGGGCTGGTGATCGAACCGGTGGATGTTGCCGGCGGCGACGAGTCGGAATGGTACGCATTGGCCCTGACGCAGGCGGGACTCGACACCGCCGTCGGCGGCGCACCGCTCAGCCTGGGCGACAAGGCGCACGACGCGACCCTCTCGTTCTGGCGTCGCTGCACGGTGCCGGCCGGAACGCCGGTGCAAAACAAGACCGACATCAAGCTCCGGATCACCGGTACGGAAAACCCGATCCTGTAGGAGGAACGCCTGTCTCTTATACACATCTGACGCTGCCGACGAGTTCCGAA
>JAUCQB010000007.1 GCA_030372985.1 Phycisphaerae bacterium
CGCGATGCCGCCCGAAGTGGACGCTGCTTTCAGACAAGCCGCCAGAGAATTCAATTTCGCATATGAGGACATGTGTATCACGGATCAGTCCCAATGCCCTCCCGTAACGGCGGAAGAGGATGTGCAGGACTGGGTCGAGGGGTTGTGAACGGTGGTGAAGTGGCAGGCCGCCAAGACAGCCAAATGATGGGTGTCCGTTGAACGAACCGCATTGCCGGCCGAGTTCGTGATGTCGGGGATTCAGGCGGGTGTCGTGGCGGACGCCGGCGCGCCGAGAATCGGAGGTAAGCAGGTGTTGACGACATCGTACTGTTCGTCACCGCTGAAGCTCAGTCTGCTGGGTACCGCGCTGGTGGTTGTGGCGTCCTGTGCCCGGAGCCGGCCAGCTGTGTCGTCCAATGCTTCTGCACCTCAGCAGGAGGCGATCGTGGCCAAGCCTTTCTGGATTCGCGAGGCAAGACTCCCCGAGGGTTTTCCGTTGCCCGGGCCGGTGGGCGCAGTGGTCATCAAGGAGTACCCGTCTTACCGGATGGCCAAGTTCGCCGCCCGGGAGGGGCAGCCGGCCAATCAGGACAAGATGTTCTGGCCGCTGTTAAAGCACATCAAGCGAAACGACATTGCCATGACCGCACCGGTCGAGATCGGCTACCCCGCCGCACTTGCGACACGGCCCGAGGCTGCTGATCGGGCGAAGCCGGTGTCTATGGCTTTCTTGTATCGCCAGCCCACGCAGGGTACGACCGGCACCGACCAAGCCGATCCCCGCGTCGTCGTCGAGGACGTGCCGGCGATGACCGTTCTGTCGATCGGGATGCGCGGCGACCACACAAAAAGGCGTCTGGCCAATGCCCTCGGCCTCCTCGACAAGTGGATGGCTGAGAACCCAGGCTGCGTAGAGGTCGTCGGAGAGCCGCAATACCTCGGCTACAACAGTCCCATGGTGCCGAGCTTCGTCCGTTACGGCGAGGTCCAGTTACCCGTCCGCCACCTGACCCAGTCCAGTCAGCCCACACCAACGCAGCCGTGACTACCACAGTTCTCCGGCCCCCAATCCCTTGCCGCCATGTGCCAAGACCTCTCTCACGACTGCCAGCCTTCCGAGTTGGAAATCGTCGAAGCTGTCATCCGAAGTCGTGCAAACCCGGTTTCCGCGGTCCGGCAGGTCCGTTGGGGGCTCTCGGGAGTTGGTCACTGAGTTGGTCAATCGTCACGTGGTGGTGACTTGTTTTCGAGTGCTCAGTGAGTTGCCAACCAGCTGCAACCCTCGTTTTTGGCCGAAAAACGCAGTGTAAGTTGCCGACATATAAGGCACTTGCGCGCCTGGTCCCCTGTTCGCCAACCGGCCGTCACGAATCTGACATCCACCGACATCATCCTGCTGCAATCCTCAACGCCCCTGCGGGCGCAACATTTTTATACTCCACGCCCCTTCAAGCCCCTCATGCCCCTCCCCAACCCCTTCCGTTACTTCGCCTTCGGCGATCTGTTCAACACCGTTCTCCCCGATTTCGTCCTTGCCTTTGCCTTCTTCACCGCGATCGTCTACGCAGTGCTCGGCCGGCGTTTCGGGCAGCAGCGTCCGGCCGTAGCCATGTCGGCTGCGCTCGGAATGGCCCTTTCCATTGGCTTGGTCTCGTGGGAATACACCAACAACCTGTCCATCCGGAACCTCGGCCCCATCGCCGCGGGTTTCGCGGTCCTGATACTCGGCGGCGTGATCTACCAGTCGATCAAAGGCGCAGGGGGCTCCTGGGCCGGCGCGGGTATCGCCCTGGGCGCCAGCCTGCTGGTCGGCTGGACTCTGGGATTCGATTGGCCGGAGGCCCGCGAGATCGTCCAGAGCGTCATCACCGTTGCGCTCGTTGTGGGCATCCTGGCATTCCTGCTGCATCGACGGGGCATCGCCGGTCACGTCCCTCGCGCCTTGTCCTCATGGTCCGAATCCGCGGACCTGCGACACGACGCGAGCGACCTATACCGGGACGAGAGGGCCTCTCGCGGTCTCTCCAGAGGCCTTCGCCGTCTTCGGCATGAAGCCAGGCAGCTCCAGCGGCACCCCAAAGAGCATCCGGAGGCAGCAGGAGACATCCTGGTCCAGCTCCGCCGCATCCTGCCGGCCGAGGGCTGGCTCACCGAGCGCATGGCCCGGCTCCGCGAGAAAGCCCATCTGGTTCGGCAGGGCCACCTCACCCGGATCAAGGAGCTCGAGCAGCACATGGCCGGTCTGCCTCCCGAGGTCAGCCGGAAGGCCGCCCAGGAACTCACCACCCGGTACAAGGAGCTGCAGCTCGACACCCGTTTGGAGCGACTGGACAGAGCTGTGGCAGAGACCGAGCGCCGGATCCGCCAACTCACAAGACAAGCCGAGGCCGACCTTGAAGCCGGCAACCACAGGGCACTCGCGAACGTTCTCGATGTGGCCTCAAGGCTGCAACGCCACAACGCCCATCTTTTCAAGCTCATCGACAGCACCGAACTCCGACTGATGTCCGCAGCCAGGCAGGCAGCCGGGCAGGCAAAGGGGTGAATGGTGCGTGGATCGAGAGCCGGATTTGGATCTTGAGGCCCGCCTTGCGGCGCTCGAGCCTCCGTACAAGTCCCGCGGCGAGGCCCAGGTAGGGCGCCTGCTCGACCGCTATGGAATCCCGTTCTTATATGAGCAGCCGCTGATCGTCATGGACCGTGGGCGGCACCGCGCGTGGCACCCGGATTTCACTTTGCCGTCATACAACGGCCTGCTCGTCGAGTACGCCGGTATGCCCCACGTTCCCGGATGCATGCAGGGCGTTCGGCACAAACAGCAGGTGTACAAGGCCAACGCGATATCGGTTATGTTCGTGTATCCGCAGGATCTAACGGGCCCGGCGTGGCCGGAAGAGCTTTACCACAGGATTGAGCAGGCCGGAAAGCAGGCATCGCAGATTGATCAAAAACTCACCGGGTACGAGCCGACTCGGCGTTATTACTGAACCGCGCTGGTCGAGCGACTGTTGATTAGGCCACATCCAGCCACGTCATCAGCTCGACCGACGAGCCCTTGCTCAATCCGGCGTCTTCGATAGCCCGGTGGCAAGCGCTGACCGCAGTGGGAGAGGTGGCGACCATGATCAGTCGATCAAAGCCGGCTTTCTTCACTTTGGCCAGGTTCATCTTGATGTCCGATTTGCCGGTCTCGATCTCGATGGCGACTCGTTCGCCCGGGCGCTGGGCCAATAGATCGACGGCTCCATCGCCGGGGATGGGATGCTCAAGCGCAATACCGTATCCCAGGTTCTCGAAGTGCTCTTTGACCTTCATGACCCAGTACCTGTGTTCCAGGCCGGCGCGGGGAACAGGACCCGGATCAATACCGACTGATTCGCAGACCGATCGGCCATGGTCAGTCAGTTGATAGAGCATGACCTGGCCGGAGCGGGTGGCGATAGGGACAGCTTCGATGATGCTGGCGGCGGCGAGAGACTGCCGGATGGCGTTGCCGCGCCGGCGGGAAAGATTCAATCGTTGATATCTTGACACTGTTGTCGATAGCGGCCGCGAAGCGACATCGGCCAGGAAACGAATCTCGTCTCGAGACAACGTTTCCCGAGGTGGATCGGGTATGGAATCAGCCGTGGATTCCTTCGTCTGCACGGATGATTCTTCTGGGGCTGGTGGGTGGGCGATTCTCATGTCTTGAATAGTGCTTGGATTATTTCTATCCGGTGCTGGAACAGGTGAAACTACCATGGGTTCGGGTACATTTGGCCACCTCCAAAGTGCCTACTGGAAAGTGGTAAACGTGCCCCAGTATTTAAACCTGTCGGTTTTCGTTACTGCCGGGTAACGACCTGAATGAGCCGCTCCGGCCGGTACAGGCGCAACACATATAAAGCCCCGCGCCTTGCCCATTTCCGAGGTGACACCATGAACATCAAAGAGGTAATTCTGATGCGGATTCAGCGTCAGGCAGAGGCCCGGGCCCGGATTCTGGCCGGTGAGTTTGCCCGTGCTGCTTCGGAG
>JAUCQB010000008.1 GCA_030372985.1 Phycisphaerae bacterium
TTTGGGGGGCGGGGGTGGTTTGGCGACCCCTGCCGGCCTTCCAGGCGAACGGTTCCCACCGGTGGTCAGACGCTTGTAGCCCAGTTCGCGGAGTCATCCCGTCGTTCCGGATGCTCGTGGACCATCCACGGGCAACACAGGCGCAGTATACCCCCTGATCCCGGCCTACCCAAGACCGAAATTGGGAATTTGTCCCGCTTGGGTTCAGGGCTCCCAGGGCAGTTCGGGCTGCCCCTTGACACGCGACGCGGCCTTGCCGCTCTTGAACGCGAAGCGTTCTTCGCGTGTCAAGGGCTGGTCCATTGCCTCACGACGCAGGTGTTCCAGGAAGTCGGGATCGACCTCGTGGGTGATTCCCGGGTCCGAAGCGGAGCCCCAGACCGACACTTCGAACTTCCGCCGGGTAAGTAAACAGTAGCGAGAGCGCTTCTTCCGAAATTCGCCGGACAGCGTGCTGGTCGCGAGGCGAAGGTCGTTGTGGGCATCATCCGCATGGAGAGATGCCGGTGACCGAACGCCGCGAAGTGTTCGATCCCACCAATCCTGCCCAGATGAGCCCTGAGCAACGCCTCACCGAAGCTGCGGCGATCCTGGCCGCAGGCGTTCTCCGCATGCGTCGGAGGTATCGCTCGGGTGCCACATCGCCGGCTTTGGTTGGCTCAGATTCCGTCAAAAAAGGCCTTGAGTTTCTTCTCGAAACGAGCCCTGATGGCCAACGTGGTTAACGCCTTGTGAGAGCTGGATTTACGGAGGAAACCATGTATGGGCATCAACATCGGGCACGAGATTGCAGTCCTCAAGGACACGACCGTTGGCCAGTTGCGCCAGAAGTACCGTGAGGTCTTCGGCGAGGTCACGCGGGTAGGCAACAAGGACTTCCTGTTCAAGCGGATCACCTGGCGTATCCAGTCGCTGGCCGAGGGCGACCTGTCCGAGCGAGCTCGCCAGCGGGCGGCCGAGATCGCCCGCGACGCCGACATCCGCATGACGACACCACGGCCGCCGGCGGTGAGCCCGGGTGCCGAGCATCGGACCGTTACCTGCCCGGCACCGCCGGTCACCGACGAGCGGGTGCCGCCGCCCGGGACCTGCCTGGCCCGCGTTTACCGTGGCCGTACGCACCACGTGACCATCCTTCCGGACGGGTTTGAGTACGACGGCCAGGTCTACCGGACCCTCAGTGCGGTTGCCAAAGTGATTACCGGCTCGCACTGGAATGGATACCTGTTCTTTGGCCTGGCGGTCCCGAAATGCGAGCAGGGAGGTGCCGATGCGTAAAAAGCAAGCCAAGGTCGCTGTGCCGCCATCGAAGGTCGTGCGTTGGCGGACTCGATCTACACATTGCAGGCACACGGGTTAGGCGCAACGGGGGGGCGCTGGTACAATACTGGAACACTGCCCGGCGGCGTGGCCGGGTGGAGGTCAAATGGGAAATCTCGGCTGACAGCAACCGGCTGGAAACAATCGCCGCGCGGACGGACTTGCGATGCGCACAAGCGATGTTTCCTGGACCAACATCGGTGTTTACAGCAGCTTTACCACGAAGGATGGTAACAACGTCCTGTGGCATTGCGACCGGAGGTGTTACCTGGTGGGAAAGAGAATCACCGACCAGTTTTTGGCTGACCTGCAAGTACCGCGGCGACAACCCTCCAAGGAGACCCCCATTGAATAGCAAACCTGTAAACACAAGACGTGTCATCATGCTGGCGTCACTGTCTACAGCTATCTGTTCGAACGCCCAGGCGCTCGGTGCGGCAACTCACGATAAGCCGCTGGAAATCGGCTCCAACAGGCAGGTGTTTATTGATGGGCGTTTTCTTTCCCAGAAATACAACGTCGAGCTTCGCAAGCACAGCCCGGTCAAGACGGGCGAGCGAAACATCGACCACGACCGCCCCTGGGAAGCGGGGGGCATCGGGCCCTACAGCAACGTCATCAAGGAGGACGACACTTACCGGATGTGGTACCAGGTGATGGCCAGCGTTCAGTGGCACATCGACCGGGAGGCCGGCGCCATCTGCTACGCCCACTCCAAGAACGGCATTCACTGGGAGAAACCGAATCTTGGCCTGGTCGAGTTCAACGGCTCCAAGGACAACAACATCGTGCTGGGCCATGGCGCCGGCGGCGTTCGGATCGGCCAGGAAGGCGGGCTGGTCTTCATCGATCCCAAGGCGCCGGCTGACCAGAAATACCGCATGTTCATAGGCCATCCCGCCGCGGGGCTGGGTGTAGACCTCTTCAGTTCGCCGGACGGCATTAACTGGAAGCTGACCCACTCGGACCTGGTCACCTATCGCCCGCAGGATCGCGGCCACCACCTCGACTCGCAGAACGTCATTTTCTACGACGATCGAATCGACAAGTATGTGTTTTATGGCCGCAAAAACCTCTCCCAGCGCGGCTCGCAGGGCCGTTCGATCGCCCGGGGTGAGTCCAGTACGCTCACCGGGTTCCCCGTCCTGCAGGAGATGCCCTCTATCATCTACCCCGACAACTTCGGCCCGACCCTCGGCGCTTCTCAGGTGGTCGACTACTATAAGAGCGCTGCGATCAAGTACCCCTGGGCCCAGGACGCCTACTACATGTTTCCGGAGGTCTACTACCACTACGTGGATGCCAGGATCCAGGGACTGCCCGGCGGGCTGCCGACAAATGCCGGGCCGCTCGACAGCCAGTTCGCAGCCAGCCGCGACGGGATCGTCTGGGAACGCTACGACCGCCGCCCGTTCGTGCCCCTCGGTCAAAAAGGCGAGTTTGACTGGGCCTCCGCACGCGTCATCCACGGACTGGTCCCCTCCGTCGATGACCGGTACATGTATCTCTACTACCGCGCCAGCGACTGGCTTCACGGCTGGGACCGCAATCCCGAAAACAAACGCATGCTGACCGAGGCCGAACTGGGTGCCGATCAGAACATAGCAGTGCTGAGCCGCGTCGTGTTGCGGAAGGACGGATTTATCTCCGTCAGGGGCGGCTACCAAGGCGGCAGTTTCACGACGCCCGTGCTGGTTTTCGACGGCAGCGAGCTTGTACTGAACATCGACACATCGGCCACCGGTTTTGCCCGCGTGGGGATAATCCGGCCCGACAGCGGAGCCATCGCCGGCTACGACGACTACGGCGTTGAAGTGAGCGGCTTCGGGGTGGAGTACTGCGACCTCATTCATACGGCCAACAATACGAACTATGTCGTCAAGTGGGCTGGGAACAACGACGTAAGCGCACTGGCAGGTAAGCCCGTGCGGTTGCAGTTCGAATTGCACAACTGCGACCTGTATGCTTTCGAGTTCCGCAGGTAATTGTCAGTCACCCAGGAGGCCGACGTGTTCCGACTGATTGCCTTGCTGCTCACGAGCTTATCCAGATCCTCGAACTGACCTGCCCCCCATAAACGAGTCCAGATGGGATGTTATCCTTGTCGCGTGTGGGGCGCAACAGAGCCTTGCTTCCAAGACCGAGGCTGTAGAACTGGCCGAAAGCGTTGGTCTCGCCTGTGGACCATCCGAAACGCCCGAACAGGCCGAAGCCTTGCCTTGGGTCATCCGACCTGGAGTAGAGGAACTGATCGAAGTTGCAGTACAAGCCCCAGTCATCCGGGCGGCGATCAACCTCGAAGCTCTCGGGTACCCTCGGGCTCGGATGGCCGAAGTCGTCGGCAATCTGAGCAGGCTTCGCTCGCCTGTTAATACTCATCGTGCCGGTGCTTTGTTGGTCACCCACTTCTGCACATCCTCTTCCGCCGTTACGGGAGGGCATTGGGACTGATCCGTGATACACATGTCCTCATATGCGAAATTGAATTCTCTGGCGGCTTGTCTGAAAGCAGCGTCCACTTCGGGCGGCATCGCG
>JAUCQB010000009.1 GCA_030372985.1 Phycisphaerae bacterium
TGCTCATAGGCCCAAGCGCCAGTAGCAGATGCAACTGATTCATATCCAAGGGCTTAGGGGCGATTCTGTGTTGTTTTCCACTTCGCGAGGGTCATTTCCTTCCGTTGGTACGCCCTTTATGGAGCGGTTTGGGTGGCATTGCCGGGCCGCCGGGATCAGCCACTCAGTTTCGCTTGCGGTGGTACCATGCTGTCTGTAGAATAAGAGTTTGGAGGGGGGGAACAGGGAATGTCGATTGGACGCGCGCTGCGGACCGACAACACCCGTGATCGAAGCGACGGACCTGATCCGGGCTATGAGTCCCCTCTCCACTTGAAATCCCAATCCAATCTACGACGCGTCGCGCGCGGCTCCTCTCCAGGAGGTTCGCATGCTTTCTTCACGGGTATTCCTACACGCAAGCGAGCGAGTCTTCCGAGTTCTGATCGCCGCCCTGTGTACGGCCGGTCTCCTCTCGCCGCAGGGTTGCGGCACGGAACCGCCACCCACGTCTCCGCCAATGACGCTTGGGGAGCGGGTGAACCTAGCGACCGGCGACATCGGTACTGAAGGAGGCATCATTGCGGTGGAGCGCCCCGGTGACCCTCTTGACGGTCTGAAGATAGAAGTCCCCGAAGGAGCTTGCGGCGACGCAAGGACGTTTGCCGTCTCGTATAGGCCCATCCTCGGCACGGCATTCGAGGAGGATCAGAACTTCGTCTCACCGCTGATCACGATCGACAACGACGGCGGCTATGCCGAACAAATCATCCCGGTGACCATCCCCATTCAGGTTCCGGACGACCACTTCGCGATGGCCTTCTACTACGACGAGAGCACCGGTGAGCTGGAGGCCATCCCCGTCCTCGAACAGACGCCCACATACGTCACGATCGCCACGTGCCACTTCATGAACGGGCAAGTGAGCGACCTGGATCTGAAGACGCAGCGTCGCGCGCAGACAACGAACGCGGCAGGCGGTGCCGCGAATCTCCTGGTATCGTCTGCGCCAAAGAGCACGCTCGACAATTTCAACCTGCGCACGGATTTCCTCCCCGGCAGAGATGACTGGCAGATGCCCAACGTCGCCTCCATCCTCACGCCGCTCGGCAACTGCACGGGAATGTCGGTCACGGCGATGTGGTATTTTGCCGAACGAGCCCAGAGGGGTCAGCCGACGCTGAGGGGCCGGTACGACAATGACGAGGACGCCTTGTTGTACGCGACGCCCAGGTTCTGGCTGGACGACAGCCGGGCCCTCAGGCTCGTCTCCGTTGCGCAGAAAGATCTGCAAAGCAGGTTTGCGCAGGGGATCATCGAGGATGAGCTTGCCGCGACGGCGCAACAGGGGGCCAAACGCAACTTCTACTCGATCGCCCTGGCGCTGTACCGCACACGAAAGCCCCAACTCATCGGTCTTTACGGCCCCTCGCTGGATACGTATGGCCGCCCAATGGCGGCGCATGCGGTCGTCTGCTACGGCATTCAGGGGCAATCACTGCTGATCGCCGACCCCAACCTGTCCGGCGACGCGGGCCGCCGGATCGATTTCAACGGGTTCACCTTCGAACGCTATACCTCGGGACAGCCCACCGATCCGCTGGACTACTTCGACAGGGTTGTGTTCTACGGCAAGACCGCCCTCGTGCGCTGGGACCGGGTTTCTGATTTCTGGGCAGATCTCGACATGAAGTCGATCGGCCAGGAAGAGTTCCAGTACTATTCCTACCGGGGCGAAGAGTTGGAATGGGGCGATAATGAGTACAACGTGGCTCGCGAATTCGAGATTGACCTCACGAGACCGAATTACGTGAGCCACCCCCGGGTGAGAGTCGACTTCGTGGTGCCCCGAGACGCATTCAACCGCGAGTTGGATCACGTGACCTATGACGAGGTCGCCCGGGATCCGGAGAAGCCATTGAGGGGGACCGGAGCCATCCACCTGAGTCCGGGCGTGAACATCATCGGGTTCTACCTGTACGCCAAGGGCGTCTCTTCCTTTCCGCTGCTTTCCGAATTGTGGCAGGGTTTCGACTGGGTCACATTCGTGTACGAAGACCCTTCGCAACCGTCGGAGCCTTCGCAACCGGGTCTGGACCTTCTCCTGTTAAAGCATTGCGACATCTACGTGAGGGTCCAAGGGCACTACCGCGAGCCGCCGACGTACGACTTCCAAGGCCCAGGGGATGTCTTGTACGACGCGCCCTTTCAACAGCAGTGGTACGGCACGGGGTCGTTCGAGGGCAACACGTTCACGGCCACCTGGACAGACCGGGCCGTCGGCGCCGACATGACGGAAAGCGGCATGCTGCAAGTCACCGTCCAGCCGCAAACATTGCTGGTTACGAGTTTTATGGCCACGCACACGGTGACATACGGCGCCGATGTGAAGACGTCTGTTGTGGCGGGCGGCGATGTGCGGATGGAGGCATACAGCGGGCCGCCGTTCGCGGGCCTTCGATGCGTGGCCTACAACGATGATGTGGACTCTCGCCTGACCGAGCTGGAATACCAGGTGACGCGCGGCCCAAACGAGTGGGTGCACGTCGTGCCATGGACAAAACTCAGCTCCTGGGATTGCCTTGATTTCTCAGAGTGTCGGATCGACATCCTGTTCACATCGGACTAGATGACTCGACAAAACGTGAGCTTCACTCCAGCTGCGATGCGGGGCTCCACAGATCGTCCACGTCCAGCGGATCGTAGACCTCAATCTCAAACTGCGCCGCCCACACCCGGTCAGCGTCGAGGTCGTCCACATCGGCGGCTCGGTCTCCACGGCTGTTTTCATTGATCCAAGCCAGCCGCGACTGGCGAGTGTGGGATTCTCAAATCATCACGCGCTGCGGTACTCGTTCACCAGCATCCTGGTTGCTCAGGGCAAGACCTGGGATCAGATCGCCGCGTTCGTGGACCATCTGGATCAACGTGCGATGCGCAGGTACGTCCACTTCAAGAAGGACAAGAGGGCGACGGTAGAGTCGATACCGTTCGAGTTCTGAGGCGAGAGGGTACAAGTCAAGGTACGGAAGAGCGTCAAGTAGGTAGGCGCAGCGGGGAGCAAGGCGCTGTACAGTAGTCGGTCAGGGCCCGGCGGCGTAGCCGGGCAAGGTTGTCTGGGAAATGCAGGACACCAGATGCTCATCTCAAGACGGCGGTTCCTGGGCACGTTTGCTGGGATGGGCGCAGGCGCGTTCCTTCGTGGCGCGATGGCGGCCAAGGCCACGCAGCCGACGATCGAGCGGGCATACCACCTGTCCGTTTCAGTGGATGCCTTGGAGGCCGACCCGGGTCTGCTGGAAACGGTGCGGGATGCCGGTGTGACGCGCCTGTGGGTAACCGGATTCCTCTACGGGCATTGGTCCTATGCGCCCAAGCGGATCCAGCAGTGGCGAGAACGCATTCTCAAGACGGGCATGGACGCCCAGGTCTGCAATGTGCCGCTGGGACATCCCGGCGACTCGCTGGGGGCGACGGACGGCACGGTGCCGCTGAGCCCGCCCAAGCACTGGAAGATGGGCTGTCGCCCTGACGGTACCCGATACACGGGGACATCCCTGCACCCCCCGGCCACGGAAGAAAACGTCCAGGCCCTCCGGCGGCTGCGGGAGATCGGCGTGCAACAGGTCTTCCTCGACGACGACTTCCGGTTGGCGCAGGGCCCCGGCGTGATCGGGGGATGCTTCTGCGAAGACCATCGGAAGGAATTCCTGAGTCTATACGGCTACGCCGAACGGCAGTGGAGTGACCTGCTGGATGCGGTGCGCGGCCGCAGGCTTACCCGGTTGCTGCGCGAGTGGATCGATTTCACTTGTGACCAACTGACCGCCTCGTTCCGAGCCCAGCAGCGAGCGGTGCCGCAGGTGCGTCTTGGCATCATGGTGATGTACCTCGGCGCGGAGAAGGCAGGTATCCGTCTGGACGAGTTCAAGGGCGTGCCCATGCGGGTCGGCGAACTGATGTTCAACGACGCCGCATTCGCCCCGGTCAAGAACAAGACGGCCGAGCTGTTTAGTGCCCTGTTCCATCGTCGCTTCGTGTCGCCCGAGCAAGCCTACAGCGAGACCACGGCGTTTCCGGCCAATCAACTGTCCGGGCGCAACATGGCGGCGAAGCTGGCGGTCTCCACGATCGGCGACGTACGGAACACGATGCTGATGAGCGGGCTGACCGCCATTCCTCGCGGCCATTGGGCGACGCTTGGTCCGGCCATGAGGAAGCACGCCAGGATCCATAGGCAGATCGCGGGCCAGACGATGCGCGGCCCGTTCAAGCTTTACTGGGGCGAGCACAGCCGCCTGGTCGGGGATGACAACCCCAACAGCTTGTTCCTGGCCGTCGGCGTCCCGTTTGAGGTAACGGCCGAGCCGGCTGGTGACGGATGGACTTTCCTTTCCGACTTTGACGCCCGCAACGCGGCTACCGGCAAACTGCGGTCTAACGGCACGACGTTTGTTGTCCGTCCCGAATCGACGGCGCGGCCGGAGGGTGCGGCAGCCGTGAGAGACTCGCTGCCCGAGCTATTCGATCTGAAGCGGAGACTCCTGCCTCGCTTGGGCGATGTCCCCTTTGTGGAGGAGGACAAGGCCGTGGTGTGCGCATGGTATCCAGCCGTGCGAGCCGTGTTACTGTGGAACCTGGCGGAGCAGCGGGAGACTGTGACCCTCAAGTTCAGAGAGACCCGGCGGCCCGTGACAGTGGGCAGTTTGGACGTCGAGCTGGTAAACGACGTCGGCTAGCTTCAGCGGCCCCCAGCCTCACCACGGCCCCGTGAATTACGCTCGTCTTCACGAAACCTCGGGCGCTTCTTCTGCCCCATCTCAACTCTGCAGGAAGTCATTGAGTTCTTCCAGGGGAGGCAAACTATCGAGAATGCGTTAAGCCAGTCGATTCAGTTTGAGCCTGTCATCCCGAAGTGCATCGACTTCGGCAGAATCAGAGGGCAGGAGCGAGCCAAGGAAGCAGCCGTGATTGCTGCAGCCGGTGGTCACAACTTGTTGACGTTAGATACAAGCGCCAGCAACAGATGTAACTGACGTACAAGACAGGTGTTATGGGTAACACCGGCCGTCTTTCGTGGGTCTGGCGGCCTGGAACCGAAGCACCTTGTCCATATGATGCCCGCAACCCAACAGGCAGGCCCTGCAGGAAGCGCCGCACTAGCCACAAGCCCAATCCCATGCATGAGACCCGATTGTGTGCAGAAAGCATGGACGCAACAGGGCCGGGTTCTTCGCGATCACGGAACACGGCCAGGCCGCGTCTTCGGGTAAACCGGTGGCGCGGTGTCCACGTTTGTCTACTGATTGTCCACGGTCTGTCTACTTGTCCACGACCCCCGCTCAGGAGCCAAACGGGCGCAAAGTACAACGCCATAAGCCGTTAAGCACAACACCAGCAATTGGCCCAGGTGTTCATGGCATGCAAGAGGTCGTGAGTTCGAGTCTCATCGGCTCCATTGATCAACCCCTTGGAAGCTCGTCAGTTACCTCGGGCGGAGATTGTCTTCCATATTGAAAACAAGATCCGCCAACTCCTCAAGGCGGGATTCCTTCACCTCATGGACACAGCAGGCCGACCGAAACAACCGTTGTTCTGAACAAGGGGACCTTGAGACAGCTTCTTCATCCCCATGACGCTCGAAGAGATGCGGGCGGGACAAAGCGCTGATGATCGCGACCTCAGATCACTCCGCTTGGTCAAACAGGAATTCGCGAGCTTTGCCCCAGTTGGCCGATCCGCTATGGCCGGCGTCCGGTACGGGAATGTACACGGCCCGGCTCTCGAGCTGGTGCTTCTTCGCGTACTGCTGGATCACGGCGAGGAACTGCTGCTGGGTCTTGTGCACCGGGTCGTTGGTCCCTGACACCAGCGCGAGCGGTGTCTGGACGAGACGCGAGAAATCCAGCGGCCCCAGATCGGGGGTGAGCGGGCAAACGCCCATGCCCAGGGGGAAGGGCTGGGCGGAGTAAGGATCGTAGCAGGTCGCAGTCGCGCAGGCTGCGGCCCGAGCCACGCGATCGGGATGGGTCAGCACCATCGTGGCGACGAGCGCACCACCTTCCGAATGCCCGAACAGCAGCAGGCGCCTGTCGGGGGATACGCCACGCGACAGCGCGTCGATGATCTCGAACAGGCGAAGATCGGGCCGGGGCTTGCCGTTGCGCAGGTTCAATGTGCCGAACCATGAGTATTGGCCGTAGTCCAGGTGCATTCCGAGGACCATGATCTGATGCTTTTCCGCGTCGGCGCTGGCGAGCTTCACGTAGGATTCGGGGCTGCCCCAGGTGCCGTGCTGGACGACGAGCCAGCGGCGTTTGGTCCGGGGCGGCAGGCTGCGCGGCGTGTAGACCAGGTAGCGCGTGCCCTTGTGGTACCCCTCGGTGACCGCGCCGGGCTTCAGAGCCGCCACCTGGTGACGTTTGAAGCCGACGTTGGCACGGAGGACCTTCAACGCACCCCTGACGCCGGGGTCACTGTCGGTCGCCTCGGCCTCGCGCAGCGCCCGCAGCGCGGCGGTTGTCTTCAACATGTTGAGGGCATCGGCCGCCCGTAACCGGACATGGGTGTTGGGGTCGCTCTTCAGCGCCGTGATGAGATCCTGCTCGGCGGCCAGTGCGCGGATGTAGCCCAACGTATGGGCCGCCTCCCAACGGACCACCACGTTCTTGTCCGTCCGCAGTGCCTGGCGAAGCGGTTCGACCGAATCGGCCGAGTGGATGTGGGCGAGCAGCCACGCGGCGGCACGGCGCGAGTGCGCCTGCCCGTGCAGCAGCTCCTCGTGGAGGATCGGGAGATCCTCGGGCCGGATCAGATCGCGCAGCGTGAACATCTCCGGCCAGTACGGGCTGGCCTTGTTCATCCGATCAATCAGGGCGCGAATGACGGCACGGTGGTCGGCCGGGGCGGAAGTCGTGGCCGGGGCCGAGGCCGTCGCGGCCAAGCTGCGGCCGGTAGCCTCAAGCATCGACCCGCACGCGGCTAACGCAGTCAGAATCACGGATAGGACGTGCGAGATCATCTTTCCTCGGGACGCTGAAACTGCCGCGATGTTACTGTCTGGCGGGTTCATCCGCCATTTCCAACCGACATTTCCCATTTGACCTCGCCCGGCTACGCCGCACCGTGAACCTCCGGCTTGACCCGGCTGTCAAAACCGCCCCACAGCGCCTCCTTGCGTGCTTCACCCATCGCATTCTCCGGATTTCGGCGGCCTGAGGTTCGTTCTGGACTGTATTCAGAGTGGGAATTGTCTCCGCATTATACGCCGTGGAGAGTGTCATCTGGGAGCTCCGGGTGAAAACATCTCACCAACTCCGCTCTCTGCCATGAGGCGGCTCATGAGCTCACGTATAGAGCCGCCCGGGGCGGAGAGAACTCGAAGACGGTACGCGAGACTGAAGCCGAGGCTGTGGCGTTCGTGGTCTGCCAGGCGGTGGGACTGGATGCCAACACTGCGTCGAGCGACTACATCGCCCTGTATATGGGCAGCAAGGAGAAGCTGGCCAAGTCGCTTGGACGGATTCTGCGGACGGCGGCGAGGATTATCGAGGGGCTGCAACGCGAAAGCAGCGATGACACCGAGGCATCCGCTTCAGTGCCAGAAGGCACAGTTCAGCTGGCGGCGTGAGCGGATGAATCAGGGGGTAGGGGATGTTGACCGACAGGCTCATAAGGCCAGACAACTCATTAGCCTGGGGTGAGAACATGCAAATGACACAATGCGATCAAAGGGGTCGGCTCCAGCTCAGCCAGCCTGTCCGCGCGAGGTATGGCGAGACGTTTCTGGTTCTGGAGGGGCACAGAGAGGTGTTTCTGCGGCCGATTCCGCGGGATCCGCTGCAGGACCTCCGGGAGTGGGGCAAGCCGCTGCAGCATCTTTCGATCGAAGACATGAAACGCCGTATTGACGAACAGGCTGACAAAGAGGTGGAGGAAACATTGAATCGGCTCGGGATGAAGCGGATTCCGTTGGAGCGGGAGTCGGAGCACTCTGGTACGGGACTGGTCGACGAGGGGGAGCGATAGCGGAGATTCCGGGTTGCTTGCCGAGATCCACCCGCGGAGTCGTCGACTTGTGTGTGCTCCTGGGTTTCTGCCGTGGCAACCAGAGCAGACAACGCTTTCAGGAGGTACAAGCGTTACGGACGGGTGGTCGGCGCCGGGCCCCGGCGGGCGAGGGCGGCGACGGTGTCATCGGACAGGGCGGCGCGGTAGAAACTAATGTTGGCCAAGCGCCCGCGAAAGTAGTCATGAGAGCCGATACCTATCCGTAAGGGTGAACCGTTGCTCAGGTCGAAATCCTCGGGCTTGAAGGGCTCGGATCGGGAGACGAGCGAGCCGTCAACATAGAGTCGCAGTCGGCTGTCATCGCGCACAGCGGCCACATGGTGCCAGCCGAGAGGAAACTCGCGATCGCAGGTGACGTTGCGGCCCGCTTCGAACGACCAGACGTGCCCGGACGGCATCGTGCCGGCAAAGAGCTTGCCCTTGAAAACGGCCATCGACCAGACCCGTCGGTAACGCATGTCAGGCGTGAAATCGAGACGGCCGATCTCGCTCCACGTCGCGCCGCCGTCGTAGCGGTAAACCTTGGCCAGCGGTAGCGAGCCGGCGTACAGCTTGCCGTTGTAGACGACCATGGCCATCGTCTCGTTCTCTTCGCCAAGCCGGCCCCGGTAGGCCCATTGGTCGCCCTCGCCGAGGCAGTAGACAGTCGCTTTGGGCCACGTGGCCAGCATGAGTCGACCCTCGTATGGCATGAAGCCGTAGGTCTGAGTCGTCTCGGGCGGGGCGCCAAGATCCTGCCAGCCGCGGGTAGGGTTCCAGCGGGCAACCCGGCCGGGCGGATCGTAGGACGTCGTGTAGAGGTCTCCGTTGTAGACGCCCAGAATATCCACACGGCAGCCGGGGTTGCCCATGTATTTCCAATCGGTTCCGCCCTGGTACTCGTAAAGCCCCTTGCCGGCGGTATACAGGGTGGAGGCATAGAGTCTGCCGCGGTAGATAGCCAGGCTGTGGACGGTGTCAGCCGTGCCTGTCTGCGGGTTTTCAAGTTGGCCGCGGTACGTCCACTTGCCGCGACCGTCATAACGGTACACCTTGCCGCCGGAGTTCTTGTTGGCCGAGGCGGGCAACGACGAACCGACGGAGTCGTAACAGGCGGTACCGGCGTACAGTTCGTCTTCGAAAACGGCGAGCGTCGTGACTGCGTTGGCCTTGTCGGGCGAGCTGCAGTCTTCCCATTTCGTGCCGCCGGCGTAGCGGTAGACGTGACCCGCCTGGTCGGCATCGAGTTCGAACGTGGCGGCGTAAAGGTCGTCGCGCCAGACACAGAAGGCCCAGAGCATCTTGCAGTCACCGGGCCGGCCGCAGTCGGTCCAGGGTTGGGTGATCTTCGCATCATCGATGCCGAAGGCCAAATTGCGCCAGTTAGGCTGGCCGGCGGTGACACCCGGGTAGTTCATAATGCCCAGCGTGAAGCCCTTGCGAGCCGCGGGGTCAAACTTGCCGGCGATGTCGCCGATGGCGTCGTCGAGGTCCTTTTCGGTGTAGATCCAGGCGGTGAGCGTGAAGGGGCCCTTGCCGGGTGCGAGATCGGGATGGTCGGGGATCTCGATGAAGCTGTCGCGGCCGTTGAATTCGGCCGATCCGTCAGCGCTCCAGGTGATATTGTGGGCGATGCCATCGTGGCCCCGGCCGGCGACGTCGCGGGCGTTGCCGGTGAGCGGCCAATAAGCGATGGGCGCGGGCTGGGCCTGCAGTTGCGCTGTGACGGCGGCAACTGACGCGAGGCAGACGAAGTCGGTGTAGGAGTGTCGCATGGTCGCTCCCTCTGCAGCTGACGAAGTGATTCCAGGAGTATTCGCGTGTGGGGAGAATGTCAACCGTTCGGCCTGAGGCCGAAGAGCCGCGGCTTCGTCCAAGTGTTTCTGGTTGAATTTCGATGCCTTGGCAAATCGCGATGCCCGGGTCCGCCGGGGTTGATGATTCGACAGGATACTGCCGTCTTCTCTTGTGGAATGTCTCAGCTGTGTTGGCTCAGTTGATACCCGCCAACGAGATGCGCGACCACCAAGATAACGCTCTTACGATAGGAGCCTTCCCGGTAGTATGACTGATGGACGGACTTCACTCCGCACAGTCCGGATCCGCCGGGACATCTGGACCGCTCACGCAGCGCTCAAGGGCCGCGAAGTCGGACTGGTCGACGTCGGAGTCGGAATCGAAGTCCCGGCTATCGCAACCCGCGGACAGAGAAACGCCCGGTGCGGTGGCGCAGGACTCGAAGAGATCGAGATCGTCAACATCGACGTCGCCGTCATGGTCAAGGTCGGGTTGGATGTGTTCGTGAACCACCTTGACCACGGTAACGCTGCCTGCACTTGCGTTAAGTGGACCGGTGATGCGTACGCGCGAGGCGGCCGCGTCGAAGGTGTAGGCGACCGGCATGCCGTCCTGGAGAGCCGCAGCCACATTCTTGCTCGGTGGAATCCGCACATATGTGTCGTAGTTGACGGTGCCGCCAACCAGGTTCCTGAATTCGTGAGTATTGAAGACGGCATTCTCATTGCAGGTCACGTCGAGTCTTCTGCTGCCGACGCTGATGTTCTTGTAGGTCATTGTGTCCCACCCGGTCGGCAGCTTGGGCGCCAACCTGATCGCTCCGGCCGGCGCATCCGGGACGTGATCGAGAAACAGCATGATGCAGTCGGCCAGGGTGGACATTGACTCCCATGCATTGGGCCAGGCGGCCTGCAAAACGAAGTCGGTTTGGCCGGGATAGAGCAAGCTGCTGCTCGGGGCCATCTGCTCGGCGCCGAACCCAATCGGCCCCAGTCTGTCGCGGGTCAGATCCAGGCGGTACCTGAAGTTGTCCACGTCGTTTTTGCCGCCGGTGTAATCCTGGCGCTTGGCGTAGTACTGGCCATACCAGAGCGTGGTCAGGAACCACGGCCCGCCGTTCCAGTACGTGTCGCCCCAGTATCGGTTGACCAGATCCTGCCATTCGCCGCTGAAGTTGACCAGCGGATGGTTGTTGCCCCAGCGATCGGTCGCGACACCGTTGATACGATCGATCACCTTCGTGATGCGCGAGTCGGTAGGCAGATGCGTCTCAAACGGCCAGACCAGGCCGAGCTGGCTGATGTCGGTGTTCTCGCCGTTCCAGTCGAGCCGGCCGTTGAGTCCCGCATGGATCAAATCCGCCCGGCTGTTGAACATCGCCTGGTCTGCTGCGTGGCCGGTTGCGGCCGCGATTCGGGCGGCATCGCGCAGGCCTCGCTCGACGGTGGCGTTCGAATAGAGGAAATCGTCCCACGAATCTTCCCAGACGTTGTTGCTGTGCATCAACTGGTTGGGATCGTCGTAGTACAGCCGCGAGTCGATGCCGCTGTCCTCGCTCATCGCCCGGCCGGCCTCATAGAACATGGTGTAGTAGCTGTTGAGGAACGCCAAGTCGCCGGTAGCGAGATAGTGATAGTGGCCGGCCCACGGCGCGTTGGCCGTTTCATCAACCTGGGGAGCGCTCCAAACGATGTAGCCGTTGGTCGTGTACTTCTGATACCAGAAGCCCTTGCCCCATGTGTCGTTGGCTCGGTACGCCACATCGCGCAGGAAACGAAAGACCTCGGCCGCCTCAAAGGTATGACCCGTGCGATCGAGCGTGACGGCGGCATACAAAGCATCTCGCGGCCAGACAAACGGATATGCGCCGTTATGCATGCCCGCAATCACTCCGCCGCCGGCGGCGTCGAAGTGCAGGGCAGTGGCCAGCAATGCCCGTTTAAACAGGAAGTCGTAATTGTCATCCGGCAGATCCACCGTCACGCCCGAATCCAGCCACCCTTGCCAGTAGGACTCGGTAGCCGCCTGGACGTCGGCCATGCTGGTCGTGTGAAACCAGTCGAGCGCAGGAGCCATCATATAGTCGTAGGTCCCGGTAGCTCCGGCGAAGCTGTCGAATCCACCAACGATGGCCACATTCAGCTCCCGGGTCTGGCCGGGGTTCACGCTGACGCGGACGCCGACCCAGCCGGCATCGTTGTCCGGGCTGCTGTCTCGCGAGGAATCCGTTGCAGGTGTTCCACCGGCCGAGCCGACACTGTCGCACAGTTTCAGAGCGGCGGCCAGGTAGACCGACACGTTCTTATCGTAGTCGCCGAACGATGTTGGATTGTATTCTCCGCTGGCAGAGGTCAGTCGCTGCGTGTTGTCGTACGCGACCAGTGCCCCGCGCGGCTTGTCGGCAAACATGGCGTCGAAGCCGTCTCCGCCGTTGACGGCGAAGTCGGCATTGTAGTAGAAGTCGATTGTGGAGCCGGTGCCGCCGTTGTTGGTCAGCAGGTAACGCTTGATGTAAAGGCCGCGAACCGCGCTACCGCCACGGTCGATGGGGAAGACAACGTCGGCGGGTGAAAGATCATACTGCAGAACGGTGATACTGTTGCCGGCAGCAGTGAGGCGGCAGGATGTCTGTACCACGTTGGTGTCCGCAACGTAGGCTTGGACATGATCGGAGTAGGCAGTACCGCTCTCGTTACTCAGCCAATACGTCACTCCGCCCAGGCGCAAGCCGGCCTGGGCCTGATTGACGTGCATCTGCCCGCGATAACCAAGCGGCAATCCGGGCGGAAAGGTGTCATTACCGTCGACGTACCCCTCGTTCTTGGTGCTCACCCCCTGGACGCACCCGGCGGACGGATAGTAGATATCGTAGACCGTTCCGTTCTGGTCGATCATCACATTGATGTAGTTGTTGCCGACGACGCCTTCCTCCTTCCAGAAGTGGATGTTCGGAAAACCCGCGTCGGGGTCGGCATTGGGGTAGCCTCGCCCGGGCCAAGCCAGCAGCACGGTGTATTCGAAGACCGTTTCTTGGGGAGGGTTAACGTCGCAGACATTGTCAGCGCATCCGGTGTTATTGGCGAAGACTTCGACGCCGCCACCGCTGTGCCAGACGCCGATCTTGTACTTCACGATGGTCCCGTAAGGCTGGCTGGGAATGGTGGCCTTGAGCCAATCGATGTTGTTGGGTGAGGCTGGTTCATTGTGTACGAAGGTCATGGTGACCTTAGAGCCATTGATGACCGTGCCGAACGAGCCTTCCGGATTGCTGCCGTCGGTGGTGTAGTAGACGGCCGCATCCGTCCAATAGAACGAGAACCCTACTTGGGCCCACAAGTCAATCGATTCACCTTCTCGCGGGGCATCCGGTTCACGCATGGTGACGTCCGCGGGCAAGCCGTAGACGTGCATCGTGGGATTGTGTTGTACGAAATCAGGCGTGGCCAGCGCAGTCCCGCAGACAACAAACAGGGCAACGGCCGCCCACGATGGTCGACAACCACGGCACAAGCCGGCGTTGGGCGATGGGTCCGCCCAACGCATTCTGTCCCGCAGCCCTGTGTCAATCAGTATCAGAGAGGTCATCTTTCCTCCACCTCCAGCGAATTGAGCACTATATCGACGTTCCGAGGAGAGGCTGTGCGACATCCTTCAGGCCGCGTCATCCCGAAGTCGCGTGCCAACGAGGACTTAAGCGGGCCTCTCTGAGGACCAAACGCCGAGCAAGCTGTCATCGCACACGCTGCCGAGTCACTGTGGCAGTTGCGCAGACGCCTCTGAGAAGCCGCTCGCAAGGGGGTACCACGATCGTTCACACGGAGTGCCGTACAGCTTCAATCGCTTGCGAGATCATGCCAGCGAATCCCAGCGTACGGTGTGTGCCCCATTGACTCGACGCAAGCGGCTCAGTAAAAGGACAGATTGGAGGATACGCGATCGGAGGCGGGAAAACAAGGTTTTTCCGACCATGTCCGGATGACTTTCTGATCCAAACGGCACAGCAGCCGCTTCCGTGGCGGGTTGCGGGGCCGCAATTCTACCTCTGGAGGAAGGAGGCGAACCGTGCGGGAACAGAAACGCTGTCTGCAACCTTTGTGCGCGTGCGCTGTGGTGATCGTAACAGGTTTTGTTGCTGCCACGGTCATCGCTGCCGTAACCTTCGACGGCACCGTCCATTCCGGCGTCGGCGAGGAGTGGGCCGAGGCGGAATCGACGGCGGTGCAAGACAACTACACGGGTTATGGCGACCAGGTCTGGAACGATCCGGCGGTGGTCGGCTCCGAATTGGACGAGTTGTACGCCCGGACGGACGGCACGTACCTTTACGTTGGCGTCACAGGCAACCTGCAGTCCGACGGCAACGCCATCGTATTGCTGCTGGACACAGATCTGACTGCCGGGATAGGCCAGAACACGCTGGTCACGGAGGTCACCCCGGTTGTCACGGAGATGCCGTGCTCCTCGGTCGGGCCTCCGTTCGCGGTTCCGAACCTGGGACAGGCGCTCGCCACCAACGACAATGGTACTCCGAGTGACCCGTCCGATGACCTGACCATTCGAGAGGCCGCCTCGACCGGAACCGTGCTCGACGGCGGCTTCGAGCCGGACCACGCCATTGCGGTCGACACTTTCGGCGGAACGGTGCACGTCACGCAATACGATCTGTATGCCACCTCGCTCGGCGACTGGGACGACCCCGGCACAAACAACGGGGCTACTCCGTGCTTCGACCGCATCGAGACGCTGCCCTACTATGCCACGCGGGTCTATCGAGGCGAAGTGGCGGTGGACAGCAACGACGGCGCGCTCACCGGCGGCACCAATCCCAATGGCTCGCAGTACGCGTTCAACAACCAGGGAACATCGGGCGTGACCGCGACGGCGGTGGCGGCGCCGGGCTCCGGCCTGCCGGGCGATCCTCGAACGCAGACTCAGGGGCTGGAGGCGAAGATTCATCTGGCCGACCTCGGCTACACGCTGCCACTCACCGGCGACCTGACGATCAGAATGAGCGTGCTTCTCATTGGCGGCGGAGGCCTGGTCAGCAACCAGTCCCTGCCCGGAACGGCCCGTGGCACCAATCAGACCCACCTCGATTTCCGACCCGACTACACTGGCATCACCGGCAATCAGTACGCGACGGTGACAAGATCGGCACAGGCTTTCAGCCCGAACATTGACGGGATGAACACGGTCAGCGAGTTCGGCCTGACCAACCTGGTCGCGAGCCAGGACACGGTTACGAGTTTCCTTGATCGAACAGCGGTCTGCACGTATCTGACCGATGGATCCGAGCTGGACGAGTTGTATCTTCGGACGGACGGCAATTACCTGTATGTCGGCCTGACCGGCAATCTCCAAGAGAACGCCAACGCCCAGATTATCCTTTTGGATGTCGCCAGCGGCGGCCAGAACGTCCTTGCTACTGAGATCTCACCGGATGCGACGGCCGCAAGCTGTCCGGGCAACGGCCCGCCGGGCGCCGTTCAGGGACTTGGCCAGGCCCTTATCCGCAACGTCAGCAACGAGACCATTCGCGATCCGACTTCAACGGGCACGAGGCTCGAAGCGGGTTTCTCACCTGATTACGCAATCGCGATTGATACCGATGGCGGTTGGCTGCACGTGACGCAGTATGATCTGTCAGCCGCCGTGCTGGGCCAGTGGAACGACCCCTACACGCCGGACCCTCAGGCAGCAGACTGTATCTCAACGCCCATCGAGCAATTGGACTACTACGCGACCCGCGTCTTTCGAGGGGAGGTTCAGATCAACAGCAGCAGCGGCGCGCTGTCGAACGGCACCAACCCAAACGTTTCCGAGTTCGCCTACAACAACACGGGCACCGCAGGTGTGACGGGTGAGAGCGCTTCCGCCCCGCCCGCGGCGGGTTCCGGCCTGCCGGGTGACCCGAGAAGCCAAACACGAGGTCTGGAGGCGAAGATCTCATTGGCGGATCTGGGGTTGACCCCGCCCATCAGCGGCGATCTGGTCGTTAAGGTGGCAGTGCTCCTGACCGCCCCCGACGGATACGTGAGCAACCAGACGTTGCCGGGGGTTCAGAACGGCAATGACCATACCACGAATCTCGGGCCCCGGCCGGATTTCACGACGGTGACGGGAACGCAGTATACCCAAGCGATCCTGACGCCGGGCACTTTCTCCCCCACATTGGACGGCCGCGATATCGTGACCGAGTTTGGCGCGAGTAATGTTGTCGCCAGCCAGGACACGGTGACCAGCTACGGTGACCGTGTGCAGGCACAATGCCAGCCCGTCCTTGCGGGTGGATCAGAACTCGATCAGATCTTCGTTCAGGATGGGCCAGGCAACCTCACGATCGACATCGCCATGACGGGTAACCTGGAAGCCAACGGCAATCAACTCGTCCTTTTTCTGGATACTGTAGTGGAGGGCGAGTTCGTACTGGACGGTAACGCCGACATGATCAGTGGGATGGTCGGCGACACGATTCCCCTCGAAGCCGACTTCGCCCTGGTGGTCAACATCACGGGATCGGACGTATGGGTTGACCTCATCAACCTTCAGACAAACCAAAAGACTTTCATAGGGCAAAACCTGGTCAACTCGGGTGAGGGGGTGTTGGAGCTCGGTGGAGTCCCCGTCCCCGACTGGCAAGTCGCGATCAACAACACGAACGTCGTTGGCGTCAACAACCAGTCTGCCGATGACCCGGTCAACAATCCGTTGGACATCCAGCCGAACAATGCCCTCACGGCTGCCACCGGCTTCGAGATTTCGATCCCGGGCTATGCCGTGGGTTCGCCCTTCGAGGGCGATCCGATCTGCCTGTTCGCAATGGTGACGAACAGCTACGCCGGCTGGCTCTCCAACCAGTTCCTGCCGGCAGGTCTGGGCGGCGGCCGGGGCAACTACGATGACGGCATCGATGACTTAGCGGCCGCGGGCTACTCGTGTTTGTCTACGTACATAGGTCCGCCCCCGCCGGCTTGTCCCGATCCACGATATGATGCCGATCGGGACGGCGATGTGGACCAGGTTGATTTCGCCGTTTTGCAGACCTGCTACACGGGCAGCGGCGGTGGAGTGGCTGCCGGTTGTGAGTGCTTCGACTGGAACCCCGCGACCATGGAGGGCGACGGTGATATCGATGCTGAGGACTACGGCCTGTTTGAGTTCTGTGCTTCCGGCCCGGGAATCCCGGCCGACCAGACGTGTGACGATCCGCTGGAACCCTGACCCGCCGCAGGCGGAACTCAGCGAGTGACCAGTTGGGTGATGAAAGGATAAGCAGTTGAGCCTGTTTCATAAGAGGAGGAGCGAAAACATGAGGAATCTGATGTTCGTCTCTATGGTTGCGGTCGCGTTGGCCGCAACGCCGTCGTTCGGCGACTACTACCTTGCCGGCGACTTCAATGGCTGGAATGCGGCCGGTAACGCCATGACCGACCTGGGTGGCGGCATCTGGCAGGCCACGCTGAGCGGTGTCAGCGGCCGACACGAGTTCAAGGTGACCATCGGTGACTGGTCGCAGAACTGGCCTGGCAGCGGGAACAGTTGGTTCCTTGGCGACGGTGACGGCAATGTCACCGTTACGTTCAATGCCAACGACGTTCAAGATGGCTGGAGAGGCAATTGGGGCCGCATGGGCCTGAGCACCGATCCGGGCACCTGGACGGCCGTCGGCGACTGGCAGGGTTGGGACAACGCCAACGCCGCCACCGCGATGGCGCCCCAAGGCGGGGGAATCTACAAGTGTGAGCAGACGTTGGCTCCCGGCTGGTATCAGTACAAGGCGGTCGTGACCGGATCATGGGACGCGATCGGAAATGACTTCCGCGGCGTAAACGCCGAGAATCTCTGGTTCGAAGTCACCGCGGAGAATCCCATCGCCGTGTTCCAGGTTGATGCCCTGACCGGAATCATTCGCGTGGATTCAGTGCCGGAGCCGGCAGCGGTGATTCTGCTGGCCGGCGGCCTGCTGTTCTTCCGGCGACGCCACGCCTAAGCCATCTTGCCGAGGTCCCGGGTTCTCGAAAGGCGACCGCGGCAGTGCATATGAGTTGTCACGCGAGCCACTTGGGCGAGGAGTCGATCCGGCAACGGCTCCTCGCCCGGATCGGCATTGCGGTAGGGTGAATAAGGGCCGCTAGAGTCCATCACTCGGGCTTTTCCCCTGCTCGGCCACGGCGGCTTCATCCTGCGGTCTGTCGCGGAGCATCACGCCATGGCAAGACGATGGACGAAGGTATCGATGGCCTGTGCGGCATGTCTGGCCCACGTGGCGGAGGCTGCAGGCCAGGGCGTGCCGGTCACCCTCCAGTGGTTCGAAACCTCCTGGCAAACCATGGAGGACCGCACGGCCGATGCCTTCATCGCCGGCTACGGCCAGGTCTGGACTCCCCCGCCTGGCAAGGCAGAAGGTGGAACCTCCAACGTCGGCTATGCGGTCTTCGACCGTTTTGACCTCGGCTCCCCGTCCAGCCCGACGCGATACGGCACGCGAGCGAGCTTCGAAGCAGTCGTGGCCGAGCAGGACAAGGCGGCCATCGGTACCTTCATCGATCTGATCCTGAACCACAACGGGTTCTCGTCCAAGGACACATCGGGCTTCGAGGCCAGCGGGGACTACCCTGGCTTCGTGGTCAGCGGTGGGCCCGAAGGATACGGCGATTTCCATGCCCCCGGGGCCAGTTGCGACTCCAGCCCGACCACCTGCTGGGTCTCGAACTTGGCCGACATCGGCCAGGAGTTCAACAACGTCTACATCCGGCACCCGGTCTCGCTCGGGGAACCGCAGAACATCCCGGCCGGAACACTATACGATCAACCGGACCCCAACAACCTGCAGTTCTATTCGGATAACGATTTGCCGGCTAACGGCATCGGCATCCATCCGTTCAACACAAGCGATCCCATGGCCGGAGACCCCACGGCCGAGAACGCCACCGGATTCCTGCTGCGCCACTGCCGCTGGCTGACCGAGATCGTCGGAGTCGATGGCTTTCGGATCGATGCCTGCAAGCATACCCCCGACTGGTTCTGGCGAGATTACTTCGATCGCCACGTCTGGCTGCGGGGCAAACCGGATCTCAGCGGCACGCCGACCACGCCGCTGAGCTTCGGGGAGTCGATCCTGGGCAATCCCGAAATCGCCGCCTTCGTGTGCAAGGGCACCACCGGCAACTGCAACACCTCCGGCGGGGTCACCGGCAACCGCGACGCCCTGGACTTCCAGCTCTACTACGCGATCCGCAACATGCTCGACCAGAATGGCTTCGGCAACTGGTCCAGCGTGGTGAACGCCAGCTTCGACGGCTACTTCGACGGCGATGCCAATGACGGCGACTTCGGCGTCACCTTCGTCGAGAACCACGACACCGGTCAGCCGTTGCCCTCGCCCGGACTACTCGCCTATGCCTATCTGCTGACCCGAGCGGGCTTGCCGATTGTCTACTACCAGGCCGGCGAGTTCGGCAGTGTCAGCTTTCCGCGATCCAGTCGCTCCGATCCGCTCGGCGCCGACGACGACTACCTCACCACACTGGTGGACGTCCACAATGAGTACGCCCGCGGCAATTACGTTGAGCGGTGGATCGACGGAGATGTGCTGCTCTATGAACGCAACAATGCCTGCCTGGTGGGCCTCAACGATCGCCGGGACAACGGATACGACCAACGAACCGTGCAGACGAGTTTCGCGGCCGGCACTCGCCTCAAGGAGCTTACCGGCAACGCGACCGATACCGCCGTCGATCCCAATGGCGACATCTGGGACGTCGTCACGGTCGACGGCAGCAGCCAGGCCACGATCCGCGTGCCGAGAAACCGGAACGTGAACGGAGATTGGCATGGACGCGGTTACGCTGTATACGGTCCGGTGAATCCGGACGGCGACCTCTTCGTCACACCGGTGGCCGGCACGATCCCGGCGGATTCGCCGTCCGAACCCATCGGCACCCGGCGACTCACACCCATTGACGTGATCACCGCCGAGCAGTTCGAGGTCCGCCTCGAAACCGTGGACGCCGACGCGGCTGACCCGAGCGAAGACGATCTGGCCATGCTGCGGATGGACGCCGGGCTGGACATCAATGGCAACGGATACATCGACAGCCTCGATCCGGCTTTCGTGGGCTATGGCTACGAGCATTTCCTGACCGAGTCGGTCTCGCTCGAGTCGGGTGGCGTGGACATCGGCGGCGTGCAAAAGGGCCTCTACCGTCAGATCATCGACGCAACATCGCTTTCCGAGGGGCGGCATTATCTCAGCGTGATCGCATTCCGTTCCCGACCCGCCGGGACGCCGCCGATTTTCGAAACGTGGCGCAAGGTCATTCTGATCGATCGGATGGCTCCGACAATGACGTTGGCCGATCCGCCGCCGGGTACGCCGATCACATCAAGCATGTATCAGATCGCGGTCCGTTCGCCCGATCGCACCGCCACACGGGTGCACCTGTTTCTGGACCAACAGCCAGGGACCGACGTCGTCGCTCTGGCCGAAGCCGGGCAGGGCTTGGCCACGCAAACAGACAGGGACACATTCGCTCGCACGTTCAGCGGGATGAACGAGGGGCACCATCGACTGGACGTCGTGGCCTATGAGCCGACCAGATCCGAGCCCGGCGTCACGACGATTACCGGTATCCTCGTGCAGATCAACGGCTTCGATGGCCTGGGCGACATGAATAACGACAACCGAACCAACAACCGCGACATCCTGGCGTTCGTTCAGATGGCCGGAGCCGGAAATCAGTTTAATCCCGCCGGTGATATGAACGGCAGTGGCTTGGTCGATCAGGACGATGTTCCTCTGTTCGCCGATCGGATGTACGGGGCCGGCCTGCCGCAGGGACCGGGGCACGAGGCGACGGCATCCGGCGGAAGTCAGATGAGCACCGGGCAGTCCTTCTTCTGGCTGCAGGAGGAAGCCGCATTCAGCCGTCTGGGCAGCATCACCAACCCCGACGTTCAGGTAGTGGCCGGCAGATCGGTGCCGCTGCATCTCTGGTTCAACACTGCCACGGCCCCGCTGGGTTTCGACGGCATCAGCTTCGACGTCCGGCTGAGAAGCGACGATGGAGGGGCAGCCCAGGCCTCGATATCGATCGACGAACCCGCCGGCCGATGGTATGGGGCCACGGCCGGCACAATCCGAACCGACACGGGCGGCCAGGGCATCGATGACGCTAGCGCCTTCGATCTGTCCAACACCGACACCCTGCCGGACAACCCGAACCGGTTCGCCACCTTGAGCGTGACCGGAGTGACGCCAGGGACGGTCAAGGTCTTTCTTTGTGTGGGAGGCCTGGGGATAACCGACAACGGTGATGGTGCCGTCGTATGGCTCGGATTCAACAACGGGCAGACCACGCCGGAGAGTACGAACATCGGCGGCAGCGTATTCGGCTTGTGCTCTTCGGTTCCCGAGGCCACCATCCACGTGTCGGCCCCCGTGCCGGGCGATTTCGACTTCGACACCGACGTGGACCAGGATGATTTCGGTCACCTTCAGGAATGCCTTAACGGTTCAACCATCCCGCAGACCGAGCCCACCTGCGCCGATGCTTCGCTGAACGGCGACGAGTTCGTCGATGGGGCGGATGTTGCGATCTTCCTGCAATGCCTGTCGGGTGCCGGCACATCCGGCGATCCGGATTGTGCTGATTGAATCGTGGTGGCAAGTTGAGATGCCGAGGCAAGTCATGTCGCATGTTGACGTGCGAAACCTGCTGGTGGGCCTGGTGCTGTTGACGGGAAGCGCTGTTTCTCAAGCCGAGAACCTGCATTTCAGCTACCTGTGGCACTTGGAGCAGCCGATCTACTGGCCTGACCAGCAGGCATCCGGCCAGGACGGCTACGAGCGTGCATGGGAATCCATTCTCCGCACGGATGCCGGAGCACCTCATCCGGCCAACAACCTCCGCGAGATCTTCGGCAAGGACGACCGCGTGGCGGTGTATCAATACCGGGCTCGCGACGCGATCAATGCGATTCGCGGCTACTCAGAGGCCGGTGCGCAAATCAGTTACTCGGGCGGGCTCGTCGAGAACATCTTCAGCCTTGGCACGGCCGGCCAACTGGGCTATTCGTCGACCTGGTACTCCTGGCTGCGCGAGGCTCGTGGATGGAGTACCCAAGGACAAAGCAAAAGCCGGTGCGATATTGTCGTCTTCCCCTTCCATCATCCGCTTCTGCCCCTGTGCGACGAAAGCGCCGTCCGCAAGGAGATACAGCTCTACAAAGCGATCTATGCCGACGCGTGGGGAGCGTCTCCGTCACCATCGAAGGGGCTCTTCCCGCCCGAAATGGCTTTCAGCGAGCGATTGATTCAGATCCTGGCGGAGGAGGGCGTCGAATGGGTGATGGTCAGCGGCGAGCACCTGTCGCGGGCGTGCCTGGACTTCCCCGTCATCTACGGCACCGGCGGCATCAACTGTGATCCACCCAACGCGGCCGACAAGGTCAACCCAGCGCAGAACAGCTATTACCGCGTGACGATCTCGCGCGGCTGCTCGCCCGCGGAAGCGTATCCTTTCGCGTTCACGCCGCACCGTGCCCAGTACGTGGACCCCGACACGGGCTCGGTTTCCAGCATGATCGTGGTCCCGTGTGCCCAGGCCATTGGCTGGGAGGACGGATACGCTCCTCTCGGGCTGAGTCACTTCAATACGCTCCAGACGCTGAACAATTCCTCGCGACCGATGCTGGTGATGCTGACCCACGACGGTGACAACGCCTGGGGCGGCGGATACAGCTATTACATGGAAGCGGTGCCGAATTTCGTGGCCGGCGCCCAATCGTCCGGCTACCAGGCAACCGTGATCGAGGAGTACCTGGCCGACCATCCCGTGCCCGCGGATGACGTCGTACACGTCGAAGACGGCGCCTGGGTTAACGCGGACGGCGATTTCGGCTCGCCGGTGATGCTCAACTGGAACTGGCCTCTGGTGAACGCCTCAGGCCAGATCGACATCCCCGGCGGCTGGGCGGAAGACGAGCGCAACTGGGCGGTAATCACCGCCGCGCAGAACCGCGTGGATACGGCCGAGCAGATCGCGGGCGGCGTGGACATTCATCGGATTCTGTATCCGGATGCGAGCACCACTTCCGCCGAGCGGGCATGGCACTACTTCCTGGGAGCCCTCAACTCCGGCTACATGTACTATGGCACATCGCTGGACATGGAGGTCAAGCCGACGATTGCCTGCAACGAGGCCGTGCAGCACGCCGACGCAGCGATCGGCGATGGTTCCGCAGATACGACGCCGCCGACCATCTGGATTCCGCAGCGCCATCCGTGGAACCCCGGTTCAGTCAATTTCGGACCGCAGTACGGATACCAACAATACCAGTCCAACGGCGATTTCTGGGTCTGGACGTTCGTCCATGATGTGTCCGGCGTGACTTCGGTCACGCTCAAGTACCGTATTGACGCCGACGGCAGCAACCCGCTGTCCAGCACGCAAAACGAGACCTATGCCGGTGGTTCCGAGGTCGGCGCCTGGCAGAATCTGCCGATGATTTACCGAGCATTCCCGGGCGGCAACTTGCTCAACGATCCGAACATCGATTTCTTCGAGATGCCGGCCTACATCGCGGATCAGTATTACGTGCAGGTTACCGGCTTGCGCAGCGTGCTGATCGACTACTACATTGAAGCTGTTGATGGCAAGGGGCACACACGCAAGAGCCCCATCCAGCACGTCTACATCGGTGACGGCAGCGGAAGTGGCAGCGAGGACGTGGTCGAGCTGAATCCTTCGGCGCCGGCGGCCGGCCAGAATGTCACCGTCAGCTATGACCCGACCGGCCGGCCGTTGGCTGGAGCCGCTCAGGTCTACCTGCACTACGGCTTCAACAACTGGAACCCGGTCATATCACCCGACGCGGCGATGACCTGGAACGCAACCGACGGCGTCTGGCAATGCACGGTGATGGTGCAGTCGACGGCCACACAGTTTGATCTGGTCTTCAACAACGGCAGCGGTACCTGGGACAACAACAATGGACAGGATTGGCACTTCGCCGTGACCGGCGGTACACCGGGCGATCAATGGGATATGGACGGCGTGCTGGATGCCGATGCCCGGCTGGTGGCTGTGAACAACAGCCTCCATCTGTACGCCGGCATGAAAGACGATGTCCTCTATGTCGCGACTGAAGACGCCGGTGAGGGCAACGATCATTTCATCCTTCTGGCCCAGCAGCCGGGTGCGATGCGAGCCGCGATGTGGGCCAAGAGCGGCCAGGTGGCCGACTGGGATGCTTTCCTGGCCGATGAGAACAACAACGACTATGAAGGTTGGTTCGACGCCCTTGGCGGCACGCAAGCCATGACCGGCCCCAACGGCGGCGTCCTGGAAGGAACCATCCATCTGCGCGAGCAGTACGGCGCATTGCCGACGATCATTCACTTGGCAATGGCGCCCTACTCAACGCCCGACGGTGGAGCTCTGATCCACCCATCTCAGGTGCCCGCGTCGGTCAACAGCGACGGGAACATCGATCCGCTTGAGTTCGTGGAGGTTCGCCTTTGCAGTATCGGCGGGCCAACCGTGCCGGGGGACTTCGATGAGGACTGCGATGTCGACGCGGCGGATTTCTCCTTGTTCGTCGCCTGCCTGACGGGCCCCGACGCAGGCGAGCTATCGCCACAGTGCGCGGATCAAGATCTTGATTCCGACGGCGATGTTGACCAGTCCGATTTCGGCATCTTCCAGAAATGCCTGACCGGCCCTTTGTGAACCGCGGCTTGCGTCGGGAGCAACTTTGCGCTGTCGTGCTGATTCTGTAACTCAACGCAGGCCATTTCTGCCCCCCGGACGGCCTCTCGCGGGCAGGTTCCCATCTCAATCATTCCCATTGGAAAGCGTTACGAGCCGGCGCACAGGCCCGATTCCGTCGAAAAACCTAGCGACCTTATCCGTCCTTCGTGAGGCCGGCGGTCCTTCATCACCGCACCAACCCAGGTGGGCCGCCTCAGCCGGGGCGCCCCACCTTGAGGGAGCTCCGGAGGTACGAACATGACGAAACAAAGCGATGAGGCACAGTCAGAGGAAATCCGCGGCAACTTCGTCATGGGTACGTGTTTTGGCGATGTCAGGTGCATTCACGGACACCCGGTGAGACTGTTCAACATTCGGCGGGGTCATGGGGTGGCCTGTGACAAGTGCCGGACGTACATCTTCGTCGGCTTAAACCTGATGTCCTCGTGGCGGAGCGAGACCGAGAACACATGGCGTGCGGATGACGAGAGTGACTGGGGTACAGGTGTATTGAATGACAGGCCTTGCGCTGACTGTCGGAGAACCCTCGACCCCCTTACGTTGCCGATGTGCGTCGGCTCGCCCGAGGTTGGGAGGGAATTGCGAGGGTCGGAGGTTCGGATTCTGAGAAGTGGTTGTTGTTCAATGAACTGGAGTTGAGAGTCTGCGTTATTTGCGTAACGCCACGGTTTGCCAAAAGGCATGGCCTGCAAGAGGTCGTGAGTTCGAATCTCGTCGGCTCCATTCACCCACTGTCTGACGGCAACCCAGTCACAAGCCGTCATGATCCTGTGGTCACCCAGGTGCGCGCAGGCTTGCACCATGTCAGCCGGTCGGAATGCATCGCCTGGACCCAGACACTTTGCGAAAACGTTTCAACCTTTGCGTCTGATTCGTGTGCCTTTCGGCGAGTCCTCGACCGCATAACCACTGGCGGCCAGCCGGTCGCGGATCTTGTCGGCGGCGGCGAAGTCGCCTTGCTTGCGGGCCAGGTCACGCTGACGAACGAGGTCTTCAATCTCCGGGGAGACCCGTGCGGGCGTCTCAGCCGTTGGCAGAATGCCGAGGGCTGCATCCACTGCCTGCAAAGCGGCCAGGACCTCTTTGGCGTCCTCCTGGAAGAGCCGCCCCTGGGTCATCAGGTAGTTGGTCTGACGGACCAGGCGAAAGAGTGCGGCGAGTGCGACGGATACGTTCACGTCATCAAACAGCGCTTCACGAAGCGACTCTTTCATCGCCAGTATCGAAGGCCCAAGCTCCGGAACGCGCGGGCCCGACGCAACCACCCCGGCCAGCTTGGCGACGCACTCGTCGAGCCTGCGGAGCGAAGCGGCGGCGGCATCGAGTCCTTCGTCCGTCAGTTCAAGAGGCTGTCGATAGTGCGCCTGAAGCAGAAAGAAGCGGATTTCGCGGGACGAGTAGCCCTTCTCGACCAGATCGCCAAGAGTGACGCAATTATCCTGCCCATAGGCCATCTTCTTGCCCTTGGCCAGCACCAGCTCCGAGTGCAGCCAGAAGCGGGCGGGCGACTCGCCGGTGAGTGCCCGGCTTTCGGCCAGCTCATTCTCATTGTGCGGGAACACAAGATCGGTTGCGGCCGTGTGGATGTCGAAGCGGTCGCCCAGTTTGGCCCGGGCCATGGCCGAGCACTGTACGTGCCAGCTCGGCCGGACGTTGCCCCAGTCGGTCTTGTGGCTCAGGCCTTTACGCATTTCCGCGAGTGTGCATCTCCGCATCAGCGTAAAGTCGCGGGGATCGTTCTTGTCGTACCGCTCGAGGTCGACGGTCGCCCCGATCCGGATCTTGCCGAGGTCTTTGCCCGACAGCTCCCCGTAGGTCTCGACCCGGCTGATGTTGAAGTAGACCGAATGGTTCTTCTCGTAGGCGAAACCCCTCTCAACCAGCGACCGGGTCAGGTCGACCATGTCGTCCACTGACTCGGACGCGCGAGAATAGGCGAACGCGGGCTTGATGCCCAGGGCACGCAGGTCCTCGTGGAACTCGGCCTCGTGCTGGGCGCAGAGTTCGGGCATGGGCCGACCGGTGCGTTCGGCTTCCTCGATGGTGTTGTCGTCGAAATCAGTGATCCCAACGACGTGCTCGACCTCGTAACCGGCGAACTCTAACGTGCGGCGGACAAGATCGGCCGCCAGCATTCGCCGCAGCACGCCGAGGTGCGGCCGGGCGTGAACCGTCGGACCGCAGGAATACATGGTGACCTTCATCCCGCCTGAGATCGGCTCGAAGGCCTCGTACTTGCCGGTCAGACTGTTGAAGAAGTGAACCTTCAGGGGCGCGACCTCCGGCTCGGCTACCTGGAACAGCGTCGTCGACAGGTACCGCTCGCCGCCGTCCGGCAGGATGGCCACCACCACGCCGGCGTCAATGCTCGCCGCGATCTGGCATGCGACGTACATCGCCGCGCCCGAGCTCATGCCGACCAGAAGGCCTTCCTCCCGAGCCAGCCGGCGGGCCATCTCGTAGGCCGCGTCGTCCTCGATGTTCACCTTCTCGTCGATCGCCGGGCGATGATAAATGCCGGGGACGTAAGCTTCCTTGAGGTTCTTGAGTCCCTGGATGCGGTGCCCGAGATAGGGCTCGACGCCGATGACGCGAATCGCCGGGTTCAGCTCCTTCAATCGCTTGGAGCACCCGACCACCGTGCCGGTCGTGCCCATGCTCGCAACGAAGTGGGTGACCCGGCCTTGCGTCTGTGCCCAGATCTCCGGAGCCGTCGTTTCGCAGTGCGCCAGTAGATTGGCGCGGTTGTTGTACTGGTCGGGCAAGAAGAATCGGTCGGGCTCCTCGGCGGCCAGCCCATAGGCTTTCTCGATGGCCCCATCGGTACCCTGGTCGGCCGGGGTCAAGAGGAACTCGGCCCCGAGGGCGGCCAGGATCTTTCGCCGCTCGACCGATACGCCCTCGCTCATGGCCAGCAGGATCGAATAGCCCTTGATGGCTGCCACCATGGCCAGCCCGATCCCCGTGTTCCCGGAGGTCGGCTCGAGAATCGTCTTGCCCCGCGTGAGCTGACCGCTTCGCTCGGCTTCTTCGATCATGTACAGGGCGATCCGGTCCTTGACCGAGCCCCCCGGGTTGACCCGCTCGAGCTTGGCGTAAAGTTCAACCTTCGGGTTGGGGTTCAGTCGGCGGATCGGTACCAGGGGCGTGTTGCCGATCAGTGAAAGCAGCCCCGGCCGTTCCGGCACATCGCGCTTGCCAGTGAACGCAGATTCCATCTTGCTGTCATTCTTCGCGGTCATAACCACGCAATCGTACCGCATTCGGAACGCAAGGTCATCTGCCTCTTCAGCGCTGCGTTGTGCCGTGGGCTTGTTATTTGCCGCCAAAGCAGGGACCCAAGAGGGGCATGGCGGCGTCAATATTGAAGAAGTCTCGATCCTCTCAGCCGACCGCGTCGGCAACTTCGCTCTTGCGGCGGTCGGCGAGGCGGGATCGGCTGCCGGCATTCTGGCCGTTGCCGGACGAGCCGTTACCGTTTCCGTTGCCGGCCGCGGTGCGGCTGCGAGATCGCGGCAACGTTTTCGGCGCGTTGATGTTCTCGAAGAAACTGCCGATGCTTCGCCATCGTTCGTAGCGGCGTTTGAGCAGAGTATCCAGGCGAACACGTTTCAGTTCGCGGAGGGTCTCGCTCACGTGCTGCTCGAAGGTTGCGATCATGGCTGAGGGGTTGCGATGGCCGCCGCCGAGCGGCTCGGGCAGAATCTTGTCGATCAGGTCGAGTTTCTTGAGGTCCTGGGCGGTGAGTTTGAGGTGCCGGGCGGCCTCGGCCACCTGCTCGGTGCTCTTCCAGAGGATGGCCGCACAACCTTCAGGCGTGATCACCGAGTAGTAGGCGTGCTCGAACATCGCCAGCCGATCGGTCACGCCGATGCCCAATGCCCCGCCGCTGCCGCCTTCACCGATGACCACCCCGACGATCGGCACGCGCAAACGGGACATCTCCATCAGATTCACGGCGATCGCCTGGGCGATTCCGCGTTCTTCGGCCTTGTCGCCGGGATAGGCCCCCTGGGTATCGATGACGGTCACGACCGGGAGCCTGAACTTCTCGGCCAGCTTCATTTTCAGAAGGGCCTTGCGGTACCCCTCCGGGTGCGGGCAGCCGAAGTTGCGTTCGATCTTCTCCTTGGTCTCGCGGCCCTTGTCGTGGCCGACGATCATGACCTTCTGACCGCCAATCCGGCCGAAGCCGGTGACGATGGCCTTGTCGTTCCCGAAACAGCGGTCGCCGCTCAGTTCACAGAAGTCCTTGACACAGCCGTCGATATAATCACGCAGACCAGGCCGGCGGGGGTGGCGGGCAACCAGGACCGTCTCCCACGGGGTCAGCCGGGCGTAAGTCCGGCGCATCATGCTCTCGAGGGTGGTCCGCAGTTCTTTCAGTTCTACGGAAAGATCTCGCTGGGTGGTGTTCTGAACGCCCTCCAGTTCGGCGATTTCCCGCTCGATCCGCAACAGGGGCTTTTCGAACTCCAGCATGGCCCCTGGAGTGGAGAGCATGTCACCGGCTGGACGTACTCCGGAGAGTGTGCTCATGGTATCCTTTGCTCAGTTTCTCAGCCCAGGCTTCGCCGCAGTCCGCGCCACCCGCGGCCAACGCCCCGGGCACAGAAGTCATAGGGTATCATTTCGGCCAGACGAAGCAAGGATCATTTGACGAAAGCCCTGCTTCGCGGCTACAGTAGGTCCACCTGGAGGCGCCCCATACACGTGCACAAGATCATTGATATAAAGAACTTAGACCAAATATCGATCATCGGTGTGGGCTTGTTGGGCGGGTCGATCGGACTGGCTCTTCGCGCGGCCGGCTTTGGCGGCCGGCGCATCGGCGTCGGACGCCGGGCCTCGTCCCTTCAGAAAGCCCTCGATTGCGATGCCGTGGACGCCGTGACCCAGGACATCGCCAAGGGGGTGTCCGGGTCGCAACTGGTCATCTTGTGCACGCCGGTTGGTCATCTCGATGGGCTGTTTGCCCGGATGGCCCAGGCGCTGGCCCCCGGAACATACGTGACGGATGTCGCCAGTACGAAAGCTCAAGTCGTCCGGATGGCCGAGCGGATTCTGCCTGTATCGACTCGCTTTGTCGGCTCGCATCCCATGGCGGGTTCCGAGAAAACCGGCGTCGGATTCGCCCGTGCGGATCTGTTCCAGTTGTCGACCTGCATCCTGACCCCGACCGGCCGAACGAAGCCCGCCACTGTCCGGTGGATGCGCAGGTTCTGGGAGGCCCTCGGATGCCGTACTGTGGTGACCAGCCCCGACCAACACGACAAGCTGCTGGCTCGGGTCAGCCACCTGCCCCACGCCGTCGCCGCCGCCCTGGTGAGCCTGGCGGTTCCTGACTCGGCCATCGATCTCGCGGGCCCGGGGTTTGCCGACGCAACTCGAATCGCCGGCGGCGATGCGGCCATGTGGACCGACATCTTCAGGACCAACCGCCAGGCCATACTGCAAGCCATCGATCAACTCGTTGCCGAGTTGCACTCCTTTCGTCAGAAACTCGATCGCGATGACGCCGAGGCCATCATGAAATGGCTGACCGCCAGCCGGGAGGCCCGCGACGAGTGGATCTCGAGGCGTTACAGGAAGAAGGTATTACCTCCATGAGTGAACAAACCGCCCCAGCCCTCTGGCGGATCACCGTTTCACCCAAGCGAGCGGAACTTGACTCCCACGGGGCCGCCATGCTCCGCGACATCCGCGAACTGGGGCTCCCGCACGTTCGGGCCGTGGCGTCCGGCCGGCTTTTCCTGATCGAGACTGATCTTCCGGAGGCTGTCCTGGAGCAGATTGCCTCTTCGCTGTTGGCCGATCCCATTACCGAATCGTACCGCCTGCATCGCGGCGGCGACGAGCGAGGTCCGGCCAATCGCAACTCGGATTGCGAGGTGGAGGTCCACCTCAAGGGCGGGGTGATGGATCCCGTCGCGGCTTCGACCCTGGCAGCGGTGACCGACATGGGCATCGACACCCGTGCCCTGGCCATCTCGACGGCGAGGCTGTATCGCCTCCAGGGGCTTGCGAACCTCGAAGAGCTTGAGTTTGTCGCCCGGCGGCTGTTCTACAACGACTGCATTGAGGAGGCCTACCTCAGCGGCTTCGAGCGGCACGACCCGCGGCCGCAGCGTCTGCCCGTGGCACCGAAACGGGCTTTCGAGCTGCGCCACGTGCCGCTGCGCGACCTCGACGACGCGGCCCTGCGCAAACTCTCCCGCGAGGCCCATCTCTTCCTGTCGCTCGAAGAGATGAAGACCATCCAGAGCCACTATCGCCGGCTCCAACGCGATCCCACGGATCTCGAGCTGGAGATGGTCGCCCAGACCTGGAGCGAGCACTGCGTGCACAAGACGCTCAAAAGCGCGGTTCGGTATCGCGGGGCGGCGTTTCCGAAGACGTCTTTGGCATCCCAGAAAACGCTGCCGGACGGCACGGTCGAGGTGTCTTACGAGAATCTGTTGCGCGACACCGTCGCCCGGGCGACCAACGACCTCACCAGCAGCGGCCGGGTGACCTGGTGCCTCTCGGTGTTCAAGGACAATGCGGGCGTCATCGAGTTCGACAAGGATGATGCGGTCGCCTTCAAGGTGGAGACGCACAACCACCCGTCGGCCATCGAACCTTACGGCGGGGCGGCCACCGGCATCGGCGGCTGCATCCGCGATGTCATGGGCGTCGGGCTGGGGGCCAAGCCGATTGCCAACACGGACATCTTCTGCGTCGGCCGGCCCGACTTCCCGATGAAGTGGCTGCCCAAGGGCGTGCTCCACCCGCGGCGGATTCTCAAGGGCATCGTCGCCGGTGTTCGCGACTACGGCAACCGCATGGGCATCCCCACGGTCAACGGTGCCGTCGTTTTCGACAACCGCTATCTCGGCAACCCGCTGGTGTTCTGCGGCTGCGTCGGGCTGATGCCGAACCGCTGTATCGAGAAGCAGCCGAACCCCGGCGATCTGATCGTGGTCATCGGCGGACGCACCGGTCGCGACGGCATCCACGGCGCGACGTTCTCATCCTCCGAGCTGACCGATACACACGCCGACGAGTTTTCTCACGCCGTGCAGATCGGCGATGCCATCACCGAAAAGAAGGTGCTCGATGCGATGATGCGGGCCCGCGACCATGAGGACGGCTGCCTCTACACCGCAACGACCGACTGCGGGGCGGGCGGATTGAGCAGCGCGGTCGGCGAGATGGGCGAGAAGCTCGGAGCCGACGTCGAGCTGTCGAAGGTGCCGCTCAAGTACGCCGGCCTGCGATATGACGAGATCTGGATCAGCGAAGCCCAGGAACGGATGGTGCTGGCCGTTCCGCCGGGCAATTGGGAGAAGGTGCGGACCATCTGTGAGGCCGAGAACGTTGAGGCCACAGTCATCGGCACATTCCGCAACGACGGGCGCCTGATCATCCAATACGACGGCAAGCAGGTCGGCGATATCGATGCCCGGTTTTTGCACGGTGGTGTTCCGAAGACGCGCAGAGAAGCGACGTGGAAACCCGCGGTATCAGGCGCGACCCCCCTCGATCCCCCCTTGGCAAGGGGGGAAGGAGTGATGGGTGCCATGCCCACGGCTTTGCGTGGGCATGCCAACATGCCCGACGCCCGCGAGTTTCTCCTGAGCCGTCTGTCGGATCTCAACACCGCCAGCAAGGAATGGATCATCCGTCAGTACGATCACGAGGTGCAGGGGGCCAGCGCGGTCAAGTCGTTGGTGGGCCCCGGCCTGGGGCCGTCGGACGCGGCGGTACTGCGGCCGAGGCTGTCCAGCGACAAAGGCATCGTTCTGGCCAACGGCATCTGCCCGTCGCTGAGTGACGTCGATCCCTATTGGATGGCGGTTGCGGCCATCGACGAGGCGCTTCGCAACGTGATCTGCGTCGGCGGCGATCCGAATCGCACGGCCATCCTGGATAACTTCTGCTGGGGCAACTGCGAAGATCCGCAAACGATGGGCGCATTGGTCCGCGCCTGCCAGGCCTGCTACGACGCGGCCGTCGCCTTCGGTACGCCGTTCATCTCCGGCAAAGACTCGCTCAACAACGAGTTCGCCCTCGACGCCAACGATGCGAAGCAACTCGGCGAAATGATGCCGCTGTTCAACAACCGCATCCGCATCCCCGAGACACTGCTGATCAGCGCGATGAGCGTGATCGAGGACGTCAAACGATGCGTAACCATGGACGCCAAGCCCGCCGACGAGCCGACGCCGTTCTTCTACGTCGGGCTGAAGGCCCGGCAGTGGCCGGAGGTCAGCATAAGCGACGCGGCCGGTCTGCACGCGGCGGTCAGCGGACTCATTCGATCGGGCAAGGTCCTGGCCGCCCACGATTGCAGCGACGGCGGCATTCTGCAGGCTCTGGCCGAGATGGCCTTTGCCGGCCAGTGCGGCATTGAGGCGACGTTCACCGATCTGTGCCCCTTCTCGCCCGGCACCAGCGGGTACATTGTGCAGACGCCCGAGTCGGCGGCGGACGAGGTTGCCCGAATCGCCGAACAGCACGGGGGCATCGTCGCCCGGCGAATCGCCACGACGGCTCGCTCCGACAAGCTGACCTGGAGCGCCGGTGATCGCCGGAGCGAGGTCCTGCTGGCCGATCTGGCCAAGGCGTGGCGGTCGGGTCTGAATGGGTGAGAACAGAGTGGTCAGCCAGACAGGTGGAAGGTATTTGACTGCGGCAGCGGGTCGGTTTCAATCCAGTAGTCCGACAAGCTCCTCAACCTGCCACGCATGATCCGAAATCCCAGCCGCCATCGTTATCCTCCAAGTCCGGTCGGGTCGTGGCATGTGGATGGGACCTGAGCCGGAACAAAAGAGCCTTATGGACTGGCCGCGTCGGCGGTAGACGATGCGCTGGGCTTGTCCGGAAACCGCAGGAACTCCGCGCCGGTTTCTTCCGGTTTCATTCCCTGCTCGGTCGCGACTTTCCTCAAGCCCGCCAGCATCTGCTCCCATTGATCCGACCGGGCCAAGGCAACGACATCGCGGTGGAATGCGACGCCCATCTCGTCAATCGGCCGGATCATCTGCTTGTATTCCTGGTCGAGCCGGAACACCCACGGCTCCAGCGGCTGCCCGGAACATCGCCACTTCAGCCGGTGGCGCACCCGGTTGGCCAGCAGCCTGGCTTTCCACTCCGTGGTCATGATCACGGCGGCCTTCTCGCAATACTCCTCGAGCAGCTTTCGGCCTGCCGTCTTCTGAGCATCGTCGAACCTCAAAACCTCGACGCATTGGTTGAGGAACCACTCCCACTCCATGCCGCTCCGCCGGCTCACTTCCCACCGGACCTCGCGTTCGGCCTCGATGTATTCCTTGGTCTGGCCCGACTTCTCCGCAGCGATGTCATCTTCGTCGATGCCGTCCAGCAGGCCTTCATCCGGCCTGACTTCGCCCCGAGACCAGCGATCCATCTTCTCCTGGAAGCGCCGGGTCATCTCGAGCGTTTCCTGCGTGTGTTTTGTCATCTGCCGCAGCTCGTCTTCGGGCGTGACCTGGCGGGCGTCATCCAGAAACCCTTGCCAGAACTCCTGGAAGAGCTTGACTCCGGGCGAGACCTTCCGGCTGACCTCACGGGCCGCGTCAGCGTCGAATGTCGTGGTGTGGGCCTTGTCTCTGTCCGGCAGATTGCCCTCGGCTTCCTGCGACAAGGTCGTTTCGTACAGGCATTCGATGGCGACGACCGCCTCCTGCCCGTGCTTTTCCTTCATGTCCCAGAGGCGGCGCTCGAGCAGTTCGGCGAGCTTGTCTCGGTTCGGGTCATCCGAAAACTCGCTCGCGATGACCCGGGCCATGCCTTTTGCCATTTTCGGTGTAAACCGCAGCCCCCCCTGCGTCGGCCTCATGATTTCCTCGCCGGGTGCCGCCGTCGCCGCGGGCTCAGATGGCGGGGGCCCTTCTGTCCGGACTTCGGCCGCCGGTGCGGTGTTCTCCTGGTCGACGAGGCTCTCCTGGGCAAGTCCCACAACCGGCCCAACAACCAGGAACAGTGAGGCCAACGTCGCTGCAACTCTCATGGCTCGGGCTCCGTCTCCGATTGAGGTTGAGTCGCCACGACCTGGAGTCCTTTATCCCTCAGCAAGCCGGCGATCCTCTCGTCCGCCTCAAGTCGCTGGGCGCGGGTCGGAATGCTCTCCAGGCGAGTCTTGAACCCCTCTTCGAGTTGATCGACCAAGGACCTCGCCACCGCCAGATCGTCCTCCAGCAGCACCCTCGCGGGGTGCATCCAGCCCGCGGGCAGTTGGTAGCAGATGTTCATCCACAGCTCGTCCTGGTAGACACGCTGACTCCACTCCCGCCTGGAGGTAATGGTCCTCTCGCGTTCGGTGTACTCGCGAAGGATCGACTCGGCCGTGGCTGTCTGAGCTGCGTCCAACTGGTACAGGGCCTTGAAGTCATCCAGGTACGTTTTCCATGTTTCGGCTCGCGGCTTCTCGATCGCGTGCTGCGCTTGCCGACGAGCTCCTTCCAGGGGGGGAGTCTCACCGTTCTCGTTCCTCTTCTTGGTTTCCTGCTGCCGGAACGGATCCTCGTACTCGGTGACCTCCCCGCTCGCCCATTTCTTCATGGTGTCTTCGAACCCGTTCATGAACGTCTTGAAGGCCATCATGTCCCCGGCCAACTGAAACTGCTTCTTCATTGGCAACATGGGACGGACGTCCTGGACCACGCCCCGGGCCATTTCGTTGATCTCTGGAAGCAGGGGTAGCATGCGCTCCGCGAACTCCTTCCCGAAGCCCGGCGGCATGAACCCGCTTGCTCCTCCCTTAGCGGCGGCACGGGCAAGCTGCTCCTCCGTGAACCGTTCGACAAGCTCGTAGCCGCGCTGGTCGATCCTGTGAGCCATCTGCATCAGTCGTCGGGCGACCTTCTCCCCGGCTTCCGCCCGCTTCTCCTCGGGCAGGCCGTACCGCTCGATCAGCATCTCTTGAACGCAGATCGCTCCCGTCGCCCGGGCCATGCCCGGGGTGAACCGCAGGCTGGGCTCAGCTTGTCGGGCAGTCTCGCTGTCACCGGGATTATCGCCTTCGGCTCGTGCGGCCGGCAGGCCGGGAACCGCAATGGCCAGAACCCCGGCCAGACACGTTGCCCACGCCCGTTGGAAGCACGAATTCAGCATCACCTTACCCGGTCTTGTTTGAGTGGCCGGCTCACAGGGCGACATGCCCTTCGGTTGGGGCCAGACCGGCCGAGGCTGCGGCTCCAGGCAGCCCTCCAGGGCGCGTCCCGTGACCGACCCGCAAGGTACCCCCCAGCTACCCGCAAAGATACAGACGCCCGTCGAAGCGAATTGTTATCAACTTGACGCTGTTTTTGCGGAGTTGGGATCCCGGGTTCGACGGGGGCGCCGGCGTGAGCCAGGACCATTTCGCCGTCTTCCGTAGTTGCACGAACGGCCCCCCCCACGTGCCCGTCGCCCCCCATGTCTGGGTTACATTGTGGCATCTTCACGCTGTGTCCGCGCTATTGCCTGATCACAACCTGCATCCACAGAGGCTGCCGCTTCCGGCTGGCTGCGCTAACCCGGGTGGAATCATGCGGGTGTGAGAGACAGTATCATGCGCAGCCCGGCCCAGTTACGTTTGGCTCAGGTAGTCCGACGAAGCACCCATCAATTCACGAAGCTGCTTCAAGGCGCGGTGGAAGAGCATGTGGATCGCCGCTTCGCTCCGATCCAGGCGTTTGGCCACCTCGGCAACCGGCAGGCCCTCGATGAGCCGCCAATGGATGACCTGTCGGTAATCCTCGGGCAATTGTTGGAGCCGGACCATCAGAACGGCCAGCGCCTCGCTGCGGGCCGCCCCATGGCTCGGGGTCGCCATCGGAGAGGTCACCTGCTCTAAGAGATCGACGTAGGAGCCGCTCTTGACACCCCAGGCGGCCGCCTGCCGTCGGACGTCACGTTTGTCCGCCACGATCGCCCGATGCATGTCGATCAGCTTGTTCTCCGCGATCTGACGCAGCCAGCCAAGGAATCCCTCAAAACTCTCGAACTGGCTCTTGGGCAGGTTCGCCCACGCGGCCGTGTAGGTCTCCTGGATGACGTCTTCCGGTTCCAGTTGGGCCTTCCTCAGTGTATCACTCATTTGTTGAGCAATAGCTGATCGGAGTGGGTCGTAACTGGCCAGGAGCAGTGAATCCATGGCAGCCACGTTGCCCGCTTGGATTTCGGCCATGGTCTTCCTGAATTTCACGTCTTCCATGAAGGCCCCGATCAGGACGTCAGAAAACCCGAATTGATGTAACCAACGTTTTCATAACGCTTTATCGAATTCGCCAGGTCAGCGCTGTATTCATAAGTTATCGGACTAAGGTCCAGCAATGTCGATTTCGGCGGGCTTTCACCCCGCGCCTCACGAAAGATTCTCATTTTTGCGCGTTAGACCCGGCGATCTTCTTCGTTCATTACACTACCAGAAACGAAACTGCCTTGGGTGCCCGGAAGGATTGTCTGAGTCTCGTATGCCTCCTCCTTGAAGACTCGACCATGCTTCCGGGCACCCGGCTTTTTACGCCCTTTGCGGACGCCTCCCGTTAGCCCCCACCCCGGTGCCTAATCAGCACCTGCTGCCATCGATCCGTCTCCAGCCCCCGTTCGGTCGTCCCCACGCCACGGGCCCTGATCGCCAGCCATCGTTGACGCGGGTCGGGTTGCCGGGGAGGGCTGAGCCTCCCACAGCTTGATCAGGCCATCTTGCCCGCAAGTGGCAATGGCCGTGCCGTCGGGCGAGAAGAGCACACACATCACCGCCCCATCGTGTGCCCGAATGCTGTAGACCTGGCTGGCGCTGGCCACGTCCCAGAGCTTAAGCATCGTGTCCGCCGAGCACGAGGCAATCCGCCGGCCGTCAGAGCTGAAGTCGAGCCATTCGACCAACCGTTGGGGACCATGCATCGACGAAAGCGGCTTGCCTGTCGCTACGTCCCAGAGGCTGATCGTACCATCGGCATGAGCACCCGCGATGATGCTTGAATCGGGACTGAACCACGCACCGTTCAAGTCGGGCTGAGTCGAAATCGACCGTGACTCTTGGCCGGATTCGCGATCCCAGATCTTGATTCCACGACGTGCCAGGCTTGTTGCGATCCACCGGCCGTCGGGGCTGAACGTAACCGTCAGAGGCATATCATTGTGCCGCAGACGAAGCTGTTCGCGACCGTCCTGGAGGCTCCAGACCGTGGCTGCGTAGCCGGCGACGCCGGCCACCAGGGTGCTGTCGGGCGAAAAGGCAACGCTCCGCACGCTCCCCTCCTGGCTAGGGAGCAGCCATTGTCGCGAACCGTCACTGCCGTTCCAGACGCGAATGGTCCGGTCCGCACTGCCCGACGCAAGGTATCTGCCATCAGGAGCCCACGCCAGAGCCAGCACGGTGCTGGTGTGTTCGGCCAGGGTCATCAGTTGCGCACCCGTTTGCGTGTCCCATATCCGGATGCCATCATCCGACACCTGCTCTGTCGCGAGGTCGCCCTCGCTCTCCGCCCCACAGGAAGCGATGCGCCTGCCGTCCGGGCTGAACACGACACGGAGTACCGGGCCTGAATGCCCTTGCAGGACGCGAGCCTCCGGAGGCAGCGACTTCGGCCAGGCCTTCCATCGGCCGTCTATGCCCGCCGAGAAGACTCGACTTCCGTCCCGACTCCAGGCCACGGCCCTTCCGCCGCGGTGGTGGGCCGAATGGGTGTACAACTCCTCACCTGTCGTTGCGTTCCAGATTCTCAGAGTGCGATCTGACTCCAGCCCGAGCGCGGCCGTGCGAGGAACGCCCGCTGAGGCCAGCAATGTGCCGTCGGGGCTGAAGGCCACCGAGTGGACAAAGCCCTCGTGCCCGCGGAGCGACAGCAGCTCTTCCCCCGTCGAACTGTCAAAGACCTTCAATGTCCCCTGAGCATCTCTCCCGACCGGGGAGACCCCGCCACCTGCTGCCATCCGCGTGCCGTCGGGCGAGAATGCCAGGCACAGCACGGCGCCCGGCGGGCCAGAGAGCTCCCGCACGCTTTGAGCGGTGGCGGCGTTCCAGATCCTGATCTTGCAGTCGCCCATGGGCGGGTTCAGCAGTTCACCACTAGCCACCTGCTTGCCGTCGGGAGTATATGCGACGCAAGAAATCTCCTTCTCGTGAGCGGATGTTGACCGCACGAGCTGTCCGCTCCGGACGTCCCAGAAGGCCAGTACTCTGCTTTGCCCGCCGGCGGCCAGATAAGCCCCATCAGGACTGAACTGCACGGCATTCAGGTATTGCCTGCCCTCCTCCAGAATCCTGTGTGACCCGTCTCTCGTATCCCACACCCGCAGTGTCTTGTCGCGGGCACCCGAGGCGATCCACCGGCCGTCGGGGCTGAACGACAGGGCATTCACCTGGTCGTCATGTCCCTTCAATGGCGCGATCGCCGCCCCCGTGGCGCTGTCCCAGATTCTGATTACGCCATCGCACCCGCCGGTGGCAAGACGAAGGCCGTCCGGACTCACAGCCAGCGAGACGACGCACTCCTCATCCGCGCGAATGTCCAGCAGCGTCGGCTCCCTGGACAGTCGTGACAGGTAGTGCCACTCCCAACCTCGCAAGTCCGTCGGGCAGGCCTCCAGCAACTGATGCGCCTGCGTCAGGTATTTCTGCTCATAGGCCGTCTGGGCAAGAGCAATCCGATTGAGATACGTTGTCCGGCGAAGTTGTTCAGCCTGGTTCTCGGCGCGGACTCGCTCGCGTTCGGCGATTTGTCGCGCCTGCTCAGCCTCCGAGGCCTTCGCATCCGCAAGGGTGCGCAACCGATCCTGCTCACGCTGGGCGGCGATGGCCCGGTCTCGCTCGGCTGCCGCTTGCCGCCACAGGGAAAGCGATGCCAGCAGTGATACGCCGACCAGAACGGCAAACGCGGCCGCCACCGCCACCGGAACACGATGCCGGCGCAGCGTCTTGCCGAGGACATACAGCCCGCTGTCGCTCCTGGCGGCCACTGCCTCGCCGTTCAGGTAACGCTCGATGTCGCGTCCCAATTCCCCGGCCGTCTGGTAGCGACGATGCGGCTCTTTTCGCAGACAGCGGAGGACAATCGCCTCCAGGTCGCGGTCGATCCCTTTTCTGACGGTGCTCGGCCGGATCGGCTCGTCGTTGACGATACGATTGAGCACGTCGCGCATGGGGCCCGCGACCTCATACGGGAATGCGCCGGTCAGCATCTGGTAGAGAATCACGCCGAGAGCGTACACATCGGTGCGCATGTCGACGTTGTCGAGCGTTCCCTGGGCCTGCTCCGGACTGGTCCACGGCAGGCTGCCGACGAACTGGCCGACCACCGTCATGTCCGCCACATCGGCTTGTTCGCCTTCCTGGGCGGTGACTTTCGCGAGGCCGAAATCCAGGATGTGCGGCCTGCCCTCCTCGTCGATGCGAATGTTGCCGGGCTTGAGGTCTCGGTGAATGATACCTTTGATGTGCGCCTCGTTGACGGCGGCACAGATCGTGGCGAACAGCCGGAGGATTTCCTCGATCGACCGCGGACGGCTGCTCAGCCACACGTCCGGCGGCGGGCCCTCGATGTAATCCATCACGAAGAAGTGGCATCCCGAGGCCGTGCCGCTCTCGTGGATGGTCACGATGCTGGGGTGATTCAGCGCTCCCAGGATCTGCACTTCCCGCTCGAAGCGGGTGCGGTCGCGCCAGCCGGCGAACGGCCCCTCGCGCATGACCTTGATCGCCACCTTGCGGCGGGTCGTTTTCTGCAGGGCCCGATAGACGACACCCTGTCCGCCGCGGTGAATCTCGCCCAGGATCTCGTAGCCGGGCAGCAGGTCTGGCGGCACGGCGATGCTCGGTCCTTGGCCCTGAACGCCTCGCGACGACAGCGGACTCACGTGGCGGACCAGCCCAAACTGCTCGCGGAGCTCGTCGGCGATATCGGGGTTGGCCTTCAGCAACTCCTGCTCATCAACCGGATCGCCTCGCTGGGCGCGGTCCAGGTACTCGTTCAGGATGCGGCCAATCCGCTCGTCTCGGGAATCCGCTTGCTGATCCGCCATGCAAAGACACCTTGGCCCGGCAGTCCAACGAGGCCTTTGGTATTATCGCACAAAACGGCCTGCCGGTCTCGCGTGCCGGCCCTTTCCAAGACAGACTAAAGTCATCGGGTTTATCAAGATTCCGGCCTGCAGGGCTGACGGCTGACCGCTCATCGCACAACTGCCGATCCGGCCTCCGATACATGATGGCCTGGCTGACGCGCGCAGACCAGATGTGCAGGAGATTTCATGCGCTCCGGGCGGCCATGATTGCCTTGAGACCCTTGGCAATCAGTTCCGAGCGGCTCATGCCATGTTTGCGGGCGTAGGCATCGGACTTGAGCAGCAGGCCGCGTTCGATGGAAACACGGAACTTCTCGGCGCCTTCGCCGATTCGCGGGCGGCCGCGCCGCTTCGCGCGAGCGTGCAGTCTCTTGTCCTTTGCGCTCAACGGTCGAGTCTTGCGGAACGCGAATTCCTTTTCGAATTCCTCTGTTGATTCAGCCAACTCGGCCGCGTTCATGTCAGTATGCTCTTTTCGCGGTTTTCTTCGTGGAGTCTTCACTTGCGTCTCCTGCGGCGCAACGCGTATTTCTCGCGGTCCGTCAGCGGCTTTGATCTGAAACAGGGAGAGGCCTTCAGAACGCGAACACCGGTACCTCGATATGGACCTCCGGCTCGCGCAGTTTGCGTTCCTGACGGATTTGTTCGAGACGTTCGAGGACATTGGCCCGGAAGATCTGTTCACCACAGCGGATGCACACGCCGGTGGGAACGGAGCGGATGAGAACCCATTCGCCGGCTTCCTCGAAGCTCTGGTTCGTGAGGCGTTCTTCCATGCGGCCCCCGCAGACATGGCATTTCCCGTAATCGTAGTCCATCATGCCGAACCCTCGTAGACCGTAATGAAAAGGAAGACACCCGTCTCTTTCAGGGAGCAGACAACGGACAAACGCCGTCCATCCACCGAAGGCCCGGTTACCTCGTATTTGGGATTCCCAGCCTGATCAGTACCCATTTCTCTGACAACCTGGATCGAATCAAGAGCCGTATGCACATCAGCGAGCACAAACCCGTCAGCCCGCAACTCGTCCCAGAAATGCCTTGTGGCCTCGTATCGGCCTTCATCAAAGGCTTGTCGGACGGAGTCTCCAAGTCCTTCCTCGTTCATTATAGCCTTTCCCGGTGGTCAATTCGAGTTCACAACTGCCGGTCCAGCCTCCTGTACATGATCGCTTCGCTCACGTGCTCGGGCCGGATGTTTTCCTCGGCGGCCAGGTCTGCGATGGTGCGGGCGACGCGGAGGATCTTGTCGTGGGCCCGGGCCGACAGGCCCAGCTCGGTCAGGGCCTGCTTGAGCAGTTGTTCGCCGGCGGCGTCGAGCCTGCAATACCTGCGGAGCTGTTTGGGCGTCATGCGGGCGTTGAGGATCGTGCTCGTGTCGCCGAAGCGCTCTCGCTGGATCCGCCTGGCCCGCTCGACCTGGGCGCGCATCTCGTCGCTGCTGCTGCCGGTGTGCTCGCCGCGCAGCTCGCGGTAGGGCACCGGCGGCACCTCGATGTGGATGTCGATGCGGTCGATGAGCGGGCCGCTGATCCGCGAGAGGTATTTGTCGATCTGCAGCGGGCTGCACTTGCACGGCTTGTTCGGGTCGGTGAAGTAACCGCAAGGGCACGGGTTCATGGCTGCCACCAGCATGAATCGGGCGGGGAAGGTGATGGCCGAGTGCGATCGGGCGATGGTGACCACGCCATCTTCGAGAGGCTGACGCAACGTCTCGAGGATGGTCCGCGGAAACTCAGGGAACTCGTCAAGGAAGAGCAGACCGTGGTGGGCCAGCGAGACCTCGCCCGCCTGCGGGATAGATCCGCCGCCAACCAGCGCCGGCCCGCTGGCCGAGTGGTGGGGCGAGCGCACCGGCCGTCGGGCCAGCAGGGCCTGTCCGGCCGGCATCTTCCCGGCCGCGGAGTAGATTCGCGTGGTCTCCAGCGACTCAGTCAGGCTCAGCGGCGGCAGGATCGTCGGAATCCGCTTGCTGAGCATCGTTTTGCCAGTTCCGGGTGGCCCGATCAGCAAGAGCATAGGCCCAAGTGCCAGCAACAACAAAAACCTAACTGCCAGAACTCAGTTCATTCGCAAGTCTTGCTGAGGTAATGATTTGGCTTGATTGATCTCCTGGCGCAGCGTCATTAGGTGTCTCGGCCCTTGCCAGACCAGCCGCCTGATGCCACCAAACATGCGCGCAAAATGCACAGAAGTTCCGGAGTAAGGGACTATTGACTATTGAGCACGGTTCATCCGGCCACATTTCAGTTGCCAAGGAATGATCCAGTTGCCTGACTAGTAATCGTAAGTTGTTATCTGAAAAAGTCTTATGGGCTACAAAAACCATACTTGACATTGCTCAGTATTAATGATATACTATGGTTGTGGAATTAATACAGGTTAGGGTTAATGCTCAGAAAGGTTTCGGTCAAACAGCTTAACAAACGGAATTCGCGGATTTGCGACGGGATGGCGGACAGCAGTGCGCCGGCCATCTCAGACAACAGGGCAGAGCCTCTCCTCAGCGGGTCTCGAAACGCTTTCTCTAGCGACCTCCATCCAACGCTGCCGGAAATAATAATACCTCTTGACGCCACCTATGCCTTCGATTGTTCTGGAGGTCCAAGATGAGTCCTCTGGAGCTAATCAATCAAATGGCGGGTGAGGTCGAGCGGGATGAAATGGAGCTTAAGCAACTGATTGTCTCGCTGATAAACGAAGGCAGAACGGAATTGGCTATTGCGGCTCTGGAGCTTTGGCGTTCGCAGGCTGCCGGCGAGGTCTTGAAGAAGTATGGCAACAACTAGGCCACAAGACATCTCGACTATCGTCGGACTTCTCCGAGTCTCTACGGAGGCTCAGGAGAAGGAAGGCTACTCTCTCGCTGCTCAACAAACGGCTTATGAGCGTGATTGCCGTACCTTCGGCTGGCGGTCGCTGGATACCTTCGAGGGCCAGGAAACAGGTTCTGCCCTTTCCCAGCGCCAGATTATCCATGACCTGATCGCCTGCATCCGCAACCACCGGCCTGATGCCGTTTGGGTCATCGAGCAATCACGTCTGACTCGGGGCGACGAACTCGACGTGGCTGTGCTTCTGCGCGAACTCCGAGAATCTGGCGCGAAGGTAGTCCTGGAGCGGGGCACGATCATCGATCCTACGGACCTCGAAGGCGCTTTCATGTTTCGGCTGAAGGCGCTGATGGATCGTCGGGAGTGGGAGGTGATCGCGGCCCGCAATTGGCGCGGCAAGGATGAGAAGGCCAAGTTGGGGCTGCTCGTCAACGCCAGGCCAGCGTATGGCTACACGACAACGGGTGAGGGCAAGGGCAAAGGCAAGCGAGTGCCTGTGCCCACAGAAGCTGACGTGGTGCGCCAGATCTATGAGTGGAAGGCGGCAGGGGTCAGCATTCGACAGATCATCCGCCGACTCTTTGAGCAAGGCGTACCTGCTCCGACCCAAGCCGGAAGGACTTCGGGCAAGTTGCCACAGCGATTCAAGAACGGAATCCAGCTCTGGGCGGAAACAACGGTCAAGCGCATTCTCGATAATCCCCTCTACCTGGGCGTTAGCTTCCACCGTTGTTGGGTCACGCGCGGCAAGAGTCTTGTGTTCGACCGCACGAACCCGAAGGCTGTTTGGATCGAAAACGCGCACGAAGCAATCATCAGCCAGGAGTTGTGGGACGCCGCGCACCGGCAACTGGATGCCCAGCATTACCGTCGCAGCCTTAATCAATACATGTTAACGGGCATCATGATCTGCCCGCATTGCGGATCGACCCTCAACGCGACCTCATCAGGCGGTAACCGTGGACCTCGCTACGCTTATTACTTCTGCGCGTCCAAACGTCAGAAACCCGATGAGTGGGGCCGGCGGCAACGGACAGGCACAGCATGTCCCAGTGGGTGGTGGCGCGCGGACAGGACTGATCGCATGGTGTGGGAAGCCTTCATTAAATTGATCAGCAGCCCGGACATGGTCGAACAATTGCTGTCGTCAGTAGACGCGGAAAAGAAAAGAGAACGATTACGGGCGCTCATCCGTGACCTAACAACCGAGGCTGAGCAAATCGAGACTATGAAGGCAAGGGCGCGCGAAAAGCTGCTCGCGGAGATCTTAACCGACGGCGAGTACCTCAAGGAGCGGGAGCGGCTCCAAACTCAACTGGAGGGGACCGCAAAACGACTTGCGACAGCCAAGGTTGAGCTGAAGGTATGTAGCAAGGAAGCAGGGATGCAGGTCATACAGAACCTGGCCATGTTGAAGCTCGGGGAGAAGAAACTGACGCAGGAACAGCGATCCAGGTTGTTCCATGCTTTGGTAAAGAGAGTTGTTCCCAGGGATGCTGAGCTGACCGAGGTTGAGATCGATTTGTACGTCACGCCCGAGTCTGGTGTGCTGCAGACACCAGCTGGGTCTCTCTCGATCGCGACCTTGGCAGTAACGGTATCGTTGGCAGGGGTATAGAGCGACGGGAAAAGCAGGCTACCTGCCCAATTATTGGTTGCGTTGACCAGGAATTGAGTTGGAAGCAAGTACCTGCGATAGCCCAAACGCGGCGTAGCGATGGGCAACAGCGGGTGGTGATCGGTCTGTTGATTAATAAGGAGAAATAAATTGAGTAAGAAAACAGACAAAAAACGATTGAACGTGTTGGAAGTGGTGCGTATTGACGCGGTGATACCTAGTAGTATTGGAAAGCCTTTTGACTACCACACACATGGTCTGGATGCTTTTGATCATCCCGAGTTCCAGGTGTATGCTCCCAAGTACTGTGCGAGCATTGTCGCCAGTGTACTCTGGAGCCATGTTGACGCCGTAGTCAATGACGGCGAGCGATTCACCCCGGAGACCGTCACAGACAGTCAGGGCACGATCTTTGGTTATCTGGAGGTGCCGGGGCACTCGGATGGTGATCCTTCCCGGTTGCTTATCGTAGATCGTCCCGATATGTGCGTGTGCCAATATTGCCAAGGTAAAGGAGGGAACTGTAATGAGTGAGATACAAACCATGACCGTTCTCGCCGATGCGGAAGCGCTTGCGGATGAAATCCAGAAGGACCCCATCAATGCGCTGAGGCAACACATTATCGAAGTTGGCATGGCAGCCCAGCAGGATGCCTTTGTCATGGCAATTCTCTCGGAGATCAGTGCCGCTGCCGGGTGCCCCTTCTCGATCCTGTTAGCCGGTAATCCGGCTTCGGGAAAGAGCACCGTCGCAAGCACGACCTCGGCATTCGTGGGCGATGAGTTCGTCGTGTCTTCTGGCAGTCTCAACCGCATGACCGCGGCAGCGGCCTGCCGCATGGCAGCGAGCCTGACCAATCACTGTATGGTCTGCGACGAGAGAGCGAGCAACTCTGAGTTTGATTCTCTATGGCGCCAGGCTCTGAGCGGCCAGAAGGCGTCGCGGATCATTACTTCGAAAGGAGAGCCTATTGAACTGACCATCATCCCACCCATCTCGTCGGTGGAGGCGGTGCTGTCCGACAAAGAGATGTCTCAACAAGATCGCTCGCGGTACCTGCGCATCCGGATGTGCGAGGATGAGCAGTCTCTCCAGACGATTCGCAGTTCAGCCAGAGCGTCCTTCACTCTCGAAGGGCAACGACGGCGTAGTCGAATGAAGACTCTGGGCTTCGCATATCGCTATTTCTTATCGTCTCTGCGAAGGGATCTTCTCGTGGACATACCCTTCGCGCATCTGCTGTCCGTTGATGGAGATTCGGCCGTCGCGGTGCGCACGGAACAACACCTGCTACGAGCCATACAGGCCGTGGCTTGGCTGCGGCAAGCCAACCGGACAGTACATCATGATCCAGATCTGGGCCGCTACATCCTCGCAACACCTGAGGATTACGAGGTAGTGCGAGGAATCCTGATTAGATCCGGCGAGGACGGCACGGAAGATCTCAGCGACAATGCCCTCTACCTCTTTCGCAGATGGAAATCGTCTGTCTTGGACAAAGGCAACCAGTCAACCAGCTGGTATCAGCTGAACCAACTAAGCAAGTCGCGTCTGAGCAGATGGCAGGTCTATCGATCCCTGACTGAGCTGAGGGACGTGGGGCTGGCCGAGGGTGTCAAGAGCACTTGGCGGCTCAGCGAACTGGGGCTATGCACAGACCGGCCCAGCGCATTCGCGTCGCTACCGCCAGCCTCCACTCTTGCAGACGGCGGCGCAACACTGCAAGTTCCGGCAGCTGACCAAGTTAACGCCAATCCAGAAGGCAAGTTGCAGACTTGCAAGGAGGACAACTCATGACAAACTTAGCTGACAAATACCGGCCGAAGCAGTTTGCCGAATTGTGGCAGGGCCTTGACACCCCGGTGATTGAGGCCATTACTCTAGAGCTGTCGCAAGGCATCTTGAGCGGTCCCTTGCTGGTCAGGTCTCCTTACGGCGGCGGCAAGACCAGCCTGGTGCGGCTAATCGGCTTGAGGGCGGCCTGCCTGAAAACTGATGACGGCTCGTGCGAGCCGTGCCTCGCCTGCAAACCATGCACATCCATCACTCGCGCATTGGCGAGTAGACCGCTGGTTATTAATGAGTATGGTTACGGGGAGATCGACTGCACTCGTACTCCGGCTGGCGATATTCTTCGCCTGATCCAGGAAGAGAAGATGATCTCGAAACGTCTCTGGTCGCCAGGTGGCATGGAAAAGAAGGTGCTGGCCCTGGACGAGTTTGGACGGCTATCCATCTCCGATCAGAAGAAGTTTTTGAAGATCCTGGAGACTGGCGGAATACACCTGGTCCTTTGCGTTGCCGACGAGGACAAGATTGATGAGGCTGTTGCCGATCGATGCCTTGTACGCCACCTATCTCTGCCATCGACCGATCAATGCGTGTTCCATATACAGCGTATCGTCAAGTCGGAAGGCCGAACGATATCCGCCAATGCTGCCCGCCACTTGGCACAACGATGCGGCAATGTGCCGCGTGACACTCTGCTGACTCTTTCGGACGCGATGATCTTCGCGAAGGATAGCATAGACCTCACTGCCGCCGAGAAAGCTCTCACGATGAGATCAAAGGGCGTGGCTGCATGACAATAGCTATCGGCAACATGCTGCTGGATCACATCTACCACCAACCTTGCGGCTTGCTCGCCGAGATCCCTGACGACTCCATCGACGCTATCGTCTTATCACCGCCCTACAATTTGTCTTACAAGCCGCAACCCGCCAAGAAGCACAATATCAATGGATACGACACCTTCGATGACCATCTGCCTCAGGATCAATATGAAGCCGACCAGATTGAACTGCTCGATGCGTGCTGTCGGGTGCTCAAGCCGGGCGGATCAGTCTTTTACAACCACAAGGAGCGCCAGGCGAAGGGCGTGGCCATTTCACCATTTCGGTGGGTGCTGAAATCCAAGTGCGAGTTGGTCCAAACGATCATCTGGAATCGTGGCTCCACGCACAACATCGATCCCGTCCGCCTTTATCCGATCAATGAGTTCATCTTTTGGTTGAGAAAGCCAGGGTGTCGTCCTCGATTCAATCGCGCCTGCGCCAAGTTGACGAACATCTGGGAGATTGGCTTCGAGGAGACTCGTTCAATTGGCCATCCGGCTCCCTTTCCTGTCCTGATACCCCTGCGGTGCCTCAAGATGGCAGGCGTGCAAGCAGGCGATGTCGTGCTGGACCCCTATATGGGCTCGGGTTCGACCGGTGTCGCGGCCGCCGAAATGGGTGCTCACTGGATCGGATATGAGATCTCTGCCGACTACATCAGACTGGCAAGAAACCGAATTGCCGAAGCGAAACAGATGAGAGATATGTGGAAAGTGCCACCAGCGAAGCCCAAAATGACCGGTCAGGACATCTCTGTTGCCGGTACTGCGAGTTGATGTGATACATCATGAATGACGAGTGTATTACGCCCAGAACGATGACGCCCGGCTCGTGACCGAGGCGAGCAGAATCGATTTCGGTCCAGGTTTGCCAAAGACCGCATAGGTCAGGAGGAAGAATGATTCAGTCTATTGAAGAGACTACGTCGGTCGTACCGCTGGATCCAGAGTTGGCCGTTTGTATCCAGCACGAAGCTGTTCCAACCGTCCGTCATCCGCTGGTGAACTTTGTCTGCTACAGCCCCAAGTTCAATGACCAGTTGAACAAGCAACTGCGGTACAAGAAGGAGGCGATGGATCACGCGGTGTCCCAGCGCGACTGGGAAACGTGTATCTGGTTGCACGAGAGACCGTGGCGGATCGATGCCCTCCGCAAACTCGCCAGCGTTCTTAGTGACAAGGAGTACTTTCGGCTGCTCGGCAGCGTGTGGATGGACAGCGAAAGCCTGTGGCAATACCGTCGTTTGGCGCGAGGTTTGCTGTCGCCACGCGGCCGAAGCCTTGAGGCAAGACGTTGCATGATGAACAATGAGGAGCTGGAAGTATTTGACTTGCTTCCCAATCCGGTTGTCGTCTATCGTGGCTGTGGCCGGGGCAACCAATTGGGCTGGAGCTGGACACTCGACCGGAAACAGGCGGAGTGGTTTGCCCGAAGATTCGCATCGCTCGATGACGGGCGGTTCGGCGGACTCGTTCTGGTCGGTGAGTGCCACAGCTCTTCGGTGGTGGCATACTTCACCGGGCGGAATGAGAGTGAGGTCTTGGTTGATCCCCGCGATGTAACGATCAGGGAGACAATTAAGGTGTCGGACAAGGAGTCTGACGACGATGAGTAACCGGGGACAGACGAGTCCACATCTCGTGAATTCCTCTCACTGGCGGGACATTAGTCTTCCGCGTGTAACGGTGAGCCAGGTCATGCAGTATGAACCCGATCCCCGCTGGTTCGCCCAACCGGCGAGCGGGATTCACGGCCTCGGTCATGAAGCCCGAGTGCTCATTTGGACCCAGATTCTTGCGGAGATGGTGCGGCAGGAAGGGTCATCGATTGACGCTGCGGTCTTGGGGTGGGCGGCGGCCGTTCACGACACCCAGCGATCGGACGATGGGGACGACCCCGATCATGGCAGAAGGGCCGCGAGCTGGCTCGACGATCACCGGAGCATCATCCCGCCAAATGTTTCCCTCGAACAGGTGATTCATCTCTGCCGCTGGCATGTTCCGCCCGACCACTTGGTCCCCGATATGACCATGGATCTACGGGTTCTCAAGGACGCCGATGCCCTAGACCGTTGGCGGATCAGCGATCTCAACCCCTCGTTTCTCAGGACAGCATCCGCGCAGAAACTCTTGCGGCCAAGTTATGCCCTGTGGACAGAGACAGCCAGTGTGTGTAGCAGCGAACAGGTATTCACGCGTATTCTTGGAGTGGCCCAGCGGCTTGGCATTCTTGCGGATGGCTGATCGGCCGATGTCCTGTTCACCACGGCAAGCCGCTTTTCCAATCAAGACCCCTGATACAGGGTGAACGACGGCGTCTGGACTCTTAACACTCTTCATCTTTCGCCAATTCCCGAACCGGTGAAAACCGGCAGCGTTCGTCGAGAAGCAGCCCATTTCATGCCCTTTTTGCATCGGTTGTTGTTTCTTGTGCACGTCCTGGACCCTTAACTGGCTTTTCTGCGCCGCGCAGAATTTCTGAAACCATAAAGTTTTTCTTTATGCGCCCGTTTCGATGCCCTGGACCGCCTGGCGCTCATGAATTTGGTGTCGATACGCCTTTCTGCCCGCCGCAGTATCCCAGAATGCTGTGCTTTCAGGCATCTCCATTATGAACCAGCGGTTCGCAGTTATCAGTGACCGAATCCTTGGCCTGGAACTTGAATGCGTCATCCCCGTCGTCGGGCGAGGGGAAACAAGGGATGTCCAGGAACTGCTTGTCCACCTCCTGCACAACCAAGGAATGACCGCCATGGCGCGGCCTTATTGTCGGTCTGCCGTGCCTTCGGGGGTGGATCTGTGTGTCGAGCACGACAGCAGCCTCAGAGGTGAGCAGCGGTATTCCGGCATCACCTGGGGCCAAATCGAAGTCAAAACGCGGCCGTTGACCTTTCGTGAACTGGAGCAGCTCTTGCCGCCAGCGCTGGAAATCATCCGCTATGTCGGCGCCCGCATCACGCCATCGTGCGGCTGCCATGTGCATCATGACCTGCCCGAAGTTGTCGAGCGCCCCGAGGTCGTCCGCAATCTTCAGCATTTCTGGTGGCGCTTTCACAAGGTCATCTACGGCTTGGTGGCTCCTTCGCGAGCAAGCAATTCCTTTTGCCGTCCGCCTCGACCCGAACATGCGACTCTTTTTGATAACTGTCGGATTTATGAGCAGCTCTGTCAAAGGCTGACTCGATGCGATCGCTATGCAGGGCTGAACTTCACCAATCTCACCGATCCCAATCGCAGGACAATTGAATGGCGGCTTCATGGCGGCACCACAGACTGGATCAAAATCAAAGCATGGGTTCTCGCAACACAGCGATGGGTCGAGCATTCGGTCGCTCGAAGTTGCCATTATCGTCCTGAGCCAGTTACCAACAGCCGACGCGGCCTCAATGCACTCTTGATTGTCAGTGGTCTGCGCCCCAATTCGAGGGTCTACTGCAAGGTGGACAAGGACTTACGCTTGGCTGGTCGCTACCTATTGAGAAGATGGAAGCATTTCAATCAACAGGGGGCATCAGATGCCTGATGACAACTATCCTCAGTCCGTTGTCGAGGTCCTTGACGCCGATATGCGGTTTCGGCGTGGTGTCCTGGCGGCCATGAGGTCGTTCCAAAAATCGCGGCCGTGGAGCGGGTCAATTGAAAAACGGAAGGAGAAATCCATCAGATTGCACCAGGCGCTTTCAGCCATTTACGGCATCGCTGAGCCCAAACTCGTGTTCGGCTTGATCGACGGCAGCAGTAGCGGGACCAGCTATTACCGTCCGAGCACTCACGAAATCGTTGTTCAAGGGCGGTTGTCCGTCGTCACTTATCTGCATGAATTCTCCCACGCTCGTGGAATCGGAGAGCGGGCGGCCTGCAGGTGGTCAATCAACTTGTTCCGTCGCATCTTCCCCCGCGAATTTGCCCGACTGACTCATCGGGGTCATATGCTGATTCGGCCCGAGGACCTGTGATCCACAAGAGGGTGCCACAGATAGCTAATGATGTGCGCGACTGTGCGGGTTTTCCCTTAACCAACAGCTCAGTCGGCGCGTCAGAAATCACGGCGTTCTGAGCGCAAGTTACTTGATCATCAGCGATTAAGCCCTTCTTGGTTCCCCCAGAATCCATCGGGTCCGTGGCGCAGAAAATCTCCGTTTTTCTCAGCTTTAATCTTGTTGTCTTGCAGGATTGCTGATATGCTCGACGAGCTGAAACCAAGAGATTTCAGACCATGGAAGCCGGCAGGTTTGCCGTCGGCGCTTTTCGTTTTTACCTCGGGCTCACTTCCTCTGGAGGATGGACAAATGCGACGGTTTTCAATTCTGACGGCATCGGTTACGACGATGTTGGTGACCCCAGCAAGCGGTGTCACCACTTTTTACTCACTCGATAGATCGTCTAACCCGAGCCCGAACCTCGTCAGTTTCTTGTCTGATCCAACCGACCCTACGGTAAACTCAGTGGAGACGCTGGCCTCGGTCGGCTCCGTCCATACCACGGTCATGGATGTGTCGGCAGATGGGCGTCTTTTTATAGCTCCATATGGAACCACCGTCTACGAAATAGACCGTGGAACGGGGGCAATCCTCGGTTCGCTTGATGTCGGCGGGCCGATTGAAGGTTTGGCGGTGAGCGATATTGGTCTCATTTACACATCGGTCGGTGATACCACCAGAATCTACGAATCTGACTTTGATGCACAAACGGTGCGCTTACTACTTTCCACCGCAACAGACATCGACGACCTCGATTTCGACAAGGACGGCAACTTGATCGGAACTGACATCAACCAAAGCGGACAGGTCTGGCGAATCCCTTTAGATGGGTCACCATTGCAGTTGATTGCCACGCTACCCCCCGTGGGTGTTGGCCCGATGACTTATAGCCTTCAGCAAGACGCTTTCTACTTCATCGATAACAACTTTGATCCTCCAAGAAGAAACCTGTTGCGACTGCCCTGGGCCAATGGACAGCCTGGGATAATAGAGCATGTGAAGGAACTCGCTCCTGGGGAATACGTTGGCTTGGCAGCAGTTCCAGAACCATCGACAACAGTCATCATCGAGACGGTCCCAGTGGGCAACCCAGGTAATGTGGGTGAGCTTTCGGGCGCAGGGGCTGGTGGGTACGGTGAGGATCGCATCTGCGGAGCGGTTTCCTATGGCTACCGCATCGGCAAATATGAGGTCACCGCCGGGCAGTACTGCGCATTTCTCA
>JAUCQB010000010.1 GCA_030372985.1 Phycisphaerae bacterium
GCTAGTGCCGTTTTCGGTTGGTCAGTTTCGTGATTACGCTGCATGACGACGGATCCGATTATGTTGCCGCCGGTAAGCCGCCCACCTCTTGAGGCTGATCTCCCGAGCACCGTTTCTCCAACTCAGGTAGCTTTCGATCGCTTCCTGCTGTTCCTCGTGTGTTCGGAAGTCCGAGTTATCCAGAGCAAACTTGCGTAGGGCCGTGAAATGGCATTCGATCCGGTTCAACCACGAAGCACTGCTCGGCGTGAAATAGAACCGAACGCGGTGCGCGGCGGCCCAACTCAGGACCTCGGCCTTCAGATGGAAGCTGGCGTTGTCCAACACCACATGCAATACCTGACTGTTGGGGTATCGCCGACGCAGCCAGCGCAGGAAGCTCAGGAACTCAATCCAGTTTTTCTGCCGGGTGAAGATGCCGAACAACCGGTCGGTCTTCAGGTCGTAAGCGCCGAACATATGCCGGACGCCGCCCTTGCGGTTGTAGGTGGCGCGGTGACGCTCGACACGCTTGCTGGGGCCGATCAGGCAGGAACCGGCACGCGGCTGAAGATTCAGGGGTCCGAACTCGTCCACGCAGATCACGCGTCCGCCCGGCGGCGGGTGTTTGTAGAGACGCCGAACCGCCCGGTATTTCCGCCAGAACAACGGGTCGGTCGAATCCTTCCACGTCTTGGTGTGTCGCCAGCGCACCTTGCGGGCCCGCAACAGTTCCCGCAGCCAACTGACACTGATCGAACGGATGATCTTTTGCTCAATCAGGTATTCGCGCAGCTTGGGCAGCGACCAGCAGTTCATGCCGATCAGGGCCTTGGGCGAGGACAATGCGACCTCGACGATCTGTTCGACGACATCGCCGAAGAACTTGCGCGGCCCGCCGCCAGTGCAGTAGTAAGGATACCATTCGATGGCCGGAACACCGCCGTCGTTGAAACGGTGGATGATCTGACGAACCCAGGCCGCGCTGCAGTCCACTCTCCGGGCAATCTCGGCATTCGACAGACCTCCGCGCGAGAGAAGAATGATCCGCCCATGTCTGCTGTTGACAGCGTTAGTCGATTGTCGTTTCATACGGTACAGTTTCTCGCGCTCGTACGGATTGGGCGTCCGTGCCTTAACTCGATCCATCCTGGGTCTCCTCGTGGCGAAATCCGGCAGAAATCAACACGCGGAGACCCTATATATTGTGGATAACCCTATGGCGCAAGTACCTATTTTAACATTACTTACGGAAACGAAAGTCGCGAACCGAAAACGGCACTAGGCAGATACTCCCAGGGAATGCCGGTTCGGAGTACAAACAGAATGCCGGTCAGCGCGTTCTTGTTCGGAACGGGTGGCCGCCCGCCCTTGGGCTTCGGCTTTGGCGGCGGCAAGAATGGTTCGACTCGTTCCCATAGTTCGTCCGTGAGCAGTGGCTTGGCCATCGCGGTATCCTCCACGATACGCGTATTGAATCGGTCAAGCCCCGGCTCGATCAGGAGGTTTTGTTAGAAATCCTTAGCTCAGGAGTCTCCTTGATGAAACCCGCACGCCTGGGGCTGTTGGTCGTATGTCTGTGCGTCGTCTGGTCGATGCCGTTGTTTGGCCAGTGGACCTCGGTGGCTCCCGGCATCGACTACCGGGAATACGCGATCACCATGTCCGACGGGAAGCCGAACAGGCTGTTTGTGACCCGGATGGACCGGAGCAACCCAAGCTGCATCATCGACAGCACCATTGCGACGGGGCAACTGCGCACCGGGCGCGAAACCGTCCCGGGGATGGCGACCCGCTATGACGACACCATCAACTACTGGGGCGAATCGTGGGGACAGCGTTCGGACGTCGTCGTCGCGATCAACGGAGACGGATACACCTCGGCTCCTGGACCGACCAATGGGCAAGTCATCACCGGTTGGCAAGCCTGGAGGTGGCCTGAGTACTCGGGCGGGAGCGGGTTTGTCTACAAGCTGGATCGAAGCTGCTTCCTCGGCGGCAACGTGCGTAACGGCAACATCCCCGGCTTCTATTATCAGTTCATCTTCTTCGCCGGCGGCGGCAACGCCGTTCCCACCAGCATTAACAAGGCCCGGGCCGGCGGCAGCGAACTCGTCGTGTACACGACGCAATTTGCCGAGCACACCTACACCGACAACTCCGGCACCGAGGTTCTGGTCGAGATGACGCGCCCCCTGGTCTGCCTGCCGGTAGGCGGACCGAACTATGTCGATGGCACCATCAGGCAGGTACGCCAGAGTGCCGGCTCCACCCCGATCCCGTTTGACCACCTGGTCCTCTCCGGCACGGGCACCTATGCGACGCTGCTGGTGAATAACTGCACGGTCGGAGATCAGATCCGGTTTCAGTTCGAGATCCACGACTATGGCACAGACGGGCAGGTCCCGACTCCCTCATCTGATTGGACGAAGGCCTATGCCTCAATCGGGTGTTTTGCGTACGTCGTGAAAAACGGCATCGTGCCGGTCGACGACTGGGTGAACAACAGCGGCGCGTGGGTACGCAACCCACGCACTTCGGTCGCGTTCAACACCAGCTACATCTACTTCGTCGTCTGCGACGGACGGTCGACAGCAAGCGCGGGCATGACCTACCCGGAGCTGGGCAACTGGCTGGTCAGCAACCTCAGCGCCCAGTGGGCCACCAACCAGGACGGCGGAGGCTCGTCGACGATGTGGGTGAACGGCCAGGTGAAGAACGTGCCTTCCGACGGCTCACCACGGGCGGTGGCGAACGGCCTGACGATGGTCGTCGTGCAGCCCAAGGCTCAATCCACGGCCCTGTCCGTCGCGCAACTCGTGACCACGAACGCGAGTTCGAATGTGCGGCTTGGCCCGGGCACCAATTATGGTATCCTGGCCACCGTTTCCGGAGGCACACAGGGACAGATCGCCGCCCACTCGCTCAATGGCGTACAGGCCAAAGGCTACTACTGGTGGTACGTCAATTTCGGCGGCGGCACGGTCGGCTGGGTCGCCGAGAGCCTGCTGATCGGCGGCGGAATCGCCCCGACGATCACCGGACAACCGGCACCGCAAACCGTTCCCGTCGGCGGCACGGCGGTCTTCACGGTCACCGCTTCGGGTGACGCCCCGCTTTCATATCATTGGCAGAAGAACAGCGTCGACCTGTCGAATGGGGGGCACTACTCGGGCGTCACCACGGCGACGCTGACTGTCTCGAATGCCGACATCAACGATGTGGCGGATTATCGCTGCGTCGTGACCAACTCCTACGGTACGGCGACGTCCGACGAGGCGGCCCTGACGCTCTCGGGTCAGCCGACGATCACGCAGCAGCCGGTCCCCCAAAACGTCTGCACCGGGGGCACGGCCATCTTCACCGTCGAGGCCTCCGGCCAGGGTACGCTGACATATCGGTGGCAGAAGGACAGCGTCAACTTGTCTGATGGAGGTCATTACTCGGGCTCGACGACGCCCTCGCTGACGATCTCGAACGCCGACAGCGGCGACGTCGGCAGCTATCGCTGCGTGGTCACCAATGCGGCCGGCAGCACGAACTCCAACCAGGCGCCACTAACGATCGACGCGGTGTTTGCCATCGTTGGGATGGGCGGCACGAACAGTACGATCAGCGGTGTGAGCACCGACGGCACCGTCGTGGCAGGCAATAGCTCGAGTGGAGGCTTCATCTGGTCCGCGGCCCATGGTGTCGTGGGCCTCGGCACCGGGACATCCACCGCGGGCGCCGCGACCAGGAATGGTGCGGTGGTAGTCGGCGGGCTCAACGGCGGTAACGCCTCACGGTGGGACGGCGACACGGCCGGCTCCGGCTCCTGGACGCCGCTGCCTCTCGCGGACGGCACGAAGGCATGGACGCCCCTGTGTACGTCGGCTCAAGACGGTTCGCCGGGCAACGTGTGGGTCGGGGGCAACTCCGGCTCCACCACCGGGACCAGGCAGGCGGTCCGCTACAAGGAGAGCGTCACCAGCACCACTACCCTGCCTCTTCCACCGAATGGCAACAAAGATGCTTATATCCACGGGATCTCGGATATCGGCAGCTATGCCGGCCAATACCAATATGGTGCCGTCTCGAACAGCGGGTCGCGCCAGGCGATGGGCGGTGTAACGCTGACGGCCCTCTCGCCGCTGATCGGGGCGCCCAGCACGTCGAATGAAGGCGTCGCCAAAGCGATCTCACGCGACGGCACCAGAGCCAGCGGCTGGAGCTGGTCAGCTACCTCAAATCGGCAGGGCACCGTCTGGACGATCGCGAGCCCGAGCGCCCCGATGGCGGTACCGTTCTTCGGGGCGGATAACTACGATGAGATCCTCGCGCTGAACGGCAACGGGGCGGTCGCCGCCGGATTCGGCTCAGTCGGGGGACAGAACAAGCACGCCATCATCTGGGACGCGACCAACGGCACACGCGACCTCAAGACCATGCTGAACACACAATATGGCCTGGACCTGACCGCCTGGATGCTAACCGAGGTCAGAGGCATGTCCGCCGACGGCAAAGTGATGGCGGGCAACGGGACGTATAACGGAACCAGCCAGGCATGGGTCGTCCTGCTGGGGGTGCCAGGCCAGCCACCGACCATCACGCAGCACCCGTCGTCGCAGACCATCTGCCCGGGCGACAACGCCGCGTTCACCGTCGCGGCCTCCGGGCTAGGCACGCTCAACTATCAGTGGCAACAGAACGGGGCAGACCTGAGCGACGGCGGGCATTACTCCGGCGCAACGACGCCGACGCTGAGCATCTCCGGCGCCGACACGAACGACGCGGCCAGCTATCGCTGCGTGGTCTCGGTGGGCTGCAGCAGCACAACGTCTAACGCCGCGGCCCTGACCGTCAAGCCGGCCACGACGATCACCCGGCAACCGACCGCACAGAGCACGTGTTCGGGCCTCTCCGTTCAGTTCACCGTGACGGCGACCGGCGACGGTACGATCTCTTATCAGTGGCAGAAGGACGGCGTCGACCTCAATGACGGCGGACACTACTCCGGCACGGCAACGGCGACACTCGTCATCTCCAACGTGGATACCGGCGACGAGGCCGGCTACCGGTGCGTGGTCACGGCCGGCTGCGGAACGGTGACATCCAACGAAGCGGCCCTGACCCTGGTCCCCAAGGTCGCGCCCGACCTCGATCAGGATTGCGACGTCGACGTCGATGATTTTGAACTGTTTGCCGCGTGCGCCTCGGGACCGGGAATCAGTCAAAACGGCTCGCCGTTGTGCCAAGTCACCGACTTTGATGACGACGCCGACGTCGATCAGGCCGACTTCGCCGTTTTCCAGCGATGTCTGAGCGGCGCGGGCGTGCCGGCCGACCCGAACTGCGGAGGTTGAAAAGACGCTACTTCCCCACCGCCAGACCCAGGTTTTGCATGATCGCCCGTGCGGAGCCGGCGCGGTTCAGGGTATAGAAGTGAAAGCCGGGCACGCCGTGCCGGATGAGTTCGTCGCACATCTGCGTGGCCAGGTCGATTCCGTATTGGCGGCAGGCCTCTTTGTCGCCGGCCAGCCTGTCGAGCTGGGCCGAGACCTGCGGCGGCAGCTTTGCCCCGCATAGTCCACAGAACCGCCGGATCTGGCTGGTACTGAGAATCGGCAGTATTCCTGGCACGATCGGTACGGTGACGCCCAGTTTGTTCCTGAGGTAGTCGTCGAACTCGAAGAAATCGTTATTGTCGTAGAAAAGCTGGGTGATAATCCCGTCCGCGCCCGCGTCAACCTTCTCAGCGCAGCGTTGCCAGTCGAGGTACTTGTCCGGGCATTCCGGATGCCCTTCAGGGTAGCCGGCCACAAAGATGTCGAATCCACCGACCCCCTTGATGTAGCGAACCAGGTTGATGGCCAGCCGAAAACCCTCCCTGGCCGGGCGGTAGTTCGGGTCATTCAGCGGAGGATCGCCGCGGAGGGCCAGCACGTTGTTGATCCCGTTCTCCCGCATCCTGGCCAGGTAAGCCGCAATGCTCTCACGGGAAGCCCCGATGCAGGTCAGGTGACTGGCGATCTCGATGCCGAACTCTTTGCGGATGCGGGTGACGATCCGCATTGTCTCCTCGCGAGTACTTCCCCCCGCCCCGTAAGTGCAGGTCAGGAAACCCGGTTCGAGCTCCAGCATCTCCGGTATCGCCTGCTCAAAAAGCTTGGCCTCGGCCTCGGCGGTCTTTGGCGGGAACAGCTCGAAGGAAACAACCAGAGGTTTCTGCTTGTGCAACTGTGTAAAAAGCACCGCACGTCTCCAGCAGGGAAGGCTTCTTTCCCGTGTCCGTCACGATTATATCGACCCGATAGCATTAGCCCTCAATGGAATCACCTGACGGATCAGCGCCAGACCACTTGGGGCCTCGCAGCCACAAGAGGCGCAATGGCCTGGATTCGCCCAAACACGGCTGATGTGAACCGAGTTGCTGTTATTGGAGTCTCGCCGGAACAGGGGACACATCGGGCGGCGGTACTCGCCGGCTGGTGCGGGTGGTTCGCCTGCCCGCGGCGACGTCATGCGCCGAACGCCTCTCGTGCCGCCGGGGTATTGAACGCAATACCGATTCGTGTTGTTCCGTTTTCCGGCTTTCCGCAATGTGTGATCTCCGCCGGGAGCCAGACAATGTGCGGTGAACTGCCGATGCCGACAATCACAGGTACTGTGGGGGCGATCCTGAAATTACCGGCCAGTTCACGCTCGACGTCGTCGGTCGTCAGGTTGAAGGGTAACAGGAGTCCCGCGCCCCCTTCGCTGATATTCAGAATCTGGGCCCGCAGCCATTTGCCGCCATAGTAAGTGGGCACCACCAGGTGAACGTCTCCTTTCATCCGCAGCCGGCGGTGCTTACGCTTGCTCGCGCCCTGCTGATTCTCCTCGTCAGGCTCCAGATTGGCGATAATCCTCGCGATGTTGTTTCGGATCGGGGTTCCCAGCAATCCCCACGAGGCCCGGGCTTGCCGATACGCACGCATCGCCTTGGGGATTTCTTTCTGAAGCTGCTTGAGAGTCGCTGCGTCGCTCGGCCTGCGACCGCGGCTTTGCGCCTGCTCCGGAGCGTCATCCAGTTGCAGGCTGACCGTGGTCAAGCCGACCTTGTAGCCACCGGCTGTCTCACTGCAATGCACGACCTTCATCAAGCCGGACCAGGTGGTATTGTTGATGCACAGCTCGATCATCATCGTCTGGCCTCGCTCGTAGCTGACCTTGGAGATGATGCCCAACCCGGTTGATGAAATGTCGACCAACTGTCTTGCCTGTGCCGGACTGAGGTGGTTGCCAACGAGCATGCGAACCCACACCGGAACACTCAGGTTGCGCCGGGGTGCCAGTCGGCGCTCCGGTTCCATCACCGCCTGCTCGGAGGCGGCGATGGGTTCCATGTTCTCGAACATGAAACCCAGCGACGACTGCTCTGTCTGGACGTTCTTGTCGGACATGGGCGTGCCCCCTTTAGCCAACACCTCAAGCACCAGAGTCAAGATACGATTCATTTGACAGTTGGGCAAATGAGGCAATCTGCGGATGACGTCCCGCGGGCGGCTTGTGGTCCGAGAAGGATCCCCCGCCGATAAGATCTGCCTCAAGCCCCGCTTACCGGGCGATGGGTGACTGTCGCCAGGGTGTGACGAGAAGCCCCGATTTATGGACCTTGACTTCAATGGTCCCGTCCGTCTGACAGTCGAGATACACCCGACCGGCCAGAACGTCCGCCAGGCGATTGGGTATATCGGTGTTGCGCGGTCCGCCGCACCGAATGCAGTATCGTGGATTGACCGCCAGAATGAATTGACGAGGGTCACCGGTTGTGCTGCCGTGGTGAGGGAGGACCAGGACGTCGGCGGCCAGGCCGCTTCTCTGCATCAGGTAGCTCTGTCCCTGCTCCATGATGTCGCCACACAAGAGGATTCGATAGCCGGCGTAGCCGATCCGAAGGACGAGCGAGCTGTCATTGGCGTTCCTGATCGACAGGCTGCCCGGCGTCGGCGGCCAGAGAACCTCCACTGTCACATTGCCTGTGTCGGGCAGGGAGGAACCCCGGCTGATGAGGGTCATCGGCATCCTTCTCTGACGCAGATCGACGAGCAGGCGATCGGCGGCATCACCCGGATTGCTGAAGTCGAAGAACCAGGGAGATATCAGAACCCGCCGGACATTGTGGTGGTCTATCAGATCCGGCACGCCGCTGAAATGGTCGAGGTTGGCATGGCTCAGCACCAGCGCGTCGATTGAGGAGATCCGCTTGTCCGCCAGCAACGGTCCAACCACCCATCGCTGGATGTCGTATCCGGCCAGCGAGCCGACGTCGTACATCCACGTTTGACCGTTCGGGAAAGAGATCAGGCAGCAGTTTCCGTTGGCGATGGAGGGGAATGTCAGCGTGAGCGTGCCACGCCGAGGCGAGGGCGAGAGATGCCAGATCCAGGCGGCCGCCACGATCGTCGCCACAGCGATCAGCCACCGTCTGCGCAGGCGCAGCCAGGGCCAGACGGTCCACAGGCCGATGAGGCCCAGGGTCACGGCGGTCAGCCAGAGAGGAATCGCCGGCGTGATCGTACCCGATCCGGGGAGTATCTGCAGTCGGTCAACCAAGCGGATGAGCCAATCGCTGAGCCAGGCCAGCGGTTTGCCGAGCAGACCCCCGCCGGAGGGAACACCCGTCGATACCAACGTTTTCAGGAAACCGAGTACCAGCACGAACCAGACCAGTGGAATAATCAGAATCGTGTTCAGCCAACCCCACATGGCGATCTGCCGGAAATGGTAAACCCCCAGGACCGTGCCGACCGCCCAGGCAGCGACGCTGATGGCCAGCGACCACCCGAGAGCGTTCAGAAACCAGTCCAGTATCATCCTCGGCGGCGACGGCGGATTGAGTCTCTTCTGGATCGCCGGCGAGAGGAGAGGATCGTCGCGGCCGAGCATCCGCCTCAGTGCAAGCGTTGAGACGGTATGGAGACGCGGCCCGACGAACATCAATGCCAGGACGGTAACGTATGAAAGCTGAAAACCCGGGTCGAACAACTGCATGGGCTGAATGATGAGCAGGATGATCGCGGAGAGGGCCAGCCAGTTGACGGATCGGGCCGGGCGGCGGAGCAGAACCGAGATGCACAGCAGGCTTCCCATCAGGGCGGATCGCACCACGGGCGGCTCCGGCTCGGTCAGGAGGGCGTACCCGATAATCAGGATCATAGCCCAGAACGCACAGGCCCGGCGTGATACGCCGGCCAGCGTTCCGATCATCCAGACGACCGAAGCGAGCATGGCAACGTGCGCCCCGCTCACGCTGAGATAGTGAACCGTTCCGGTGTTGACAAACGCCTGGTTCAGCCTGTCATCCACGGCGCTGCGCTGACCAAGCACCAGGGCGGCCAGCATGTTGGCCCCCGGCATGTCGCCGGGCATTGCCTGATCGATCATGGCCGCCTTCAGGCGACGCCTGAAATCTGCGATCCATCGCCGGCCCGGATCTGAGACACCTGTTACCACCAAATCTGCATCTCGCTCGCATGACACCTCCGCGAGGATGCCCTTGCGCCGCAGGATCAACCGCCAATCCTTTTCACCTGGATTGTCTGGCGGCGGCGTCTGATAGAGAGTTCCGGTGATCTCGACGCGATCCCCGGGTGCGACATGCAGGACGGGCTGGCGGACGTGGACCGCGACGGTCCCGCATACGGCCAGCGGACCGGAGCGGCCTTCGAGTTGCTCGGCGTCCACCAGCAGACGCGTGCGAGGCAATTCCTTGAACCAGGTGATCCGACCGGTGCTGGCCGAGCGAATCCGCGGCGGTGTCAGCACCGTTCCGGTTATCCGAACCCGAAGTGGCTCGCGCGGGCAATACTGAGCAACATGATTCGCCGGCTGTCGTCGAAAATGAAGATCGTGAACCGCCGCTCCCGTTGAGAACGCCGCCAAAGGCAAGACGGCATGCAGGAGCCATGGGCGGCGGCGGGCGACCGGGAGCAACCCGCCTCCCAGGAGGAACAGGAGGATCGACAGCCAGCCCGGCACAGCCCACGCGGCATCGAGCCCTATCCCGGCCACCAAGGCCACCGCGGGCAGCACCAGCGGCTGATCGTTGAGCCAGACCGCCAGTTCGGCACGACGAGAGAGAGGCGCGGGCAGATGTTGTGTGTCGAGGTTCAGATCAGGCTGTTCGAGCAGCGAGGTCAACGATGCACCGGGCCTGCAAGAATACCAGCCATCGAGCAACTACTGGACGCTGGAGAATACCTTGCAGGGCCTTTGCATAGTTGTCAAGCTGTTCTTCATAAACTCGCGATCGCTCGATACAGTCTCCGGCCGTGATGGCATCGGTCTTGTAGTCCACGATTTCCAGGTGATCCTCGTGGCATAAGAGCACATCGACTGTGCCCCTGACCAGGACCACGTCGCGGGAATCTTGGGCGGCGACCATCGGCTCGTAGCGATCAGGTGCGACCCTCGACACGAAGGCGGTTTCCCGTCGCACCCTTGCAGCGTGCTTGCGAATATGCTGACCAAGAGCAGTGGAGAAGAACCACGCGACATCGTCGAGCAGCACCGCCGAGGCTTCACTCTCGCTGAGGCGTCCGGCCTCCAGCAATGAGCGACGCTGCTCGGCCAAGTCGGCGGCATCACAAGGTCTGGCCAAGTCGATAAGCTGGCAGAACCGATGGGTCGCGAGTCCACGATGGACCGCCTGGACGGCCGGCAACGGCTCAATGAAGGTCGGCACGGCTGGTGCAGGTGCGGCGACCGGCGGCTTGCCTGGTCGCAGGTCGGGGTCGCTCCAAGACTCCCAACGGCGTTTCAGTTCGGTCACCGCGACCCGCGCCGGGAGGGTCGTCAATTCGAGGGCCGGATATGACGCGTCCAGGGACGCGATCAGTTGCGGGGCCTCATCGGATGCCTGGACGGGCTCGTCGCCCGGCAGAGGCTCAAGCCGGGCAAAGTTGGCCAGAGCATCGAGCCGCTCGGGAACAACCGCAGGCGGCGTCCGCCAGCCATCGGTCTCGGTCCTGGGATATTGATGAACCTCTACGAGGACTGAGCCGGACGAAGCGCTGTCTCCGGGCCACCGGACGTCATCGGCCGGGGCCGCCCCGAGTGCCGCCAGCAACCAGGTGAGCGGTTCGTTGGCCACTTCGAGCTGCAGGTGAGGCAAGCCCTCCGCGGATGGTTCGCGCGGCAACCGGAACGCGGCCAGCCGCTCCAATTGGATGCGTCCGACCAGGAGCAGATGCTCGCGGGCACGCGTCAGAGCAACGTACAGGACACGAAGCTCTTCGGAGAGACTCTCTCTGCGGTGATCTTCAACCGCCAGTTGGTGGATCAACGTCGGATAGTGGATTCGCTTCTGGGGGTTTGCGGCACGCAGTGCGATGCCCAGGTTGCGATGGATCAGCACGCTTCGGTTGGTGTCGGACAGATTGAACGTTTTCGACAGATCGGCCACGATGACCACCGGAAACTCCAGCCCCTTGCTGGTGTGGACAGTCATGATTCGGACCGCATTGTCGTCTCCGCCGGCGCCGGCAGGCTGTTGGGGAGACCGCTCGGCCGCGAGCATTTCATCCATGAATCGCAGGAACCGCCGAAGCCCCTGTCTGCGGAACTGACCGAACTCCCGCGCAAGATTGTGAATCTGGATGAGCCGTTCTCGTCGGCGGGCGCCGTCCGGCAGGCCGGCGACGAACGCCGGATAGTGTGTTTCCTCAAGAATCTCCCACAGGACCTCCGCGACCGGCAGGCGGCGAATGCGCGTCCGCCAGCGATCGAGTGTCGCCAGGATCACAGATAGCCGAGATCGAAGCTCCTGATCAGGCCCGTTCTTTGCACACCGCAGGACCGCCCGGTGGAACGGACCTTCGCCCTCGTGCAGACGAAGGTGAAGCATCTCCGTCTCGGTCAACGGCTGACCGACGAGCGGCGATCTCAGCACCGCGGCCAGGGGAATGTCCTGCTGCCGGTTATCGAGCACGCGCAGCAGACTGAGAATATCGCGGAACTCGGTCGAATCGGCCGGGCTCTCACCTCGTCCGATGAGCACGGGAATCTCCATCCGGCGGAGAATGTTGGCGATCGGCTCGGCCTTGTGCGGCATCGATCGGAGCAGGATGACGATGTCGCGGTACTCGATCGGCCGCAGGACAGGCGGGCCGCCGGGCGTGGCGGGCCGATCGGCCACGTTCATCCGCTCGCCGGTTGAGCCCATCCAGTCCTGGATGCGCCGGCCGATCAGGAAGGCCTCTCGCTCAATGCCGGCCAGCTCATCGTGCTGCGAATCACCGTGCGTCGCGTCGGTATCGTCCGCTTCTTCTTCGTCCGCGTGGCTCGCTTGAGCCACGCCTTTGATCGGCTCCAGCAGGTGCAGTTCGACCGCCGGCCCGTCGAATGCCCGCAGTCCTCCGCTCGGCGGATAACACGCACCGGCTTTCAGCCTGGCGTTCTCGTCGTATTCGCTTCCTCCGAACGAGCGGCTCATCAGGGGGGCAAACACGACGTTTACGGCCTTGATGATGCCTTCTCGACTGCGGAAGTTGTCTCCGAGATGGATCAGCTTGCCGATGGCAGATTCGGGCGAGAACGCATCCGCGCGGCTGGTGAACAGTGCGGGCTCGGCCAACCGGAACCGGTAAATACTCTGCTTGATGTCGCCTACCGCGAACAGATTGCCCTCGGGAGGGTCGGCCGTCTCACGGCTGACCAGCCGAAGGATCGCCTCCTGCAGCGGATCGACGTCTTGAAACTCATCGACCAGGACATGCCGGTACCGTTTCTGGAGTTGAAGAGCGACCTTCGAGGGCCTGCTGGGGTCTCCGTTTTCGGTCAGCAGCCGATAGGCCTGCCGCTGAAGGTCGTTGAAGTCCACCGCGGCCTGGACGGCCTTGGCCTGCTGATAGCGGTCGTCGAAATCTCTGACCAGCCGCACGATGGTCCGCACGTACGGCAGGATCCGCTGCAAGCCCTCGATGTATTCGTCCCTGGAAAACGAGCAGATGTTGTCTTGGAGGCGTTTCTCCAGGAGGTCCCTGTGCCATTCGACGATTTTCTTGGCCGCGTCGAACTGAGCAACTTCAGTTTCAGGGAGCTTGCTCGGGCGCCTGCCGGTGGTGATCTTGTGACCCGCAACTTCTCGGGCGATCTCGTCCCAGGCATCCGGATTCCCGGCCTTCAGGCGGTCGAGCCACGCCTCACACTGCGAGCGGTACTCACGCAGGGCGTCGGCGTGCATCGAGGCGATCGGGTACAGCGTCTCGATGACTCTCGCGCTCTCGTTGGCCTGCCGGATATGGAGGTCCACCTCGCGGATCAGCCGGCCGTGCTGAATCTCGTCAATCCGGTCGCAGAGGGCATCAGGGGTACCGGCTTCGAGAGCCTCGACCGCACGTTCGAGCCAGGCCTGCGGTTCAGGCAGGCTGGCGGCGAAGCCGTGAATCGAGAGGAGGGCCTCGGCGATGTTGACGTCGTTACCCCCGCCGTAGTCATCGACCAACGACTGAAACCCGCGTCCGTATTCGTCGTCGCGGCCGTAGAGCTCGACGAATAGCGCATCCAGTGTCTCATGTCGCAGCAGATCGGCCTCGTCTTCGGCCAGGACCGCCGCCTGTGGATCGACGCCGGCCTGCGGGAACCATTGTTGAATCACCGTTTTGCAGAAGGAGTGAATCGTCGAAATGCTCGCGCTTTCCAGCAGGTGAAGCTGCTGGTCGAGCCACGGGGCCTGTGACGATTCCATTCGGCGCTGGCGGATGGCTTTTCGAATGCGGGTGCGCATCTCCCCCGCCGCCGCATCGGTGAACGTAACCACCAGCAGCTCGTCGATGCCGCAGCGGTCGGGCTTGGGCAGGTCACAAATCAGGTAGGCGCAGCGCTCCGCCAGCACGGTGGTCTTGCCTGCGCCGGCGGCGGCCGAGACCAGCAGGCTCCTGCCGGTGGTCTGGATCGCCTCTCTTTGGCTCTTCGTGAGGTGGGCGTAGCGATCGCGGGCCGGTGCATCAGGCATCGGGGTATTCCTCCGTCAATCGCTTGAGTATGTCTGCTCGTTTGCCTAAAGGAGCCAGTGTGTTGGGCGGCTGCCAGTCCGCTTCGTACCGGCACACGGCCATGTAGGGGCACCATCTGCACGGCGAGGCCTTGTTGAGCCGATAGGGCTTCACCTCAACGTTGCCATCGAGCAGCGAATCGGCCAGTTCTCCCATCTTACGGCTGACATGGGCCATCATGGCTCTGAATTCGGACGGCCGGGCCAGATCGCTGCTCTTGTAGGGTTCGCCTGCGTTGGTGAGAGCGGCGCTGATATATTGCGACCTGTGTTCGTTTGTCGCCGAGGTGTCGAGCCCGTCGAGGGCCGTCAGGTCGAGAATCCCGCGGAACCGGTAAGCCTGCGTCGGGGAAGTGGCCTCCGAAGGATGAGATACCGTTTCGAAGCCCTGCAGCAACGGTAAATAGAACGCTGCCACCGGCCGGACCTTTCTGCCGGTGAGCGACTCGCCGACCTCCCGCAGCGCCAGCAGGTATCCAACAAGCTGCAGGGTCAAGCCATGATAGACCTCCGCCATATTTAATTTGCGCTCGCTGGCGGTCTTGTAGTCGATGACCGCTGCGCCATAGCTGTCGGCCAACTCGACGACGTCCACCCGGTCGATGATGCCATGGAGTTCGACGCGCCGACCCCGTGGCGTCGTGATGACCACCTTCTCGCCCGGTCGATAGCCGAATTCCCGCTCGGTGGCGACGGGGTAGTACCGGCCGGACCGAGCCGCGTCGCGCTGCCACTGCGTCACGCGGCGAAGGTGGTCCCTGCTGCGGTCGAAGAGGTAGGCGTTGCGGGCCTCGGCCAGCATCATGTCGCCCCCCAACTGGGGAGCCAGTTCGGCCGTAATGCGATCGATGCGGTCGACAACCTCGTCGTCATCAAGCTCGCCGAGCCGACGGTTTTGCCGCGCCAGCTCCGCGATGAACACCTCCAGCACCGCGTGTGAGATGTTGCCCAGATCGAGCGCGCCGAGGTCGGCCTCCATCCGCTGTTCGAGGGCCAGCGTGTGCTCGGCAAAGTGCGCGAAGGGGCATGCCGCAAACCTCTCCAGACGGCTGACGCTGGCGGCAAACGGCGCGGGCACCGATTTCTCCATCAGGCCCGGTTCGAGCTTCGCCTGGTTGCGATATGCCAGACCCGACAGGCACATCCTCAGGGTGTGCTGCCATGTATCGTGCCGCCGTGCGGCCTCGTAAATCGAGTTCCATCGTGCTCTGGCCGCAGGTTCGACCTCGTCTTCATTCTTCGGACGCGAACGCAATTCCCCGGCCAGACGCTCGGCCAGCTCGGGCAGCCGGCTGATGCCTTCCGGGCTGCGGGTCAGTCGCGGGTCGTCGTATCGCTGAGGTCGCAGGCCGGGCACCGCCGCCAGCAGATCCTGAAGGTACGCCGACGGCTCAACGGGCTTGCCGTCGTCTGCGGAACGCGGATAGCTGATCCAAAGGCGTTCACCGGCCCGGGTCATCGCGATATAGGCGAGCATGCGCTCATCAAGCAGTTGCCGCTGGCGCGACGGGCCGATCTCCATGCCCGCCTGATCGAGATCGTTCCGCTCGATGTCGCCCAGAAGCGGATCCTCGGCACGCCGCATCGGAAAATGCTGCTCGTCGAAGCCCAGGAGCAGGACCGCGCGGACCGGCGGGTGTCGGCTTCGTTCGATGGCTCCGAGCAGCACCTGGTCGAGGGTGGGCGGCGCCAGGCCCAGATCGAACTCCGCCAGGCCGGCCTCGACCGTTTCGCGGAACTCGGTGATGCCCATTCTGTCGCCACCCAGCGCCATCGCGAACTCATCAAGAAACCGGACGAAATCAACCCAGACCTGACGGTGATGGTCGGCTTCATCGCTCCGGCCGTCGAGTTCCGCGTCACGTGCCCAACGTTCCAGGTGACTGCCCGCGCCGATCCGTTCCAGGCAGGCGAACAGCGATGATGCCCACGTTCGGCCCTGATGCCCCTCCGGGGCCGCAGCGGTCTCCAACCAGGAGCCAATGGCGTCGAGCCATGCCTGCCGAGTCTGGTTGATGCGGTTCAGAATGCTTTTCTGTTCATCGGTCATGCCCGCTTTCCGGCCGCGACGTTTAAACATCCGGGTGAAAGCCCATGGCCGTTGCCAGGCGTCCCGGCCGGCGATCCCGTGGGCCAACAGGTAGTTCTCCAGCGTGTCGGCGTCATCGTCGCCGATCGGCAGCAGGCCCGTCTTGAGAGTCAGCCTCACCGATTCGAGCCGGCACTCGTCTGAGGCGACGGCCAGCAGCCCGCGAACCAGCTCAATCAGCGGGTGGTTGGTCGTCGGCTGGCGGCGGTCGATGAAGAACGGGATGCCGGCCGCTCGAAGCGAGGCCGAGAGAAGGTCGTGGTACTCGGTCAGGTCGCGCACCACGACGGCAATGTCCCGGTACCGCAGTGGCGCATCGGGCAGTTGCGTGAGGCGGCGGATCTCCGCGACTGCGGCATCGACCTCGCCCCGGCGATCGGGAAACTCCAGCAGGCTGATGGCCGTCGGCGCTGCCCCGGTGTCCTCCGGAGGGGGCGTGCGGAAAACATGCTTTTCCAGCCTGGCCAGTTCGGGGGCGACGAATCGCGGCGGCGGCGACGGGTCCAGTCGGACCGGTTCGTCGATGGGGACACCGCCGGCCGTCAGGTCCCTGCGCAGGCGAACCAGCGTGCGTTCGGTGCGGGCGAAGAGCGAGAACGTCGTCCTGGGCAGTTCGCTCGCCTCGATGGCCGAAGCTCGCGGGTCGACGAGCAAGGCGATCTCCATGAACGCGGCCCGCTGAGCCAGCTTGACCAGCAGGGCATACTCCTGCTGCGTGAAGCCCGCAAAGCCGTCGACCCATACTTCGGCACCGGTCAGCCACGTGCAGGCGTCAAGTTTCTCGGCGGCCAGGTGCAGATACTGGGCAGGGTCGAGTCGACCACCCTCCAGATAGTCGAGATAGGCCCGGTAGAGGCGGGTCAGATCGGTCAGCTTCGCGGCCGCCAGTGGGTTGTTGTCCTGGTATTGCTCTGCCAACTCGGCCAGCGTCGCGGGTTCGAGATCGGCCCGCATCAGCTCGTCCAGGGCCGAGGACACCTGTCGGACCAGCCCGGGTTTGTCAGCCACACGGCCGAGCAGTCTCAGATTGTTCTTCTCGCGGCGGATCAGCCGACGGATGGCCATCATCCTCCCGAGCGGGCCGATGGTCTCGTCCGCCCGCCGCGGGTCGGCGCCCGTTTCGGCGAAGATGCGGTAGGCCAGCCGCTGGAAGCTCAGGACTTCACAGCGGATGAAGCCGTGGATGTCGGGCGTCTCGATCAGTGCCCGCTCCATCTGGAAGCTGGCCTGCTCCGGCACCAGCAGAAGCAGCCTGCTGCCGCCGGCGGGGTCCTTGCGCAGCCGTGCCCGGATGGCCTCCAGGCACCGCCACGTCTTGCCGCTCCCCGCTCGACCGACAATGAAACGAACCGGCATTGCCGCTCTCCGACGTTACGAGCGGCATGATAAGGCTACGCGATAATGGCGTCGAGGCTGTGAACGTGCCTGGCCGTCGTCTGGGTGCCATCGTCAGACTGCGGCGGCCGATGGAGTGGGCAGACGCCGCTGTGTGCCACTGCTGTGCCAGCAGTGTCCAAGGTCCTCTCAGCACTGCTCACAGAGCAGTGGCACAAAGATGAGGGCTGCCACCGAACAAGAGACGCTCCGCGGCTATCTGGCGATCCACATGTACCGCCCAGCAACACTCAGCCTGAACCGTTCTTCACCCGCCGGTTCCACAGGTCCGGCGGATTCTGCAATTTCAATTCGCTTGCCCCGGCACTGCTTCGGCAGCACCAGATGGACTTCTACGTCGGCCGGGATACTCACCTCCAGCCGCCGCTGCTGCGGGTCCCAGTAGACCCAGACGACGCCCTTGGGCGTGCAGGTATGGCCCGCGACAAAGGGCAGTCCCCCGTCTTCGGGGGCGATGCGGATCTTGTTGCCGCCCGGTGAGACAACGCGGACGCCGAGCAACGATTCGTGCAACCACAGCAACGGCAGCGAGCCCCAGCCGTGGGAGCCGGTCTCGTCATCGGGTTGCGTGGGGTTTTTCTCGCCATCCTTGAGGCCGAGGTCTTCGCGGCTGATCCAATACTCGGGCAGCGGACCGCCGTATGGGCCCTGGAGTACCAGCGGCACCTTGTTTCGTGGATGGCCTGGCAGATAAGGGGCATAGCGTTCGATCAGGTGATTGACTGCTCGCCGTGTCAGGCCGACATCCGACAAAACCTTCAATGAACGGTAGCCATAAGTGGGATTATTCCACCGCTTCACCCCGGGGCCGGGCGAGCCATCGGGATCCTGAAAGGCGTAGTTCAGGTCTGCGATGGCCTCCGAGTGATCGAGCAACCCGGCAATGATAGCGATCGTCTGTCCCGCCTGGCAGTAGCCCCGTTCGAGATTCGGGTCGGCCGGGTCCACGCGGTCGCCGACGTGAGGAGGAACATCGCCCTTGGGCGGTACGATGTGGTATTTCCCGAAAGCAGCGATCATCTTCTCTCGCGTTTCTCGCCACTTTGCGGCCTGTTCGGTTTTGCCGATGGCCTCGGCCAGCTCGGCCGACCATCCAAGTCGTTGGATGATCCACGGGGTGACAATACCGCTGGACTGCTTGTCATTGGCCGGACGCAGACTGTTGCGGATGTCGGCGAATATGTATGGTGTGCGCCACAGGCCGTCATCACCGACGTGCGTGAGACAGTTGTCCCAGAAACGGCGGAGCGTGTCCCAGTATTCGCTGACCAGATCAGTCTGACCGGTCCACATGTAGTCATCGTACAGAGCAGCGGTCCATTCCACGCCCCAGTCGTATGTTGCCGGATACGCAGGGTAGTTGCTCGGGGCGAAGGGGTGGAACTGACCGTCCTTGCCCTGGCTTTGGCCGAAGGTGCGGATCACGAAACGCCGCAGTCGGTTGTCGCCGAACCAGCGGGCAGCGAGGATAGCCCGCGGGCGGTCGTCCTCGATCCACTGGCCGTCCTCACGGCCGGGTGTGTCTACGTAGGTGTCCGACATCGTCACCTCTGCGTGGATGAGACACAGCTTGACGATCTGGTGCATCAGCTCGTTGCCGCACTGGAAGCTGCCCACAGGGGTGATCGGATACTGCGACTTGGTGATGCCGACGTCGCTGACGGTCACCTGGCCGTCGGCGGCGAAATGCATGTGAAGCGAGAGCCAGCGGGCAGTGCGTTCGTCGGGAAACTCGAAGGACTGCGTACCAGCCCGGGTGATGTAGCGGTCCGCGTATCCCGGCCCGACCACGCCCTCGGGATTGATCCAGCCGGTCTCGTCGACGTGCAGCTTACCGGTGCACAGCGAGCGAGACAGTTCGCAGTAGCCCAGATCGATCTTCACGCCGGCCGGAGCGTCTTTCAGACCGATGAACGGGTAGCCGTGTATCGGCTGATGGAAATCGAACGTGATGTACTTCGTTTCACCCGCCTGGCCGGTGATGGTTACCGGTTTTCCGCTGATCAGGTTGCCCGCAAGGCCTGTCAACTCTGCCTCAGGGCGGCATTTCGAGGTGCGAATCCCGGCGGCCATGGAAGCCGGCTCATCCGAGATCGGCAGCGTGCGCTCGGCCGTACCAGCGGCCAGGACCTTGGCAGGCCGTACCGAATGCTCTCGCTGGCCGGGCGTTTCAACGTCGCCTGGCCTGGCCGGCCATGGACCGTTCTCAATGACCGCCGCCGGTTTCCACGTGCCGTCGTCGAACGTCGGGTCGTGCAGGTTGCCACTGATCACCTTGCTGCCGTCGGTGATGACGGGGTATCGGATTCGCCTGTCGCCGATGACGCCGAGGATCTGCTTCTCATGTTCCATATACTCGGCGGCCTTGAGACATTTCCACGAAGCGTCGCTGCTGATCCACGTGCCGGCGACGTAGAGTCCGGCGTGCTTGTTCCCGGTCCGCTGGAAGGTGACGATGTCGCCCCAGTTGTGATGCAGGACGACGATGACATTCGGCCCCGGCCGCAGATACGGCCCGGCGTTGATCCGCTCGGTGGTGATCCGATCCTCGTGGTAGCGAGCCATCTTGCGCCGCACGATCTGCCCGTTGATCCACACGCGAGCATTGCTGTCGGCGGCCAGGTGGAGTGTCGCATCATCGGGCATCTTCTCGATCACCACAACCTTGCGGAACCAGGTGAAGCGGTTCTTCGGCGCCGGATCGGCCGGGTCGGACCAGATCCAGCGGGCGTTGCCCTTCGCCGCTGTGACAGGTTCGGCTGATGCGTCTGAGCAGAGACTGACTGTCGTCAGAATGACCGACTCCGCCATCATCGTGAGAGCCAGGGCGATTCGGATTCGACGGCTGATCATGAGAGAAACCTCCTTTGACCACGGACGGGGCTGATGCTGCGCCCCCATACCCGGACGGCAGTCCGTGACTCCGATGCGGCTTGACAGTGTTGCAGATTATGGACTGATTCCTGTTTGGCAGAAAGAGGGGGTGCAGGCTTCGCCTCACGACAGTCAGACGGTCCGCCGGCTGGGTCCAGCACGCTTGCGGTCCGGCCAAGTCATTTGAGCAGGGCTGTGAACCCGGCTTGCTCGAAGTGGTGATCGCCGGTCAGCGCCTCGGTGATCCCACGCTCCTGCATCACCACGAACGAGATGCAATCGGTCAGCGACCAATCCTTATCGGGACGATTGCCATACAGATCAACGCCGCGGTCGAAGATGTCGTCCGTAGTCGGCACAATGACAACTCGTGGATGGCTTTGCAGAAACTGAAGAAGGGGCACGAACGCGCTTCTGGTGTCGCGACCGGCGATCCCGTCGGCGACTTCTGTCAGCACCCATGTGGTCGTGTAAATGTCTCGTTTCAGATCGGCAATCGCCTGGACGGCCTTCTTGTGGGCCGCGTCGCCTTCTGCAAGCAGAGCCAGGAACAGAAAGGTGTCGCCGAAACACGGAGTCATTTCTTCGGCGTCCCATGGATATAGTGGTCATGGTTACGGGCCATGTCGGACGGTAGCCCCTTGACGGTCCCTGCAAATTTCAGCAGCCCTTCGCGAAGGCTCGCGTGCTCATCGCGATCGGCCACCGGTTCGACGACCACCTCCGCGCCTTCGTCTAAGCGCGCGCCCGGCTCCAGAACCACTACGCCGCCCTTGACTTTGCCTCTGTAGGTCATGATTCACCTCAGACCGAATTATACCACAAGGCCCCAAGGATGAGAAAAGCCGCGTTTGTTCGCGGGCTGTTGAATGGACAGACTGTCTGCGGGCTTGTTTCGGCCAATCGGCTACCCATGTGGCCCCAACTCCGGTACGCTGTCGGGTAGCGCAGAGTGCCCGGAGCTCGTTGGCCGGGTCAAGCGGGGGATGGTATGTCCGAACCGTGGCTGGAAGGATTGAACGAACAGCAGCGAGAAGCCGTCAAGCATGGTGACGGCCCGCTGCTGATCATTGCCGGCGCGGGCACGGGCAAGACGCGGACGCTGGCCAGCCGGGTGGCCGAGCTTCTGCATCGCGGCGTGCCTCCGGAGCGAATCCTGCTGCTGACTTTCACCCGCCGGGCGGCCGCGGAGATGATCTCCCGTGCCGATCACCAGACCGGCTTGAAGGTCTCGACCCGCGTGTGGGGCGGGACTTTTCACGCCGTATCCAACCGTTTGCTGCGGATCTACGGCCGGGCCCTCGGCCTGCCCGACGGCTTTACGGTCATGGACCAGTCCGACTCCGCCGACATGATGAGCCTGATCCGCAACGAGCTCGGCGTCGCGAAGGACACGAAGCGGTTCCCCAACAAGAACACGCTCGTGGCCATCTACTCGCGGACGGTCAACTCGCAGGACAAGCTGGCCGACGTGCTGGAGCGGCACTTTCCCTGGTGCGCGGATTGGGAGGAGGAGCTTGTTCCCATCTTCGATCGATACGTCGATCGCAAGCGGGCCAGCAACGTGATGGACTACGACGACCTGCTGCTGCACTGGAAGTTGTTGTGCGAGCGGCCGGGCGTGGGCGACAACGTGGCCGGGCGCTTCGATCACATCCTGGTGGACGAGTACCAGGACACCAACATCGTGCAGGCCGACATCCTGGCGGGCATGCGGCGGCGGAACAAGAACATCTGCGTCGTCGGCGATGACGCCCAGTCGATCTACTCCTTCCGGGCTGCGACGATCCGCAACATCCTCGATTTCCCGCAGCGATTCCCCGGAACGCGGGTCATCACCCTGGAGCAGAACTATCGCAGCATTCAGCCGATCCTGGACCTGTCCAACGCGGTGATGGAGCGGGCCAAGGAACGCTACACCAAGAACTTGTGGTCCACCCGCGCTGCAGAGCGGCGGCCGGCCCTGTATTACTGCATGGACGAGAGCGAGCAATGCGGGTTGGTCTGCGAGCGGGTCCTCGAACACCTCGAACAGGGCATCCCGCTGCGGCAGCAAGCGGTGCTGTTTCGCGCGGGCCACCACAGCGACGCCCTGGAAGTCGAGTTGATGCAGCGGCGGATCCCATTCCGCAAGTTCGGCGGCCTGAAGTTCATCGAGTCGGCCCACATCAAGGACATGCTGGCGTTTCTCCGCGTGCTGGAGAACCCGCACGACGAGATCAGTTGGTTTCGCATTCTGTGCATGATGAAGGGCATGGGGCCGCAATGGGCACGGCGGGTGATGGGCCAGTTGGGTGTCCGGCGGCACCTGGCGGCGGAGGGCGATGAGCTGGATGCGGCCCCTGACCGACCTGCGGGCGTCGGTCAAGGGCAGGCCGGCGAGATGGTTTCGCCCCTCAGTCGGTTCTTTGCCGGGAAGCTCAGAGTGCCTCCAGACTCGGAGGAAACGATCACCGAGCTGCGCAAGGCGATGAAGGACTGCTACGGCGTCGAGGAACTCGACGAGGAGTCCGATGAGGCCGAGAGCGTCGTCGCGGCCGGCAGCTCCCCGACGCTGGCAGTCCAGATCCAGCGGCTGAGGCACTACTATGAGCCGGTCTTCAAGACGATCTACGACAACTGGCAGGTCCGCATCCGCGACATCGAACAGCTCGAGCAGATCGCCGGGCGATTCCGCTCGCGACGGCGGTTCGTGGCCGACCTCACGCTCGATCCGCCGAATTCGACCTCGGACCTGGCCGGCCCGCCGTACCTGGACGACGATTACCTGATCCTCAGCACGATGCACTCGGCCAAGGGCTGCGAATGGACCTCGGTGTATGTGATCCACGCCGCGGATGGCATGATTCCCTCTGACATGGCCACCAAGGACGAGGTCCAGATTGACGAGGAACGCCGCCTGTTCTACGTGGCGCTCACCCGCGCCAAGGACTGGCTGTACGTGTACTTTCCGCTCCGCTACTACCACGTCAAGCACCGCACCGGCGACGCCCACAACATCGCCCAGTTGACGCGGTTTCTCCCCAAGAAAGCCTTGGCCCTGCTCGATCAGCGTTCCAGCGAATCGCTGCCATCCCTCGGCGCCGAGCTGCGGGCCAGGAGCCGCAGTGAGATCGACGCCCAGTTCAAGCAGAGGTGGCGAAGCTGAGGAAAACCGAAGGATGAGGGCGGAAGGATGAGTCAGGCAGCATTGCAGGAGGGGTCTCCGACCCCGATTTCGCTGGTGCGAGAATCCTCTCCCGCCCGATTCTTGCCACGGTCGCTGGTGCGAGGATCCCTTCTCGCACCACTCTTCGGACGAATCCTTCCGTCACTCCGGACCGGCGGATAAGAATCCGGCTGTACGGGTCCGAGATGGGAATCTCCGCCCAGCAAGGTCGCGGCTGCAAGTGGAGGGAAGCGAAACCCGCCGTGGCGGGCCGCTCCTACAGAGAATCGCGATCAGATTTCGGTCAGCCCCGTCGAACCGAGACCGCTCCTACGCGGAAGGGCGGGTCATTTCGGCGTAAGGGTCACAGTGAACTTCTCCCCGAACGGTGTGCGGCCCTCGGCCAGCAGGGTGATGAGAACCTGTTTCTCCTGTGTCAGCCCGGCTGGGGCCAGTTGGGTGTCCTTGACCTCCACCGATGCGAAGCGCGGTACGTCATTGGGGATGGCTGCGCGTGAAGACTCAGGCGAGCCGACAATCACGAACACGGCGCCTGTCTTGTCACTGCCGGCTGGGGTGATCCACTTGGCCTCGCCCAGGTTGGTCAGCGTCACGCGGGCCAGAATCGGCTTTCCGCGGGCGACCTCGACGCGACCGCTCTTCTCGACCTCGGCCCATTTGCCGCTGACATCCTGAACCTCGACGCGATCGAACGCGGCATCGAGATACTTGGGCGGGTTGGTCCCGTTCCAGGGCCTATTGCCCACCGCCAGGGGCGGGCAGTTGGCCGAATCCGTCCCGGTTCCGGCCGTGCGCAGGCCGGGCGTCTTGCCGGCCATAAGCTCTCTCCAGAATTCCTCCTGCACGGTTTCGTAGATGCCCGTGAGCCCTTCCGCCCGGGCATCGCGGTCGATGGTGATCCAGTAATCGATGGGGGCAGCCGACGCATAATTGAACAGTCGCGGCCCGCGTTCGCGGATGACTTTTGTCACCGGCCGGTCGCTGCCGTCGGGATTGATGATGCCGAAGTCGCTGTTTTCGCCGCATCGGAAGCCGCCCGGATACCACCAGGAGAACATGCCGTCGGCCCCGCTGCCGATCAGCATCTTATAGAAATCGAAGTAGAAGTCGGCCTGGAACTGCAGTCGTTGCGGAGGAGTCCCCATGAGGGACAGGTCCCAGACGGTGTTACCCATCTCCGCCCAGAACAACGGCTTGGTGGGGTCGGCCCACCGCGCATAGGCATGCGTGAAGCAGCCGGCTTTGACCTTCTCCCAGTCGCCGATCCGCCCGTAGCCTTCCGGAGCGAGAATGTCCACCGCGGCCGCCAGGTACGCGAAGTCATACGGAACCAGGCCGTTCCAGCGGAGCGTCGGGTTGCCGGCCTCGGCCATGCGGAAGCTGACCAGGTGGTTAGGATCGATGCTGCGCACCAGCCTTCGCGCCCGGCTGTACTTCTCGTAGAGCAGGGTATCGAGGAACCGCCGATAGGCCGCGACCATGCGCCGCCAGTCGCCGTCCTGGTCGATCTGTTGTGCCGACGGGTTGGTCACCTTCCCGGCCGTGTCGCGGGGGATGGCGAAGCCCCAGTCCTTCTCGGCGTTGGCGATGCTCCCGTACCGCTCGACGACCCACTGCTCCCACCGGCCGTCCCATTCCCGCCGCTGTTCGTGGTGGCCGAACATCGGCTCCCATGCCAGGTCATAGGCGAAGACAGTGTCATTCTCGGCCAGTCGAAGCTGCTCGATGTGCTCCCGGATCAGCGGCCACATGAAGTTCATTGGTGTGCCCGGGCGAAGCGACACGTTCGCTTTCATATGGAGCCGATCGAGCCGACGGAGCAGATCGACGAGGTTCTGAGCACTAATATCCGGATGGTTGAGAAAGATGCTCACCGCGTTGTAGCCGATGTCCTTGAGACGGCCCAAGTCGCGATCCATCACCTCCGGATCGTAAGATCGGGCGCCGAGCCACCTTTCGAAGTACGGCCAGTCGTTGGAAGCGATGCCCGACGAGGGCATATAGTTGATGCCGTGGGCCCACCAGCGTTGGCCCTGGAGCATGAATTCGCCGTTCTTGACGGTTACGAACTGCTTGTTCTGTTTGGGTCGCCATACGTGAATCTCGTGGCTGACGCGGTCCATGACCTGCCCGCTTGTCAGCACCTCAACGGCGCAGATGAGACCCTCGGCTGGCCACTGAGAAACCGGCCACTTGGTCGAGATGGTCTGTTCGCTGACGCCATCGGTTGTGGCGGCGAGTTTCTCCAGCGTCCATTCCTGCGTTCGGATCTGGCGGCCAGTACTGCGATCGCTCAGCGTGATTCTGACGGTCGGTTCTTCAGTGGTCGATTTGCCGACAGCGGCCACGCGGACGCCGACCCTGGGTACCTGGTCCTCGAAACAGGTGAATCGGTCAGCTCCGCCCTCGATTATGAAGAGCCCGCGGCGCATCGTGCGGGCGACCTGGCCGATCAGGTCCAGGACGGCCGGCTGGCGATACCATTTGGGGTCGCCGATCCCGAACGATGTCCAGATTCCGCCCTTGAACTCGCCGTCGACGTGGACCAGCAGCGTTGCCGGTGTGCCTCGCCATTGCCCGTCGGCGTTGCGGGCTTCGAGGAGCGGGATCCATCGCCATTTTCGTTCCTTGTCAATACCCACCGCCCGCGGACGGGGGTGTGGCGAGCGAATCGATTGGGGAACGGGGAACTTCGCGGCAGAGACGAACAGTTGATCCTCGCGAGTATTGAGAGAGATCACGCCCGTGCAGTCGAACAGCTTGAACGACGGCCACAGGGTGTCCAGTTGCGGGGGCGATTCTGTCGTCGCGAACTGCTCGTAGACCGGCGTGTTGGGGGCGGTGCCGAACGGGCCGACCCAGTACTCATGTCGCCCAGCGGAGTGGGCGGTGTGCGATTGCGACAGGCCGACAAACATGCGCACGGCGTTTTCGGGCCGGAACCGGTCGCCGGCCTGGCCGCGGTTTGGCACGCTCTGCCAGAAATGAAAATCGTCGGGGGTTAACACATATCGCCGCCATTGCGACGTCAGCGGCACGACGGCCACCCAGCGAGAACCGTCCTTCTCGTCCCACTCGATTGAAAGCTGCGTCGTGTCCGGGCCGCCCTTGGCCGAGAAGACCGTGAAAACGTGGTCTTTGGGGATGAGTCCTTCCTGCGGCGGCGAACCGAATGTGTCCCATGCGGCGAACTGCGGTATCACCACGTGCAGCGCCCGTTGTCCGGAGGCCGGACCGTCGGCGACGGTCTCGTATGCAGCCTCTTTCGCGCCCGGCCCGAGCGATCGCTGCCAGTTCTTGATGCTGTCGGCCGCGAAATCGAAGAGCACGTGCTCCGGCAGATGGCCGGCGAAAGCCCGCTCGTACTCGTCGCGGGTCAACCATTTGCCGTTCACGTCGATCATCTGCGATTGCCAGAGCGGCGCGTTGAGGGCAATCAGGTCGCCTCCGCCGCGAAGATACTGCGCGACCGCGGGCATGGAGGCTTGGGGGGCCGTGGAGGCATCGGGGATCACCAGCAGATCAAACGTCGCCGGGGTCAGCCTGGCAGCATCGCAGAGCGTATCACGGCCGAACTCCGCCACTTGGCAGCCGGCGTTCGCGAGCTGCATTCTCAGGGCTTGGGCAAACGTCGGCTCGTCGTCCGGCAGTCCGGAGCGAAACAGGCCGGCCTTGTATTCCGCGGCCGACAGATCAGGGGTCATAGCGAGTGACACGCAGAGCAGTAGAGGGCAGACCAATCTGTTCATACGACACCTCCGGTGATGACCCTGGCCCGCGGTCAAGAACAGTTCTGGCCGGCCGACCCATGACTTACTGCTCGGCGAAGCTGCCTCGACGGAGCATGCTCGCCGCGCAGCAGAAGTCAGCCGTGGAAGAGACGAACTCAGTCGCGAACTCGCCGCCTGGTCGTGGACAACAATCCCGATTATCACGAGAACACGAGAGAAGCAAGGCGCGACGGGAAACCCATCCCACGGGATGCGACGTGCAGAAAGATCGGGGCAAACGGAATCAGGCGGGAACGAGCACATCCAGCCGGACAGCCCGTTACTCGCGCATCTTCGGGTATTTGGTCTGGCGTTGCCAGGCCGGCCGTGCGTTGCGAATCTCCACCACCGCCCAACCCACGCAGACAACGCAGACAATGAAACAGGCCATACCGAACAGCAGAATGAGGCTGCTCAAGCCGCTGGCCGCAGCCTGCGGCCGGGATCGCCGGGGCAGACCATCGGGGCCGGGCGGCTCCGGCTCACCCGCAGGGGCCGGTGCGGTGGCCGTTGCAGCGGCCGGCTGACTGGTAAGCGGCCTGTGTTTGACGTACTGACTCAAGAGCAGCAGGACCACGCCGCCAACCAGGCTCAGCAGGGCATACAAGATCGGTTTCCAGGGCAGGGCGAGTAGGGATTTCTGTTTTGACATGCGTTGGTTTTCCCGGATTCAGCAGTCGCCTGGCCGATAACGGCAACCGGGGTCGGCCGGCCGGTCGATCCACGGCGACTCACGACAACTCATACACCATCGCGATTTCGTCGCAATGCTCCTGAAGCGGACAACGGATGCAGTCCGTCCAGACCTTGTGTGGCAAGCTTTCCCTGGGGACCACCACAAAGCCCAGCTTCTCGAAGAAGACCCTCTCGCGGGTCAGGGCAAAAAGCCGCTTAAGGGCCAGTCGTCGGCCTTCCTCGATGGCAGCACGTACCAGCTCTCGACCGATACCCCGGCCACGGCACGATTCTTCAACTGCAAGGCTCTTGATCTCGGCCAGATCCCGCCATACCAGCTCGACTGCCACACACCCCCGAACCTGATCGCCGTCGCTTTGCTGCTCGACCCAGACCAGGAAGTCGCGCAAGTGCTCGTAGAGATCGGCGTGGGAACGGAAGAGCATCCGATTCAGCTCGGCGTGATAAGTGACCAGCCGGTGAATGTCCGGCACATCGTCCATGGTTGCGTTGCGGATCAATCCTGGCTCCCTTATGGCGGCTGTCAGACGCCATGATCGAAGTCTATCGTAAGCACCGCAAGCCGGGAAACAAGCGAAAGTCTGCTCCTCCCCGCATCGACGGATTGAACGGGCAACTGGGGAAAAACCGCGGTGATTTCGGTGGTCGGCGGGATGCGCTGAGGATCTTGTCCTCACCAGTCGGCTTGCCCCAATCTCTGTGGCCTCATACGATGATCACTTATCGGACGCAGACGGCGCAGGATCAGGCCGCGGCACGGGCGGTTGGACAGCCGCCGGACGGGCAGGGTACGGATCGGAAGCCCTTTCGGGCGGTACCGTGTGAGGTCTGATCCGGACGGGTCTCTCACGGGGGCGTTTTTGAGACATGGACCTGTTTTCTCAGCAAAGGAAGGATGCTTTCAACCGGGTTCAGCCGTTGGCAGTGTCCATGCGCCCCCGGACGCTGGACGAGTTTGTCGGCCAGGAACACTTCATCGGTCCGGGCAAGCTCCTCCGACGACTGCTGGCGGCCGACAGGCTGAGCAGCGCCATTTTTTACGGCCCGCCGGGTACGGGGAAGACCACATTGGCTCACATCATTGCCGGGCAGACGCAGGCCACTTTTGTCGAGATGAACGCGGCGGCCGTGGGCGTGAAGGAAGTCCGCGGCGTTCTCGAAGAAGCCAAGGACCGCCTCGCATCCGCCGGCAAGCGTACCGTCCTGTTCCTGGACGAGATTCACCGGTTCAACCGCGCCCAGCAGGACATTCTGCTGGGTGACGTCGAAAACGGCCTCATCATCCTCATCGGGGCCACCACCGAGAATCCTTTTTTCACCGTTAACTCGCCGCTGGTGTCTCGCAGCCAGATCTTCCAGTTTGAGCCGCTCACCGAAGAACATATTCGCACCCTGCTTCGCCGGGCGGTGGCCGATGAGCAGCGGGGGCTGGGCCGATACAAGATCGACCTGCGCGACGAGGCCATCGAGCATTGGGCGACGACTTGCGATGGCGACGCCCGTCGAGCGCTGCTCGCGCTGGAAGTTGCGGTCTTGTCGCAGATTCATTCAACAGAGCACAAAGCGTCTGCCCCCGTGGCGGTCGATCTGAAAGTGGCTGAGGAGTCGATTCAGCGGAAGGCGATCGTCTATGACGGCACGGGCGACGAGCATTACGACGCAGCCAGCGCCCTGATCAAGAGCATGCGCGGCAGCGACCCGGACGCGGCCGTGTACTGGCTGGCCCGGATGCTGGAGGCAGGCGAGGACCCCCGGTTCATTGCTCGCAGGGTCGCGATCTGCGCGGCTGAGGATGTCGGCAACGCCGACCCCAACGCGTTGGTTGTGGCCAACGCCGCGGCCCAGGTGACACTCCTGGTGGGAATGCCGGAATGCCAGTTGGTGTTGAGCCAGGCCGTGATCTACGTGGCCTGCGCCCCCAAGTCGAACGCCTCCGCCGTAGCCATTTGGACGGCCGCCAAGGATGTGCGAGAAGGCCGGACGGTCCCTGTTCCCAAGCATCTCCGAGATTCACATTACCGGGGCGCGGCCAGAATGGGACACGGGGAAGGCTACAAGTACGCTCACGACTACCAGGGCGGTTTTGTGGAGCAGGATTACCTGGGCGTCGATAAGACGTATTACACCCCCACGCAGCGGGGGCACGAAGCTACTATGCGCGCCTATCTGGCATCCGTGGCAAGGAAGGCGGCATCAGCGTCTGGTGCCCAGCCTGGTGGCCCCAAGGACGATCCGCCCAGCGCGGTCGGAAGCGGCGATTCGAAATGACATCAGCAGTAACTCCCGACCATGACGCGTCGAAAAAGCAAGTGAGGCAGCATTTGCGGCAGGTGATGGACGGTATTCCGTCTGATGAGTTGCAGCGCCGCTCATCCCTGGCCTGCAGTCAGCTCATCGCCTCCCCGGTCTACCGCCGGTCTGACGTAATGATGGTCTTCCTCTCGTTGCCGCGGGAGGTGGACACCACCCCCCTGGTTCTGCACGCCTGGCGGGATGGCAAGCGGGTCCTGGCCCCGAAGGTTAACTGGGAGCAGCGGCGGATGTTACCGATTGAGATCGTCTCTTTAACCGACAATATCAGTGAGGGACAGATGGGTCTGCGCGAGCCGGCCGAGGGAACACCCTTTTCCGTCGAGCAGATCGATCTGGTGGTCGTGCCGGGGCTGGGCTTTGACCTCGAGGGGAACAGGATCGGACGGGGAAGGGGCTTCTACGACCGGTTCCTGACGCATGAGGGCTGGAAAGGAACCTCTTGCGGTCTGGCTCTCGAAGTCCAGGTGGTGGAACGCGTGCCGATGAGCGAGCACGATGCAACGGTCGACATGTTGGTGACCGACGCGGCTGTCCGGGTCTTTCGGAAGTAGGCTGCGGCGGTCGTAAGCTGTATGAACGTTTGCCGATCCGCAGTTGCGGTCAGGAGTATCTGCAGTGGCTTACGGACGAAGGCGTCGTCGCAAGTCTCGTTTTCTGTCCCGGTTCATCATTCTGCTTCTGATCGCCGGTGGCGGTTACTACGCGTACGTCAAGTACTACAAAAAACCGGCGGCTCCGGCACCGGAGGCCACCGCCACCGCCCCGGCGGGCAGCCAGATGCAACCTCCGGGCGGTGTTGTGCTGACTCCGCCCTTGGAGGAACCGCCCGGCGGCGCGGCCGAATCGCAACCGACCTCTCAACCGACCGCCAGTCGTCCCTTTGGAGTGACGGTTGAGCCGTTTGTGATGGAGCCCGTGGCGGTGCCGGCTCCCGATCAGGTCGAGACCGTCTACCAGGAGGGCATGCAGGCCTGGCAGGCCGGTGACCTGCTGAAGGCTCGCGATGCCTTGAACCGCGTTCTGCACGCCGCCATCCCCGCCGAGCGACAGGCTCAGATTCGCGAGATTCTGAACCAGGTCGCGGAAAAGACCATCTTCTCACTCGATCTGCTGCCGGGTGAGACCCTGGCGGAGGACTATGTGGTGCAGCAGGGAGACACGACGCAGAGAATCGGGCGGCAGTACAAGGTTACCGAGGAGCTGATCAGCCAGGTCAACGGCGGCATGAACAAGAACGTCATTCGCGCCGGCCGCCGACTCAAGGTGGTGAACGGTCCCTTCCACGCCACCGTGATCAAGAGCACCTTCGAGATGCATCTTTATCTCCAGAATGTCTACGTGCGCACCTACAAGGTGGCCCTGGGTGCCGACAACAGCACCCCAACCGGCAAGTGGGTGGTCTCCGATCGTCTGACGAATCCCACGTGGACCAATCCGCGGACCGGTCAGCGGATCGCGGCCAATGACCCCCAGAACCCGCTCGGCGAATACTGGATCGCGCTGGAGGGCATCGATGGACGAGCCTTGGGGCAGAGCGGCTACGGCATCCACGGGACCATCGATGACAGCAGCATTGGCACTCAGGCATCCATGGGTTGCGTCCGGCTGTCGAGCAAGGACATCGAGGTGGTCTACGCCGTGCTGGTGCCCGGTTCGACGGTGACGATTACCGATTAGCGGTCATCACGCTTCACGCTGCCCGCGGGCCTCATGCCTGAAAAAGTCGATCGGCGGCGGCTGGTCACTTCTGGACGGGTACCGGGCCGGCGAGGATCTGGTATTCATCCACGGCCGATCGGTCGCCGCTGCAGACCAGCTCGATGTCGCGGCGGACGGTGGGCAGGCTGGTCGTGATAAACCGCCTGGCAAGGTGCCGCTTTCGTTCATTGCTCTCCGCCTGGCGCAGCAGCAGGTGGCCGCACAGCACCGCGATCGCGCTGTCCACCAGCCTGCGGCCGGAAAGATCCATATACTCATTGGACTGCGTTTTCACGAACGCCACACCCTTGAGTACCAGCTCGCGGCCCTCGACGAGTCGGGCCTTCAACTCGTTGAGCATCGGGTCGACGTATTGCCGGCTTTCATATTCAGCGGCCTGCTTCTCGAACACCCCAGAGCACACGCCGCGAACCGCCGCCACGATCTGAAGCTGGCTGGTCCCCTCGTAAATCGTGGTGATGCGGGCATCGCGGAGATACCGCTCCACCGGGTAGTCCTTCATGTAGCCCGAGCCGCCGAGTACTTGCAGCGCATCATTGGCCACCTTGATGCACATCTCCGACGCGTAGTACTTGCTCATCGGCGTGAGCATGCCGTTGAGCCGCTTGTAGGTGCGGACATCCGCCTTTCGGCGCCTGAGCTCCTCGGGATCCTTCGGCGTGAAGTATTCCAGGATGCGAATGTTGTTGTTCTCGAAGTCGCAGATCCGGCAGGTTTCGTAAACCAGCGCCCGGGCGGCCTCGATCTGCACCTTCATGTCCGCAACCATCTCCGCCACCGCCGGCAGTTGCTCGATCGGCACGCCGAACTGCTTGCGGCTGTGGGCATATTCACGGGCCACGCGATACGCGGCCTCGGCGATGCCCAGCGACTGCCCGGCGATGCCCACGCGAGCCCCGTTCATCAGGCTCATCACGTAGGTGATCAGCCCCCGCTGCCGCTCGCCGATCAGCCGGGCGGGTGCGTTCTGAAAAACCAGCTCGCAGGTCGGCGAGCCGTGAATGCCCAGCTTCTCCTCCAGGTGGCGGACGCGAATCCGCGGTCCGCGCTCGGCGAGGAACAGGCTCAAGCCGCGGCCGTCGGAGATCTCCGGTTCACTGCGGGCCAGCGTCAGCAGTACCTCGCCGCAGCCGTTGGTGATGAAGCGCTTGACCCCGTCCAGCCGCCACTGGCCGTTCTCATCCTGGTACGCACGCAGGCTCACCGATTGCAGGTCGCTGCCGGCATCCGGCTCGGTCAATACCATCGCCCCCGTCAATTCGCCCCCGGCAAACCGCGGCAGGTACGCGTCGCGGATCTCCTCGTCGGCAAACGCGTAGATCGTCTCGGCGATGCCCTGAAGGCCGAAGATGTTCATCAGCGAGGCGTCGGCCCGGCTGACGATCTCAATCGCCATGGTGTAGATCAGACAGGGGCAGTTCAGCCCGCCGTACCTGCGCGGCAGCGTGAAACCCATCAAATCGGCTTGGGCCAGAAGGTTGAGGTTTTCTCGCACGTTCTCATTCAGCGTCACGGTGCCGTCGGGATTCAGGCGGTTTCCTTCGTGGTCGACCTTCTCAGCCCGAGGCGCGATATGATCGCCGGCGATTTCGCCGACGATGGTCAGCACGCGGCGGTAGTTGTCGATCGCGTCGGCCGCGTCGGCCGGCGCATATTCGCAGCCGTTGCCGCGGTCACGGGTGAAGTTGTCCTCCTGGACGGCAGCGATCTCCGCCAGGTTGATGTGGTTGAAAAGGAACTGAAGATCATCGTTATCGAGGAAGAAATTCGCCATGTTTATTGGGCTCGTTCCTTGATCGCCTTGATCATCATCGGGATCACTTTGTTCAGGTCGCCCACGACGCCGTAGTGGGCCACGGAGAAAATCGGGGCGTTGGGGTCTTTGTTGATGGCGATGATCTTGGCGGATTCTTCCATCCCCGCACGGTGCTGGATGGCCCCGCTGATCCCGCAAGCCACGTAGAGGGCCGGCCGCACCGTGGTTCCCGTCTGGCCGATCTGGTGCTCCTTGCCGACCAGGCCGCTGTCCACGGCGGCGCGAGATGCGCCCACCGCCGCGCCCAGGGCCCCGGCCAGGTCGTAGATCAACTGGAAATTCTCCCGGCTGCCGACCCCGCCGCCGCCGGCCACGATCACTCTCGCGCCCTTGAGGTTGATCTTCTGCTTCTCACGGTGTCGTTCGACAATCTTCACCGCCCCGGCGACCCCATCAAGGCTGACTTTTTCCGAGATGATGTCGCCCGTCCGTTTCGGGTTACCGTCGGCCAGACGCATCACCCCCTCGCGAACGGTTGCCATCTGCGGCCAGCGATGGGGATTGACGATGGTGGCGATGATGTTCCCGCCAAAAGCCGGTCGAATCTGCAGCAGGAGATCCTTGAACGTCTCCTTGCTCTTGGGATCGGTGTAATCGCCGATGTCCAGGTCGGTGCAATCGGCGGTCAGACCGGCCTTCATTTCCGAGGCGACGCGAGGTGCCAGATCTCGTCCCAGCGCCGTGGCCCCGTACAGGACGATTTGCGGTCTGTGCTTGCTGATCAGTTCGCAGACAACGCGGGCATAGGGCAGCGTCCGGTAGTGCTCCAGTTGCGGATCGTCAACGCAGTAGACGTGATCCACGCCGTGTGCGATCAGGCGACCGGACAGGTCGCGCACTCCGTGGCCCGGAAGCACCGCGCCCATCCTGACCTTCAGGCGGTCGGCCATCTCGCGGGCCTTGCCGCAGAGCTCCAGCGAAACCTCGCTGAGGTTGCCGTCTTCCTGCTCCGCGAAGACCCAGACTTCACCTTTCCGATTCGGTTCAATCATATCCGCTCAACTCTCAGTCCAGGCCATCAGAACCCCGTTCTGCCCTGGAAGCTGCAACTGCCGGAACAGGACGCTGACGGCCGATCGCTGACAGCTCGTTTTACCCCAATGTACGGTCCACGATCAGTTCGTGAACCATGTCTCGGATTCCCTCCGAAGTCGCCGGGACCTCAGCATAACCCTCTTTCTTGAGCACAATCGACTGGATGCGGTGGACCTTGGTCGGTGAGCCCGACATGCCGCACCAGGCCAGATCCGCCCCGATGTCCTCCAGGCCCCATTGTTCGATCAGCAGCTTGCGGCTCTGGAGATCGGCCACCCGGCGGGCAACCTCATTCGCCTGCTCATCGGCCGAGGCACCCGGCATCTGCTGGGCGACATCCGCGGCGATCTCGGCCTGGGCTCTGGCCCGCTTGTACAGCATCACCCGTTTGGCCGCCGCCGGTCGCGGCTCGTTGGCCGTGTCAATCACGGTCATCAACACCGGCATCCGGCATTCCACAATCTCCCAGCCGTTGCCGACGTTGCGGCGAGCCCGGACCGTCCGCCCGGTCAGCTCCACGATCTGCTCCAGGTACGTCACCTGCGGAATGCCCAGTTTCTCGGCCATCTGCGGGCCAACCTGGGCGGTATCGCCGTCGATGGCCTGCCGGCCGCAAAACACCATGTCGAACTTGCCGACGCTTTTGACCGCACGCGACAGAATGTAGCTGGTTGCGAGCGTGTCGCTGGCCGCGGCACGGCGATCGGTTACCAGGATGGCGCGGTCCGCCCCTCGGTAGAGGCAATCCCGCAACACATCGCAGGCCGCCGGCGGCCCCATGGTGATCGCCGTGACCGTCCCGCCGTGCATCTCCCGCACCCGCAGAGCCGCCTCGAGGGCGTGCAGATCCTCGGGGTTAAAAATGGCAGGCAAGGCCGCACGATTCACCGTTCCGTCGGCCTTCATGGCCTCGCCGGTGATGTTGGCGGTATCCGGGACCTGCTTGACACAGACAACGCAGTCGTAGCTCAAACCATTGCTCCCACGCTTGCGGCCCGACCCGCCCGAACCATGACCCCGCCAGGGGCGGGCGCGCCACAACCGCAGCCACGCCTCCGAGAAGGTGCGCTCGGATCACGTCCCCGACGCAGAACCGGGCCGCGCCAGGCAATAGAGCGGAGATGTTAGCCGTCGGGCCAAAGACCGTCAATCGTTCGCTCTGGCGGGGTTCTGTCCGCCCGGTCCGCCCCACCACCGGCTTGTCCCGAGGCCTGTAGGGGCCTATACTTAGAACACTTGTAGTCGGACAACCGTGGTTACTCACAAGAGGCACAACACTATGCCAGACACAACCGGCGAAGCAGCAGGCTCCATCCGCAGCCGAGTGGCGGCGGTCATCGAAAAGATCCGGCCCTACATCCAGGGAGACGGTGGCGATATCGAGCTGGTCGACGTCGACGCGAACAACGCCGTCCATGTCCGGCTTCAGGGCGCCTGTTCCGGTTGTCCCTCGGCTGCGATGACGCTCAAGATGGGCGTGGAGAGGGCTATCAAGCAGCAAGTGCCTGAAATCACGGAAGTTGTCCGGGTTGGGTAGGACCGATCCGCTCGTCCCAGCGGCGGCGCGGGCCAGCATCTGCTCCAGTTAGCGAATACTGAGATGTCACGGGCGAACCGGCCGCGCAGCCGAGTTTCCGCCGTCAACCGTCCGATGGACGATGGATCATTGAAAACCGTGCGGCAGTCAGTCATGCGCACCGCGCTTCTCAGGGCCGAAGGCCGGCGGGCAAGAACCGCCGCCCGCGCCGGGAATCAGCCTGCCTCCCCGCAGGCAACCGCGGAAACAACCTGATCAAACAGAGATATCACCCTTTCTTCGCCCAGGAGCGGTCGGCGCGGGTGCCCGACCTCGTTTTCGAGTTGGGCGAGCCGCGATCACGGCGGGTAACGACTCCAGGGAACACCCACCGCAGCCTCGACCCACGCCACGGTGCAGACTGAGTCAACCCATCAACCCGCTCTTCGGCGAATCCGGCCGACATCAAGGGATGTGAAACCGACCGTCCCGGGAAACGGGCCTGTTTCATGGATGCCACCCGTGTCATCCATTAGGGGATTTCCCCATTGAGTCCTCTGGTCCTGGCTGGTGTTGTACGAAAAAGAAGCATGATGCCAAGTGGGTCGCAAAAAAATGGCACAAAACGCTTGACAGCCGACAAGTTGTGGTGTATGTTTGTTGACGTTGCGAGCAAGAAGGGGCCCCAGCTCTTTTGTGATCTTCGCCTGATTGACGACGTGGTCAATCAGGCCCCCAGGACCAACGCGGGCCCATCGTGGCATCGGCTGAAGAGCAGTATAGTGGTATATGGAAGTCACCAAAAAGAGCTGCGTCCCCTTTTCCGGTTCCAAAAAGAGCTGCGTCCCCTTTTCCGGTTGCGATTATGCTGGGGAGAGTTGCAGGCCCCTCACCGCGAAGAGGTCAGCTGAAAGGGCATCAAGCGGTTCTTTCTGCTCACTTGCGTTGCGTAGAACAGACGGAAAGATCATCTACGGACCTAGAGCCTTGTCGATCGGTGTAGCTGCAGCTCCCCGTGCTTTTCCGCTCGGCTGCGCCGACGTAGTGCCTGGGCGACGGGCTTGACAGTGTGGGCGGATTGGTCGAGTGCGCCATTGCCCAACTTCAAACTCAGTCGGTGAGGGACAATACGCCATGAACCACAAGACCACTCCGTGCCTCCCTTACGGACGAGTGCAAAGATCGACCAAGTCGGTTTCTGCCGCTCTGGTGATTCTCAGCTTGGCAAGCATCGTTTTAATTGGGGCTGCGTTCTATGTTCCGCCGCTGGAAAGTGGCGCGCCACCTTCGCCTCTGTCTGCGGTTCTGTCCAATCCCATCGCTTGGTTGCCTTTCCTGCTGTCTGCCACCGGAATCTGTCTAGTCTGGCACCATGGCTGGCGATCCTCCCCGAGGGTAGCTTTGTGGGCTGTCTCACTACTGGTTCTGTCGATTCTCTTGACTGTCCAGGCATACGCGTCCGCGGTGCATCGCTATAACACCTTTAATCTGCTCAAGCAGATGGCCGTTCCGCCGCCTTCAACGCACTCGTGGAAACCCCTGTTGGAGGAGCCGGATCGGAAACGGCCCGTGAAAGGGGCAAGACCGTAAAAGGTCAGGATGCTTTTTCTGCTCCAATAGAAGAGACATCGGGACGGCTAAGATAACGGGACACCCATTAGCCCCCGTGTTGTCAAGCGAAAAACCTCCCGTGGCAGATCTTTCTTTGTCAGATTGACCGCCTGAAACCGCCGAAGTTGCTGGCTTTGCTCGTCGTACGCGTCCCGGTTCTCGTTTCGCATGGTTGTCGTGCATCTGTCGGGCACGCACCAGTCACCCATCAGGATCAAGGCCGTCGGGACGGTCCGCGAGGAACCCTTCCCGGCCCCTGGCTCTTTCGAGCCCCAAGTCTCGAAACGGGGACGTAGCTAGTTTTCGGAGAGCTGTGGGCCCCTCAACAGAGCTCGGGGCAAGCATTCAGCGATCAGCTATCAGCAGTCAAAGGGGTGGTGTTTTACCGCAGTGGACGCAG
>JAUCQB010000011.1 GCA_030372985.1 Phycisphaerae bacterium
GTCCGGGGCAGGAAGAGAATCGCCTCCTGGATGTCAGGAGCCAGGTTGAGCAGGTTCATGATCTGGGTGATTCTGGCCCGCGTCACGTAACCGAGTCGCGCCAGATCTGCATAATCACGCACTTCACCGCGGCTCACCAGCCTGTCGTAGCGGATCGCCAAGGCCATCAGCTTCGATACGCGGGGTATATTCCCCGGCTCGATGCAACGATCCTCGTCCCGGAGATCGTTGCCGTTCTTCCGGCCGTGTTTTGGTTTGAAACTGAAGGATATCTCCAACCGGCTCAGACCGGTTCCGTCGGATGCGGTATTCCTCATGCCGACACCTCCCGACTGCGGATGTCGGCCTCGCTGCACAGCGCCTTGACTCCCGGTGAGCGGAAGGTCACGGTCACTCTGCCGTCCCGCCCGTCATACCCGACGCGCTCGACGAGGAGTCGGACGATCCGTGATTGTTCTCGGGGAGACAGTGACTCCCAAACCGGGTCGAAGACCGCCAGCGCCCGGACCAGGTCGCCTTCATCAACAGTTTCTCTCTGGATCGTGATGACCTCTTCGCGTATGGCGGTCATCCGCTGTTCTATGGTTCGAATCTGATCCTGCAGGTCGGCGAGCTGGTCCATGGCCGCCCCTCCGTTCGAGACGGCGGTGAAGGACTCGCTCACCAGCTTCTGGACTCTGGTGTGCAGCCGTTTGAGTTCACGCTCATGGCCGCGTTGTTCGGTTTCCAGTTCCGCCATGCGCTTGCCGCTCTCTTCCCGGACCTTTGCAGCCGTCGCTGCGATGATTTCCTCGTTCCTGCCTATGCCTCGGATGTGTTCGACCACCGCAGTCTCGATCTCGTGCGCGTTGAGCGACTTGGTCGGACAGGACGCCCAGCCTCGTTGCTGCGCGTTCAGGCAGACGTAGTAGCGATACCGTTTGCCGTTGTCCTTGGCCGTGTAGGTATGCACCATCCCCGTGCCGCAGGGAGCGCAGTAGAGCAGTCCCTTCAACAGCGCTCCGTATTTGTTGCGCACCTCTTTTCCTCCGGTGCTGCCGTTCCGCCGGAGAGCATCCTGCACCCGCTGCCAAAGATCGACGTCAACGATCCCGTTGTGTTCGCCGTTGTAGATGGTTCCCTTGTAATCGACCTTGCCGGCATAGATCACGTTGGTCAGGAGCCGGAAAAGACTGTTTTTGGTGAATGGCTTTCCGCCGCGCTCCTGACCCTTCTTGGTGGTCCACCGCTTGGTCTGCCAACCCCGGCGGTCGATCTCCTGGACGACAGGAATCATGGCCTTTTGCTCCAGGTAGATCTCGTACATCGCCCGGACCTGCGCAGCCTCGTCTTCGTTGACGATCAACCTGCCGCCTTTCGGGTCGACGTCGTACCCAAGGACCGGCATTCCGCCGACCCACTTGCCCTTGCGGCGCGCGGCGGACATCTTGTCCCGCGTACGTTCCGAGATGATCTCCCGCTCGAACTGGGCGAAGGAAAGCAGGATGTTTAGGGTGAGCCGCCCCATGGAACTGGTCGTGTTGAACTGCTGGGTGACCGAGACGAAGCTCACGGAGTGCTTGTCGAAGATTTCCATCATGCGGGCGAAGTCCAGGAGGGATCGGCTGAGTCTGTCGACTTTGTAGACCACCACGCAGTCGATTTCGCCCGACTCG
>JAUCQB010000012.1 GCA_030372985.1 Phycisphaerae bacterium
CGTGCGCCGCGTGCGCGCGTGGCGCACGGCGGACGGCTTCACGCTGATCTGGCTCGAGCTGGGCCCGCCCCCGGCGCGCCTCGCCGCCGTGCCCTGATCAGCGCACGAAGACGCGCAGGGGCAGGAGCGCGCTCCCGACCGCGGTTCGCGGCCCTACCGGAGGACCACGATCCTCGCGGTCTCCGATTCGGCCCCGGCGGCGTCCGTCATCGTCAGGAAGTAGATGCCGCTCGACAGTGGCCCGTGCAGTGCTGCCGCGTCCATCCGCACGTCGTCGCGCCCCTGGCCCGAGGCGGTGACCTCCTGCCGGCCCACCAGTCGCCCTTGGACGTCGTAGAGTCGCAGTCGCAGCGGACCCGCCGCCGCCCCCTCCACCGCGACCTCAAGCGGCCCCGTCACCGGTGCGCGTGGCGGCCACGCCCGGAATTTCCCTCCGGCCTTGGGCGGCCACGAGACCTCTCCGCTTAGCCACTCGTAGCGCCGGTCCACGCTCTCGCGCCGCAGTCGGTAGTGCACCTGGCCACGCAGTGGCTCGTGGTCCTCCCAGCTCATCGTGGCCTCCGGCCCCGCCCGCAGCCGTGCCACCATTGCGAAGGACCCGCCCCATACCGCCCGCTCCACCGTCCAGTACGAGCCGGGTGCCGGCTCGCTTAGCTCCCAGCGCAAGACCCGCCGCCGGCCCCACGCCTCGTGTCGTCCCGGGGTGTGCCGGTTCCGCTCCACCCGCAGGTTGATCGCCGTCGCCCGCACCGCGCTGTGCGTCCAGAACATCCCCTCCAACGCGTCATTCCACCACGCCACCCACACGTCCTCGTTAGCATCCCGAACCACCACAGCCAGCCCGATCCAATCCGTGCCCTCCAGGTTCTCGGCCACCGGGTACTCCCCCGAGTCCGACGGCACGCTCAGGCAGAACGTGCAGAACCCCCCCTGGGACGCCAACCACGACACCACCGGATACCGCAGCGTATCGCGGCTCAGGTCCACCCCGATGCTGTACCAGTGGTCCGGCAAGCGATAGGCGCAGTCCAGGCTCTCTGTGGGCGCCCAGACCCCATCCTTCAGCCGCGACATCACGACATGGGGATCGCTCTCCGCCCACCCCACCCAGAACCCACCATCCTCCGCATGCCGCATCGCTAGACCAGAATTGCGCATTCCGGTCGCGAACCAAGGCATGGGCTTCCTCTCCCACGTGTCGCCACTCAACACCCCCCACTGCAGGCGGTACGAGCCATCCCGCGTCCAACCCACCAACGCTGAACTGTCGTTCAGGGTCTGGATGGCGACGCTCCTGAACTCCGAGTTCCTTCCGCTGCTGTCCACGCGGTACTCCTGCCACGGACCGCGGTCTCGCGAGCTGAACAGCCTCACGCCGAGGCTCCAGTCAGCCTTGACCGCCCAACGCCACGTTGGCGACACTGCTCCCGCATAGATGAAGCTGTAAGGGTCCACCGGAGCGACAGTGTCGGGGGTGACGTAGGTGTCCCCCAGGTCCTCGGACATCACGAGGTAGCCGTCCAGGAGCTGGGGGCTGGCCACGGAGTAGCCCTCGGGCCCGAGCGCCTGCCAGATCAGCGGATGTCCTCCCGCCGGTGCGTCCACGAGTCGCGAGAACGTGATGTCGTAGCCCAGGCTCCAGCGTTGTACCCAGGTGCTGTCCCGCCAGCTCAACGCCGTGTGGTCGTTCCCGATGCCTCCAATGGCCGCGGCATACAGCATCGGACGCCCCAGAGAATCGAGATCCATACGAGTCGGCAACAGTCGGGTGTGCCCTGGAACCTGCGTCGTGTCCGTGGGGACCCAGTAACGCCCCGCCGGCAGGGCTAAGGCCGAGCCAGCAACAAGATGGCAGGACAACCAGAGAACCGCGAGCGCGAGGCGGCCCAACCATGCGAACGGCCCACCCACCATGGCCCGCCACCGCTCCCCGGGGGCCACGACCGAAGCGCCCGCGCCCGACGGGGTCCTGCCGGCCTGCCGGCATCGGGTCGCCCTCGGGGTTTCCACAATGGGTGACATGTCACCTCCACGGGGTATGTTGACTCTATGCTTGCCCCCCCTCCCCCGTGCAACTGATATCTATTCTGCCAGCGACGCACCGGCGCGCTCGGCCGCGAACCACGTCCCCGCCTACTCCACCACACCTCTTCGCCTCCCGAGCCAGGCACCGCACCATGCAAACGCAGCGGCCTGGAGAAGCAGGTCGCTGCAAACCGGTTTCAGGGGAGCAATGGTTCAAGAGGGAGGAATCACGACATGTCATCGGGTCGCTGGTGGTTCCTGACTGGATGCCTGGTTCTCGGTCTCGCTGCCGGCGGGACGGCACACGCGGGTGTGTTTCAGTGCGCGTCTCCTGACTCCACCGAGGCGATTGCGGCAGCAGATTCCACGCGCTTCGTGCCGTACCGGTTCGGGGATCTTCCCTATGCGACCCTGAGGTACCGCGACCTCGAGCTGCTCTGGGATTCAGCCTACGATGCGGAGCTGCCAGGGGATGTAATGACGACGCTCGACGTGTATGCGGGAACACTGATAGACCGATACGCTGGGAACAACGCGCTCGGCTACGACATGTCTCGCTTCGAGCTGCTCTACAACTACTGTCGCAGAGCGGGCCAGTGGCCACGGGCGTACTCTCGCGGGTCTTGGGACACCACATCGGTCGTCTTCGGTGACTCGACGAGCGGGACCCTGTTCATGTTCCAACTCAAGGACAGCGCGGGGGCGCCAGAGGGCGCGCCGTGGTCCAAGCCCACCGATCGGTGCCATGTGGACGTCTACCTCTCTGATAGCACACGGGCCGTATGGGGCGTACCCACTGCCAAGGGGGGCTACTACTCGCCGTGGGTCAGCCCCAACGAGGATTCCAGCACCTCCCGCTCCAGACACAGTATCAAGCACGCGAACTCCCTGGCGATGAAGCTGCCGGGGTGGTTGGCGCGGATCGACACGGTAGGCGCCGGCTGGGCCTCACCAAGTTCATACCAGAGTGAGGGTTTCGCTCACGAGTTCGCCCACGGCCTGCCGGGAGGACCAGCTACTGCAAGCGCGTTGGACGAGCAGTTCGCGGCGATCGGCGAAGCGCTGGTCGGCTCCTATGACGAGACGGATGCCAGCGACATGGCCTACACGTGGTCTCTGCTTGGCCACAGCACACAGCCGGCCGGGACGCTTCGTGGCTACGGCAAGAACTACGTTGCGCGCAGCGGGTTCGCGGCGTATCTGGTGTACAACTTCCCGGGGGTGGACACCTCTCGAACTCCGACCGGCATGGAGGACGACCTCGCGCATCAGTGGATCTCGCTCCTCGACCCACCCCCCGGACTTGGGAGTCTCAGGGACCTGCTGCGCGATTCCACATGCGCTGATTGTGCGTGGCTCCTCGACCCACCCGGGGTGCCGCAATCCGACACGAGCCGGCTGGCATTGCTGCATCACTACTGGCGTGCAGCCACCTACGTGAACAATCCGAACTTGGATCACGGACAGTACGGCTATCCGTCGCGCTACGGATTCACGCCGGGTGCCCAGCTGAATGCGTGGCAGAACGCGAATGGAATCGCTGGGGACGACGTGGTGGCCATCCCCCCCGAGATTACGATGGGGCCGGAGCACTTGACGCGAGATACCACCCTGTATGGCTCGCGGTCGCTGAATGGCAGCAGCTACCCGCTGGTGCTGCAGATCTTCGGCTCGGAGTACTGGATCGTACGAAGCGATCCGGCTTTGGCGATGTCATCGCAGGACCTGGTGATTCATCTGTGGTCCGACAGTCTTGGCCGCTTCGATGATTTCGTCTTGAAGGAAGTCGAAGGCCAGATAGTCGTCGTTGACCGGACCTGGGACGGTTGGGTGACGGCTTCTGTTGTTGGCTATTCCGAACAGAACGGGGCGGGTGGGCAGCCAGAGGAGCTGTGGCGACATCCAGACTGGGCGACGACGGCGTTCGCCCCTACGCGCATGGCGACGGACAGCCTCCGCGGCGGCCTGGAGTTTGTCGTGCCGGGCTTCGGCACGAGCATCAAGGCCGTTCTAATTCCCATCACGTGTAGTTAGCGGGAGATCTCCGGACAAACCGGGCCGGAAGCAGTAAGGGCGCCCACGGCGCTCCGGTGGTAAGAAGAAGGTTCGTTCGAGGACCCGAACCCAGGAGG
>JAUCQB010000013.1 GCA_030372985.1 Phycisphaerae bacterium
CTTGAGCACGATGACGGTTTCCGGATCGGCCCGGCAGGCGATGATGGCGGTTATCTGCCCGCGGCAGCGCCGGAGGCGCGCCTTAAACCGCTCGATATCCATGGCACCGTCCCGCGCGGCGTTTGCGGCCAGGCGGAACAGAATCTCGCTGTCCACCTCGGCGAAGCGTCGCAGCTTCCAGCGGCGGAAAAGGTAATTGGCGTTGTAGATGGTGCCGTTGTGGGTGCCGATCACCTCCCCGGCGCGGATTGGGTGGTTGTTGCTGTTGACCCGTTCGTCCCCTCGGGTGCGCCACCGGGTATGGCCGAGCAGAAGCGTGGCGCGGTTGTTTATGCCAGCCAGGAGTTCGGCGAAGGCTTTGTCCATCACGAACCGCTCGGCCGTCACCGGGCGCTTGAAGAGCCGGTGTCCGCCGTCGGTGTCGAGCCATGCCGCGCCGGTGGCGTGTGGTCCGCGCTCCTCGCTCAATACAAGCAGGCGGGTAAAGAGCCAGGCGAGATACTCCCGCTCCTCGGCGCGTCGCCGCTTATTTCCGAAGATGACTCCCGCGAGCCCGCACATCAGGATTTCCCTCCCTGCGGATCGACGATGAACCCGCGGAAGACGCCCTCGGCATACTCCTTCGGGTGCTCCTCGATCCAGCGCGCAGCGTCGGGCCAGCCGAGCTCTCCGGCCAGCCGGGCGACGACCGGTCGGTCGAGCATGTTGGTCAGCCCCGAGAGCCGGACCGCGTCGATGCCCTGCCAGACCAGGGCGGGAATCGGTATCCGCGCGGGTTTGTCGTCCTGCACCTCGGCAAGGCCGTGTTTGATCAATGCATCTAAAAAGGATGCGGCTTTTCCCTCTGCCGTGTCGCCCCGGACCGCCAGCTCAACACCGGACAGCATCTTGGCGTTGCGCAGGACCATGTCGATGTAGTCCTCGAGGTCCCGCTGGTCGGAAAAGAGCGTGGCTCCTTTCATGGCCAGGACCACTTCGGTCACCGTCGCCCCGCTGAAGACCTCACCGTCGCCTTCCAGCGGCCGCCCGTCGAGGGCGGTGTTTCGAATCAGCACTCTCATGACGCACCTCCTTGCGTCCCGCCGGTCTCGTCCCCCGAAAACGCCGGAGGCCGGGTTTGACTCGGGCCATCCATGGCCCTCGCCCTTCGGGCGCGCCCTTGGCGCGTCCAATCCGGCTGTCCTGCCGGATTGTCGGGCCCGGCCTCCGTGAGGGGTTCCGCTTTGTCGGCGGGTTGTTCGTCTGGTTTCACTCTGCCCCGTTTGAAGGCCGAGTCCCCTGGCAGGGCGGCGATCAGATGTTTGCGCGCGGTCTTGAACTCGTCGCCGATGAGCCCCAGGTGGAGCAGGAAGACCCGGAAGTCGTACCGGGCGCTCTGCGGATCGAAGGACCTCTTGCGGCTCGATGCCGCCCGTCCGTTCAGCGCCTTGGCCGCCACGGCCAGGACCAGTTGGATGTAGGCTTTCACCTTTCCCGCGTGGAGCGTCCCCTCGAACCAGCGGAACTCGACCGTGCCCCGGTACCAGACGTTGTGCAGGTTCACCCCGTGGTAGCGGGTGCTGTCGTAGTGCTGGGGCTGCCGATTGTGGTAGCCGTACC
>JAUCQB010000014.1 GCA_030372985.1 Phycisphaerae bacterium
GGCCCGGCGCCGCCCCGCCCCCCTCGACGCTCCCCTACCGAAAACTCGCGGCGGTTCTCACACATGCACTCAATCGCGACGATCCTCAAGACGACAAAACGGCTCGACCTCCCTGAGCATCTCCGGGTGAGCCAGCGGCAACGCAACGGTCACCGTCGTACCGACCCCCAATTCGCTCTGGAAATCGAAGCGACCATGCATGGCCTCGACCATCGACCGCACGATCGCCAGCCCCAGGCCGGTACCCGGCGAGCCCGACTCGCGAGCCTGGCTCGTGCGGAAGAACTGCTGGCCGATCTTCGGCAGATCATCCTTCGCCACGCCGATCCCCGTATCTCTCACCGCCATGATCAGATGCTCATCCCGGCTGAGCAGGGAGAAGGTCACCCGGCCGCCCTTGGGAGTGTACTTGATCGCGTTTGATATCAGGTTCTCCGCCAGGGTCAGAAGCGTGCCGGATTCGGCACAGATGGCCGGCAGAGGCGTATCCATCTCCTCGAAGAAGTCCAGACCCTTCTCCCGCGCCGCCAGTGCCTGGGCGTCGATCACGGCCCGCAGTCGATCGCCCGGATCGATCCACTCATGCCGCGGACCCCGCACGACGTCTTTGGCCTGTGACAGCAGCAACAGGTCGTTCAGCAGGGCAAGCAATTGGTCGCCCCGCGCAATTGCCCTCTCAACATGGGCGGCCGACTGGGCATCCGATTCCCTGATCTGGATGAGCAGCGCCCGAAGCAGGCTCTGCTGCGCGGCCAGCGGCGACTTGAGGTCGTGCGAGACCTTTCGGAAATACTGCGTCTTTTCCTCATCGGCCTTAACCAGTTCCTGGTTGGTGCGTTCAAGCTCCCGCGTATAATCCGCGAGTTGCCGCTCCAGCCTCAGAATCTCGTGCTCCCGCTCGCGAAGCCGCCGGGCAATCGACGTGCCGATGTACACGGCCGTCAACATCGCACTGGCAAACGCGACAAGAGTGATCGCAACATACCTCGGGCTCTTGTGCACCTCCTCCAGTCCGAACAGACTGTGATGCGGCAGCCAGCCGTACATCTCCAGCAGCACCAGCGACGTGAACAGAACGATCGCCAGACCCGCCAGCATGAAGACGTCTCGCATCCGCAGCAACAGCGTGGCGATCACCATGTGGAAAACGTAGAAAAGGCAGAACGGATTTCCCGCCCCGCCGCTGGCGTGAAGGACGAAGGTCAGGGCAACCAGGTCCAGGATGATCTGGGCGGACGCTGCGACGTCAGCATACCGGGCGTGGGCTTCGGGCCGATGGTGGCTGAGCCACCCTTCGAGGAACCAGAACAGCCAGTTGTAGCCCAGGATCGCTATGCCGATGCCCGCGAGCATGCGGGCGTGGACCCGTCCAAGGGGCATCTCGATCATCAACAGGGCGGCAGCCAGAGTGGCCGCACCGAACACCCATCGAAGCTGAATAAACCATCGCAGGCGGGCCAGCAGCTCCGCCTGCTCGATGGGGACAAGTTGGTCTTCCCTCGCCGAAGGCATATCATGTCACCGGGACACACGCGATCGAACGCACGCTGATCGGTCGGGCCGACAAAAGTCACCGTCAGGATCGCACGCAGCCCGCCGAGCCGCATTCTACCATCGATCGGCCGCTTTCCAACAGCGGCGCGAGACCGTCTGGGAGGTGCGGCAGCGGCAAGAGAACAAGGCGGCCCCCAGGGCACCCTGAGCTCTTGTCTTGGGGCTCGCGGCACGCCTGCCGAGGACCAAACGAATGCATCCGGAGATGGTGCTGGCGACGCTTGAGGCCGAATGCCTGATCGGCCTGCGGTTTCGGCGAAGGACGCCGGTCGCGGAGTGTCGGCCAGATCGCTTCCAGCTCCTCCGCGACGACGGCCGGATCATCGGCATTCGTTCGACACAGGCTCGCCGACCGCTCCGCGGCAAGTCCTCCCGCTACCTCCTTGAAACCGAACGCCCCGTCGACTTCCGCGGACGCTCCTGGATCATTCAGGCCGACGGCTTCGGCCAGACGCCGCTTCGCATGGGTGGGTTGCTGCAGGACCCCGCACTCTTCTATGACCCGAGCAGTGTTCTTGGGGCCTCCTGGATGCCCGAGGCCACGACCTTCCGTGTCTTCGCCCCGACAGCTGCGGAGGTGCAGGTAGTCGTTGCCGATTCTCCGGAGGGCGATCACGACCGGTCCCTGCATGACATGCGGCTTCTCTCCTCGGGTGTGTGGGAAGTGACCGTTCCGGGCCATCTTGAGGGCAAGTACTACGCTTACGTGTTGGCAGGCCCGGGCTGTGACCCTGCCCGGGAAATCATCGATATCTACGCCACCTGCACACAGGGCCGCAGCTCGCGGTCGCTCATCGTGGACCTCCTGGAAACCGACCCGCCCGGCTTTCGCAACCATCAGTTCCCGCAGTTGGCTCATCCCACCGACGCGATCATCTACGAAATGCACGTCCGCGATTTCACCATCGCCGCCGATTCGGGCGTGTGTCACAAGGGCAAATACCTGGGCCTGACGGAATCCGGCACCCATCTGCCGGGCGATCCGAGTGTGTGCACGGGGCTCGACCACCTCTGCGAACTCGGCGTCACGCACGTGCAGCTCATGCCCGTTGCCGATTTCGACAATGACGAGACGGATGACGACCCGTACGATTGGGGCTACATGCCGTCTCATTTCAACTCCCCCGACGGCTGGTACGCCACATCGCGCGAGGGGCCCGCACGCATCATCGAGCTCAAACGCGCCATCCAGGCTTTCCACGAGCGAGGAATCGGCGTGATCCTCGATGTCGTCTACAACCACACGTCGCCGTGTGCGAGTTTCGAGCGGCTGGTGCCGGACTACTACTACCGCATGACCTGCCACGGGCGATTTGCCAACGGTTCAGGCTGCGGCAACGAGTTCCGCAGTGAAAGCCCGATGGCCCGCCGGTTCCTGCTCGATTCGCTGAAGTACTGGGTTCGCGAATACCGCGTGGACGGCTTCCGGTTCGACCTGATGGGCCTGATCGACTGCAAGACAATGCTGCGGATCAAGGCCGAGCTGGAGGCCATCAGGCCGGGGATCCTGATCTATGGAGAGCCCTGGGCCGCAGCTCCCACGCCGCTTCGACCGTTGACCGACCGATGGCGCCTTCAGAACACAGGCATCGGAGCCTTCAACGACTGCATCCGCAACGCGATCAAGGGCGACGTCAACGGCGCCAGGCCCGGATTCATCCAGACCGGCGACCACGTGGAGGATCTCCGTCACGGCCTCGAAGGCTCGATCCATGTGAACACCATGAACCCGGCCGAGACGGTCAACTACTTCGAATGCCACGACAATCTGACCGCATGGGACAAGCTGGCCCTGAGCGTTCCCCACGAAACCGAGGAGACCCGCCGGCGCATGATGCGGCTTGCCGCCCTGATTCTGTTCTGCTCTCGGGGCATCGCCTTGATGCACAGCGGACAGGAGTTCTGCCGAAGCAAGCGGGGTTCACACAACAGCTACAACCTCCCCGATGAAATCAACCGGATCGACTGGTCGCTGAAGAAGACGTATGCGGACGTCTGGGCATATCACCGCGGCATGATCGCCATACGCAAGCAGCACCCCATCCTGCGGCTGCGAACCCGCCAGGAGATCGAACGTCGTGTCAGCTTTGATGACTCGCCCCATCCGAAATGCATCGTCTGTCACCTCGACGGCAGCGGCCTGGACGGCGAGTCGGCGGATGAAATGCTGCTCCTGCTCAACGGCCACCATGAGGCGGTCGAATTCCGCCTTCCCCCAGGCAAGTGGAGCGTTCTGGCCGAGGCCGACCGAGCCGGTGTGGAACCCCTCGGAACGGCCGTCGAGTGCGTCACACTGCCGCCGCACTCGGGGATGCTGCTGGCCCGGTGAGCAAACCCGGCGGACGAGATCCGAATGGCGAAGGAAATCCGCGGAAGTAGTCAGTAATCAGTTGTCAGTGCTCAGTCAGGTCTGCGCCGACCACAAAGACTGAAGACTGACAACTAAGAACTGACCACTCGATTTGATCATTCGGATTTGACTGGTCATTGGGCCTTGGTCATTGGCCATTCTCGCGACCCTACAGGTTCTCCAGGATCTCCCTCTTGGGCACGAGTCGGCTGCCCCGTTGCGCATCGACGCCGCAGACGCCCAGCCAGCGGTTCCGCAGCTCACTCTGAAGGTCCTCGCTGACGCGCTCGCCGCGGGCGATGTTCGAGACCTTGCCACCGGCCCGTTGGCGATGCCCCCCGCCATGCCCGAGCCCCTTGAGAGACTTGGCGACCAGATCACTGGCGTCGCCCGAACCCGCCTTGGCCCGAACCGAAACCAGCAGATCGCCGCCGACCACGCCGCCCACCATCACGCGGGTCAGGTCGCGGTGTCGAATCAGCAGGTCGGCCACTTCGGCGATGATCTCCGAGCCGCCGGCCCGCGGCAGGAAACACAGTGCCGCATCGTCGTAGACAAAGGTGTTCTGCATGGCCAGCAGAAGATCGGCGTAGTAGTCGGGCTGCAACGGAGCGTTCTCGATATCGGTGAGTTTCTGATGGTCGGCGCGCAGACTCAGCCATCGCATGGCCCGATGATCGGCGGCCGAAAAACCCCGCAAGCCCGTGGCATCGGTCCGGATGGCATAGGTCAGAGCGGTCGCCAACGCAGGCCCGGGATCCATATGCTGTTCCCGCAGGTAGTGCGCCGCGATGGTGGCCGAGGCGACGACTTTGGGCCTGATGTCGCAGAATGGCACGCGCGGCCGTCGGCCCTCGTGTTGATGGTGATCGATCACCGCCGTGGGGAGGCTAGCGTCGCCGAGCAGATGATTCACCGCCTGAGGACTGGCGTCGACCAGGACAGTGGCCGTGCCCTCGGGCACCTCGATCTGATCCACGAGTTCAAGCGGGGGTTCGAGCAACTCGACCATTCGCCGGTTCTCGGCCCTGAAGATAGCACCCCCGGCAACAAATCGGACGGGCAGACTCGTCTTCTCGCGGACCATCGCGACAATCGCCCAGCCGGAGGCAATTGCATCCGGGTCAGGGTTATCGTGCGTCAGCACAAGAACGTGCTGATAGCCCGACAACACTTTCAACAGGCGATCGGAACGCTTGGCTCCAGCGACGGTCATCACGCGCATCTCCACGCCGGGAAGTCAGGACCAAGCCGCTCGTCGTCACGGCGGTGAGATGGGAACGGACGTGTCCTCGTAAGGCTCCACCACCTTGGCCCAGCGAGTCTTCTCCACCCACTCGGTATGACCATCGAGGAACAACACGTGAACCCCCTCATCGCCATGGTTCGCGATCGGTTCGTAAACCAGCGGCTTGTTCGCCCCGTCTTTTGTGGACCACCCGGGAACATAGCGGTAGTTGGACTGTCCTCCGCTGCTCGGACATTCCAGGTTCTTGGCTGATATGCCGGCACGTGCCAGCGCCTTGGCGGGGTCGTCCGGAAAATCGCCGTTGTTTTCGACGGCGTAGTTCACGAAGGCCATGCTCAGAGGCCGCATGTTCGCCTGGCAAGCGGTGCGTCTGGCCAACTCGCGAGCCCGGGCAAAAGACGGCAACAGAATCGCCACCATCAGCGGCCCCATGAAAACCAGCGAAAAGCCGCCTGTACAGATGCCGCCGATGGCCATCCCCTTGCCACCGTGACGAACGGGATCGCTGCTCGCCCTGATCACCGCGATGATGCCCAGAATCAGCCCTACCAGCCCCAGGGGCGGGAAGCAAAAGCCCAAAATGCCGCACACCAGCGCGGCGACGGCCATCCCCACGCTGGGCGACGTGTTGTACGAAGTCTGCATCTGAGGAGTCATCGTTGGTTGATCAGCCATGAGTCAACTCCTTTCGAATTGCCCGAACCAGAACACGGAGGATAACCATTCTGAACCCGAGGTTCCAGCCGGAGATGATGTCTCGCAGTAATCTGCTGGCTGGACAACCGGGGCAACGCACGGCTAGAATTCGGCCTCTCAAGTCCGCACTCTGCCTTTGGAGACGTGGCCAAGAGCCGGAGTGCCCTGGTCGTTCAAGGACAAGACCCACATACGGAGGCACCACCATGAGATGGGCTCACCATTTGGCATGGCTGACTGGTTGCGCGGCCGGATCTCTCCTCTTCGGATGCCAACAGCCGCCGGCAACAGATGCCGCCCCCGCTGTCCGGCGCGAGGCCCGTGTTCGGACGGAAAACGCCCTGTGGATCGAGACGCCGCCGGAGCGACGATTTCACAACAACCGGGAGGTGGTCGTCGCCGAGATGCAGGGCCCCGGTATGATCACCATGATCCATTTTGCCTATCCCCACCGGGCAATCGCCGCACCGAAGGAATATCACCTGAACCGCGACCTCCTGCTGCGAATCTGGTGGGACGACGAGAAGGAGCCAAGCGTCGACTGCCCGATGGTGGACTTCTTCTGCGATCCGGCCGGCCTCCGCGAGGTCGTCAGCACCGCCCTGACCAACAAGAAACGCGGCTGGAACGCGTATTTCCAGATGCCCTTCCGCAAGTCGGCCAAGATCATGCTGATCTACGAAGGCCCCGAGCCGCCCGGCGAGAAGCTGTGGGCGATGATGCCCTGCTACAGCTACGTCATGTGGCGATCGACGCCCGTGCCGCCGCAAGCACCCTACTTCCACGCATGGTGGAACCAGAAAGCGGTCCTCACCGGGAAGGAAGAGTACCCGGCACTGCGAGCCGAGGGCCGCGGCGAGTTTATCGGATGGAACGTCACGGTCCGGCGGCCGGGGTCGCCCGGCTACCCGGTGGATATGAACGAGAAGTTCTACATCGACGGCGAGGAAACGGCATCGGTGGAGTTCCAGGGCATCGAAGACTCGTTCGGCTTCAGTTGGGGCTTCCCCGAAGTCGAGAACATCTATCCGACGCTCGGCTACTGGCCGTTGATGAAAGGGGCGGCGGCCTATCGCTTCTTCCTGAACGACTCGATTGCTTTCAGCAAGTCCCTGGCCGTGGACATCGGCTACGGGGCCAATGAAGATGCGATGTTCCGCCGCGAGTTCAGCAAGCCGGGCACCCAGCTACAGTTTTCCAGCACCTGCTACTGGTACCAGACTGAACCGCATCTGCCATTCCCGCCGATGATCCCGGTCACGGAGCGGGCCCCGGCCCCCGAGAGAATGTTCTGGCCGGAGGAACCCCCGCCGCTGCCGTCCGCCGAGAATCTGCGATCCCGGGGCGTCACGCTGTACGTGGCCTGCGGACACCCTGAAAGGGAGATCCTGTTTACCGAGCCCGGCTTTGGCACCACCATCAAGCAGGGCTACGACTGGGCCGGCTGACCGCCGCCCGTCTTCCACTGCCGAGCGGACAACAACGAGGTGCAGATTGAGTTGACCGTCCCGAAAAAGGCCGAGGGCACGCTCCGGCTCTTTATCATCGATCCGGACAACTTCGACGGCGGCCGCAAGCAGGAGGTCTTCATCGGCGACAAGAGTATGGGTACCTTCGACAAGTTCCAGGAAGGCCGCTGGGTCGAGGCCAGAGTCACCGGCGACATGACCACCGAAGGCAAGCTGATGATCAAGGCGACCAACCGGGCCGGGAAGGGAAACGCCGTGATCTCGATCATCGAATGGGTGGCGAAACAGGAACGATGATCGAATGGTTTTCGAGGCGGGAATGATGATCGCATGCGTGGAGAAATGGGGACGATGATCGAATGGGTGGCAGCAAAAGAGGAGACAGGATTCGGACTGCGGATTTCAAATCTGAAATCCCAGATCTGAAATGCCGGATGTCAGATTCCCAGTGGCAAACCGCAGAATGCGGATTGCAGGCCATTGGCCGGGCCCATGCCGCCCAATGAATTGAGGACACCATGAGCACCAAGACAATCAACCGGCGTCGCTTCATCCAATACGCGGGCCATTCGACCACGGCCGTCTGCGCGGTCGCGGCGGGCTCCGCGCGCCTGGCAGCACAGGCTCGGACCGGCGGCAGGGACCCCGCGCAGGGCGATCAGCGTCTGTCGATCGAGCAACTGCGGCAATGGGAGTCGCTCCGCTACGGCATGTTCATCCACTTTGGGATGAGCACGTACGTGCAGAACGAGCTGCCCGACGGCAAAGCCCCTGCGTCGACCTACGCACCGGACAAGCTCGACGTCGACCAGTGGATCTCGGTCGCCCGCGACGCGGGGATGAAATATGCAGTGCTCACGACCAAGCACGTCGCCGGCCACTGCCTCTGGCCGAGCAAGCACACCAGCTATTCGGTGGCCAACAGCGGCAACAAGACCGACGTCGTCGAGCAGTTCGTCAAAGTTTGCGAGAAACGCGGCGTGCTGCCCGGCTTTTACTACTGTTCGTGGGACAATCACAACCGCTTCGGCAGCCGCACCCCATCGGACCCGAATACCCTCTGGGAATTCGGCATGAACAAGTTCGCCGAGATGGAGCGGAGGACCTCGACGCAACCCTCCGCCCCCCTGCCGGCATACACCACCTCGGTCTATCAGGGCTTCCAGACGATGCAGATCACCGAGCTGCTGACCCAGTACGGGCCGATCGCCGAGACCTGGATTGACATTCCCGGCGTCCTCGGCCGGGGATACCGCGAGTACCTGTACAACCACATCGCCCGTCTCCAGCCGCAGACGGTCATCATGATGAACAGCGGTATCAGCAGCGGGGAAAGCTACCCGGTGGATTACGCCTGGCCTTCCGACATCATCGCCATCGAGCGGCGGCTGCCGCCCGGCAAAGGCCACGAGACATGGCGCACCATCGAAGACCGTCGCTATTACATGCCCGGCGAGGTCTGCGACCCGATCGGCAAGGACTGGTTCTTCACGCCGGATGACAGACCGAGATCAGACGACGCCTTGCTGGATATTCTTCAAAACTGCCTTGATCGCGGCGTCAACCTGCTTCTCGACGTGCCGCCGGACAAACACGGACTGATTCCCGACATGCATCTTCAGGCCCTGCAGCGGCTGAGAGCCAATGCGAAAATCTGACCGCGGGCTTCTCGACCCTCGTGTCCGGGCAACCGGTCGACGGCTGACTCGGAGTCCGGCTGCTACAGGCAGATATGAATGACACCGGAGCCTGCCGGGACAGGGCACGTACGTTCCACCCAGCCCGTGAGGTATACTGCAAGCCATGCCGCAGACTGACCCGAACCATCTCCTCCTGATCGTCACGGGAGCATCGCTGCGGGGCGAGGCTGCCGATCGTCCACTGGCCTATCCGCTCGCCCAAGAGGTGGCCGCTCGTCTCGGCCCGGAGTCACCCTGGAAGCCGCTGGTCATCAGCGACGTTCTCTACATCAATGACAAGAGGCTGGCCAGGCAGCCGGCCATCTCGGTCGGCGGGCCGGGGGTGAACCACCTGTCCGCCCTGCTGTTTCAGGAGCTTCCCTCGGTCGTGACCATCGACAACGTTCTGACCATCCAGATGGATATCGAATTGACCGACCTGCGGTGCTGTTTGTGGGGCATGAACCACGAACAGACCGTCGAAGCCGTGAACTTGTTTCTCAAGAGGGGCTACCTGGACCGGTTTCTTGAAGGGGTGACACAGAAAAGCCCGTAGCACGGGCGTTCCTTGTCAAGAACGGTTTAACCACATAACATACTGTCCCAAAATCGGCGGTTGGCTGCGAAGCGACTTGCCAAGATGGCCGGCCTCGTCCCGAGTCTGGGATCGTGGGCCGGAGCGGCCGACGTAAGGCCCTGTACACGAGTCCCGATGATAGTGACGAAAGGATATTGGATTGGTTACCCCCACGAACAAGCGACGTTACCTGTTCACTTCGGAGTCCGTTTCTCAGGGGCATCCCGACAAGGTATGCGACCAGATTTCGGATGCCGTCCTCGACAGCCTGCTGCGGCACGACCCGATGGCCCGCGTGGCCCTCGAAACGATGGTCACTACCGGGCTGATCGTGATGGCCGGTGAGATCACGGTCCACAACACCGCTGCCGAGCGAGCCCTGGCTGACGCCGAGACCACCGCCCGCGAAACCGTCCGCGAGATCGGCTACACCGACTCGGCCATCGGCTTCGACTATCGCAGTTGTGCCGTGCTCCGGGCCATTCACTCACAGTCGCCCGACATCAGCCAGGGCGTGACCAAGGGCAAAGGCCGTCACAAGGAACAGGGGGCCGGCGACCAGGGCTTAATGTTCGGTTTTGCATGCCGCGAAACGAAAGCCCTGATGCCGCTGCCGATTCATCTGGCTCACCGCCTGGTCGAGCGGCTGACCGAGGCCCGCGACAACGGCGAGATCAAATGGCTGCGCCCCGACGCCAAGAGCCAGGTCACTATCGACTACGACGGCGGCGTGCCCAGGCGAATCGACACCGTCGTCATCTCCACCCAGCACACCGAAGAGGTCGTCGACAAGTCCGGCAATCTCTCGAAGAAGGCCCAGGCCCAGATCATCGAGAAGATCATCAAGCCGGTCATCATGCGCGAACGACCCGACCTGTGGACCAGCCGGATTCGCTTCCACATCAATCCGACGGGCCGATTCGTGGTCGGCGGACCCCACGGCGATTCGGGCCTGACCGGGCGAAAGATCATCGTGGACACCTACGGCGGTCGAGGCCGTCACGGCGGCGGGGCCTTCAGCGGCAAGGACCCGAGCAAGGTCGACCGCAGCGCCGCCTATATGGGCCGTTACATCGCCAAGAACATCGTGGCTGCCAGGCTGGCCGACGAATGCGAGGTGCAATTCGCCTACGCCATCGGCGTGGCTGAACCCATCAGCGTGCTCGTCTCCACCAACGGCACCAACCGGATTCCCGAGAAGACGCTCGAAAAACTGGTCCGCGACATGTTCCCGATGAAACCGGCGGAAATCATTCAGCACCTGAATTTGCGGCGGCCCATCTATCGCGAGACGGCCCGCAACGGCCACTTCGGCCGCACCGGCCCGGGTTTCACCTGGGAGAGAACTGACATGGCCGACAAACTCAAGAAGTCCGCGGCCAAGTGGATGAAGTGATGGGGTGGTCTGTTGGGCTGTCGGGGCCAAATGCTATTGGGCTGGCAGGAGCAGTGAACATGCCGCTCCCACCAGCCCAATAGCCTGCTGGCGCTTCTGCCCTGTCAGCTGCAGCTTCCGCAGCTCCCGCCGCCAAAAGCGCTCAACAGTAACGTCAGCAGTTGAATCAACCATTCAAACCAAGGCATCACGAGACCCTCACGTTAAGAGACCTGGCGGTTCATCCGTGCGAACGGCCGCACCGGTAAATCGCGATGAACATCGCCTCGTACCTCCATGCACGAACAGCCGGACGGCCTCCCTGGTTACGCCCCGCCGACCAACATATAAGCCAACATGACCAGTAACTGCAATAGCCACTGGATCAGCATCATGTCCGCGCCTCCCTGTCAAGAAGCCCGGCGACCGGCCTGAACGGCCGTCCGGCCCTGCGAAAGCCCGATGAACATCGTTTCGATCGCCAATTCAGTATTCGCATTGCGGCTGAGGCTGGAATCCGCGTCTGCCAGATGCCTGAGGCAGCCGCGCAGAGCCCGCTCGCTCAAGGCCGCCAGGCAGTCAATCACGGCCGGCTGATCCTCGTTAACCGGCGCAACAGCCGCACCACAACGCCGCCGTAGGGCATCCATGTAAAAGTCCGCAAGGGCCGCTAGCAGCGTCTGAAGGCCAACCCGAGACGCATCCGTTTCAGAGACCTCCGGGTCGCGCTCGGCCACGCACTTGGCCAGCGAACCGGCGTCCTCCATGAAAGGCTTAGCCAGTTCGTTGGGCGCGACGCCCCGATCCTTCTGCATTTTGACCAGTTGTTCGCCCCACGCACGCTTGAGCTCGAACAATCCGTCATCAATCATCCGCACCGCCGCTCCAAGGCTTCCCCCGGCGTGGCAAGCCGCATAGGCCACCTGCTGGGCCCCGGCATCCGGCCGGAGCGACCGCACGCGATCGGCCACAAACTCGCCCGGTAGCCACTGAAAGAGCACCTGCTGGCAGCGGGACCGCGTCGTCGGGAGCATCCGGTCCAAGGCATCGGTCAGAAGGATGATAAACGTATCCGGCGGCGGCTCCTCGAGCGTTTTGAGCAGGGCGTTCTGCGCCGACTCGTTCAGACGCTCCGCCTCGCGGACCACAAACACCTTGGCGCGCCCCCGGCTTGGCCTCCTGCCCGCCGGCTCAATTAAGAAATATCGGATGATTTCGACGCCCAGAACGAGGGCCTTTTGCTTTCGGATCGTGCTGTCAGGATGCTGCTTGTTGAGCTGACGATAGACCAGGAACAGGTCGGGATGCGTCCCCGCATCCACTAGGATACAGTCCTGGCATCGACCGCAGGCATCCAGAGCTTCTCCCGGCGCGCTATGCCCACCGCCCTGTGTCAATGGGGTGCCATGCCCACGGCTTTGCGTGGGCATGCCGCAACGGCCGGCCTCCGAGTCGGTCGGATCGTCGAAGATCCCCTCCGGCATCGGCACCTGCATGGGCGATCCGCACAGCAGCAGCTTCGCCAGGCGCATGGCGAGCATTTCCTTGCCCACGCCCTCCGGGCCGGCAAAGAGGTAGGCATGCGGCATGCGCCCGCAGTTCAGGGCCCGCTGGATTACCCGGTGGGCCCGGCCCTGGTGCCTGACGTCAAAAATCGACACGTCTGAGCACCTCCATGATCCGCCCGTGCACCTCGTCCGGCGTGCCGTCGCCGCTCACAATCTCGACCCGGCCGGGATACTTGCCCGGCAGGCTCAGAAAAATGTCCCGCACTCGCCGGTGAAACTCGATCGGCCGTGACTCCATCGCGTCGTGTCGAGCTCCATCAGCCTGCCCGCGCCGCCCCGCCCGATCGAGCCCCTGGTCGGCCGGCAGATCGAGCACCAGGGTGAGTTGGGGCCACGTCTGGCCCACGGCGAAACGGCCAAGCTCGATGATCCGGCCCACATCCGACCCGGCCGCCCCCTGGTAAGCACACGTCGAAGAGATGAAACGGTCGCAGAGGACGACCTTGCCCGCTCTGACGGCCGGTGCAATCACCTCGCTGACCAGTTGCGCCCGTGAAGCCATGAACAGCAGCACCTCGCAGCGCACGTCCATGGCCGTCAGCAGGTTCTTGTGGAGCAGGATCTCGCGGATCTGGTCGCCGATGGCCGTGCCGCCCGGATCGCGTGTGCAGACGACGGGGATGCCTTCGGCCTCGAGGGCTTGGGCCGCGCATTCGATCTGCGTGCCTTTGCCCGAGCCGTCCGGCCCGTCAAAGACGATGAACTTGCCCGCGATTTTGTCCTTCAGATTCACGGCCGCCCCGCGCAATGGCCAATCCTGCCGCCGGATCTTACAATCGCCGGCGACTCGACAGTGTAAGCGGGATTGGGGCAACTGACAAAGGCTTCGGGGTTCAGGGTTCAGGCCTGCTCGCCGTGGCGAGGTTCAGGGTTCAGTAGGAGCGGCTTGCAGCCGCGACGAGTTCGGGAACTGAAAGCTGGCGGCTGATAGCTGATGGCTTTGTCCACTGCCCGCTCCCGCTCATCGGCAGAATGGAAGGTGCAATACTATGAAAGCTCATCGTAAGGAGTTGTGGTTCAACACCCCCCACCGCCGGGACTACATCAACATCACCGGTGAGGTGTCCGATGCGGTGCGCGAAAGCGGCGTGCGCGAAGGGCTTTGCCTGGTCAACGCGATGCACATCACCGCGAGCGTCTACATCAACGATGCCGAGCCCGGATTGATCGCCGACTACGATGACTGGCTCGAAAGACTCGCCCCGCACGCCCCGATCTCGCAGTACCGCCACAACGCGACCGGCGAAGACAACGGCGACGCCCACCTCAAGCGCCAGATCATGGGCCGCGAGGTGGTGGTGGCCATTACCGAGGGCAAGCTCGACCTCGGCCCGTGGGAGCAGATCCACTACGCTGAATTCGACGGGCGGCGGAAGAAGCGCGTGCTCGTGAAGATTATCGGGGAATGAGAAGCTGCCATATTATCTTCCCGCTTTCGAGAAGCCGGAAAACGCCGGGAGCCTGACGGAGCGTGGACCAGGAGACACTCCAAGGACCGGGAGGACTGTCGGGACAGGGCTTGGCCAGCCACAAGCGAGATAAGGAGGAAGAGAACACCGTGCAAAGAGTCATGGAGAACCCAGGACTAGGCGGAAGCCAAGGTAAAAGCTTCGGTAGGCTGGGCCGAAACCGTAGCGGTACGCCACCCGGCAGTAGTACGCATCGTAGTCCCAGCCGCCCCCCCGAAGAATACGGTACGTGCCGCTCGTTGGACCGGTCGGATTCGAATACGGACTGCTGCTGTAGTACGTCCCGCCACTCCAGTCATTACACCACTCCCAGACGTTGCCCACCATGTCATAGAGGCCGTAATCATTAGCCGTGAAGTAGCCCACCGGGCTCGTATACGGAGACACGCCCGTATTGAAGGTCGGGTGATAACCTTGAGTCGGGCTTTTGTCGTAGGGGTAGTAGGGGACGCCGTCAGACCAATCACTGTAGTAGTTTGCCCGGGCGTGCTGGATATCGTTACTGTCCGACCAGGAAAACCGCGTCCCGGCGACGCCACCACGAGCGGCTTTCTCCCATTCGGCCTCGGTGGGAAGGCGGTAGCCGCCGCTCCCGCTGTAATTCCAGGTGGACAGGTCGTATACCAGTGGCTTACCCTGCATCGCGCTTCGCCAGTTGGCGTAGGCCACCGCGCCGTACCAGGAAACATGGACCATCGGGTGGTTCTCCCTTCCGGAGGTCGTGCCGAAACTCACGCCGTTCCAGGTAATCTGGCTGCCGGGTGCACTGATCGCTGTATCGCAATATGGGTAGCCGGCCTCGCCGTCATACTTGTAGACGACGCCGCCGCTCACCGTGATGAGGTTGCCTTGGCTGTTCGCCCAATTGAGGGCATCGGCGTATTGTTGGTTGGTAACCTCGTAGCGGTCAATGTAGAAGGCGTCGACGTAGACCGCGTGCCGAGGCAGCTCGTCGGCATTCCCCTCGTCGAAGGGGTCGCCCATCAAGAACTCGCCGCTGGGGATCAGGACCATGTGCACGCCCGAGCCCAAGGAGCGCTGGAAGACGCCAAAGTCTGCCTGGTCCACGTCCCCGTCGGTATCCAGATCCTTGTCCTCGCACCCGATCGCATAACGCACCCCGGGACTTGAAGCGCAGCCCTCAAGAAGGTCAAGGTCCGCGGAATCCACGTCGCCGTCGCCGTCGAAGTCTGCCGGAATCGTCGCCATGGCTGTACTACCGAGCAGACCACCAGTTAACACGCAGGTCCACATTAGCATCCGGAAAGTGCTCATGCTTCTTCTCCACGACTTGATCAGTCCTGTAAGGATGTTGTCTCCTCCACGAGAATGATGCCCTTGGTCATCTGAGCCTTGGTCATCTGAGGAGGGATGTCATTCTACCATGTTTTCCGATAAAACAGCAAGATATTTTCTGGATTGGCGGAATCCGGGCGGATTGGCCACTCCGAACTGGGAGCGAGGAAGGTACGAAGGCCCGAAGATGAAGCAGGCAATCATGTCCCGGAGCCGATGGGGATGGAGCCCGCCAGTGAAGCTCAACCGGTACCGGTCGGCCCCGTGCTCGCGGCCGGCGAACCACATGACCAGGCCGATGAGGTAGACCATGAGGTGCGTGACCGTCTCCTTGCGGCCCCGGAGAGCGGCGGGGAAGCCGTTGCCGGGCTTGCGGATGACAGCGGCTATTTGAAGCATAGCTGCATATTGGTTTGATCAGACGCGAGCAGGTCCCTCGCTGGGTTTCGGGCGCTGGACCCTCAGCGCGTGTTACGCGTAATAAGTTTCGTTTCATGGGGTTACCGATGTAGAAGGCGGCCGCTGGCCCCAGGATCCGTTCCGGGGCTTTCCACGTGGAGGATTCCCATCCTCATCCTCACCTTCAGCAGACGCGGAGCGGATTCCGGCAGCAGAGAAGGCCCGGAAGGATTCCCGGCCGCCGCAGCAGATTCCGGGCCCAGCAGAGCAACCTCGGTTCCTCAGCGTTTGGCCGACAACGCTGACCTCCGATCACTGATTCAACTGTGGCAGACGCCAGGGTATACGCAGGCCATGATTGTCGGACACGCCCGCAAAACTAACCGATTCCGCGGTCTCGCATCCCGCCATTCCGGCCGTTCCCCCGTTTCGCGATCCTCTCGCACACGTAGACCGACACGAAACCTGTGCTGCTTTTCTCCACGATCCCTAACCCGCTGCGAGTCATCATTCCTTCCAGTATCCAATCGAGGGTCGAGAACTCGGTCTTGATGTGTTGTGTCGTCCGTTGGGCCATCTCGTCACCTGCTTGTGACCGGACCCCATCCACCACCGTCTTGAAGAAGGCATCGTAATCATCGGTCGTTGAGGGAAAGACAACGTCGCGCAGGTAGAGTCGTCCGCCCGGACGAAGGCTTCCCGTCATCACATCGAACGCTCGCGACTTCCAGAAATCCGGAAGGTGGTGCAGCGCCAACTGGGTGATGATTCCATCCACGGCATGGCCCGGCCGGAAGCCGGAAAGAAACCCGCCCTTTTCGAACGTCACGCTGCTGACGCCGCGCTGCTCCGCTTTCCGGCGGGCATATTCCAGCATGGCTGGGGAGACATCGCTGGCATAAACATGCCTGACCGCCGGGGCGAGGGCGAGGGCGCATTCCCCTGTGCCGGTCCCGATCTCCCACACGGTCGAATCCGACGAGAGCAACAGGGCCCTCTGGATGTCCTTCACCTCACCGCCCACATCGCGCAGCGTTTGCATTCGTCGGTCATAGGCCCGCACCTCGTCCTCGTCGCGATAGTCCGTGCCGACTTGGATCGTCTCATCATATTGCCATGGATTGTTCATGGGATGTTCTCCCTGCCGAATAAGGCCGAAGAAGATCCGCATCAAATGCCGGCCGGGCGATCGGGTCGTGGATCTCTTTCAAGGCTCCCTGCTACCCTCAGAGCCTGCCCACGGCCTCTCGGCTCCCCCGTTCCTGCCCCGCCGTCGACCGCCTCCCTACGAACACCCCCGCCACCTGCCAGCCCGAAACCTGCATATTATTTCCCCAGGCTGTCGGACACAATCACAGAGAAACGTGCTCGGGCGGCGGCGCTCAGTTGTTGTTCTGCCGGTGCACCCTACAATCTGCGAAGAGGGGTAGGCCGGGCTTCTGCCCGACGCGTGCCGGTTCTCGCACGGGAATCGGCGTGCACAGCACGCCCTACGATACTGAACGAGGAACGCGATCTGGATGGCAAAGAGAACGATCAAGATACCGCCCGCTCAACGTCGCTTCGGCGCCCACATGTCCATCGCCGGCGGGTTGCATGAGGCCTTCGAGCGGGCGGTAAAATCGGGGGGCGACTGCCTGCAGGTGTTCGTGAAGAACCAGCGGCAGTGGCGGGCGCCGGCGCTGACCCGGCAGGCCGTCACGCTGTGGGAGCAGGCACGTCATCGCACCGGGCTTGGGCCGGTCATCGCTCATGCGACCTACCTCATCAACCTCGCTTCGCCGGACAGGACCCTCTGGCGGCGCAGCATCAACGCCTACACCGACGAGCTGCGCCGTTGTGCGCGGCTCGGCATTGCCGGGCTGGTGGTTCATCCCGGCTCGCACAACGACAGCGGCGAAACGCGGGGCATTCGGCGGATCGCGGAGGCGTTGAACGTCATTCACGCTCGAACGGCGGGCTTCCAGGTGAAGACCGTGCTGGAGACCACGGCCGGACAGGGAACCGGCATCGGCTCACGATTCGAGCACCTGGCCGAGATCATCTCGCTGACCGAGGCCTGCGAGCGCGTCGCCATTTGCGCCGACACCTGCCACCTGTTTGCCGCCGGATACGACCTGACGACCGAGGAGGGCTACGCCGCCACGTTTGAAACGTTCGACCGGCTCGTCGGTCTCGACCGCTTGCTTTGTTTCCACATGAACGATTCGAAGAAGCCGCTCGGCTCGCACGTGGACCGCCATGAGCACATCGGCAAAGGCCGCCTCGGCCGTTCGGCCTTCCGGCGACTGGTCAACGACCCCCGCTTCCTTGGCCGTCCGATGATCCTGGAGACCCCCAAGGGCCCCGACGCCCGCGGGCGGGATTGGGATCGAATGAGTCTGGGGTTGTTGAGAAGGTGGGTCGAGGTGTAGGTCGCGCTTTGCCCGACGCTTGCTGGTTCCCGCACGGGAATCGGCGTGCACAGCACGCCCTACGAACCTCACTTGACACGTACCGCCCGCCCCGGTCCAATTCCATCAGGAAATCGGCGTGCACTACGATACCGGCGGTCCGCGCCGGTCCAATTCCACGAGCCAGGGAATCGGCGTGCAGAGCACGCCCTACAGGACTGCGGTCTGGGAACACACAGCGAGGGATATCATGGCCAGGGTCAAGGCGTATGTGCTCGGTTTGGATTTCGGGACAAATTCGGCTCGGGCGTTGATCGTCGATCCGGTCAACGGGAAGGAGATCGCCACGGCCGTCGCGAATTACCCAAGCGGGCAGGCGGGGATCATCCTCGACCGCCGCGATCCGAGCGTCGCACGGCAGCATCCGGACGACTGGCTGAGCTCGATGGTCAAGTGCACCAAGGATGCCCTCAAGAAAGCCAAAGCGGTCAAGGGCTTCAAGCCCGAGGGGATCGTCGGGATTGGCGTAGACGCGACGGCCAGCACCCCCCTGCCGGTGGATGAGCAGGGTGCGCCGCTGGTTCGGCAAAAGAAATTCGCGAAAAACACCAACGCTCTGGCGTGGCTGTGGAAGGACCACACCTCGTTCGCCGAAGCGGGCGAGATTACCGCCGCGGCCGCGAGGGAACATCCCGAGTACTTGGCCAAGTGCGGGGGCACTTACAGCAGTGAGTGGTTCTGGTCGAAGGCCCTGCACTGCATCCGCGTCGCGCCGGAGGTCATGAAGGCGGCAGCGGCATGGGTCGAGCAGTCCGATTTCATCCCGGCCGTGATCACCGGGAACAAGAACCCCGCGCAGTGGAAGCACAACGTCTGCGCCGCCGGCCACAAGGGCATGTACCACGCCAGTTGGGGCCTGCCGGCCGCGGACTTTCTCGATCGGATCGACCCGGCGCTGGGCGATCTGCGGCGGCGCGGGACATATGAAAGGGCTTACCCGTCAAATGAGCGCGCCGGTGTACTATGCCCGGAATGGGCCGCGAAGATGGGGCTGCCGGCAGGTATTCCGGTGGCCGTCGGGGCGATCGACGCCCATCTCGGGGCGGTCGGCGCGGGCGTGAAGCCCGGCTCACTGGCCAAGATCCTCGGCACCAGCTCCTGCGACATGATGATCCACCCGAACACCAGCCCCCTGCCGGATATTCCGGGCCTGTGCGGGATCGTCGACGGGTCGATTGTGCCCGGCTACTTCGGCCTGGAGGCCGGGCAGTCGGCCGTGGGAGATATCTTCAACTGGTTCGTCAACTACTTCGACGCCGGCGAGAAAGCCCACGTCAAGCTCGCCCAGGAGGCGTCCAAGCTCAAGCCCGGGGAGAGCGGGCTGCTGGCCCTGGACTGGAACAACGGCAATCGCACCATTCTGGTCGACCCGCGGCTGACGGGCCTGCTCGTCGGCCAGACGCTGCACACCACCAGGGCGGAAGTCTACCGCGCGCTGATCGAAGGCAGCGCCATGGGCGCCCGGGTGATCATGGAGCGGCTCGAAGAGTACGGCGTCAAAGTTGAAGAGGTCATCAACTGCGGCGGCATCGCCGAGAAAAGTCCGTTGGTCATGCAGATCTACGCCGACGTCACCGGGCGGCCGATGAAGATCAGCCGCTCGGCCCAGACTTGTGCTCTCGGCGCTGCCATCTTCGGCGCGGTCGTCGCCGGCTCGGCCGCGGGCGGGTACGACTCCGTCGAAGCCGCCCAGACCAGGATGTGCGGCCTCAAGCCCAAAGTCTACAACCCCGACGCCAAGCGTCACGAGGTCCACAACGAGTTGTTCAGGCTCTACCGCCAGCTCCACGACGCCTTCGGAACGACGACCTACAAGGATTCCCTGCACAATGTGATGAAGGACCTGCTGGCGATCAGGGAAGAGGCAAGAGGAATCGCCTAAAACAGGCTGATTAACTGTCGACTGTTGGCTTTGGGCTCTCAGCCTGGTGTCGCTACGCCGTTTCGAGGTGAGGAAGCGATGATATCGCTCGAGCCGAGAACGGCTTCTCGCCCCAGCGGCATCCGCAACCCGGAGACTCTATCAACCGAGCAAAGTTCCCGCCCAGTTTTTGCTGTTCACAGGCGACCCGGCAGCAAAGCGAGGAATTGGGCGGGCGTCACAACTTCAATGACACGCGTCTGGACCACAGCCGCCTGAACGCGTAAGGGCGAGAGCACCAGAATATCCTTGTCTCCTGTCACGATGAGGTCTGCCTGCCCCTGCGCGGCACAGGCAATCACGTGGTTGTCACCTGGGTCCCGGCAAGTCGCAGCAACCGGCTCCGAAACGGCGACACAATCACTGAAATGACGAATCATCGTTGCCGCTGCATCGGCGTGCGCGGTGTCGAAGCCGAAACGCTCGATCAGCTTCTCTCTCAATTCGGCGAGGATGTACTCGCAGGTTACACTCCGCACCAGGCCTTCGGAAGCCATGCGCAGACAGAGGTGTGGACGGCCTCGATACAGGAGGCCGGAGAGCAGCGCGTTCGTGTCGAATACCGCACGGAGAGGCACCGGTCAGCGTCCTTCGGCAATATCATTAATCGCTTGCTCAATCTGATCGGAAGACATCGCGGCAGGATCCAGGCCGCGGGTGACCAGGGCGTCGGCGAGACGCGCTCCGCCATAGGCCATCATCGCATCCCACTCCGGGTCCGCGAGCAGAGCGCGGAGAGCCTCACCCCTGGCGGCCTTGGGCAATTGGCGAACCAATTCAACGACTTGCTCGTCATTAAGCTTGAGCGTAGGCATACCACGACCTCCCAACAGCATTATATCTGAATCCGACGGCTGATGCGAAAATACCGGCCGCAGCCTCAGAACGGGGCTGCGTCATCGTCGGAGGCGGAGCGGCCGGGGGGCGGAGCGTGGCCGGGCGGTGGGGCTTCGGCCTGGTACTCGTCGTAGGAATCGTACCCCGCGGTGGCGACGTAGGACGGTTCCTGGCCGGCGGCGAGGTTGTCGAAGCGGGTAAGCCGCTGGTTGAAGAACAGTTTCACGATGCCCGTGGGGCCGTTTCGCTGCTTGTCGATGATCACCTCGGCCAGGCCCTGAATCTCGGGGTTGGGGTTTTCCTTCTGGTAATACTCCTCGCGGTGCAGGAGCATGATCACGTCGGCGTCCTGCTCAATGGCCCCCGACTCGCGCAGGTCGCTCATTCGCGGCCGATTGCCGGTGCGGGCCTCGGGGTTACGGTTAAGCTGCGACATCACCACGACCGGGATGTTCAACTCGCGAGCCAGAGCCTTCAGGCCGCGGCTGATCTCGGAGACCTCCTGCTGGCGGCTGTCGCTGTAGCCCGGGGCCCGCATGAGCTGGAGATAGTCGACGAACACCGCTTCGACGGCGAAGCGTTTGACCAGCCGCCGGGTCTTGGCCCGCAGTTCGAGCACGCTCATGCCCGGGGTATCGTCGATGAGCAGCGGGGCCTCGGCCAGGCCGTCGCAGGCTTCGGTCAACCGCTGCAGGTCATCCGCCGAGAGCATGCCTCGCCGGAGCTTGTGCGAATCGACACGGGCGCGCGCGCACAGCAGACGCTGGGCAACCGCCTGCTTGCTCATCTCCATCGAGAAGAACACCACCGGCTTGCGCTCGCGAGTCGCAACGTGCTCGGCGACGTTGAGACCGAAGGCTGTCTTTCCCATGCTCGGCCGGGCCGCGACGATGATCATCTCGCCCTTCTGCAGGCCGCTGAGCATGTCGTCCAGCTCGATGAAACCCGTCGGCAGGCCGGTGATATAGTGCCCTTCGCGGGCCTCGATCTGGTGAAAAGTCTCCTCCAGCAGTCCGCGGATCGGCTCGGCCTGTTCGCTGACCCGCTGATCGGTCACGTTGAACAGAAGCTGCTCGGCCCGGTCGAGGATCTCCTTGGCCGGCTCGTGGTGACTGTGAGCCTCCTCGATCACCTGCCCGGCGGCGGTGATCAGGTCACGGAGCATCGCTTTGTCGACCACCAGACGGGCGTAGTGCTCGGCATGGAGATGGGACGGCACCGACTCAGCCAACTGGACGAGGTAATCGACGTCACCGACGTCCTTCAGCAGCGTCCGCCGCTCGAGCTCGTTGCGAACGGTCACCAGGTCGATCGGGTCGCCCCGGTCGTACATCTGGATGAGCACGTCGAATAGCTTGCGGTGGTCAGGGCGGTAGAATCGTTCGGACCTCTGCCCGATGATCGGCAGAACATCACCGATCGCCTCGCGGTTCAGCAACATCGAACCGAGAAGGCCCCTCTCCGCCTCGATATCCTGGGGCGGCACCCGACCGATCAAGCCGGCCGCCCCCCGGGTATCAGAGGTCGAGGTCGAGAGCGTCGACGCCGGTACCGCGGTCATATGGATGCGCCTCCCTGCCCGGCTTCTCTGGCCTGCGACGGTCCTCTTCTTCGTCTTCCTCAACGATGCTGCCCGTCTCGCGGACGATCCAGACTTTCACATCGACCTGGATGTCGTCGGCAAGAAGCACCGGAACGACCACGCTGTCGAGTTGGCGGATCGGCTCACGCAACTGGACCTGCTTGGCGTCCACGTCGTGGCCTTCATCGCGCAGGGCGGCGGCGATTTCACGAGGTCCCACCGACCCGTAGAGATGCCCTTCCTTGTTGCAGGCGGCCGAGATGGTCACCTCGACATTGGTCATGCGGCCGGCCATTTCCTCCAGAGCCTTGCGGCGCTGGCTGCGCTCCTCCTCGGCCAGACGCTTGTCCTCTTCGATCCGTTTCATGTTGGCCTTGGTCGGCTCAACACCCAGATGATTCGGAATCAGGTAGTTCCGGGCGTAGCCCTCGCTGACCTCGATCACTTCGCCGGCCAGGCCCACTTTGGGAATATCGCGTCGCAACAGCAGTTTCATCCAGTCACCTCACCCGTGTGCATTCATTCTAACTCAACGAGGCCGAGATTGCATCGTCCGTCATCGGCGAACGAATCCCGATTTTCGCCACCGCTTGTCAGCAGAATCCGCTCGCGCCCTCAGCCCGCTATTTCATCACGACTTGCGCCATCCAGCGCCAATCAATCACAGGTCTTTCCTGCCTGCTGACCCGCCGCCAACCGCGATCGGATGCGGGGCACAGGCTCGTTCAGCCGGCTGTCCCAGACGCCCGTATGGAGCGTCAGAACGGGATGTTCGGGTCCTCCATTGGCGGGCCAGAATCGTCAGGAGGCGGCCCCTCTTCGGCGGCAGCCGCAGCCGGCCTCTCCGCCGGTCGGCCTCCCCCTCCTCCGCCGCCGCCAAGGAATGTGAAATTCTCCACCACAACATCGAGCCTGGTCCGATTCTGCCCTTCCTTGCTGGTCCACTGCCGAAAACGCAGCCGACCCTCGATCAGCATCGGACTCCCCTTTTTCATGTACTGGTTAATGGTCTCAGCCTGACGGCCATAAGAAGTCAGATCGACAAAGCAGACCTCGTCCTTCTGGTTGCCGTCTCGGTCTCGCCACCTGCGGTTGACCGCCAGGCCGAACTCGCACACCGGCGTGTTGCTCGGCGTGTAAGAGAGCTGCGGATCACGTGTCAGATTGCCCGCCAGGATCACCCGATTGTAGCTGGCCATCAGCTATTCCTCCGCTTCGGCTGGTGCCTCCACTTTTTCTTCCACTTTCTCTTCCGCGGCGGCGTGCGGCTCGGGCCTGCGACCCCGGCGGCCCTCGTAGTACCGGTCACCGCGTTCATCCTCAGGAGCCGCGTGACTCGCCGGCTTGGCCGCGGGCTCCTTCATCTCATCCTCGGTCATATGGTCAACCCGCACAATGAGACACCGCAGCGCCGCCTCCGACAGTTGCACGTCCCGTTCGAGATCCGCGATCTTGGACGAGTCAACCTCGAAGTACGCGAGGGCATAGATGCCCCGCTTGCGTCCGCGAATCTCGAATGCCAGCCGACGCTCGTCCCACTTGGCGCAGGCGATCACCCGGGCCCCGGCCCGGTCAAGCATGCGGTTGAGTTCGGTCTGGATAGCGTCCCAGTCGGACATGACGACCGGGTCAAACAGGAACATTCCTTCGTATTTTCGCAACAAGGTCCTGCACCTCCCACAGTCCCGCCGGCGCGACTCACTGCCCGCCGTGTTCACTCCTCGGGACGGTTGTATCTGTTCATTGCACCGTCAATGCCTTCACTCAGCCAGCACTCCACCGCGTCGGCCGCCCGAGCGACGGCCTGGTCGACCTGCGGCCGCTCCTCCGCCGTGAACGAGCCAAGAACATGGTCGACCATGCGGCTGCCTTCCACGGATTCAATGCCGATCCTCAGTCGGGCGAACGCTTCGCCACCGGTCTCGGCGATCACGCTGGTCAGCCCGTTATGTCCTCCTGCCGACCCCGCGGGCCTGAGCCGAAGACGGCCCAACGGCAGAGCCATGTCGTCCAGGACGACCAGCAGGTCGGCCGGCGCCAGCTTGTGAAACGTCATCGCCTCCCGCACCGAGCGCCCGCTGAGGTTCATATACGTCATGGGCTTGAGCAGAAGCACCTTCTGGTCCCGGATCGTCCCGCTCCCGCTCAGCCCGCTGAAACGGCGCCGGGTCAACTCGATTCGCCAGCGGCGAGACAACTCGTCTAACGTGCGAAACCCGACATTGTGCCGGGTATCCTCGTATTTCCCGCCCGGGTTTCCCAGGCCCACGATGAGTTTCATCATCAAAGCCCGCGAATCGTCCGCTCAGGCACCCATCACTTCGACTCCGGTTCCTCCTCTTCCTCGGCCGCCTTCTCCTTGCGACCGATGATTTCCGGCTCGGCCGGGCCTTCCTCACCCTCGGCCGCGGCGACGACCTCCTCTTCCTCGGCCTTCGCCCTCACCGAACAGACAATGGTCTCGCCCGGCGTGACGGCCTGTACACCCTCGGGCAAGACAAGGTCCTTGACGTGCAGGAAATCTCCGATCTTCAGGTCGGCCACGTTCACCCGGATGGACTCCGGGATCTCGGTGACCACGCATTCGATCTCGATGTCCACGGCCGCGGCGTCGAAGACCCCGCCCTCGGTCACGCCCGCCGGCGTTCCGCGGTAATCCAGCGGCACGGACACCTCCACGCGCTCGGTGAGACTCACGCGGGCGAAGTCCACATGAATGGGCTTCGTCCCGAGGTGGTCAAACTGCACGTCCTTGATCAGAACCTGTTGCCGGCCGCTCCCGACGAGCAGTTCCAGCACGTGCGTCTTGCGCTCGATCAGGCTCTGCAGCTCGCGCGCCGCCACGACCAGGCTCTCCGGTTGCTGGCCGTGGCCGTACAGGACCGCCGGAAGCATGCCGGTCTTTCGAAGACGGCGGGCGTCCGCCGATCCAATGGCCTGCCTTGTCTCAGCCTTCAGTTGTGCTATGTCCATCATCGCCTCACTCTTTCACACCAGCCGCTCGAAAAACGCTGGTTCAGTTCGCATTCCTTCCAGACTCGTCGCCTCGTGCGGCATCGCGGCAAGCCGCTCTAACCGATCCTCATCGCTTGGGTCCGAACATCGCGCTGACCGACATATTCAGGTGAATTCGCCTGATGGTCTCGGCCAGCATCGGGGCAACGGACAAAACCTTCAAATGCGGCAACTCCGCGGCGATCTCCGCCCGCAGCGGGATCGTGTTGCTCACCACAACCTGGTCCACGCCGGCCTTCTTCAGCCGACTCAGAGCCGCTCCGGCAAAGACCGGGTGCGTGGCCGCCAGCAGAAACCGCCTGGCTCCGTTCTCGCGCAGGATTCGGATCGCCTCGGCGGCGGTACCCGCGGTCGTGACCATGTCGTCGAAAAGCAGAACCATCTTGTCGCGGACGTCACCGATGACGCGGGCCGCCACCGTCGAATCGCCGCCCAGCCGACGCTTGTCGATCACCGCCAGTTCCATCCCCAGCCTGGTTGCGTAGGCGGTCGCCTGTTTGACGTTACCCACATCCGGCGAGACCACCGTGCAATCTTTCAGCTTCAGGCTGGCGACGTAGTCGGCGATGACCGGCATGGCCGAGAGATGGTCCACCGGCAGGTCGAAGAAACCCTGCAACTGGTCGGTGTGCAGATCAATGGCCAGTACGCGGTGCGCGCCGGCCTGGCTGATGAGATTGGCCACCAGCTTGGCGGTGATTGGGGTTCTGCCCTCCGCCTTGCGGTCCTGGCGGGCATAGCCGAAATACGGAATCACCGCCGTAATGCGCCTGGCCGACGCCCTCCGCAAACAGTCGATGAAGATCAGCAGTTCCATCAGGTTTTCGTTGACCGGCGGGCAGGTGGACTGAACCAGGAAGCAGTCGCGGCCCCGGACGTCGTCCTCCAGCTTGATGATCGTCTCGCCGTCGGGGAAGCGGTCCACTTTCGCCTGCCCGAGCTTCACATCCAGCGCGGCAGCGATCTCCTGGGCCAGCAACGGATTGGAGGTGCCTCCGAAGACTCGGAGCCCGGCGTCTCCAACGCAATCCACGAAATCAGGCTGCGTCTCGTGCGTCATTGCCCACCATTTCGGCTCGAACTGTCGGGACCCCGGACCACCGAACCGTGCGGAATCTGGCGCCCGGCCTCGACGGTCAGCGGGGCAACAAGAATCGAGCCGTTCCCAATATAGGTCTCGTTGCCTACATAGCTGCGGTGAATCTCCTTGCCGTCAAAGTTGGCAAAGATCGTCCCCGCACCCACATTGACACATTTTCCGATTTCGGCATCGCCGATATAGCTCAGGTGTCTGGCCCGCGTGCCCTCGTCGAGGAGCGAATTCTTCAGCTCGATGAACACGCCGGCCACAACGTCGTCCTTCAGCACCGTTCCGTCCCGCAAGTATGCAAACGGGCCGACCACACAGTGCTTCCCGATCTTCACCCGCCCGTTGATGTAGGTGAACGGATAAATGACCGTATCCTGTCCGATCTCGGCCCGAACATCGATCCACGTCGTCCGTGGGTCGACGATCGTCACCCCGCTGCTCATCAGGTTGCGCTGGATGCGATCCTGCATGATGCGGCCGACCTCCGCCAGGTTGTGGCGGCTGTTGATGCCCATGGCATCCTCGGCCGGAACCGCCGTCACCGCCACGGCCCGATGGCCGGCCTGAATCAGGATCTCCAGCGCGTCGGTGATGTAGTACTCGCCCTTGACGTTGTCGGGACGCACCCGATCGAGAGCCGTAAAAAGCAGCTTCTTGTCGAAGCAGTAATAGCTGGGGTTGACTTCCTTGATCTTGCGCTGCTCGGAGGTGCAATCACCCTCTTCGACGATGCCCTCCAGGTTCCCGTACTCGTCGCGGATGATCCGGCCGTAACCCGTGGGGTTGTCCAGCAGGGCCGTCGCCAGGGTCACGGCCGATCGCTCCTTCTCGTGCCGTTGGATCAGCAGAGCGAGGGTCTCACTGCGAACCAGAGGCATGTCCCCGGCGATCACCACCAGGTTCCCGTCGAAATCCGCCAGGGCATCCCGGCAGACCATGGCCGCGTGACCGGTGCCCTTCTGCTCGGTCTGCTCAACCCAAATGATCTGCGGATCGTCCTTGAAGGTCTGGATCACGGCGTCCTTCTGGTACCCCACGACACAGATGATCCGCTCAATCCCCGCAGCTCGGCAGGCGTCAACCACGTAGGCCAGCATGGGGCGTCCGCAGACCTCATGCAGCACCTTCGGAAGGTCCGTCACCATCCGGGTCGATCGACCCGCCGCCAGGATGATTGCCGCAGTCGGTCTGCTCATGGACATATCTCTCAGGCCATTACCGTCCGCGTCTCCCACCGACACCCGGCGAGAGACCCTCTGCCTACCCGAGACACGGCCGCCGGTTCAATGACTACCCGGCCTGGACTCGAACCAGGAATGCCAGGACCAAAACCTGGTGTGTTACCGATTACACCACCGGGTATTCGATCGGCCCGCCTCCCGGGTCCGACGCAAAACCGCAACACGCTGCCACGAAAGATCTTACAAACAGATCGGACGCAGCTTCAGGTTGGCCGCACACGAGGCCTGAGCCTCCTGCTGCGAAGCGGAGGCCCATTCTCCCGACACGGGAGACGCCCCAAAGGGTGCGGCGATAGTCGCCCACTTCGACCCAACGGCCGAAGCAGGAAGGATATCGCAACAGCGGTCGACCGTCAATAGCCTCCCGCCGAGCAGCAGAGACGCGAGCTCGTGACGCCGTTCGGGAGGCTTCCGGGATGCCACTGGCTGGCGGCTCGCCCGTCAAGGCAGGCCAGCGCCCCAGGGAGCACTGGCAGACGCGCTCCCGGTGACACCCCCCTCAACCGTCAGGAACCCGGCCTTTGCCGACACAGATATCGGGCTTTCCGCGGTTGTCCGCCCGATGATGCGGCCTGTCCGCCCACCTGCGTCCCAGAATCTGTCCGCCCAATAACATGGCCGTCTGCCGACCGCTGGGCAGACTCGCTACGCGCGGTTGCCACGACCAGGCTGACCTCCTGCCTCTGGCTTGCCCCTGGCCGAATTGAATCGTAAATACATAGATGCGAGCTGTATCGCCGCATGGGAAAGGATGAACCGTGAAGCTCGGCAAAGAAGGACAATTTGCGGCAGGCTGCCGCCGATTCTTCGCGGAATCGGAGGCCGCGACTGTGACTGAGTACGCCGTGATGCTGGCGTTCCTGATTTCGGTGATGGTTGGGGGAATCACGCTGCTCGGCGCACAAGTCAACAACCTGTTCACGTCGGTCGTGAACGCCGGCTGGTAGGGGCATCGAACGATTGCCGACCAGTCAGCCCGCGGCCCGAAGCGGCCGGTCTGCCATCCAGAGCGCATGCGCGAACCTCGCGGGATCGTCATCTCGCCCGTGACCTCGGACACACCATGCCGTCCCGGAGACGGCGTTTCGTGCGCGCATCCGGTCCATCCCTCTCAATACGAGACCACAACGACGGTGCGCCCGGCGGATGTCGGCAGCACCACAACGCCCGTCTTGGCGTCGAAATCCTTTGTCTGCCTTCCGTTGCAGGTCACCGATTTGAAGGGCCGGCCGAGGCGGACGTGCAGTTTCATCGCACTGGGCGGGCGCGGCGGACCCGAAAGCTCAAGAACGATCTGGCGCGGCGTGTCCTGAGACGCGACCTTCATGTCGATCGGGCCGTACCAGCTCGCGGCCCTTTCCACAACGATCTGCTTGCCCGGCGCCAGCCAGGCCTCCGGCACGCCGGCCAGCAGGTGCAGCTCGTCACCCTGCTCCATAATCAGCAGATGCCTCAGCCAGACGATGAAGGCCGATTCATCGGGTGACTTGAAGAACGGTCCGGTGCCGATGCCGTATGCCCGAATGGGATGTTCGCAGAACGTGCGGACGTCCTCGTATACGTTAGCAGCCAGACTGTTGAAAAACGCACGGATCGCATGCTTGCTCTGACCGCGGCGAAGATAGACCAGCGGGTTGGGCAGCAGATTCGACTGTAACGTGATGCCGCCCCAACTGAACCACTGCCGATCGTAGTCGGTGACCGCACGACCGCGCTCCGCGCCGATAAACACGTTGTCCTCGGTGTCGCGGAGAATCCATTCGGCCTCGCGCGAATCGTCCGGGTACACGAAACAGTCCATCAGGTGCACTGGCCCGTAGAGCGCATCGCGAATCCAGCCAAGGTCACGCCCCCGCAGTCGGCTCCGCGTCGGCTGACGCGGGATGTAGGTGCCGTCGCGAAGCCGCACGACCGGGGCCCGAACCATCGACTCGCGACAACTGCCACCAAGACAGCGGCCGAAGTCCTCCGCGTCCTTGGCGATCCGGTCGGCCTCCGGGTGCCTGATCTCGGCCAGCGACTCGGCGGTAAGCTTCATCCCGCGGTAAGCGTATGCGTTCACCGCGAACCACCACAACCACTCGGGCGGATCCTCCAGGTGCCCGGGCGGCAGCAGGCCCTTGCCCCACAGATCATCGTCACGTCCGAGCGTGTTCGCCTCGGAGCCCGTCTTGCGCTGACGCGTGACGAAATCACACGCCTGCACCATCGCACTTGCCACCTTGCTTAACCATTCCTGATCGCGGGTGTAACGATAGTGCTCGTTCAGCATCCAGAGCACGAACCCGTGGTCGAGGTTGTAGTTGAAATGCTGATAGTCGCCGTTTGGCGCCGGCATGCCGTGGAGCACGCCCTTCCGATCGGTGAATCGACCGTGCAGACCGCGGCTGGACTGTCCCTGGACGGCGAAATCGAGAAACCGCTGAGCCTCGTCGTGCATCCCGCGGATCTCCAGCGCCCGGATCTGATGGCAGGATTCGTTCAGGCAGACGTTGTAGGAGAACGTCCCGGCCGGAGCCACCATCAGCCCGTTGTGCACGTCCCGGTCGGCGGTGATCAGGATATGGCTCAACTGGGCCTTGTAGAAATCGTTGAGGAGCTGGTTGGGCACCTCGATCTTCGCAGCGTTTCCGATGATCCGACGCCAGCGAACGGCCTCGTGATCGAGCATCTTGTCAAAGTCGAGCCCGGCCAGTTGCGTCAGCTCGGTATCGGTGTCAATCGTCACGAAGGGGATGGCCAACACCATGGTCTCCGACGCACCGGCCGCCAGCTTCCGTTGACATGTCAGCACCGCGTCGGGCCTCTGCTCTGACTCAGGGCCGATCTTCAGACTGCCATCGGGAGCATTGGCTCTGAATCGGATCCGAGGTTTGTCGTAGCTTTCGAGCTTGCCGTTCTCGTACCGCCCCTTGGCGAGGATGTTGCCATCCTCCAGGACGATCGCCTCATGGGGTTCGTTCCACAACCTCACGACGGCCTCGGCCTCGCTCGGGCCGCTGTTGGTCATCTCCAACCGGGACATGAGCACAACCGTCTCGTCGCCCCGGACGTTGCCGTGTTTCTCATCAAGAAAGCCTGCAACGGACGTCTGTTTGTAGGCGATGCCGGCGGCCTCCCACGTGTTGATCACGATCGGCAGGTGACCGTCCAGAAGCTGCTGCTTGATGTTGCCCTCGGTCTGGTGATCAAAGGCCGGCTCGCCGGAAATGAGGCGGATCAGCCAACGGTCCGCCGGCCAGCGCACGCGATCGCTGTCGGTGCCGCCGGACTTCAGCGCGCTCTTGTCGAGCACAAAACTGGCGTCGTACCGGATAGCGATTTCCTGGCGGGCCTCAGGCGGCCCGAGCGGGAGATACAGCGGCCCGCCTTCATGCCTGGTTTTGCTCAGAACCGGGATTTCATTGCGGGCTCGCTCCCAGGTCTGCTCGGGTTCTGTGGCCACGCGGTCAAACACCGCCGTGCCCGGCTTCAAGCCCGCTTGCAGATCCGCCTCACTGTCCCGGTGTGAGACAACAACCCCCAGCGACGGAATTCGGATGATACCGTACTTCACCGCCTCGGCCGGAAGGAATGAAAACCCCTCCATCGAGTCGCGGGAACTGCGAACCGTGACGATGGTCCGCGTTGGGCTTTCAAGATCGCCCTCGAAAAAACGCAGCGTCATGTTGGCCGGCGAGGTGGCGAGGCGGGCGGTTGTCATCGTGGTCTTCCTGTCTTCGGTCAGGACATACCCGTTAACCACGCTGACGGCCAGGGGGGCTTCGAGCCTGCTGGCGCCGTCCACCTGGATGTCAAACGTGGCCTCGACCGTCTTGTTGGGACCATATGCCCGCAGATATCGCACGGGCGGCAGCTCGTTCTTGCCGCAGAGAAACCTCAAACGGTACGTCCGGCGATAGCGCATGTCAGGAGCTTTGTCGCCGGACTGCTCCTCGTTATACGGAACGAACGCAAATGAAATGTCCCGATCGCCCGCCCACCAGTCGGCCTTGGCCGTGACCCACTTGCCGTGAAAGGGATCGTCCAGCGGAGCCCAGCCGCCGGCGGCATCACTGGGCCAGTGATGCTGCCAGTACTGCACCTGAATGGTCTCCCGGTTGGCCACGGCATGGCGGAACTCGATGCATGTCTCGGCGATATCCCGAGGCTCGTCCCACTCCATCCCGATCATGTACTGGCCGTCCTCGCCTTTCCACGCCGTCCAGCCGTCGATACCCCGGTCGAGTTCGCGGACCTCCAGCGTTTCCGGCTTGTCGCCCGTGTATTCAACCGCCCTGGCAAACTCCCCAAGATCGATTCGTTTATCAGCCACCGCCATTCCTGCCATCATCGTGAGCACGAACATTGCGTTCATGGGCCACCTGCAATTCCGGGCAAGACCTCGTTACGGATTCCCTGACCTTGAGCCGCCCGCCGCCATATTCCTGCGAGGCCGCCTCGCGTTCGGCGCCGGTCTTCCCTGGCGATCAACTCGGATCATCCGCGCTGCACGACGCGTGGTCAAGTCCCTCGGCCCCGGACGGAAAGTGCCGTCCTGCCGAGACTTGCGTCTTTCAAGCCGTCCGCGACCCGCCGATCGGCGAGGTTGTACTCACAGAGGCAGGATCGGTATAATCGTATCATCCTGCCAACACCTGGGAACCAGGGCAGTACCGGGGCACACGGTTTGTTTCCGGTCAGTGAGATCCAGGATTGCACACGGACACGATGCCGACGGCGGCGTCGTTATTGTTTGGGCGGAAGGTCACTATGGACACGACTCCGAGAACAGAGCGTGTCGGGAGTCTGAGAACGTGTTGATTGCAGAAAGTCTGTCACCCGAGAACGTAGTCCTCTGCGAAACGGCCACCAGTACCACCGACGTTATCAAGCAACTGGCCGGCAAGCTGGCCAAGCGGCTTGGCCAGGATCGCACGACCATTGAGGAAGCGGTCATCGCACGCGAACGGGCCCGAACCACGGCCTTCACCAACGGGGCCGCGATCCCTCACTGCCGCTTAGCCGAGCTTGACCGCTTCGGCATCGCCATGATGATCCTCAAGAAGCCCGTCCGCTGGGACAGCCAGGGACATTCGGTCGACATCATCATGATGATCGCCGGCCCGTCGCAGCACATCCCGGAGCAACTGCGCATCCTGTCCAACAGCGGGCAGGTGCTGGACAGCCCGGCGATTCGGGCCAGACTCAAGCGGTCTCCTGACGCCAAGGCCGTCTGTGAGTTGATGGCCGCTGCCGAGAAGGCCGTCGAAGCCCGCCGTGCCAGGGATGGCGTGCTCCGCGAGTTGCGCCGCGATCAGCTCGACAGCGCCGACTACCTCGCCGAGGTGGCCGACACGTTCGAATGGTAACCCCTGGGCTCGCGGCTGCGTGGGCGTCGGGTCGGTCGGTCAATCACCACTCAGCAGGGTAGATCGGGCTTTGCCCGACGATGATGGGCTCTCGCACGACGATCGGCGTGCAGAGCACGCCCCACCCAACTCCGCCTTCATCCTTCAGCAGGGTAGGGCGGGCTTTGCCCGCCGATGATTGGGTCTCGCACAGAGATCGGCGTGCAGAGCACGCCCTACCCAACTCCGCCTTCATCCTTCATCCCTCCGCCTTCATCCTTCAGCAGGGTAGGTCGGGCTTTTGCCGACCATGATTTGGTCTCGCACGACGATCGGCGTGCAGAGCACGCCCTACCGGGCTTAGCCTCGCACAGAGGTGCCGACGAGGGCGTCGGCACTACTTCTCGCCAAACGTGAACGCCGACGGGCAACACTTGCTGATGTTGCAGCCGTCGCAGTTGGGCTTGCGAGCCGTGCAGACGCGCCGGCCGTGCCAGATCAGGGCGTGACCCACGTACGTCCACTCCTCGCGAGGGATGATCTGCATGAGGTCCTGTTCTATCTTCACCGCGTCCTTCTCATCCTTGCTGGTCCAGGTCAGGTCGAGGCGGTGAGCCAGACGACCGATGTGGGTGTCCACGACCACCCCTTCGTTCTTGTGAAACCACGTACCCAGCAGCACGTTGGCCGTCTTGCGGGCCACGCCGGGAAGTTGGATCAGTTCGTCCATGGTCTGCGGCACCTGTCCGCCGAACGTCTCGACGATCATCTTGCAGGCATTGATGATGCTCTTGGTCTTCTGGCGAAAGAAGCCGGTGGAATGAATGATCCGCTCAACGTCGGCTGGGGCCGCTGAAGCCAGGGCCGCCGCATGGGGGTACGCGGCGAACAGCACCGGCGTCACCTTGTTGACCATATCGTCAGTCGACTGAGCCGACAGAATCGTCGCCACGAGCAGTTCGAGGGCACTGCCGTGCTTGAGCGCACAGTCGGCATCGGGATAAGCCGCTTTCAGACCGGCCAGAATCCTCATCATTCGCTTCTTGCGTGCCACCAGTGATTCAGCCTTGCCGGCCCTCTTGTCGCCAACCCGCTTGTCCCTGGCCGGTTTTCTCGATGTCTTCTTGCCCATGATCACAATCCTCCTATCCCGCCCCGGCCGCGGAGCAGCAGGTACAGGAAAAACGCCCCGCCGATCAGGTTGGTCAGCACCCCGACCGGCACCTGCCGGGAATCGCCGGTCATCCACCACATTGCGTTGCGGGCCAGCAGGTCGCACAACGGCAAGAACGCCGCCCCTGTCAGGACGCAGGCCGGCAGCAGATATCGGTGCTGGGGACCGACCATGTGGCGGGCAAGGTGCGGGATCATCAGCCCGACAAAACCGATCGGGCCGCAGTGAGCCACCACCCCGGCCGTCAGAAGCGAGGCGGCGAAATAAATCACCAGCCGCGAACGGCCAACCGACACGCCCCGCCCGGCCGCGACGACCTCGCCCATCATCAGCAGGTCCAAGTCTCGGTGCAGCCAGGCAACCACTCCCCCGCCGACGGCCGCCATGGCAAGGGTTTCATACACAGGGTCGAAACCGACCACCTGCAGCGACCCCATCGTCCACTGCAGGATCGCTTCGAGGTCGTACCTCTGAGCCAGAAAGAGGACCATGACGATCAGGGCCGAGCAGATGAACCCAATGGTGATACCGGCCAGCAGCAGCGTGCCGATGCCGCCGCTCCGCCGCAGGTTGGCCACCAGGTAGACCACGCTCATACACACGACCGCTCCGGCAAAGGCCGCCAGGCTGACCAGCGGCACCCCGTGCCACAAACCCCCGCCGACGAGCAGGATGACGACGGCCGCGCCCAACGATGCTCCGCTGGAAACACCGAGCGTATAGGGTGAGGCCAGCGGGTTGCGGAACAACGACTGGAACATCGCTCCGGCAACGGCCAGCGACGCGCCGGCCAGCATGCCCATCAGGAGCCGCGGCAAACCGAGCTCGTGCCAAGTCAGCGAAAACGGTACGCCGGTGGTCCCGACCGCGACCGATATGCCTGACACGGCAGCCAGCAGCGCCACCAGGAGGACGTAAGCTTGCCAATGCCTTGCCGTCATGCGAACGCCTCAAACGCGTAGCTGGATCGAGACCCCGCCTTCTTCACCACGATGCAGCACGAACTCCGTCCCGAACAACGCTCGCAAGCGGGAGGTGTCCAGAAGGGCCTCGACGCGATCGTCGAACACCGTCCGCCCCTCCCGAACCGCCACGACCCGGCCGCCCAGGGCGATGGGCAGGTTCAGGTCGTGACAGATGACCACCAACGTGCGCGTCCCGCCCGCCAGGTGGCGCATGATCCGGATCAGCTCCGCCTGATGGGCCGGGTCCAGGGCGCTGGTTGGTTCATCGAGGAACATGGCCGGGGCCTGCTGGGCCAGGGCGGCGGCGATCCAGACCTTCTGCCGCTCGCCGCCGGAGAGGGTATCGACCGTGCGGTCGAGCAAATCGCCGACACGACACGCTTCAACCGCCTCGGAGATCGCCCGATGATCGACATCGGAGAGCGGATCCAATGGGCGCACATGGGCGTAACGACCTGTCTCGACCACGTCGCGGACCCGAAAACCCAGGTAACCCTCGTGAATCTGGGGAACGTAAGCGATACGACGCGCTATTTCGCGGCGGCTAAACCGGCCGAGAGGCAGGCCATCGAGACTCACACCACCGCCTGCCGCCGGTATCAGCCCCAACAAACCGCCCATCAGCGTCGACTTACCCGCCCCGTTGGGGCCAATGATCGACAGGCATTCGCCGTCGCCGATCCGCAGCGAAACGTCCCGCAAGACGGTTCGGCCCAGTCGACGGATGGTGAGCTTCTCGGCCTCGATGGTCATGGGCAGGGATTGTAACGCTCGGGAAGCTGAGGTGCACACGCCTCAGCAGCCCTCCCCGCTGTCGCCTGCGAGACTGGGGACTGGGGCTTGGCGATTGGCCTCCCGATTGGAGATGATCGTCCTCATCCCCAGCCCCTAGGCCCAAGCCCCCAGTCCCGCGCCCCGCCATGTCGCCGAAGCCGTTACCAGAGGAACCGATCGCGAGCCAGTCGTTCTTTCAGGGCGGCCATCAGGACGTCCTCATCGGCCTCCGTTGGTGCCTGGTAAGTGACCGAGAACCGCAGATAGGCCCCGGCATCGTCCCACGGCACGGTGCAGATCGACCGCTCGCGGATCAGGAATTGCGAACAATCCTCGGCCGTCGCGAACGTCGGTCCGCCTTGGACACCCTTGGGCGAACGGGCATAGAGGAAATAGGTCCCCCCGGGCATCTTGGCGTCAAAACCGATCTCATTGAGCGTGGCCACCAGCTTGCGGAGCCGCCGCTCGTACTTGGTGCGCACCGCAACGGGAATGGACGGATCGTTGAGACCGGCGATCGCCGCTTTCTGAATGGCCATGAACTGCCCGCTGTCGGAGTTGTCCTTCACGTCAGCGAAGGCCCGCACGATCCGCTCGTGGCCGGCCACGAAACCGAGCCGCCAGCCGATCATATGGAAGCCTTTGCTCATCGAATGAACCTCGACGCCCACCTCCTTTGCGCCGTCGATCTGGAGGAAGCTCAGAGGCCTGCGCCCGTAGGTCAGCATGATGTGGGCGGCGTCGTTGACCACGACGATTTGGTGCTTGAGGGCGAAATCGATCACCTTTCTGAAGAACGCCTCGTCGGCCAGGGCGCCGGTGGGGCTGTTCGGGTAGTTGAGCACCATCAGCTTGGCGCGGCGGCGGATGTCATCCGGTATCGCGTCGAGATCCGGCTTGAAGCCGTTCTTCTCCTCGAGCGGCAGCCTGAAAACCGAGCCGCCGTAGTACTGCGTGTGCGTGCCGGCCACCGGGTAGCCGGGCACCGTCATCAAGGTAATGTCGCCTTGATTGATGAAAACAGCCGGCAGCATGGCCAAGGCCGGCTTCGAACCGATGCAGTGGTTGACCTCGGTAACCGGGTCAAGCGTGACGCCGAATTCGCGCTTCATGAACGCGGCCGCGGCTTCCTTGTACTCCGGGATGCCGTTGTCGGCGTAGCCCCGGTTCTCCAACCGATCCACCTCGACCTTCATGGCCTCGCGGATCGGCCTGGGAGCCATCTCGTCGTTCTCCCCGATGCCAAAATCAAGCAACGGACGGTCCGGGAAATCCTTGATCGCCGCCCGCTTGGCCCGCTTGATGTTCTCGAACTTGTAGATGGCCGTGCCCTTGCCGTACCGGGCCCCGCCGATCCGGTCCGCGAACAACGATTGAAAATAGGGGTCGCTCATCGTTCATCCGTCCTCGAAGCCAAAAACAAAGGCCGGCCTTCAGAAGACCGGCCTTCAGGGTTCATATCAATAACACGCAGGCGATTCCGATACAACCCGCCACCCACGGTCGACACCCCTAGCTGGCACAATTCGGGTCCGCCGGCGTGTTCTCGCCGCTGTAGCACCGCTGGAAGGCGGCGAAGTCGGCCTGATCGACGTCTCCGTCAACGTCCAGGTCCCTGGTGCCGCATCCTTCATCGTACGAGATGCCCGGCCCGGAGGCGCAGGCCTTGAACAGATCGTAGTCATTCTGGTCCACGTCACAATCGCCGTCGAAGTCCGCAGCCACCGCCGCCACGGTGGTCACCGCATAGTCGTAGGTACCGTTGGCGACGTTTGCGGAGTTGTAGCCTTGCACATGGAGGTACCAGGCACCGGGCGCGGTCGGCGTGGTTGTGAGGGTGCCGCCTGACCACTGTGTTTCCGAACCCGTCCAGGTGTGCGTCGGTTCCTGGTCCCAGGCGTAACGATAGTACTCGACCTGGCCCGCGCCAAAACCGTTCACCGCCGTCCAGGCGATCGTCTGGTTGACACACGCCGTTGGCTTGTCGGGCGTGATGCTGCCCGACGTCGGCGGCACAGACAATGTCCATTGAGCCACAGGCGCACAGTCGGCCGTCTCGACGGCGTCGCCGTTTCTGGCCCGAGCCACGAAGTTGTACTGGGTATTGGCCGCCAAGCCTGACGATGTCCACGCCCCCAGGCTTGTCTGCCAGCCCGAATTGGTGTCGGCGGTCGTGTTGGAGACGCGTACGCCCGAGTTGCCGAGGGTCAGATTCGAGAGTGGCCCGGCGGGGCTGACGTTAATGCTCGTCGCGGTAACCGTCCCGAAAGTCACGCCGGACGGAGTCTGAATCAGCGAATAGAGTGTCTGCCCGGCTGACGGGCCGGATTCACCCGAAGCGTTGAAAGCGTGGATCCGGCGGGTGTACTGTGTGTTCGCAACGATACCGGTGGTTTCGTCCCACTGGGTGGTGTTCGCGGCCAGATCGCCGGATACGCTTGTGCCACCCGTGTCTTTTACGCGGTAGCCGGTCTCATTGGCCACATCATTCCACTTCCACCGGATGCTGGTCGTGCCCAAGGCCACCGGTGTGCCGTCGATCGGTGCTGAGGGAATGTCGCTGCACGCGGGCTCGGCGTCATCCACCCATAGCGAACCGGCCGTACCGGTCGCCACCGCATCGAGGTAGACCGTAATCACGGAACTCGCTGCGATGATCGTCTGCGAGGACTGCACCCAGCTCGTGGAAGTCTGCACCGCGCTCCAGGAGATGGTTCCGCTCTGGGGATCGGTCCCTCCATAGGCATCCAGCCCGATGTAGGGCGCGATCTGCATGTTCGAGCACTTGAACCAGGCCTTCACGGTATAGCTCTGGCCGAGCGTCACGTCGAATCGCTGGTAAACGCCGCCTTCGTCGCTGCTACTTGCCGAATAGATCTTCTGCGAATGCAGACCACCATGGTACTGGGTCGTGTCGTCGGAGCAGGTCACGTTGCCCGAGTAGTTGTACTTCGTCCAGTGGTTGCCCACCCCGCTGGTGAACCCGTTCTCGAAACCGGCGTTCTGCAGGCATGTCGAGCCGATCCCGCCAACGCTATAAGGCCCGAGATTCAATACGGTTGTGTTGATCGCTTTCGGGCTGTCGTCATTGTACGAACGCAGGTGCAGGTACCAGGTCGTTCCGTTCGATCCGACCTGTTTGACTAGCGCTCCGCTGGTCCAAAGCTGTTCTCCGGTCCAGCTTGAAGGGTTGCCCGCGCTCTGGTTCCACAGGTAGCCGAACTGGCCCACCTTGTTCGCTCCGGTGCCGAATCCGTTCGTGGCGGTGAAGGTCACGCTGGAATTCGCGATCAGGCCCGCGCTGCTGGAGCTCTTGTCACACGAAACGGTCGGCGAAGCCGTGTCGCCGCCGTAGGTGGGCGGAAGGGGCACCGTGTACTTGCTCTGTCCGACCGAGCCCGCGGACTCGCCGCACGCGTTGTACGCATACACCATGCGGGTGTACGGCGTGTTGGCGCTGAGGGCGTTCTCCTGCCACTGGGTGGTGTTGGCCGGCAGATCGCCGGATCGGGTCACCCCACCGGCATCCTTGAGCCGGTAGCCGCCCTCATCGGCGACGTCGGTCCATCTCCACGTGATCCTGTCCTCGGCGTCGGCGGTCGGGGTACCATCAGTCGGAGTCAGCGGCGGGTTGTATGCCAGCGAGAGGGCCACCTCGTTTGAGGTCGCACTTCCGTAGAGATTCGTGACCACGCATCGGTAGTTCGCCACGTCGTCGACATCCGCATTGCTCACCGTGAACCGCCCGGTCGTCACACCGGCATAGTGACCGCCGTTCGTCAGATCGACCTGATTCTTCTGCCATTGATACGTGAGCGACCCGGCTCCCGTCGCCGCCACCGCAAACGTCGCCATGCCTCCGAAGCAGGCCGTCTGCGCCGCAGGCTGTTGAGTGACGGTTGGTGGCTGAGGCGTGGTATGGACGAGATCAACCATGAAGCCCATCTCAACCGCCGATGTGCCGGGGTCGTTGTCATCGTCGTACGAGCCGTAGCCGACCATGATGCTCCCGTCGGCGGAGATGCCGTAAACCCGGTCCAGAGACGCCCAACGCGACATGTCCACGCCCAGCCCCTCAAGCACCGCGTACAGATCGTGTACACCGGCGTTGTCCCAATAGACCGCCTTATAGCCGCCGTACTTGAAGGTTCCATAGCTGGTTCCGCCGATCACCGGGTTGGTCGCGCTGTCCGAGATGCAGTAGCCGAAGCTCAGCGTATCGCCGGCCCCAAGCGCCCCCAGGTCAACTGGCCGGGCCCAGACGAGTCCCGGTTCGGGGGCCAGTTGAGGGCTGGCCGGAACCTGCCATTTGAACGCGTGGTACAGGCTCAGGTTGTACGGATCGTAGGTCAGATACCCGGTGGCCCACTTGGCACTCGGGCCGATGGCCGTGGCTCGCCCTTTGTAGTACTCGGTGTCGCCATAACCGGCAAACCGCTTGAGCTGGTCCCAGCCGCAGTCGCCGCCTGCACCACCATCTTTGGTCCAATCGAAGATGAAGATCGGGTGATCGTATCGCCAGTCAGGGTTCGTCTGGCCGTTACCCCAGTTATTCTTTCCCACGGCCCAGCCGTTGTGGGCCACGCCGTAGGCATTCTGGTAGTAGCCCCAGTAATCAATGTAGGAATTGACTACATCACGGTACCGATAAGCCTTCTCATTCTCCGCCGGGTACGAACTGCCGACGATCCAGGTGGTCCCGGTGGCCGGGTCGCGCGTCATAGCGTATACGCTGCGGACGCCTCCGCCGGGCTGCGGCGGAAGAACAGACCAGCTCCCGGATTCCCATTTCCGGCCCAGGCCGCCGATGATGCCGCAGGCCCGAAGGCTGCCGTCGCTGAAGCTGGCGCAGCCGGTCACGTTGGCATTGGTGCCGCCGGGGTTACCCATGTCCTGGGTCCCGCCGCTTTTCGACCAGAAGAAGGGCCAGTCGAGACCTGATTTCCTGCTGAGGCCAACCACCCATTGGCCGTCCTCGGAGACCGCCTTGCATCTGCTGTATTTACCAGCAGTTTCCTCCATTACACCGACTACCCAGATCTCGGCACTGAATGCCCTCGCAGATCCGAACACAACGACGAGCATCACCGTGACCGCCAATGCACTACGACACTTACGCACGATGGCCTCCACTCCATGGAATCCGGAAATGATGCAGAAAAAACATCAAGCCGCGATTCTCAACCATTGACATGGGCTTCCGTCCGATCCGCCGATATCGCCTGACTGGCTGCATTTCCTTCTGGACGGTGTGCCACCACCGTGGACTATTCCGGAAGAATCAGCACCGAAACAGACGATCTAGGCTGTATTATATCGACTGTCGTCAACAAGAGCAACGGTTTTTTGTCGACGTTTCGCCGCGAGGCTGGTCACCCGCTGGCCGGTTCCCCAGGTCTGAAATGGGTTTCCCCGGCGTCTGCCGGATCTGAAACCGACGTGTCGAAACTGACTTCGCCACGGATGGCCAGTGAGAGAGCCTGGCGCGAACGAGGTGCGCGGGACTTCTGTCAGAAAACTTCGGCCCGGTTTTACCTGGAATGACACCCAGCCAAACGCCGCAACGCCCGGGACCTCGTCTTCGCCGGGGCCGGATTCCTGCCTCCGGGCTACCGGCACACTTCGCCACTGACGTTGTCGATAAAGTCATTGATCGTCGCAACTTCCGGGTTGATGGTGCCGCCGGCAGCGACGTAGATCCCACAAGTGGCGGAATGCGCGAACGTGCAGTTATCAGCAAAAACCCGCACTGGAGCGGTGTTCAGGCTGAGATTGGCGCTGGTCGCTCCCCCATACTCAATGGTCACCAAGGTAAGATTGTTGCTTGGCGAGGAGGTGTTCGTATAGCTCAACCCTTCCCAGGAACCGGGCGTCTGCGTCACCCCCGTCAAGATGATTTCACGTCCCGGCGCGCCTACCGCCCCCAAGGAGCCGGTGCTCTGCACGTTCATCGCACCGCCGCTGGTGAAGGCGATGATCACACCCGGCGAAAGTGTGAGGTCTCCGGCAACCTGGATGCTCGTAGCCTGGTAGTCAACCCCCAGGTCCGCCCAGATCTGAGCGTCCGTGACGGTCCCTTCGCTCAGGACGATCGATGGCTGGTCGTTGCCCGTGTAGTCACTGTCGAGATCGAGGTACTGCATGACGTTCGGCGGCAACACGCATGGTCCTTGGGCGTTCTGCGTCAGCGCGTTGGAGGCAAAGCCGTTCAGATCGACATCACCAACCACATACAGCCCGCTGCCGGCGGATTGCCCCACGGTACAATGGGAAATCAGCACCCCGGTCATTCCGTCGGTCGAAGACAAGAACAAACCACCCGAATCGGATGACCCCCCGTATTGAATGTTGACATATTCGAGTCGATTGCTGCTGGAGTTGCTGTCCAGGAAGCTTATTCCGCCCCACGACCCGCGAGTCTGGGTTGCCCCCGTGAAGGTGATCGGTGAGCCGGCCGTACCAACCGCATTCAGAAAGCCGGTGGACTCGATGATCAGCGAGCTTCCGGGCTGGCACCGGATGGTCGTGCCGGACAGAAGCGTCAAACCCGCCGTAACGTGAATGGTGCCCGTCAGGTCATACAAGCCCACGGGGAGTGTGGTGTCCGTGGCGATATCTGCATCCAGTGGCGTGTAATCGTCACCGGTATCATCGTCGTCCGGCGGCGGCGCCGGGCTGCACGCGGCCCCGCTGATCAGGATCAGTCCGGTTAACAGAATGAACGCAACCGCACCAAGAGAAGCCAATCTTCTGCCTGTCATCGTTTTGCACTCCTTCGAATCAGCGCTTGTACCCAATCTGCCACGAGCCTGACGACTATTCGTCAGCAGGGCGACAGTATAGGGAGCATTCGATCCCTTGTCACGCTGGGATCGCGGGCCTGCACAACAGGCCGCGGGACCGCAACCAGTCTTGCCCGGACCGCTCGGCGTCATGGTGCCGAAACACGCCTGGAATCTATATCGACAACTGCAGGGCGGACCGCCAGCCCGTCAGCTCAGCCGCGAAGATGTCTGATGACGCCGGACGCCAGGAAGCGACTCGCCTCCGGTGGCCGCTCAGACCGCCGGAGGCGAGGTCAGGCACATATCAGAAATCCTGGAACGTAGTCACGGTGCGATATAAACCGTTCCCTCGGCGTTGTCCGAGAAGGTGTTGGCCGTCTCGACGTCAGCGTTGATGGTCGAATTGACGCTCACGTAGACGCCATAGGCGCTGCTGTGTGAGAACGTGCAGTCCGTGGCGGTCGCCTGTGCGTCTCCCGAGAGATACAGGTTCCCTGCGTCATTGCCGCCACCGTATTCGATTGTCACATGGTTCAGGACGTTGTTGGCCGAAGTGGAATAGTAGTACTCCAAGCCTTGCCAGTAGCCGGCCGTCGTCTGTCTGCCGGTGAATGTGATCGGGGCGGTCAAGGTGCCAACCGCGTTCAATGAGCCGTCCTCGTAGACATACATCGCCCTGGACTGCCCGAAGACCAGAGTCGCACCGGCCGCGATGGTCAGGTCTGCATGCACGTAGACATCGGATGAGTCGAACAGGTAATCGGCGTCGATCCCTTGCCAGGTCTGCGGGCTGTCCACTTCGCCGCCATAGACGTTAACGATGTCCTCGGTATTGCCCGAATAGCTGCTCTCGGCATCCAGCACCCCCACCACATTCTGCGCGACCGAGGCTGCCCCGAGGGTATTGGCGGTCAGGGTGTTGTTCGAGAATTCGGTGATGACGCTATCCTGGTCGAGGTACAGGCCGTACCCGCCGCTGTGGCTGAGCGCGCAATGGCTGATCGCCAGGCGCGGCGGTTCGCCCGCCGAGCCGGTAGTGGTCAGGTTTGCCCCGCTGGCACTGCCACCGTACTCGATGGTCACGTATTCCAACCGGTTGTTCGCCGAGTTCGTGTAATAGAACTCGACAGTGTGCCAGTAGCCCGCGGTAGGTTCCTGGCCCGTAAAGATGATCGGGGCGGTCGGGGTACCGACGGCGTGCAATGAGCCGTCCTCGTAGATGTACATCGCCCTGGCCTGCCCGAAGACCAGCGTTGCGCCGGCCGCGATGGTCAGATCCGCGTGAACGTAGACGTCGGAGGAGTCAAACAAATAGTCCGCGTCGATCGCCTGCCAGGTCTGGGCATCAGTCACTTCACCGCCATAAACGTTAACGACATCCTCGGCATTGCCCGAATAGCTGCTGGCGGCATCCAACACCCCGACCACGTTCTGGGCGACGGAGGCGGCGCCGAGTGCGTTGCCGGTCAGCGTATTGGAGGAAAACTCCGTGACCACACTGTCCTCGTCGAGGTACAGGCCGTACCCGGCGCTGTTGCGAAGCGTGCAGTTGACGATCGCCAGACGCGGCGGTTCGCTTGCCGAGCCAGTGGTCTCCAGATTCGCTCCATTGGAGCTCCCGCCGTACTCAATGGTCACGTGCTCGAAACGGTTGTTGGTCGAGTTCGAGTAGTAGACCGTCACCCCGCCCCAGTAGCCTGGGACCGCCTCGGAGCCGGTAAGAACGATCGGCTCGGCCTCGGTGCCCACGGCGGACACCGAGCCCCCGGAATAGACCGTCATCGTACAACCCGAATCGAACTCGATCGTCACGCCCGGGCTGATCGTCAATGGGGCGTTGACGCCGATGCTGGAGGTCACGCGGTAGCATGCCGCCGACAGCGTCGTGGCCGTATCGATGTCGTCGGAAAGCTCCACGCACAGCCCTGGTCCGGGCCCCGGCCCAGGGGTGCACATCGGCACGCCGATCAACGCGAGCATGATCAGGGCGGCCAGAGCAGCCATTCGCGATGGATAAAGACTGGATTCGTTTCTCATCGTCGGTTTCCTCCTGAAAAAGGATTGTATCGTCTTCGAGGATCGCAACAGATCACCCCCGGTCGCATGCAACTGACATAGAGACTTCTTCCCGACCACCGTCACGTGTGGCCAATCGCAAATCAGGCCGTTGCCGGGCGAGACAGAGTTGACCGCCTGACCATCGGTCGCGCCATGAGGTATTAGACCGACTGGCCGGCGATCTGTCCAGGGGGGCACCCCGTTTTCGGTGGCGTTGCGAGGGTAGGGCGTGGTCGAAATCCGCCAAGCGGGTGAGACCTGCCGACGATTACGGCCGTTCTACGCATCTCGGATCCCAGATTGCCCAATCTCAAATCTGGCATCTCAGATCTGAGATGGGAAGTTTTAGTTCTCGGCAGGTCTCGGTCGCGGTGGCGACCTCGACGCCCTACCACGGCGGCCGGCGACACCTGTGCCACCGTTTCCGGCATGCACGCTCCGTCCAGCACGGAACGCAGCGGTTGGATTTGTCATTTCAGGACCCGTAGACTTCGATGGGCAGATCAACAATCTCTCTAACCTGTTGCGCGACAAGTCGCAGCATGTCATCTGTCAGGGGGGCAACAAACGGCTCGGCCGTCTGGCGGGCCACGGTATAGATCTGCACGAGCCGAATCTGCCCGCCGGCGTTGACGATACCGGCAAGCCGCTGGGCGAATGCCTCCACCTCGGCTTGCGGCGGGGGCTCGTCGTGAAGCTTCATCCACAGGGACTGGATCACCACCGGCCGCACGCGCGAGGCATCGAGGATGTTATCGAGGACCCGCTGGAGCGGGACGTTCGGGCGGTTGACTCGACGGAAGTGTTCCTCCGTTCCGGCATCAAGCTTGGCCCAGATCTCGCCGTTGTTGGCATCCATGACGGAAAGGGCTTCCCGCACAGAGGGTCTGTGCAGGAAGGCCGCATCGGTGATCAGCACGATCTTGGTTTCGCTGAGGCTGAAAGCCCGGCGGAGTTCGGCGGCGATTTGAACCGTGGGTGGAAACTCGAGTGCTCCCGTCGGTTCTCCATCACCGGAAAACGCGATGTCACGAAGGCTCCGTTGCGATTCGGGCACCCGGTCAAATGGAGGACCCGCAAACAGGTCGCCGCTCGTGGCGGAGCGCAACATGGCCTCCAGTTCCGATCGGAGCCGGGCCAGATCGACTCGTTTGCCCGCTCCGGGCGTGCTGCGGTCGACCTGGCAGTAGACACAGTTGAAATTGCAGGCCTTGTCCGGGTTGAGATTGATGCCGACGGACAGGCCGTTGCTCCGCCGGCTGATGACCGGGTAAACGTACAGGTTCTCCCGCCAGTTTCGTGGGTGACTGGCGTGCAGAGACTTCATCGACGTCTGGGCATCTTCGGGTTGCATGCAAACCGCACTCGCCTGCTGAAAACGGCCGGGAGATTATAGCCTTGAGAATGCCGGCGGGGTTGCGGCCGGCAGGGAATGCCGGGTTTCTCGCAGCGATGAGCGTCGGGTGATCACTGTGCCGCGTTGCCGCCCTGCACCGGCCGATAGGGCGTCATCTGCCTGGGATCCTCGGCGCCGCGGATCACGATATTGTTGTACTCCAGTAGCGTGCCCTTCTGCCGCTCGAGGTTGCTGAGGGCAACATTGTACCGAACCAGCGTGTCCAGCAGTTGCCGACGGCCCATGGACAGCGACTCATACGAATCGAGCTCGATCTGAAGGTTCGGAGCATCCCGTCTTTCCTGGCGGGCTTTGGTCGCGTCGGCCCATTCCTCCGACGACGTCACCCACCGATAGCTGGGACCGACCTGTTCGTACTCCGACTCGATCACCCGGATGGCCTGCTGGATTTCGAGGATGACGTTCTCGATCAGGTCTCGGTGAGCGGCAATGGCCTGGGCCTGCTGGAGCCGCGCCTGGCGAAGCTTGGCCTCGGGACCGCGGTTGCCGATCGGCCACTCGAACTGCAGACCCACCACGTATTCGTGGAAATCGTTCTCGGACAACTGGCTGAATGCCCTGTCGGCATTGCTGCCCAGACCGTCCACCACGTACCGGAACAGAACGTCGAGTTTAGGCAGCGCCTGGTTCTTGGCCACGCCCACGCCGATCTGGGCCTTCTCGATCGCGAGTTTCGCCTCATGGAGTTCCTCGCGATTGGCCAGCCCCGCCGCGATTTCGCCGATCTGGTCGAGGATCAGCGGCTCGATCAGCGGAACGTCGACGGGAATAATGCCCACATTTTTCGAAAGATCCAACTCCGGGTCATTCATCAGCCGTTTCAGCGCGTCCTCCGCGTCGCGGACCCGTTTGGTCAGGGTGACGAATTCGGCCTCATGCCGCTCGATCCGGCTCTGGATGAAGCTGAGCTGGACCCGGTAGACGTCGTAGCCCGCTTGCAGGCGTTTCTCGAGATCGTTGTAGATAATCTCCAGATCGCTCAGCAACTGGCTGACCGCGCCGATCACCCGGCGGGCCTGCAGCAACTGCCAGTAAGCCTGCTCGACGTTGAACACAATCTCCCGCACGTCCCGCCTGAGCTTCTCAATACTCATCTCGCGGTCGAGCTTGGTCAGCTCGATCTCCGCGCGGTTGTAGTCGAGCCCGAAGCCGCGAAGCAGGGGTTGCTGGAACTGGACGATGAAGCTGTTGAAATAAGTCGGGTTGAGGGTCTGGAAGACCAGGTCCGTCTGGCTGCGGTTCAGGGCGTAGCTGACCTGGACCTGCATGCCGGTCGAGAGCATCTTGCGGATGCCGCTCTCGATGGTCCGAACCTCGCTGTTGTTGCTTTCCAATTGGGAGCTGCTAGGCCGGTCCTGCTTGTTGTTCTGGAAATTGGCGAAGAAGACCTCGTCAAACCTGGCCTCCGCTTCGACCACACGGGCCGTCTCGATGGCCGGGTTGTAGCTTTGAGCCGCAATCCCGTAACTGTTGGTCAGCGTACGACGCATCGCGTCGGCAAAGCTCAACCTGATCTCGTCAGGGCGATCGACGACCTTGATCCTCTTCAGGATACCGGGCATTCGAGCCTCGTAGTTGGCCTTCTTTTCGTTGATCTGCTGAGCCTTCTGGTCGGGCGTCAGACGATCGTTGCGATTGATTTCCTCGATGGCGCGGTCCAACTGCCTCTTCAAGGCGTCGGGCAGATCCTTGGGATCGGGGATCTGCCGGTCGATGATCTCCTCCTGGGACACCTGCTGCGTCGTCGCCGGGGCCACCATGCGAGAGGGCACATCGCCGGCCGGGCGAGTCGCGGCCGGCTCCTCGGCCGCCAGTCTGGCTGCGGCGACCATCTGGGCCCGGCGACCCTGCGGATTGGCAGACGACTCCCGGGCCCCCCGAAACGCGGACTCGCAACCGAGAACCTGCATCAGAAGGAGAGACGCGGCCAGATAAACGACGGGCTTGGGCCAACCGGGCAGGTACATCTGCACTCCTTGAGCAGCCGCCGCCGACTGTCGGGCCGGGCAGATCACCCCGCCCCATCCTGGCTCGGACCCCGACATACCCTTTCCGAGGGCGACTTGTGGGGCATTCTAATACGGTGACCGGGGGTGTCAATGACGCAAAACCGAACCGGCCACGCCTGCAATCCCAGTCCAATCCTTCGCCATCCGATGGACCGTTATGGATCGACAGGGATCATCGAGTAAGATACGGGCATGACGACTGAGAAAGATGGAGCCAAGGACTTCCCTGAACAGCCGCAGTTGCCGCCCTTGCGGGTCAAGCAAAGGCCCTTGCAGAGCATCCAGGAGTATCAGCGCTACTGCCCGGGCGAGGAAAGGATTCGTATTTCCGACGCCATCTGCTTTGGGCGAAGACGGAGCAACTTCCCCAGGTGTATGGGCTGTCAGTTCAACGACGACGAACGCAAAGACAAGCCGGTTCCCGTACCCCTGCCTGGAACAGCCGCCAGCATCGAGGAGGCTGACCGCCACCGCATCGAACGGTTGTTCCGCCAGTGCGACATTCTTGGAACCTGCCCGGATATGCTCGATCAGGACATGGCTTGGAGGGTGGGTCTGGCAACCTCGCTGTTCCTGAAATCCGAGCTTCGCGGCTATGACCGGAGCCAAGCCGAGAAGGCAACAGTCATTGTCGGGATCGACATGCGAAAGAACAGCCCGGACCTCGCCGAGTCGCTCGTGGAAGGGCTGCGCAGCGGGGGCTCCCCGGTGATCGACATCGGGATGATCGACACGCCACAGCTCTACTTCGCGGTGAACCGACTGGGAGCCTGCGGGGGAATCCAGGTGACCGGTGGAAACCGGCCCGCCACCCACAACGGTTTCAAGCTCTGCGGCCAGAAAGGCCGGACCATTACCAGCGAGACCGGACTGGTCAAGATCAGTAAAACCGTGCTGAACACCTGCCGGCACACAGCCCCTCAGATGCCGGATCTTCGCCGCCTGGATCTGACCGGCCCCTACAAGGAATACGTCCGCGGCTTCCTCGCCGACCCCATCTCGGGATTCAACTCGGAGCGGCCGTTGAAACTGGTCGTCGACGCATCGAACGGCATGGCCGGCCGCTGGTTGCCCATCATCTTCGACGACGTCGACTGGCTTGAGATCACCCCCCTCAACTTCGAGCACAACGGGGAATTCAGCCATGACCCGGACCCGCTTGTGGAGGACAATCTCAAGCCGCTGCAGGAACGGTTGCTGCGGGTTCATGCGGAACTGGGCGTCTGCTTCGACGGCGATGCCGATTGCTGCGTCTTCGTGGACAACAAGGGACAGCCCGTCCGCGCCGATACCCTGGGAGCCCTTCTGGCTCGTGACCTCCTCAAGGCACATCCCGGCCAGAGCGTGATCTACGATCTGCGCAGCAGCCGTGCTCTGCCCGAGGAAATCAAGAAAGCCGGCGGGTTGCCCAGACGGGAACGCGGCAGCCAGGCATTCGTCAAGAAGGCCATTTCCGATGCCAAGGCCCTCTTCGGCTGCGAGTTGAATGGCCGCTACTACTACCGCGACAACTTCTACTGTGAATCGGCGATCATCACCCTGACCCAGGTGCTGAACATCCTGACCGAGACCGCCAGACCCCTCGACGATCTCGTCGCCCCGCTCAAGCGTTACGCCAGGTCGGGCGAGCGACGGTTCCGACTGGACGGCAGGACAGACATCGTCGCGGTCCTGTCTGACAAATACAACAATGGCAGCATCAACTACCTTGACGGCATCACGGTCATTTTTGAGGACTGGTGGTTCAATGCCCGCCCTGCCGCCGACAGGTCGTTTGTGGAACTCAACGTTGAGGCCATCAACGAGGCGATGCTGAAGGCCAAGCTCACGGAGTTGGCGCAACTCCTCGGCGACCCCCTGGACGCCGGAGCCTGAATGACGAACCCTCCGACGAGCCTCCCGCAAACGCCAGCCGAACCGTCGAAGCGGAGCTGCGAGGTGCATCACAAGCGATGATTCTTGCCGTTGAACACGCCTACCATCGTCGCCTGACCAACGGAATTGAACTGGCGATTCTGCCGACCGATCGCCGGTCCGTGGCGGCCATCGAGATGCGTTTCCTTGGGGGTTACGCGTATGAACGGCCCGCCTGTCTCGGGGTGGCCCACGTTCTGGCCGAGACCATCACCAAGGGAACGCAGCGGCGGGACGGGCGGGCGCTGAACGACGCCTTTGACGAGATCGGAGCCGGCTACGCGGTGTCCGCGGCAAGAGAGACGTTTGCCCTGTCGTGCGTTTGCCTGCCCGAGTTCGTGACGCGAGCCGTCGAATTGCTCGCCGAGATGATCATTGAGCCGAGCTTCCCGGCCGATGCCTGCGAGGTGGCGGTCGATCTCACCCGACAATCGCTGGCGGCCCTGGAGGACGATCCGCCCGAGTTGGCCAAGAAACACCTTCACCAGCAGGCCTATAACCCTCCGCTGAACCGGCACGTCTACGGCGAACCCGATACCATCGAGCGCATCGGCCGCGAGGACGTCGTGGACCACTGGCAGGCGTATCTGAAACCTGATCGTCTGCTTGTATCGGTTGCGGGCGCCGTGGACCCGGCCGCGGTTGCGGACCTTTTCGAGCGGCTCTTTCCCGGAACCCGCCGGATCAAGGGCGGCGACGGCACCGCTCTGCCGCTCTCGTTTCCGTTTCGGTTCTCCGCCGGCCAGTCGCATCGCACCAAGGATCTCGAACAAGAACAGATCGCCATGTGCTTCCCCGGGGCGTCGGCTGCGGACGAAGATGAGACCGTCGAGCGCGTGCTGATCGGCGTTCTGTCCGGAGGAATGAGCAGCCGGCTCTGGCAGTCCATTCGGGAGAAACAGGGCCTCGTCTACTGGGTCGGAGCCTGGTTTGACCGCCCCCGAACCGGCGGAATCATCCATCTGGGCTCGTCATGCACCCCTCAGAACCTTGAGGCAACATCGGAAATGCTGTTACAGGAGGTGAATCGACTGGCCGACGACGTGACGGAGTCCGAGGTACAGAGAGCCATCAGCGGCATGCTGGCCGCCGCGCAGACCCACGGTGACACGACGCGGGCCAAGGCGGCACGCATCGTCAACGATCTCTTTTACCTCGGCCGGCCCATTCCACTGGAGGAAAAACTGGCTCGCATCACGGCCGTCAGAACCGATGACGTGCGGGGGTACCTCCGACGGCATCCTCGCGAACAACTGAGCATCGTGACGGTTGGACCCAGGAGTCTGAAAAACATCGCGTAGGGCCAGGCCGCAGCCCTGCCCGCAAGAGGCAACGACATGGCGGATACACCGTTTTTTCTGGAGAAACTCGCCAACGGGCTGATCGTGGCCGTCGAGACCATGCCCGAGACCCGATCGGCCGCCTGCGGCTTTCTGGTCCGAGCCGGGTCCCGGGACGACCCGCCGGGACTGGCCGGCATGTCTCATTTCCTGGAACACATGTGCTTCAAGGGAAATGAGCGGTTGACCTCCGAGGAGATCAACATCGGCTTCGACGAGATCGGTGCCGACACCAACGCCCAGACCAGCAAGGACCAGACCTTCTACTACAGTTGGGCCCGCAGCGAGGACGTCGGCCGGCAGATCGAGTTGCTGGCCGAGGTCATGAGGCCATCCATTCCCGCCGACGAATTCGATGTCGAGAAGGACGTTATCCTCGAGGAGATCGCGACCTACAAGGATGATCTGCCCGCCCTCGCCTATGACTTCCTTTATGAGAAGCTGTGCTGGCACCACCCCATGTCCCACCCCGTGCTCGGGTACGATGAGACGATTCGAGCCATGCGGCCCGAAGACATGCGGGCCTATCTCACTCACCAGTACGCGGCGAGCAACATGGCCCTCATCGTCACCGGAAATGTGGACCCGACGGAGGTCATGCATCTGGCGCGCCGTTACTGCGGCGCTTGGACAGACGCTTCGGCGGGAGGCGTTGATCGGCATCCACCCGTTCTGCGGACAGGAACGGCCGGCCGGGTTTCCGACCGCTTCCACCAGCAGGCGGTGGCCATCGCGTTCCCATCGGTCTCAACAGTCGACCCGCTCGATGAAACCGCCGAGGCGGTTGCGGCCATCCTCGGCGGCAACAACTCGCGGTTCTTCTGGAACATTTATCAGAAGGGTCTGGCCACCCGGGTAAGCGTCATCCGGGAAGAGTACGCCGACTTCGGCGTCATCATCCTGGTCGGGTTATGCGAGCCCGACAATGCTGAAAAGCTCGCGGAGGCCATGCGTCGGGAGGCCGGGCAATTGGCTCGCGACGGCCCCGAGGACAAGGAAGTGCGGCGCGTGAAGAACCATCGCCGCACGATGCTCGCAACGGAATCCGAGGCCCCGGGCTACCGCCTGGGACAGATTGCCGATGATATCGACTATCGCGGCAGCCCCCGCACGACCGAAGAAAGGCTCGCGGAAGTGGATGCCGTCTCGGCCGATACCATCGCCAGGTACCTCAAGGAATACCCCATTGTGAGTGAAGGCTTCCTCGCCACGATTGGACCGCGAGAGCGGCTCCCGGCAAAATGAGCCGGCTCCACGCGGCCCCGAGCAGAGTGCATGGAACCTGAAACGCCCGACAAGCATGGCTTCCCCCCGATGCCGCAAGGCGATCCGACGCCGGCTTCCACACGCCACGCGGACTGTCAGCAGATCACGGCCAGGCCGCCGATCGTGTGGATGACACCTGGAATCCCGTTCGCCCGGCCAATCGCAACGCCGGTCTTCCTGCCAAATGCAGCGCCTTGTCTTCCCGGTGCGCCCGTGGAGACGGATCGCCCGCTGTCGCCGTTTCGAGCGACCGTCGAGATCGTCGCGGCGATCCCGCTGGCGATCATCGGGGCCATCGCCGGCTACAGTCTGGCCGAAGGCCTCGATCCGACCGATGAGAGGTGGCTCGGAATCGCCGATAGCATGGGGCTCGGCTTCGGCGCCGTCCTGGCCTGCCTGCTGCTCGTATGGCTGGGAGGCCGTAGAATCAGCAGCATCGGGTTGACGACACGTCACTGGCAGCTCAACCTCGGCATCGGCATCGCCTCGCTCCTCGGAACCTGGTTCATGCTGATGACGCTCGGGGGCGCCATCGCCGTGTTGTTTCCTTACCTCCTGGAGGAGCAATCCGCGGCCCAAAAGGCCATTGAAGCCAGTTTCCCACGCCTGTCGCTTCGGCAGATGTTCGTTCTTTGTCTTTATATCGCCGTGTACGAGGAGATCGTCTTCCGCGGCTTCCTGCTGACGCGTCTGCACGCACTCGTTCGTCGATGGTGGCTGGCCGTGGTGATCGGGGCGGTCCTGTTCGGCTTGCTGCATCTCTACGAAGGATGGCTGGCCGTGGGCGTCGTCACCGTCCTCGGACTTATTATGGGCACGCTGTTCGCCTGGCGAAGGAGTCTCGTGGCGCCCATCACCATGCATCTGTTCCATAACTTCGCCATGTTTATGCTGCTGGACTTCATTTCGAAGACATGGAAATAGCATGGCGAGGGTCGATGCGGGCCGTCCGCCGCGACCAACGTCCACCACTTGCCGGGGGCAAGCCCTTGTTCGCCGGCGGGCAGGCAACTACCGGAGAGCCTTCGCGCCGATGTCTCGGCGATAGTACGCACCTTCAAAGTGAATCTTGGCGACCGCCTCGTAGCAGCGGTTGCGAGCGGCCTCGAAGGTCTCCCCCAGCGCCGTCACGCCGAGGACACGTCCGCCGGCGGTAACGACCTGGCCGCCCATCATCCTGCTCCCGGCATGAAACACGACCACATCCGGCATGGCGTTCGCGTCGGCCAAACCCGTCATCGGCTTGCCGCTCTGATAGTCGCCCGGGTAGCCGCCGGATGCCATCACCACGCAAACCGACGCTCGCTGATCCCAATCGAGCGTAATACCGTCGAGTTTCTCGTCGATCACGGCCTCAAAAACGTCCACCAGGTCCGTCTTCAGCCGCATCATCAACGGCTGGGTTTCCGGATCACCAAATCGACAGTTGAACTCCAGGACTTTTGGCCCGCCGGTGGTCAGCATCAGCCCGGCGTACAAAACACCCTTGTAGGCGATGCCTTCTGTGCGCAGGCAATCGATAATCGGGACGAGGATTTCGGCCTCGATCTGCCGGAGTGTCTTATCGTCGAGCAGCGTCGTCGGGCTGTAAGCCCCCATTCCTCCGGTGTTCGGTCCCGTGTCACCTTCGCCGATCGGCTTGTGATCCTGGGCATTCTCCATCACATAGATGTTGTGACCATCCACGAACGCCAGAACGCTGACCTCCGGGCCGGTCAGTTTCTCCTCCACGATCACCGTATCACCGGCGTCACCGAACTCCTTGGCAACCATGACCCGCTCGAGGGCGATGAGGGCGGCCGGCGGGTCGTCGCACACGATCACCCCTTTTCCTTTGGCCAGGCCGGCAGCCTTGACGACCACCCCTGCGTCGCGCGTGGCCACATAGGCCTTGGCATCGCGGTACTTGGTGAAAATCCTGGCCTCGGCGGTCGGCAGAGAACGGTGGCGCATCATCTCCTTCGCGAAGGCCTTGTCCCCCTCCAACCGGGCCGCCGCTTTGCACGGCCCGAACGCTCGAATCTTCGCGGCCGTCAATTCGTCGACCAGCCCCATGCACAAGGGGTCCTCTGGCCCCACCACCGCCAAGTCGATTTTCCGTTCGCGGGCGAACTTGACGATCCCTGGAACGTCTTCTGCCTTGATGGACACGTTTTCGGCCACGTCCACCGTCCCCGCATTGCCGGGGGCGCAGTACAGCTTGCTCAGCCGCTTGGACTGGGCCAGCTTCCACGCCAAGGCATGCTCTCTTCCACCACCACCGACCAATAGAACTTGCATCAGAAAAACTCCAGTGATGAACCGCAACTCTCTCCCATCCCTTTGCCCCTGACAGGGTAGCGACGGACCGGTGATTCGCAAGTGGATCACGCAGTCTGGTTAATCGCGAATGAACAACACAAACGCTGCCCAGCCACAGGACCGTCGCACTCGCACCGGCGAAGACGGGCTCCCTGGCCTGCTCGGGACGCCGGATCTCCCAACTGAGTTGAGCAGTATGAGATCCGCGGTTGTTTGACGGACAGAAGGACTCCTTGGCGGAAACCCCTGGGCCGGGAGGTGCAAGCCCCGAAGCGGGCATGCCTTCCGCCATACGCTGGCATCGGATGACATCGGCCATCATGAGGTCCCCAGGAGATACGCTGGCCGGTCGCGCGGCGATCGATCGGACACCGCCTCTGCAAGGATGCGGCCGGACCGTGGCGGGTGTTCCCCCTGCCCATCGATGACCTCAAGCCCCCGAGAAGCAGCCAACCTGGCCCTGACGTTCCAGGCCCCAAGACAGGCTCACCCACCCCGAGCTTTACGAGAAAGACCCCGCGGGCGAGAATGCAGCAGGCAGTATGCCGTCGGTCGCGGCATTGCCCTGGGATGTCGCAGCTCACAGACGCCTGGCCGTCAACGCCGCGTCTGGGACTGCCCAGACTGCCCGCGGGGCCGGCATCGACTTGAACGTGTTGTGGTGGGCGACTTTCGCCAGATTCGCAGGTGCAGTTTTGCCGATCCTATTAGCCAGTCGTCAACAATGGGCGATGGGAAATGCATGAGCCGCTCCGGGATCGGAGTGGAGTTGTCGCCGAGGCTAAATCCGTATGTTTTCATTACTTGCCACTGCCACTGCACCAGCTACCCCGGCCGAGCCGGTTTTTGACGGCTGGGATGAGGTCTTTCGTGCGTGGGGTGGAATCATTCGGCAGTTCTGGCTGATCCCGTTGGCGGCTTTCCTCGTCGCCCTGATCGTGACTCCGATCGTCCGAAAAATCGCCCTGACCAGAGGCATCGTCGACCAGCCCGATGAGTTCCTCAAACCTCACGGGCGCCCCATCCCCTATCTCGGCGGTGTGGCGATTTTTGCCGGCTGGGCGGCCGCCATCCTGCTGGCCTTGTGGATGACGAACACTGTGGTGACCGCCCGGGTCATGGTCGGCGTCGCCCTGGCGGGTTTTGCATCCATGCTGATCGGGCTGTTCGATGACCTGCGGGTCATGCCGCCGCTCGTCAAACTGGTGTGCAATATCGGCGTCGCCGTGATTCTCATCTGCTTTGGAATCGGCGACGATCTCATTAACGTGTTGACGCGGCATACCGGCATGCAGTTCGGTCAGGAAGATCGCTGGATCGAGTTTCTGTATTCCGTGCCGTTAACCATCGTGATCGTCGTCGCGGCCTGCAACGCCACCAACCTCATCGACGGCCTCGACGGCCTGTGTAGCGGCGTTCTCGGTATCATCTCTGCGGGCTTCGTGATTCTGGCCGTTCATCTGCGCGTGGTCTATCCGGCTTCGCCGCTCGGCGATGACCGCGTCGTCCTGGCCATGGGCATGCTGGGTGCGGCCCTGGGCTTTCTGCCTTACAACGTCAACCCCGCCAAGATCTTCATGGGCGACGCCGGATCCATGCTGCTCGGTTTCAACGCCGCGGTGCTGCTTCTGATGTTCGGAGAACAACGCATCGTCCGCTGGATGATCGGAGCAACCATCATATTTGGCCTCCCCGTTGCGGACATGCTGCTGGCGATGGTACGCAGGTGGCGAAACGGCAAGCCGATCATGATCGGCGACAGGAGCCATTATTACGACCAGCTTCGGGACCGCGGCCTCAGCATTCGCCGGGTGGCGGCCATCAGCTACCTGCTCGCATTGGCTTTCGTGGTCGTCGGCACCTCCGTGGTATTCATCCGCACCCGGTATACGATCCTCGTCTTCATGGCAACCATTGGTGTAGTTTTGGCCGCAATCTGGAAATTCAAGATGGCCGGGATTGAGCGAGAGCCGACCACGGCCCGCGACCGTCGGGAACCCCCCTCGGCCGGCCCCGCAGACCGGAGAAGCACGACCTGATGAGCCAGGACAATCTCGAACAACGTCGCAGCTGGTTTCGCTTCTTCCCCGAAGGCAGCATCGAGTTCGTCGTGGTAACCCGCATCCTGGTTATTCTGCTGATGCTCATGCTCATGATCGTCAAAGGGACTCAGGCGCCTTTCATCCTGCTGGTCCTCTTCGGAATGCTGTGGATCGACCACATGCTGACCCTCTCATGGACCGTGCAACTGGCCACCGATCTCAGGACGTTCACCGAAGAGACTCCGTCAGACACGGGACAGACGCCGGCCGGTATCGGAAAAGCCCTGCTGATTGTGTCGCTGCCGATCACGCTCGCGTTCGCTGCGATCGCTCCGTGGCCCGAGATCCTTCTTCCGGCGGGGGCGGCGCGTCAGGCGGCCGGCGGCATTCTCAAGCCGTTGCTTGGTCTGGCCTCCGTGGCGGGTCTGTTCCCGGCTTTCCGACAGGCAAGGAGGCTCCAACTCGGCCCAGTCGTCTGGACGGTTGCCTATCTGTTGCCGTTGATCCATTGGGTGGGGATTCACCGTCTCCTCAGCCCCCTGGACAAGAAGATCCTGGAGCGATTCCGCTCCCGATCGGCGTCCGACGAATCCGGGCCCCGCACCGTCGCCGCGGCGGCCGACGTCTTGTGGATCATCAGCGTTCTCCCCTGGCTCGTCGCGGCAATGCTGGCACTCAGCCGAGGGTCGTTGGCCTCCAGTGGGACGGCTGGCCAACTGACATGCGTCTGTGGCGCTATGCTCTTTGGCGTCTACTCCATTGTGGATCTGGCGGCCATGGAGAAGGTGCAACGACGATTCCTGCGACTCATTCGCAGTTGATGAGGCGGGCGGCGGGCGATCACATCCCTTTGAAAAGATCTGCCATCTTCACTCGCAGAGCCCTTGCCAGCCGGAAAAGCGTCGTCATCGACGGCGCACTGAGACCCGCTTCGATTTGCGAGATCTGGGCCTGGCTGATGCCGATTCGTTCACCTACAGCCTTCATCGTCAGATCCGCCGCGTGTCTGGCCGCCTTCAGCCGTTGTCCGAGTTCGGCAATAAACTCCTCCTCGGTGTTGATCAGAACGCCATCGCTGAAGAGCACCGATCGAACCGCATCCACCAGGGCCGCGGGCGAAATCGGCTTGGTAAGGTAGTTTCTGACGCCAAGTTGCATGCCCTCTGTGACGGTTCGAACAGACGGGTGCCCCGTGATGATAATGACCGACGGAGAATCGTCTTGGCCGCGAATGTCCCGAATCAGGTCAATTCCTGACTGATCGGGGAGCGACAGATCGACGAGCAACAGGTGGTATCTGCATTCGCACAGCGCGTCACGGGCTTCGCGGAATGAGCCGACGGCATCCACCTGGAATCCTGCTCTCTCCAGCGTTCGAGCAAGAACATGCTGAATCTCGACCTCGTCGTCTACCAGCAGAATCTGAGCACCGCGACGTGGCATTGGGCTGACCTCCCAAGTGGGCACCTTCCTTACCGCCTGACTCCCACCACCATATGGATATCCATTCTACCGAAGAAGCATACCCGCTGGAAAGGCAACCTGACCCTCTGCGGGTAGCCGGGGAAATCCCAAGGCACCAGATTCTGTTTGCCTTGCCGTTGCGGGATGCCGATAATCCACGGGACTGATCCGAGCAAGAACCTTCTCCCCATTCGGAGTCGACGCATGAGGCTCACTGTCATCGGCACGGGATATGTGGGTCTGGTCACCGGTGCGTGTCTGGCCGACACCGGAAACGAAGTCGTCGGAGTCGACAAGAACCCTGACAAAATCAGCACGCTGAACCGGGGCGAGTGTCCGATCTATGAACCCGGTCTGACGGAACTGCTCCAGGCGAACATGAAATCCGGCCGGCTGAGGTTCAGCATGGATCTGGCCGAGGGCGTCAGACACGGTGATGTCATTTTCATCGCCGTCGGCACCCCTGCCCGCGACGACGGTTCCTCGGACATGACCGCGGTGCGGGGCGTCGCCGATGAGATCGCAGACCACACCGATCGGCCGAAAATCGTCGTGCTCAAAAGCACCGTGCCCGTCGGGACCGGCGACGAAATCGAGGAACGCATCAACCGTCGCGCCAAACACCGCGTGTGCGTCGTGAACAACCCGGAGTTCCTCAAGGAAGGAACCGGCGTGGAGGATTTCTTCAAGCCCGATCGCGTGGTGATCGGCGCCGAAGACCCGCATGCCGCCTCCGTCATCAGGGAACTGCACGAACCGTTTGTCCGCAATCAGCGGCCGATCTACATCATGCACCGCAAGGCCGCCGAGATGAGCAAGTACGCCGCGAACTCGTATCTGGCCGCCCGGATCAGCTTCATCAACCAGATCGCCAACATCTGCGATTCGCTGGGCATTGACGTGAACGAGGTTCGGCTGGGAATGGGCTCCGACCGACGCATCGGCTTCCAGTTTCTGTATCCCGGCGCGGGATATGGCGGAAGCTGCTTCCCCAAGGACGTTCAGTCACTCGTCCACACCGCACGGCGGGCCGGCGTACAGGCCGACCTGCTCGACAGCGTTCACCAAGTCAACGAGCGACAACGCGAGATCCTCTTCCGGAAGATCGTCAGCCGATTCGGCGGATCGCTGAACGACCACTGCTTCGCCATCTGGGGCGTCTCCTTCAAGCCCAAGACCGACGATATCCGTGAAGCCCCGGCGGTGACAACCATCAACAAGCTGCTTGAAGCGGGTGCCACGGTGCGGGCCCACGACCCCATCGCCCTGCCCAACCTTCGCAAATTGCTCGGCGACCGGGTCACTTACCACGAGTCCGGCTACGAGGCCCTCGATGGGGCTGACGCCCTGGTCATCGTCACCGAGTGGAACGAGTTCCGCTCACCCACTTTTGAGGAAATCCACCGGCGGCTGCGCCAACCGGTCATCTTCGACGGGCGCAACCTCTACTCGCTTGAAACGATGCGGAACCTCAACTTCGAGTATTATTCCATTGGACGGCCGGCGGTGATCCCCGCCCGGCATTGACCGGACACCCGCCCCGTGTCGCCGACGTGTGCCCGGTGCCCCACCCCGTCTTCGAGGGTACCTGTTGAGCGGGTTGTGGTGTGGCTTCTCTTTGCATGATGCGGTTTGCGGAATGACATCAGGACGTTCATGAAGTCCGGTTGGCACCTGGCCACGCAGAAAAGCCTGCAAACGGTACCTGAACCGACGGGTGGCCCATCCTCGCGATAGCGAGAGTGGGGGCGCGATGATCGAATGCGGCAACACGTTGCCTCCGACCTTCGCCAAGGTGCAGGCCGAATCGACCCGCCCGCCCGCTTCTTGCCAAACCCGGCCGACATCAAGGGATGTGAAACCGAACGTCCCGGACAACGGGCCTGATTCATGGATGCCACCCGGGTCATCTATTAGAACCTTACGGCCAGAGATCGGTGCGGCTTGCGCGCATGCTTCTGGATGACAGTGCGTTGGGATTGCGACCCGCAAAAAGGCGGTCCGCCTTAGGAAATCTTCCTGTCTCGCCCTCTGCTCCCGGCTGATGATGCCTCAAAAAGAAGCAGGCTGTCCAATGAGTCGCAAAAAAATGGCACACAACGCTTGACAGCCGACAAGTTGTGGTGCATGTTTGTTGACGTTGCGAGCAAGAAGGGGCCCCAACTCGTTTGTGATGACCGCCTGATTGACGACGTGATCAATCAGGCCGCCAGGACCAACGCGGG
>JAUCQB010000015.1 GCA_030372985.1 Phycisphaerae bacterium
TTCGGAACTCGTCGGCAGCGTCAGATGTGTATAAGAGACAGAATCATAGCTCGATTTGACCACCGCCGCTGTTTTTTTGTGCCTTGCTCGCCTTTGACACATGCGGCCAAAGATGAAACAAGAAATCTATAAGCTACGGACAGGCAAGCTTTTAGGAAATCTTCGCGATAACGACACTTACCAGGCTGGTCTTGGAACCCGAATGCTTAAGCCGGGATGCCGCTGAAAGACACAACGATGATTCAGAGGCAAATCACGATGGAGCAGAAACCCCATATCTGTCGGCTCCCGCTGCTCAGCAGGGTGCCGCAAAGCCTTGGAGCAGCTTCAAACGCTGTATTTCATGAGTGGGCCGACGGGCCCGAGCCTGCCACCCGGTCACAAGGAGCCCGGAACCAGGCCGAAGAACCGGATGGCGTTGCGGTGATACAGGCGGTCCAGAACGGCGGTGGGCAGATTCAGACCTGCCAGGAACACCGGCCCGCCTGCGTCTTCATCCTCAATCGGCGAGCGAGCCGCGTCTCGTCGTTCATACAAGAACCGATGCACCCAATAGCGCGAGCAGTGGTGCTCGAAGGTAGCGTGCTTGAATGCAACGAGATCGCTTCCGAACAACAGCCTGTCCGAATAGCGGACGAAGAAATCGCGAGACTCCGCAGGCTTCCGGGAAAGTTCCCGGGCAATCCACTTGGTTCCGGACGTGTCCAGGCAAAGGTTGGAATATCGGTCCAGCAGTCCCGCCAGGAATGGCAGGTTCTCGGGCCAGCCTCCCATGTGGGCCATCAGGACCCGCAACGACGGGAATCGCTCCAGCGTGTTCGTTAGCTGCCGATAAGTGAGCTGCTTGGATTCGAATCGCGACGGGTCGTTGTACCGGTGTTTCCACCAGACATCCGGGTCGGCGATGTGGACCAGCACTCCCAGCCCGGCCTCGGATATCGCCTGGAAAACGCGGTCCAGACGGGGGTCATCGAACCACATGCCCGACCGCTCGTTGAACTCGGGCTTGTACCAGAACTTGATGGCGACGGCTCCGGCGCGTACCGCCCGCTCGACGATCCTCAGATTCGTACCCGTGAAAGGCTGATCTCGGCCAACAAGCTTGTGTTCCGACCAGACATTGAAAGCCACCCGATCGCCGTACTCGCGCCGAAGCCGGGGAATCTCATCGATCCCGCAGATCACGACCCGCTTGCGTATCCCGTATAGGTCGCCGGCACGGATCATGCGTTGGGTGGCGCGAGGCCGGCCACAGTGGCAATGGGCGTCGATGATCGGACCTGTATACCGCGATGTCGGCGGGCGGCGAACGTCGACCGATGCGTCCAACCCTCTGCTCACATGCACAACAAGCACTCCTCGGTCCGGCCGGCTAATCACCGATACGCCATCATAGGATCCCGCCTGCGAAACGCACAAGGGTGCGGCGGATTGCGCTGCAAGCCTCGAAACACCCCGCGCCGAGTCATCCGCCGGCCGACGAACAATTGCAGTCGGGGGCGGGGCGGGTTACCGTTCAGCCATGTCGTTGCGAGCTAGCACCACTTTGACGCCGGAACAATTGCGGAAGGGCTGGACGCCCAGACGGGTCGGGCGGCGCATCATCACTGTGGCCGAGACATCCAGCACGAACGCCCTGGCCTTGGACTCCGTTTCCAAGATAGGCGGGCCCGACGGCCGAGGAGCCGACGGGCTGGTTGTCATGGCGGATTACCAGACCGCCGGACGAGGTCGCCTGGGAAGACGCTGGCTCTCGCCTCGGGGTGCGAGCATTCTGTGCAGCGTGGCAATCGTTCCGACCGATGAGGAATTGTCCGCCTGGAACAGCAATCCGGATCCCTGCGACCGACCTGAGCCGCTCAGGCAAGAGGGTCCCGGCGCGCCGACATTCACGACCCAGTTCTCCGGACGTCTGACCCTGGTTTCGGCCATCGCGGCCTGTGAAGCCGTTCGACAATGCACCGAAATCACACCTGCCGTCAAATGGCCCAACGACCTTCGCGTCTCTGGACGCAAGCTTGGGGGCATTCTGATCGAGTCCAAGCCAATCGGCCAGGGACGTCGGGCCTGGCTTATCGGGATCGGCATCAACTGCCTGCAACACGCCGGCCACTTCCCAGCCGAACTACGCACGCTGGCCACTTCCCTGGAGATCGAGGCTTCGCATCCCATCGACCGAATCGAAGTGGCCAGATCGTTGTTGCAGCGTCTGGACGGCAGGCTGGCTGATGCTGCCCGGCACGCGAGCAGTCCCGACTTGCTCGAGGCCGTCCGTTCGGCGTGGGAGCGCTATGCCGAACCCGTCGGCCAGCGTGTCCGGCTGCGCGCCAGGGGCCGGGAATGGACCGGCACGACGATGGCCGTCGACCCCTTCGGCGGGCTTATCGTGCAAACCGATGCCGGCAGACGAGAATGGTTTGACCCCTTGCAGACAACTCTGCTCTAGCCCTGGAAGCTAAATCAGATATGCTGCCCGGAAACGCACGCCGAGCACGAGCCCGAAAAGGTCTGCTCCGGCAAAGCGGCGCAGTTGGATCAGAAGATGGCCAAACGGGACAGCCGACCACCGACCTCCGGCACCAAGCGGACCGCGAAAACCCGCTCGGCCCGCCCGCGGACATCCGCTTCGTCATCGGCTGACCGGGCCAGAATCAGCAAGAGCCTGCTTGGAACGCGGCGCGCCGATCGCGCCGATTTCCTCCCCAGGATCGGGGACTGGAGTCGATCGGTCTTGGATGGTCCGCTGGCCGCCTACGCATCCATGCTGCTGCTGGGCTTGGCAATCGGCTGGCAGTGCTCGGCTTCACAAAGAATCTCTGCCGCAGCCATCGGTCCCGACCCGGAAACGACCGCAATGGTCGTGGGTGTCGCTCTGCTTGCGGCGGCCGTAGGACCATGGCTTCCCGGCCGAGTCATTCTCGGCATCGCTCGATTCATTCAGCGACGTGGCCGTCGATCTCGCGAACCGGACGATGACGTCATCGGTTCTCTCCTCGTGCTCAGGGCCACCCGGGAGCGCGACAGATCGCTCATTTGGCTTTCAATATCGGTGCTGGCTTGCGCGGCGGGCGTGCTCTCCCTGTTGACGCTCATGTTGATGAGGCCTGTCGCCGGCACTTACCACTATGTCCTGCAACACTTCTTCTGGACCAATGCGACTCTGTCCGGCCTGGAGTGGCTGGGCACGACCTTGCTGATCGGTCCGTCGTGGGTCCTGCGCGGGCTGCTGATCACCGCGCTGGGCACCGCGGTGTTCAGCAGCCCGTGCAGGACCCAC
>JAUCQB010000016.1 GCA_030372985.1 Phycisphaerae bacterium
TTCGGAACTCGTCGGCAGCGTCAGATGTGTATAAGAGACAGAACTGGGGGAGTGGCAAGGCGGCCCGGAACGGATTCCGGGCCGAGCGAAGGGATCCCGGGCCAAGCGGGTCATAAGTGCTTGTCTGGAAATGACGAGTGCCCATCGGGTGAAAACGATCCCGGCCGGCTTGACGCAAATCAAGGTCCACCCGTGGCGGCCGGCCCATACTCTCACGATTCGCAGACTCGCCGGGGCAGGCTTCGGAGACGTGACACGACCGCCTGCCGCCGGCACAGCCGAACGGAGGTTGATTGATGTTCTGTTTTCAGTGTGAACAAACGGCCAAGGGGACGGGATGCACCGCGATCGGTGTCTGTGGGAAGACTCCCGACGTTGCGGCCCTGCAGGACCTGCTGATCCACGCGGCCAAGGGCATCTCCATGTACGCGCACCGGGCGGGCTCGCTGGGGGCCCGCGACCGGCAGGTTGACCGCTTTATCCCCAAGGCCCTGTTCACCACCATCACCAACGTGAACTTCAGCCCGCAGCGAATGGGCGAGGAACTGCACAAGGCCGCCTCCATCAGGGATAGGGCCCGCAAACTGTACGAGAAGGCCTGCGGCCAGGACGGCAGACAGCCCGAAACGCTGACCGGCCCTGCGGAATGGTCCCCCGCCGCTGACATCGACGGGCTGATCGCCCAGGGGCAGGAGGTCGGCATCATGGATCGCATTCGCGTCCGCGGGATGGATGTGGCCGGTCTCGAGGAACTGCTGACCTACGGGCTCAAGGGCATGGCGGCCTACGCCGACCATGCGATGATTCTCGGACACGAGGACGACGGCGTTTACGCCTTCTTCCACGAGGCCCTCGACAGCCTGACGCGAACCGATCACACCACCGCCAGCCTGCTGCCGCTGGTGCTTAAGTGCGGCGAGGTCAATCTGAAGGTCATGGAACTGTTGGACAGGGCCAACACCGGGGCCTACGGCCATCCGGTTCCCACGCCGGTTCGCATCACGCCGGTCAAGGGCAAGGCGATTCTGGTTTCCGGCCACGATCTCAAGGATCTGGAGGAGTTGCTTAAGCAAACCGAGGGAACGGGCATCAACATCTACACTCACAGCGAGATGCTGCCGGCCCACGGTTATCCGGAGCTGAAGAAGTACAAGCACCTGGTCGGCAACTACGGCGGAGCCTGGTTCCAGCAGCAGACCGAGTTCGACCACTTCCCCGGCGCCATCCTGATGACCACCAACTGCATTCAGAAGCCGCGGGACAGTTACCGCCACCGGATTTTCACCTGCGGTCTGGTTGCCTGGCCGGGCGTCACCCACATGAGCGACCGCAACTTCCGCCCGGTAATCGAAGCCGCCCTGGCGGCCGAGGGTTTCAAGCACACCGAGCCGGAAAAGACGATCATGGTCGGCTTCGGCCACAACACCGTGCTGGGCGTGGCCGACAAGGTGATTGAAGCGGTCAAGGCCGGCAGGATCCGCCGGTTCTTTCTGATCGGCGGCTGTGATGGTCACAAAGAAGGCCGCAATTACTACACCGACTTCGCCGAGGCCGTGCCGGACGATTGTGTGATCCTGACGCTGGCCTGCGGCAAGTACCGGTTCAACAAACTCGACTTCGGCACGATTGAGGGGTTGCCGCGGCTGCTGGACGTCGGCCAGTGCAATGACGCCTACTCGGCCATCAAGATCGCGGTTGGCCTGGCCGACGCCTTCAAGTGCGGCGTCAACGATCTGCCGCTGTCGCTGATCCTGAGCTGGTACGAGCAGAAGGCGGTGTGCATCCTGCTGACGCTGCTTCATCTGGGTGTGCGGAACATCCGGCTGGGGCCGTCGCTGCCGGCTTTTGTCTCACCGAACGTGTTGAACGTTCTGGTCGAGAACTTCGGTATCCGTCCGATCGGCGAGGCTGAAGCTGATCTGGCCGACTGCCTGGGCGTGGCCCCGTCCAAGACCGTTCCGATGGCCGATTCGGGACTCGGCAAAGCTGCCGGCTAGAACCTTACGACCAGAGACCTGTGCGCCTTGCGCGCAGGTCTCTGTATCACAGTGCGCTTGGGTTGCGGCCCGCAAAAGGCGGCCCGCCTCAAGAATTCCGCCGGAACGAGAAGGAGCATCCGGGCAACGCAGTGAGCCTCTCAGCCGCCGGTCGCACCGCGGATCGGGATCACGATCTCGCCGAACTCCTTGTCGTCGGTGCGGATGGTGATGTTGTCGCCTCCGGCCGGCGGGACATAGCTGAACGGCAGCGTGACTTCGAGTTTGTAGGACCTGCCGTCCTCATCGGACGGATAGAACCGGGTCCGGATCAGGTTGCTGCTCCGGGTGACGCCCAGGATGCTCAGGTTTTCCAGACCGTTGTTGGCGATGGTCACGTCGAACCGCTGGGTGCGGCGAGGTCCCTCGACAACAATCGCCTCCGGCGTGACCTCAATCCGCTTGGGGACGAACAGCCTGACGGGAACCTCGATGACCGGCTGCTGCTTGCAGGTCGTCGTCACCTTGATGGTCGCGTTCAATTCGCCGAGCTCAAAGGGAGGCTTCGGGTTGACCACCAGCTTGGCGCTCTGGCCGCCGGCAAGCTTGGTGACCGTGGGCTCGAATTTCGGCGAGGAGCATTCGGCCGACAGGTACTCGATCTCGTCGGTGCCATGGTACAGAATGGTCGCCAGCCGCCCCATGGTGTGCTTTCGAGGGTCACGACCGAAGTCGATGCCCGTCTTCGGGTCGCACTCGAGGTACGGCCGAACGCTGCCCGCCAGGACAATGTCCGACTTGGGCCTTGTCGGGTCGTTCGTGGACAACGTCACCTTATGCTCGAAGGGGCCGGGCTGCGCGGCGCTGTCGAAGCTGCAGGTCAGGACCGCCATGGCCCCTGAAGACAGGGTTTTCATGTAGTCGGGTGAAATCGCAAGTCCCTCGCTTGCGGTGGCCGATTGAATCGTAAGCGGCTGCATGCCGTCGTTACGGTAGTACAGCCTGGCCGTGACCTTGCTTGCAGGCTTGACCACACCGAGGTCCTGCCGGGCCGACTCGATCGTCAGTTTCGGCGTCGACGCAAGGGGCGGCGTGCCAGGACTCTGGGACTCAAGCGCATCGGCGCTTGTGGTCGGCTTGGGCACATCACCGAACGCGCCTCGGCCGCCGCCTTCCAGCAGGACGTCGATTTCCTTCTTGAGCATCTGCTCGTAGGCGGACATCTGCTCTGCCGGCGGAAGACCCTCATGAACGGCCTCGACCTGACCGTTCTTGCCGATCAGCAAGACCGTTGGCACCTGCTTGATGCCAAACCGCGCGGCGGTCGCGTATCGCGGGTCCGAAGCCAGGGTTGCGTCCGCCAGCCCCGCCTGCCTCGCGGCCTCCAGGACCTCGCCGACCGGCTTCAGTGAATCCACGCTGATGTTCAGGAATGAGACGCCCTTGCGTGCATACAGGTTGTACAGGGTCCTCATCAACGGCAGTTGCCGGCGGCTCTGGGACGACCACGCCGCCCAGAAGTTCAACACCGCGGGCTGGTTGTTGGTTCCGATCTGAACGGCCTGCCCGCCCGCCAGCGGCATCTGGCTGGTCACCGGCGTCGGCTTGCCCAGCAGATCTTCGACGCGAGCGACAGCGACCGGAGCTTGCGGCCGTTGCGCCTGCGCCGGCATGCGGGTCGGCTTGAGCGACACCTTCAGTTCCGGCTTCTGCTGGATGTTGGTCTTCAGGATGATGTCGATGGGGTCGTCACTCGGCGGAGCGAAGCCCTCGGGCACGCGAACGATCAGCCGGAACGACTTGGAGCCCTGAATCGGCGTGAGTTCGAGCTTCACCTGCTCATTCCCCGGCACGGCCGACTCGATCTTGAAATCCTCCTTGCCATTGTAATTGATGGCCACCTGGCGAACGAATTCGCGAGTCACCGGCACAAACAACGGAAGCAGGCTGGGGCTGGCCTCGAGCAGCGGCGGTGAATACAGCGAGCACGTGATGCTGATCTTCTGTTCCTTCTCCAGGCCGGTATTGAATTGCATCACGGTGGAATTGCTCCGCTCGGCAAACGGCCGCACACCGGTGATCTTGATCTCCGCCACCTTGCCGGGCTCAACTTCGGTGATCTCGGCCTTGAAAACGGTCTTCTGACCCGGCGGCAACGGGATCTGCTCCAGTTTCATGTGCCCTTCGGTGTTGTTCGTGACTTTGATCACCCGCGTGACATCCGCATCCTCGGTCACGTTCCCGAACGCGGCGTTGAACGGCTCAAGGGAAACGCGCGGCTTTGTTTTGCCCTTGATCGTCAGGGTGGTGAGTTTCTTCGCTGGATCATTGCTCTCGACCGACACGGTCTTGGTTACCGGTTGCGGCTGAAAAGCCTTCGGGACGGTCAGCTTGGCGGTCACCTTGCCTTCGCCTCCCGGGGCAATGACCTTGTCGTAGTCGACGACTGTACAGCCGCACGAAGACCTGACACCCAGCACTTCGAGCGGTGACTTGCCATCGTTGTGAATCACATAGGCGTGCTCAACCACGTCGCCGGACCAGGCTTCGCCGAAATCGAACGTGGTCTCGTCGCACCGCAGTTTGGGGGCATTCGGATCGGCCGGGGCCGTCGCCGTCGCCGGTGCGGCCGGCCGCCCTGGCACAACCCCCGGATGGGCCTGACCCATGACCTCGTCGGCACCCAGCAAAGCTGCGAGTACCGATAACACGCCGAGAATCATCAACGTTCTGGATACAATGTCCTGCCTCACGACGACCTCCAGTGAACGCATGCTGAACACTCCGTCAAACCCCCGACCCGCTCGACACATTCGGTCGATATACTGAAGCCGATCGGAACAAGAACACATGTACTGTAGAATTACGAACCGGGTATTGTAGGCCAACGGCTGATCGGACAAAAGCCCTCTGCCTGACCATGGACGGCCACCGGCATGGTGTGGGGCCAGTGTTTGTCCCACATCTCGCCGAAAAAGCTTAAAATATTGTAAATAATGAACTTAGAAACACCTTTGGAGGGCCGTTCGGGATCGGCAGGCTGTGGCGAATAGCCGGCTGCATGGGACGGGCTTTCTGCCGGTCGGAGGGCTGGTCTGACCCCAGTGCAGGCAGGCACACACCGCCTCGGGAATCGCGAAATCAGTGCGGGTGGTCTCGGGCAAGGCCTCCTGCCGGCTTGCCCCCCTCTGGGATGTGCTTCTAAGATGGACATCGGTCACGCAGGTAATGGAGCCGCAGCGTGAAGTTGAGTATCGTCGTACCCGTCTACAACGAAGTCCGGACCCTCGAAGAACTGGTTCGTCGAGTGCTCGCGGTTGACGTGGGCATGGAAAAGGAACTCATTCTCGTCGATGACGCCTCCACCGACGGGACCCGCGATCTTTATGACCGCATCCGAAGCGAACATCCCGGCCAGCACATCGAGGTGCTGATGCACCCGCACAACCGAGGCAAGGGAGCGGCGCTGCGAACCGGCTTCGACAAGGCGAGCGGCGACATCATCCTGGTGCAGGATGCGGACCTGGAATACGATCCTCGCGACTACCCGAGACTCCTGGCGCCCCTTCTCGAAAACCGCGCCGACGTCGTCTTCGGCTCGCGTTTCGTGGGCGGCGAAGCTCACAGGGTATTGTTCTTCTGGCACATGCTCGGCAACAAATTCCTGACGCTGTTGTCCAACATGCTGACCAACCTGAATCTCACGGACATGGAGGTCTGCTACAAGGTCTTTCGCCGGGAGATTCTTCGCGATTTCGAGTTGAAGAGTGATCGTTTCGAGTTCGAGCCGGAATTCACTGCCAAGGTGGCCAGGGCCGGCTGCCGCGTCTACGAGGTCGGCATCCGTTACGCCGGTCGGGACTATTCTGAGGGGAAAAAGATCACCTGGGTGGACGGGGTCAAAGCGGTCATCGCGATCATCCGATACCGGTTCTTCCGCTAGGCAACACCCGCGGAGTCATCCGAACGACAAGCAGGAGGCCACCGGCGCATGCCTGCCGGCGCGACAGCCGAGCCGACAACGGGCGGAAAACGGGCGGACCATCCGACGCCGCCCCGGCCGTCCCCGCCGCCGAACGGTCATAAGCTGCCCTGGATAAACGATTTACAACCGCCAGTGGCCGCACCCAATCAGCGGGCTATGATCCTCTAGGATGACGTTGACGTCCGTGAGGGAGACAAACGATGAACTCGTCTTCGCAAGTCGATACCAGATTGGAACGGATTCTGTCCCAGACCGAAGACGGCGTCTTCGTTCTGGACGCTGAGCGTCGATATGTGCTGTTCAACCAGGCCTGTGAACGGTTGACCGGCTACAAGACGTCGGAAGTCATCGGTGCATCCTGCGGCGAAGTCGGGGTGACCGAGTGCCGGGACGAGCAGGGCCGAAAGCTTGACAGTTCGCTTTGTCCGGGCTGGGCGGTATTCAAGGGCGATCTGCCGCATGCTCGTCAGCGGATGCGCATCACCACCCGGGATGGAGGCCATCGATGGGTCGAAACCCACTACACCGCCCTGCGCGGGCCTGAAGGTCAGCCTGAAGGCGTGATCGGGGTGATGCGCGACATCACCGAAGCCAAGGCTCGCGAGGATCAGTGGCTGGACACCACCGCCCGGTTGCGCGAGGAGCTCGAATCACTCAGACAACGAATGCGCGAGCGTTACGGGTTCACGGACATCCTGAGCCGCGCTCCGGCCATGCAGCCGGTTTTCGAGAAGATCGCGGCGGCGAGCAACAGCAGCTCACCGGTGCTGATCGCAGGTGAAAACGGGACCGGCAAGGAGACCGTCGCTCGTTCGATCCACAACAACGGGCCGGCCAAGGAAGGGCCGTTCGTGCCGGTCAGTTGCACGGGCGCCGCGCGCGACGTGATTGAAGGCGAGCTGTTCGGCTATCCGAGTCACGGAGCAGGCGCGCCCCTGGCCGAACGAATCGGCGCCTATGCGGCGGCGAAGGGCGGCACGCTGTTCATCGAGGAGATATCGGCGATGCCCCTGGTCAGCCAGGCCAAGCTGCTCCGGGCCATACAGGAACGCAAATACACGGCCGGCGACGGCAGCGAACAGGACGTCTCGGACGTTCGGATTCTCGCGGCGACGAGTCGGCCGACACAGGAGTTGGTTGCTTCCGGCAATCTTCGCGAGGACCTCTTCTATCGGCTCAGCGTCATCAACATCGAACTGCCGCCCCTGCGATCGCGAAAGGAAGACATTCCGGTTCTGGTGGATGTGTTCATTGCCGATTTCAATCGCCGCGGTCGACGCGAGGTGACCGAGGTCGAGCCGGGGACATGGGCGGCCCTCGACGGCTACCACTGGCCGGGAAACCTGCGCGAGCTGCATCATGTGATCGAGTCCGCGCTGGCTTCGGGCCAGGGCCCGGTACTCCAGGCCGACGACGTGCGTGCGGCCCTTCGCAATCGCGACCAGGCTCATGCAGGGGCAGGCGGCGAAGTGGCCAAACTGGACGGAGTGCTGGCTGACGTCGAACGGCGAACGATCCTCGATGCCCTTCGCCAGGCCCGCGGTCAGCGCAGCCGGGCGGCCAAAATCATGGGCATCTCGCGCAGCCGCCTCTATCGCCGAATGGACGCTTTGGGTATCGTACCCAAGGAACAGAGCCTTTAGGGAACCGGCGGCCGGGTTGCCGCCGGTTGGTTTTGCCTCAAGGTTTCGCACGTTCGCAACGGCCGGCCCGTTGGGTCGGCCGTTTCGATGCGCGGGCGGGGCCGTGTAACCCCCAGGTGCATAACAATCGCCGCAGGTGTGCAGAAAAGCCCTTGTGGATCGGGCGCTTTGTGCCGAATCATCGCTGTTTCCGGAGTTCACCGGTGGTAAGGTTCACGGGCGACGGCAAAACACGACCCATTCTCCATTCCACATTCACAATTCTGCATTCCCCGGCGTTGCCGTATGCAACACTGGGGTATAATCCGCCCTCATGGAGAAACCGGCGACTGCATCCATCGAAACCGGCAGGATCGTCTGCGGCGACAACGTGGCGTTCATGGCCGGGCTGCCGGACGCCTGCTGCGACCTCATCTACGCGGACCCGCCTTTTTTCACCGGCAAAACCAAGACGCAAGCCGATGGGAAACACCGGTTCAATGATTCCTGGGAAGGCGGCCTGGACAGCTTTCTCGATTTCCTTCGCCCCCGCCTGGAGCAGATGCGGCGTTTGCTCAAGCCGACTGGCTCGCTGTATCTGCATCTCGATTGGCACGCGGTTCACTACACCAAAGTGATGCTGGACGAGATCTTCGGCGGCGACCACTTCTGCAACGAGATCATCTGGTCGTATCGCACCGGCGGCCATGCGACGCGATGGTTCGCCCGCAAGCACGACACCGTTCTCTTCTACGCCCGCCAGGCCGGGCGGCAGAAGTTCCATGTCCAGCACGACGGCCGGTTTCGCACCGACGGCATGAAGTACGACGAGCAGGGCCGCCCGTACAAGCAGACCAAGGCCGGCCGCCTGTACTTCCATCCTGAGGGCCCGGCCATGACCGACGTGTGGGAAATCCCCTTCCTCTCAACCGTGTCGCTGGAACGCACCGGCTACCCGACGCAGAAACCCGAGGCCCTGCTCGAACGCATCATCAAGGCAAGCAGCGACTCCGACGACATCGTCGCGGACTTCTTCTGCGGCAGCGGCACCACCCTGGCCGTCGCCCAGCGCCTCGGCCGCCGCTGGCTCGGCTGCGACATCAGCCCCGAGGCCGTCGACCTCGCCCGCCGCCGCGTAACCGGCGATCAACCACGACCGCCGTTTCCAGAAACGGGCGGCTGATACCCACCCTCACAATCAACAAGCAGGACCAGACCGGGCACCCGGCTGGCGACCAATCATCTTGGAGAAAGTCGCGGGCAAGTCTTGCCACCAACGCTGCATACGGCAACGCTGGGGTTAAAACACCACCCCTCTGGCTGCTGAACGCTGATCGCTGAATGCTGAGTGCTTCATCCCAACCCCTGAGTACGCCGAGAACGCGGAGACACAGGACCTTCTGCTACCACCTGCACCAATAGTAGCTTCTGACCTCTTGTCCAACCGATGTGGAAACCCTCTAAAACCATTCTATACTGTCATAAGACTACTTTAGACACCCTCAATAAACGCACCTGGCCCGTTATCTTAGCTGCGGTACACAACCACCCCTTTGACTGCTGATAGCTGATCGCTGAATGCTTGCCCCGATCTCTGTTGAGGGGCCGACAGCTCCTAAAAAACTAGCTGCGTCCCCGTTTCGACGTCTCGCTACAAACCATGCCGGAAACCAAGGTGAGCAGCGAAATAAGTATGGTGTCCCCGATTAACCCAGCCCAATGTGAATCTGGGTATCGAGAAGCGCTTCGTCGAGAACTCATTCCTCGCCCTGCGTGTTTTCAAGGAGATCATGAAGGACAAGGGCGCCACCAACCTCGGCGTTGCCCACTGCATGGGATCGCTGATCGGTGTGCTCGACACGGCCCCGTGCCTGGTGCTGGCCATGTTGAACGACGAGGGCCTCACGGCCTTCTGCCACACCAACTACACGCACACAGCGCCGGGCGTACTGATGCGCTGGATTTCGGGCAAGCCGTCGTTCGTCTGCAATACGCATCTCCCGCACGACGGCGTGATTACCATGGCCCATTGCGCCGCCCCGCGACGAAT
>JAUCQB010000017.1 GCA_030372985.1 Phycisphaerae bacterium
CGAGTATCCCGGCCTCGAAATGGTCGCCCAGCAGACCGCCAACTGGTCCCAGACCGAAGCCTTCGAGGTTATGGAGACCATCATCCAGGCCCACCCCGACATCAAGGGCGTCATCTCCGGTAACGACACCATGGCCATGGGCGCGATGGCTGCCCTCCAGGCTGCCGGCATGACTGATGTCATCGTCGTCGGCTTCGATGGCTCCCAGGACGTCATGGACGCCATCAAGGAAGGCAAGATCCACGCCACCGTGCTCCAGCCGGTCGCCCAGTTTGGCCCCCTGGCCGTCCAGCAGGCCCACACCTACATCACCACCGGTGTGCTGCCCGCTGAAGAGAAGATCTCGATTGACTGCATCCTGATCACGCCGGAAAACGTCAACGACTACTACAACTTCGCGCCCGTGCCCAAGGAAGAAGTCAAGGGCGAGGGCCTGATCGTGATCATCACGCCGTCGCACGATAACCCGTTCTTCAAGGCAGAGGCGGACTCGGCAGAGGCGGCGGCCAAGGCATTGGGCTATGAGACGCTGGTGCTGATCCACGACGACGACCCGGCGCTGCAGGACCAGCACTTCGACCTGGCCATCGCCCAGGGTGCGAAGGCGATCATCGTGGACAACGCGGGCGCTGATGCTTCCATCCAGGCCGTGAAGAAGGCCAAGGACGCGGGCATCCCCACCTTCCTGATCGACCGCGAGATCAACGAGACCGGCATCGCCGCCTCGCAGATCATCTCCAACAACTACCAGGGTGCCGTGCTCGGCGCTGAGGAATTCGTCCGCCTGGTCGGTGAAGAAGGCAAGTACGTCGAACTGACGGGCCGCGACTCCGACACCAACGCCCACATCCGCTCCCAGGGCTATCACGACGTGCTGGACGAGTATCCCGGCCTCGAAATGGTCGCCCAGCAGACCGCCAACTGGTCCCAGACCGAAGCCTTCGAGGTTATGGAGACCATCATCCAGGCCCACCCCGACATCAAGGGCGTCATCTCCGGTAACGAC
>JAUCQB010000018.1 GCA_030372985.1 Phycisphaerae bacterium
TCGTCGGCAGCGTCAGATGTGTATAAGAGACAGGTGTACACGCCCTGGTTCCATTGCCGTGACCCGGTGGAAGCCGCCTTGATCACCTCGTCGTCGGTGAGATCGCCGTTGCGGTTCTTGTCGAAGTGCAGTCGGTCGTAGCCCTTCTTGTTAAAGTCGGTGGAGTCGAACACCATGCCGTACGGCTCGCCGCCCAGCCGTGCCACACAGCGGAAAGGCTTTTCGCACTGATATTTCTCCGGCTGCTTCTTGACGACCTTACGGAATTCCTGCTCGATGTCGGCCCTTTCTCCCGACAGGTCCGTCCAGAAGCTCTGCGAGGAAGTCCACATCAGCATGTTGCGGATGTTCGGGTCGATGCGGTTGGAGAGGTCTTCCGTTTTCTTCAGCTTCATCTCGCAGGTTTCGGCATGAGCCGCGCCGCGGGCACAACAGGCCGCCGCCGCGACGCCCATCCACAGAAAGCACCTGGTTAAGCGATTCATCTGAAACATCCTTTGACGCCTGTCTGCTATTGGAAAAGCTCTTCCCAACGGTCCGGGCTCCGGTAGATTTCGCCGCCATAGCCCAGATTGATCACATCACCGTTTTCCCAAACACCCTTCACGCGAATGACCGGCACGTACATGCCGTAGTTCGGGTCCTTGGCTTCCTGGAGCTTGAGTTCGCGACCTTGCCGGCCCCCGCCGGCCTCCGGCGAGAAACGGTAGTTGAAGGCCTTGTTCGTGACCGGGCAGGTCAGTTGTGACTCATCCTTGAGGTAGTCAGGACGAAGATCCGCAAGTTCGTTCGGCATGTCGCCTTTGTCCCTGCGATATTTGGCCAGGGCGGAACCGATAATCCGCAGTTGATGTCGGACCCTGGCCTCCTTGCACTCCAGCGTCTGACCTTCGGGCTCGTTGTTCTCCCAACCCAGATCGCTGAAATAGATCTCGCCGCCGTAGCTCAGGCTCATCGGGCGGTCATGGTGCAGGCATCGCACCACGGGCACCCTGTCTCCGTAGACCTTCAGTTGCCCCTCCTTCCGCGGGCGCGGCTCCGGAGCGAACTCATACAGATAACTGCATTTCATCTTCGGATCGGCGTAATCCCCAAAACCCTCCGGCATGTCAGGATTCCGGGGACACAACAGGAGCTTCTCATCCTGCAGGTGCGTGGGGTACAGGTCGGACAGGTGCTTCGGCAACTCGCCGTTGTGTTCTTCACGATAATCGGTCAGAGCGATGCTGATCTGGCGAAGATTATCCTTGCATGGCTCGGCCGCCGCCCGCTCCTTGGCCGCCCCTATTGCGGCCGCGTAGGTCGACGCGTCCGTTAATGCCTGCTGCGCGATCACGGCATCGAAGGTGATTCGAGAGTCCTCCTCCTTCCTCGCCTTGGGCTCTTCCGGCATCGGCAATGCATCGAGCGACAGCTTCAGCAGCTTGGCAATTGTCTCATGGGCCTTCTCTCCTTCGAGGCCAACCGCGACGACCTTGCCTTGCTCATCCACGACGTAACTGGCGGGCACCGACAGGCCCGCGAACTGCGACGCAGGCTTCTCGCCGTCGGCCTTGGCTGTGACGATGGGCCAAGGGATCTGCCACCTGAACGCCGACCGCCACACCGTGCTCTCGGAAGCCCCGGGGGAGAGGCAAACCGCATTCAGGCCCTTGCCGTGAAACCGCCGGTAGAGGGTGATCGCGGCCTTGGTCCTTTCCGTAGCATTCTCCAGCTTGAAATCCTCAACCAGGACCAGCAGCAGCTTGCCTTCCGGCGGCCTGAGGGAGACAGGGATGCCTTCGATGCTCAGCATCTTCGCCTCAGGCACCTTGTCGCCTGCTTTCCATGTAACCGAGGGCCCGTCCGCCAACGCCCGCCCGGTGTAAGACCCGACAACACCGATCCACATCGCCACGGCCAAGCGACGGATTTTAGTCTGCGTTATCACTTGCCAGCTCCGACATGTTCACACCGGTCGATCCACCCGGCCAATGGGCGAGGAACGGGTGGCGTAACGCCCACAGGTCCGCGCGCACCTGCTCACCTATGTAAGACGCCCTGGACCTCAAAAGGTTTCACGCAAACATCAGAAAACAGCAGGTCCATTCGCTATCCCACCGTCGATAGCCTATCCGCAATAAACATACACCCAGAAGGTCGTCAGCGATGCAGAGACAAAGCACATCAGGGCCGCCAAGCCTTTGTCGCGATCCCTGAGCAGGCCCACGAAGCCAACGATCGTGGCCACGGTAAACAAGACCGGTAGGACGTGCTCTACAAGAGCACAAAACGCATCCCCTCAGCCCGGCCTGAGGAACACGTAGGCCATGCCGATGATGCCGGCGATGACGATCTTACCGGCCAGACGGCCGAGTGGAGCCTCCGTGCCGGGGCTGTCTGAAGGGTCAAAACCCCGGCCGCGATCGGCTGAATCAGGCTCGCGATCCCGCATTCCTGCTTCCTCCCGGAAACCGGGTGTTTCCGACTCTTGATGTTACGCCAATACGGTCCAGGTAGTCCAGCAAGGGAATCGCGTATTTTCGGGTAGTGTCGATCAGATACTTGAATTTCACGCTCTCGAGGCGGCTGTCGGTGCGAAAGTGTTCGATCACCACCTCCCGGGCCCGCTCGACCGCCTTCTTGTGAAAGACGAGGCCGTCGGCGACGCGAATCAGCCGGTCGTGCTCCACGAGCAGCCGGATGACCCGACCGATTTCTTTAGGAGTTGAGCCAACCCGGACAGGGACGTCGTCCAGATCGGGGGGCTGAAAGAGCTTTTCGGCAAACAGCGACTCAACCTTCTCCAGCAGCTTCGATTCCTGGTCACTGAAGGCCTCCTGGTGCCCCCTGACAGCAAAACGTTGGGCTCGCTCGACGATCTGGCCGGCCTTCAAAGCCAGCCCGAGCAGGCCGTCGAGTAACGGCTTGCCCCACCCGAGTCGCTCGCCCAGTTCCTCCCGGCTCATGCCAGGACTCTGCGGAGAGAGCCGGTGGTGCTCGGCGATTGTCTGAGTCATCCGTTCCGCCGCCTGCTCGGCGGTCGTTCGATGAACCACAAGTCCACCTTCGAGGTCGAGAATCAGACCCTTTTGACGCAGGTCGTCCAGAATGGGTTGTAGCCGCCCCGGCTGAACCTTGGCCCGGCGACAGAGCTCATCGCGGCCGGCCGCCAGATGCTCGGCCGTCTGAACGCAGTGTTCCACAAACGCCGGCACACTGTCCACGGCCGCCGCCTGATGGGCGAACTCTTCCAGCAAGCCCGGACGGTTTCTTTTCAGCCGCCGCGGTACCGCTTCGATGATCACACCCCCGCCGATGGTCCGGACCGGCGTCAGTGAACGGATGATGAACCGGTCTTGCGGACCGACCACGACCGGGTCGTGAAATCGAACCTGCACGATATCCTCCGCCCCGGCGGCCAGATTGCCGTCCCGAAGGAGGTAGACGGTCGCCACAACCTCCGAGGTACCCGTGTGGAACTTCAGTTCCGCGCCCGTCTTGAGCACCAGGCGTTCATGTGGCAGGAGGCGCAGCTTACAAACGCACCACTCCTCGGGCTGGAAGTAGCCTGGAGCGGCAAGCACGTTGCCTCGCTCGATGGCCGTGTGGTCCCAATGACGCATGTTCAGGGCTGCGCATTGGCCCGCCTTCACCGTGTCGCTGTCGCGGCCGTAGACCTGGATGGCCTTGATCCGTCCTTCAAGCCCGGCGGGCAAGAGGACCACCTCGTCCCCCAGCCTGGCCATGCCCGATACCGGGATACCGCTCACCACGGTCCCGTAGCCCTTGATGGAGAACGCCCGCTCAAGCGGCAGCCGGAACACACTGTCAACGGACCGGGGCTTGATCGAGCGAATCAGATCAGACAGGGCGTCCGCAAAACCGCCCAGGCCCTCACCGGTGACGTTGGATACCGGAAGAATCGGCGACTCGGCGAGGAAGGTGCCCTGCAGGAACGAGCGCAGGTCGGCCTGGACCATCTCCAACAGGTCCGCTTCGACCCGGTCGATCTTGGTCAGAGCCACCAGACCGTGAGTCATGCCCAGAAGCGTGAGTATGTCCAGATGCTCACGGGTCTGGGGCATGATGCCATCGTCGGCGGCCACAACCAGGATAACGCCGTCCATCCCGCTGGCCCCGGCCACCATGGTTTTGATGAAATGTTCGTGGCCCGGAACGTCGACAATGCCCACTTCCGCCCCGGCAACCGTGCAGGGTGCGAAACCCAGCTCGATCGACATGCCGCGTTCCTTCTCTTCGCGGAGCCGGTCTGTTTCGCAACCGGTCAATGCTTTGACGAGGGCTGTCTTGCCGTGGTCGATGTGTCCGGCGGTGCCCAGCGTGATGTTGATCTGAGGGGCAGGTGCCGACATCAGAGGCAACCTCCTTTGGGCAGTATCTCCAGGAGGGCCTGGATGACGATGTCTGCCTCGCCGTTCAGGAGGGTGCGAGGATCGATCAGCACCTGGTCCTTGGCAATCCGCGCGAAGATGGGCGGCTCATAGCGCCGCAGGCGCTCGGCGAGGGCATCTGCACCCATCTGGTGGCACCGGACGGCCACCAGCCTGGTCGGCAGGTTCTCCCCTGGAAGCGAGCCGCTGCCCATCTGGGATGCCCCGTCGACCATGGTGACAGCAGCCCGGACTTTGCCGCCGGCCAGGGCCTCGGTGATCCGCTCGGCCACCATACCGATCTCGGCCACCTCACGGCGCAGCAGCCGCAGCGTCGGCACGGCATGGAACACCCGGTCGGTATCGAGGAACAACCGAAGCGTCGCTTCCAGGGCAGCCAGTGTCATTTTGTCAACGCGGACGACCCGTGCCAGCGGGTTTTTACGGATAGCGGCCACCAGGTCGGCTCGCCCCAGAATAACGCCGCCCTGGGGACCGCCGATCAGCTTGTCGGTGCTGGCCAAGACCAGGTCAGCCCCGGCTCGCAGCGACTCCTGGAGGGTCGGCTGGTCATGGAATCCGTAGGGGCGGAAGTCGATCAGAGCCCCGGCCCCGACGTCGTCGATCATGACAATCCCGCGGTCGTGGGCGATGCGGGCCAACTCGGCCGCCGGCACCTCGGCCGCAAAGCCCGTGATCTTGTAGTTGCTCGGGTGTACGCGAAGGATGGCGGCCGTGTTCTCGGTGATGGCGTCCTCGTAATCGCGGGGATGGGTCTTGTTGGTGGTACCGACCTCGACCAGCCTGGCCCCGCTGGCCGCCATGACCTCGGGCAGGCGGAATGACCCGCCGATCTCCACCAACTGGCCGCGGGAGACGATAATCTCCCGACCGCGGCCAACCGTGTTAAGAACGATCAGGGTGGCGGCCGCGTTGTTGTTGACCACGGTGACCGCCTCTGCCCCGGTCAGTTGCTTGAACAGGTCCTCAATCCGGGCGTCTCGCCGCGAGCGCTCCCCCGTGGCCACCTCCACCTGCAGCAGCGAATACCCCGCCAACTCCCCGGTGATCTGATCGATGGCGGACTCAGGCAAAACCGCCCGTCCCAGGCCGGTGTGAAGAACGATGCCCGTCGCGTTGATTACCCTGCGATAGTGCGGACCCCAGCCGGTTTTCATCCGGGAGCAGGCATCGGCGATGATCTGGTCGTGAAGCGACGCCTGATCCGCGTCGGCGGGCACAGACTCCATGAGCCGGGTCCGGGCCTGCTGGATGGCCTGGCGTACAGAATGGACCACCACCGCACGAGGCAGTTCCCCGGCGCAGGCCGTCACACGGTCATCCTGCAAAACCGCATCGACCGAAGGCAGCGACCGCAGGAGTTCGCTCTTGTTCCTGTCCATTCGTGCCCCACGTGCCGCTCAAGGTTGCGGGCGACCCGTACCACCCGGCGGTATCTGCGTCCCACGCCCCATTTTACCGAAATCCCAACCTCCAGGCGAGGTCGGGATCCGCCTTCCTGCCTGCAACCCCCCTCCGATACCCAATTTCCGGGTCTTCCTCGGTTCATGGGCCTTGACGGCCTCCGGGCCCGGCCGTATGATCGCTTCCAGTGTTCCGACTGCCTCCCAGGGGTCCAGATACCATGAGCAAAATCTCGTGGGCTTCGGTGGCCATCGGTCTACTCATGTCGTCCGCCGCTTTCCCGGCCGGCGCGCCCAAGTCTCCACTTACTTCCAAGACCGTCACGCCTGCAGACCTCAACAGCGCGGTCCTCAACATGGCAGTCCAGTGGGAAACTCGCGAGGAATCGAAACCTGAAGGGCTGAAAGCCGCGCCCGCGAACCTCCCCAAAAATGCGGGCTTTTTTGTTCTCCATCTCGGCAGTAACACCGCGTTTGCCTTGCTGCTGCCCGGAAGGTTGCCCAAGCTCTACATTGATTCGGATCTGGACAAAGACCTTTCCGACGAGAAACCGGTCACAGGCAAGCGGCTGAAATCGGGGACTCTGGGATGGGGGGCTGGATACCATTTCACGTCGCTGCCTGCTCCCACTTCGCAACCCGGCGATACGGCCGCCCTCAAGCTGCAGGCCGTGGTTCTCAACAATGACTATCTCATCGTCATGCCGACTTCGTACCGGATGGGCACGGTCGAGATCAAGGGCAAGCGCTACCGCATCCGAGTGGTTGATGCCAACTACAACGGCCGTTACGACGATGTCGTCGTGTTCCGTCACCGTAATAAGGACTCGAAGGAGAACGACCGCCAGCCCACCTACGATTCGCTGGCCATCGACCTCAATGGAGACGGAGAGTACTCGCCTTCATACGACGCCTTGGGCGAGGTAATGCCCCTGCCCAAACTCCTGCGATTCGGAGAAGACTACTTCGCGCTGCGCGTCGCCTCGGACGGATCCGAGGTCACCGTCGAGAAGACCGTGCCCAGATTCGGCACGCTGGACGTCGGCTACCCCGACGCGGAACTGCTGCTCTGGTCCGAAAACGGCGTGCATCAGTTGAGCGGTTCCGGCGGAAAGTGGAAACTGCCGGAGGGCAACTACTGCTGCTACATGATCCGCATCAGCACGACGGACACGAAAAAGAACAAGTACATGCTCACTTGCCGCAGAGACACCGGCATGCTGACCGATTTCGACATCGTGGAGGACAAGACAACGTCCTTCAAGATCGGCCCGCCGTTGGCGGCACAGGCGAAAGTCAACCTTCGGCGCGAAATGTTCCGCAGAACCGCGGTCATCTCCGCGTCGGTGGTCGGACAGGGCGGAGAGGAGTATCTGGCCGGTGTGCAGAAGAACGGTGAAATGCAGCCGGCGCCCGGCATCAGAATTCTGGATTCAGCCGGAAAGGTGGTCGAGTCTGGCAAGCTCGAATATGGTTGAGGCGGAACCTGCACGTACTCGTGGCGAGTACCCTGGAAATTCAAGGACAAGTTCCGCGTGGAGCTGAAGGCCGAACTCGGCCCGTTTGAGAGCGTCAAAGCCAAGGAGGAATGGCATATGATCCGCGTTGAATGAGCGGTCGCAGACCTGCGACGAAGCTCGTTCGACACCGACTGCCATTCCGACAGCACTACCCCCCTTTCGATTCGAGCCGGCAACGGCACAAAGCCCACCCAGACACGCGCGGGGCGGACAGGCAGGGTTGCGCCAAGCCTTGACCCGCTCGCGCCAATCGCTGCATCTGTCTCACGGCTGATTGTCTGCTCTTTGAAAGGGGTGAACACACATGAAGGCATTATCCTCGATCGGTCTGAAGGACGTCCAGGCGGTTTACGGCGGCCCGGAGGGCGACCTCTGGGAGCTGATCATGGGCGAACAGATCCACATCGGCGGTTTTCAATCATCCATGGATCTCGCGGAGAAGGCCGGCATCGGCGCCGGCATGCAAGGCGTTGACTTGTGCTGCTGCAACGGAGCGGGCGTCAGATTCCTGCTCCGGTTCAGAAACGTCGAGCGGATGCACGGCGTCGACGCCACGCTCCACGTTCTCGAGCGAGCACGTTCGAGATGCGCCGAACAAGGCTACGACCACCGGGCCGACTTCATCCTCGCCGACGTCTGCACGACGGCCCTGCCATCCGGGAAGTTCGACTTCGTCTGGGGTGAGGATGCATGGTGCTACGTCTGCGACAAGCCGGCGTTGATCCGCGAAGCCTCGCGACTGGTCAGGCCCGGCGGCACGATCGCGTTCACCGACTGGGTCGAAGGCGACGCCGGGCTGAGCGACCCGGAGGCGGAGCGTTTTCTCAAGTTCATGAAGTTCCCGAACGTGCTCAGCATCAGGGACTACTCACAGTTGCTGAAATCCAACGGCTGCACCGTCCTGCGCGCCGACGACACCGGCCGTTTCGCGCCGCACGTTGACCTCTATCTGCAGATGCTCAACATGCAGCTCACTCACGATGCCCTGCGGATCATCGGCTTCAACATGCCGCTCCTGTCGGCCATGGGCGAGGAGATGGCATTCATGCAGCAACTGGCCCACGCCGGCAAAATCGCCCAGGGCCTGTTTGTCGCTCGCAAGGACAAGTGATGTCGAATGGCTGTCTCTTATACACATCTGACGCTGCCGACGAGTTCCGAACGGTGTAGATCTCGGTGG
>JAUCQB010000019.1 GCA_030372985.1 Phycisphaerae bacterium
GATCTACACCGTTCGGAACTCGTCGGCAGCGTCAGATGTGTATAAGAGACAGATCAGTATAGCGTTTAGGTGGGCTCGGGGCAACAGAAACCCCCGGTTAGACTTTGGTCCGATGCGCAGAGAAACAGCACCAGAAAGGAGCGGTGTCCCTCCCGCAGGCCACGCGTTGGGTCGGTACCGACGACGGCGAACCAAGCCTGAGGTTGGGTGATCGCCCTGTCAGAACTCAAACGGTATCGACTCCACCGTCGCCCGCTTGTCCTTCGGCATGAAGTGGATGTACCGCCGCGTGGTCCGTTGGCCCAGGTGAGCGAGGAAGGACGCGAGAACCGCGTCTGACAGGGGGAGTGGGGACGCGAAGAGGCGGTCACAATGCCGCGAAAAACGCCCGATTCCGCCTACAACCGCTTGCAGATACGCGCGTTACGTCTGCGAGCGGCACCTGCGCCTGAGAGCGGCCCTCGTGCGTGCCCGCCCGCTGCAACCGGCGCATAGTTGTGAGAGTACTATGTATCGCTGGAAGGGTCTTGCAGCGTGAAGGAGACAGCGATGACGAAACATCTCTGGCGGATGTCCGTTCCTGTCGTGATGGTCTGCTCGGGAGTTTCTTTCGCAGTGATCTTTTTCGAGGATCGTGGTGCCTGGTCGTCCGACTGGTCGAAGGAACTTGAGCCGTGTCGGGCACGGGCAAGCACCATCAGCGAGCAACCTATCGGCGGGGGAGAGGTTTACACCATCCCATTCGCGGACCGAGGTGACTTCGAGAAGATCTGGCCTGTCCTCGTGACCTTGAAGAGCAAAGGTGCTCCGCTGATCCTTCGCAGCGGAGGCGTCGAAGTGCGGCGACGCTGCCCGGTCTTCAGCGACGTAAGCCTCGATCTCAGCGGCGTGAAGAAAGACGACTCGGCCGAGCCGGATGACTGGATCAGCGCGGTCCGGCTCCGCACGGTCGCCAAGGAAAGCAAGGAGTACTGTGCTGGCTGGCCGGTAGGAACCTACCCCGGCGTGAAGATCTATGCTCCATCGACGTCGTGCTATGCGAAGGGGAGCAGTGCGTATGCCGGTGCGGAGGCTCAGGATCATTCAACCATGGGACGTTCGACCACCGTGATAGAGTTGTTTGTCGGCGATGGCAAGGTGATCGATTTGAATCGAATCCGGTTGCCCGCTGAGACTCCCATCGTCGATAACCGAGTCTTCGAGAGTGAACAGAAGCAACCCACGACGAAACCCGCCAACCCTTGATTCTCTGGATCCGCCACCCTCGCGGTTTGATTTGCCCCAGCACGCCGGGCATCACTGATGTCGAGCAGAAGCACGGCATGAGGTCGTATCCCGCAATCTTCCGCTTTCGTCGGGCAGCCACTCACTCAAAACGTGAACGGGATCGACTCTACCGTCGCCCGCTTATCTTTGGGCATGAAATGGATGTACCGCCACGTCGTCTTCGGGTCTAGGTGGCCCACAACCGCCCATACGATGCGAAACGCGCTGAGATCTCGCCCAACCGCCAGAAAAGCGCCAGTAAGCAATTCGTAAGTTGTTGATCAGGTAAGGGTTAGGAAGGACAGCTTGGGAAGCTGGCATTCTACCACTGAATTACGCCCGCACCCTTATTTCCTTAAAACTACAGGGGTTACGTCGTCCTGTCAAGTCCCTTTCGATACCGTTGGATACACCGTAAGTCCTTTTCGTTGCCCTTACTTACCTGCGAACCGCCAGAAAAGCGCCAGATTTCAGCAGGTGGGTCGGGGGATGTTCGGGACGTCCGAGACCCCAACAGGAACGCCGCCGACTTCGCCCAATGCGCGATGATTATTCGCGTCAACTGCTCGCCTGTTAGCGTTCCTGCGCGGAGGTCGCCCGTGATGACGCGGTACTTGTTCCCCGATTCCTTCCACCACAGAAGCGGTGCGCTCCCGTCCTGGGGAGTGACGACATCGCCCTGGTATGACGGCGCCCTGCCCTGCTCGACCAGTAGGCTGTAGTATGAGGTCATGAAGGAAATCCACGCTCGCGTTCGCAACGATGGTCAGATCACCCGCGAGCAGAGAAACACACTTGAGAAGCGAATACTTGAGTCGTTCTTCATGACCTCTTCCGAATCCATGCTCGAGGGATACCGGCCGCCCGTCATCGCGGCAAAAGCGCTTAGGCCCGAAATCAAGTCATCTTCATTCAGCCTCAGCATCCTCAACACTACTCCGCGATCCCGGAGAGAAAGCGTTCGTCCGCGTTGCGTGACAGCTCTATCCCAAAGGAGCTCTTCTTCGGGATTGCCGGCCGGCGGTGGGGGGGGGCGGTCGTGGAGTCCGGCTCACCGGGACCATGAACTCTCGGCGTGGGTTCAGTCGGTTCCGACGGACCTACGGCCACGGGTGAGCCGATCGGCGTTGAATCCTTCCTGGACGCAGAGCCGCATCCGACGAAGTGGATCCCAATTGTCAGAGCAATCGTGCCGGCAAGTCCCCTCGAAATGAGTCCGCGGAGCCCCATCATTTGACCATCTCCTTCCGAAGGCCAAGCAGGAGCACCACACCCCAGGGGGCTTCGAGTGACCGCCGAAGAGCTGATCGGATCGGGACCAAGCTGGCGGAAGGCATGGGAGAGTCTCCGGGGACGCTACAGATAGCTGCTTGCGCAGCCGGGTCGTGGCCTTCTCCTATATAGGACGTGCAAAGCCACGCTCCTGTTCCCGAAAAAAGGAAAGGGGGTGTCTCCTTTGCTCATCCATACGCCCTTTTCGGCCCGTTGCAGGCCCCTGGGCGCTGGGGCCCCACGCGTTATCATGACGGGTACCCACAAACTCCCGTCGACGATCCGGCGGTCGGAGCCGGAAGGTGGACCGGTATTATCAGTAGTGTTTGCCCGCCTCCTTCTTCAGCATTTCCTCGTACTGAGCCGGAGGAATCGGTTTCGCTCGGGTAATCTCCAAAGCGCCTTGGCGTTTCTTCGTGTCCGACGTCAGCATGTTGACCAGTTGCTCGGTAACGTCGATCCTGGCCGAATCCTTGTGCTTGTCCAAAGCCTTGGCGTCCCATCGTGAGATCAAGGCTGCGAGATTGTCCTCCCGTTTGATGCGGTCGAGCTCTTGGCCGTACTGCTCAAGTATGTTGTCCACCGGATAAGTGCTGAAACCCTGGCGGTGCATCTGTTTTCGCGACTCCCACAAGGCTCGATCAGCCAGGCGGATCTGATCGGCGTCTCCCGACTGCCGGGCCTTTTCCAGGGCCTCCTTGAGGCGTTGCTCCTCGGCTCTGTGGTGGTCGGAATCGCAGTAGGCGACGGCCACCGCTCGCGAGTCGTATACGCCCACGCGGGCCTGGGCGGCGCGTGGTTCCGGAGAGATGACGACTTTCTGGTGGCGATTCTCGCAGGCGGGAATCCCGAGGAGCCAAGCCAGTGTAAGGTACTTAACGGTTCTCATGCGGTTCCTCCTTCGCGTGCTGAGGATGGTGTAAGGCACTCCGTTCTGTCCACGAGCCGGAAAAAGACGTAGCAGAGCCCGGGCAGCAGCAGGAGCCATGCAATACCATGGGGCGCCCGGTGCTCCAGGGCCAGGAATGCGATCATCCCCAGTAGGATCATGCCGCCACCGATCCCCTCCCACTTCCATCCAATGAGCAAGCCCAGCCACACCGTGAGCATGAGGTGCAGTTCGAGGTTCACCTTCCACGGTTGTGTCCACGGATTGGGTGGCCCTCCTTCTCCGATCGCGATGCTGGCCAGCAGCAGAAAGAGCCCTGCGCCGCTGATCCGGGCCACCCAGCGGATAACGAGTACACCCATGGGCGTCCCGTGGACGGCCGCCTCCGGGTGAGAAGAACCTGATTCTGCGGACATGCCGGTGTCTCCAGTCATGTAAGCATACACTTACACACACGCAAAAAGACGCCGGACTCATCCTTCGTCCATACGCAAGAGGGCCCGGCCGACGCGACGAAACAGTGCCTGCCGGTGCGGCTCGGTCATCAACCCGAGTTCGCGCGAGATGTTTGATACTGTTCCGATACCCACCAGCGCCCAAGCGATGAGGTCGGCGTCGTCCCTCCTCAGGGAGGGATGACCGCCGGTCTGCTCGAGGATGAAACGGTGGAAGCCCAGGTACATCTTTCGCAACGCCTCCCGGATGTCAGGATCGTCGGTCTCCGCCAGGCCGGTGAAGACGATCCGATACAACCCGAACTCGCCGTGGTGGACAGCCTCGTACTCCAGCACGCGCCGGGCGATCGAACCTTTGGCACCTTTCGGTTGCAGTCGATGCCACGCCTGCAGTGATGACGCATGGACGTACTCGATCGCCGCCAGAAACATCTCCTTCTTGCTTGGCCAGACCCGGTAAAGCACGTTCTCGCGGACTCGGCACCTGCGGGCGAGTTCGGCCGTCGTCGCCCGGCGGTAACCCAACTCCGCGAACGCCGCTGCCACGACCGGCAACAACCGATCCGGATGCCCTTGGGGTTTTGACTTGCCACCTGCCATTTGTAAGTGTATACATACATGGTTTGACCGCCGAAGTCAAGCGCGGACTGAGACTAACGGGACCGGCCGGCGACGCAGGGTGAAGTGAAGCCGTCTCTCCAGTTGGCGGTGCCGGCCGTCGCTGCTGGCTGGCGGCCTTGCTGACGAGGCCGGAGGTCGCCTGATCGCGGCCACACACGGCTGCGTGTAGCACGTCGTATCCCAGCAAGTGGTTGAGTCGTACTTGGCTTCTGATGGCGCACAACGTCCTCGACTCACCCTGGGCTCGTGGTAAGATTCCTGCATTGGCCCCTTGCCTTATTCGTCATTGTGGTGGAACCTCAACGGCGCGAGCAAACGCCAACAGGCGTACGAACAGCTTTGCCAGGCGCTCGTGCTCGGGCAGATCTCGGCGGGGCAGCGGCTTCGAGAGGCCGAATGGGCGGAACGCCTGGGCGTCAACCGGGCGGCCATACGAGAAGCCTGCGGCCTGCTGTGCGTCGGAGGGCTGGTCGTGGAAGGTCCGAAACGCAGTTACGTCAGGACGTGTCTGAGTCCGACGGCCGCTCAAGACGCCCTGGAGGTCCGCTGTCTGCTGGAGACCGGGGCCATCGAGCGGATCTGCTGCCTGGGTCTCAACGATTCTCGCCGCCTCGAGCCGCTGCCAAAGGCGTGCGACCAACCTGAATCGCTGCTGCACAACCGCTACCGGATTGCGCCCGCAGGGTTGGCTAGGCGCGACAGGGGTGGGGCTTTACAATGCTTTGATCCCGCTCGGCGGCGTAGGCGAGCGAGACCATCCGGGCCGTATCCGGGCCGTATCGGGTCGAAAAAGTGAACCCCGTCACATCCCCAACAAGGTTGTTGCCATGACCGTTTTGTTTCGTGCGGAAGCATGTGATTTGCGCCGCTTGACCATCGTCCATCCGGCCGCCGGCGGACAGGGCGGATATGGCCCGGATGGCGAAGTCATTTACACGGAGCATCCGATCGGTTGTCCCAGTGTGCTGGTGGACAGCCGGGGCGCGGCCAAGGCCACGTTCATGTCCAACGGCAGCGTGGAATTCCGCGTTCGAGGCCACGACGGTCTGGATGTGGAGGTGTTGCGCGGGCATTTTGACCCGGTGGAAAAGCGCGAGGTTGGCGTGCCCTCGCAGGATCTCTGGCTGCGACTCGATGGCCAGGACGGCGCTCGGCCGTCTTTCGCCTCGCTGGTGAACCCGCAGCGGAACCTCAATCTCGAACCGGCGGCCATCAAGTTGGTGAAGCTCATTAGGCCGAACTGCACGTTCTGGTTTACGGCGGAGTTCGCACCGACCCCGACCAGCAGGCTCGAAACCGCCGTGGCGTTTTCGATGGTGCTGACGGACTCCGGGCCGGCGCTGCTGCGTCGCTGTCTGCTGCACAACGGCGGGCGGCAGGCCGTTTCCGGTCAACTCTGGAGCTTCTTCAATCTGATAGGCACACAGCGCTTCGTCTACAACAAGTCCGCCTGGTACGATCGCGGCCTGCCGCTGAGCCCCGATGAACTGGTGGTAGCGTCCACGGTGCCGGTGCCCAGTTCGCTCCAGTTGAAGCGTCTCTCCGCCCGCGCCAGTGCGAACCTCACGGCCGGCGAGGCGACCTGCGACGCGTTCCGTTTTGTCGGGGATTGTGCCGCCACAAGCGTGCTGCCGGCGGCCGTGCGCCGCGGAAAGCTTCTCGAACTTCCCGGTGATCCCGCCGCCTTCAACCGTTTTTCCAGTCCGACCATCACTGCCGTGCGGCGCGACTTTCGGCTGGCCGCCGGTGAAGATGCCGTACTGGAGGAAGCGCTGCTCTACGTGACCGCCCCAGAAACGCTCGACCTTTTCGCCAGCCAGATGCGAAGCGACGGCACGAGCTATCCGGCGGTTGCGGCCGCGTTCAAGACGGCCGCCCGGAACCTGCTGACGCGCACCCCTGATGTTGGCGCCTGCGTCGCGCGGATGTCACCGCCGACTGACGCGGTCGCGGAGGCTCCGGCAGCCGAGTTCCGAGTGGCGATTCCGGCCGAACCCGCCGCCGCCTGCTATCTCAATTCCCTGTGGGCGGGTGTGGGCGAATTGTATGAAAACTGCCGGGCCCACGGCGCCCGTCTGGCCGACGGCATCGAACTGGGCACCCGCGACCGGGCGCAGGATATGTGGCCGATGCTCAAGGCGGATCCCGCCCGCGTTCGGGCCGACCTGCTGCACGGGCTGAGTTTCCTTTACCGCACCGTAACGGAACCGATTCCCGCCGGCGTCCGTCCGCTGACCCGCCGGGAAAAGCTTCACGGGATGTTCCCGCGGCAATACCCCGAGCGCTGGCTTGACCGCAGCACACCCGTGCCCAACGACAATCGCCCATACAACGACAGCGCCATCTGGATGGTGGATGCGCTTCTGCACTACCTGCGCGAGACGGGGGACTGCTCGATTCTTTCAGAGACCGTCCCGACTGTGCGTCTGACCGCCCCTGACGCTCCGGAAACCAGTGCCCTCGTCGGACACGACGAGTCGCTGCCGGTGTGGGAGGTGTTGCTGGAGGTTTTTGCCTGCTACCAGCGACAGGCGACGGACAGCCCTTATGGCATGATCCAGGCCATGTTCGGCGACTGGGCCGACCCGGTGGATATGTTCGGCACCGGCCGCGTCGGTGACAACACGACGCGGGGCGAGGGTCGGGGAGTGCTTGTCCGGCTTTCCTGTCATGTGTTCTGTTCGCTGACCACGGCCATCGAGATGCTCACGGACAGCGGATTCCGCACCCCGCGGCTGGAACGGGAAATGCCGGGCCTTCAGAGGTTTGCCGCTGATTTACGGGCCGCCATTCTTCGTTGGGCCTGGGAGCCGGAGGGGCAGTTCGTGGACGCGATTCACGAATTGAAGGCGGATGGCTCTGTGCCCGACTACGGTCGCGGCGAAACCGGTTACACCCTCGGCTCGCGGCGTACGCAACGCGAATTCGACGGCACGCCGCGGACCGTTCTCACGTCCTGCGCCTGGGGGCTGGCCTTGCTGCGGACGACGGCGTCGTGGCTGCCGACGTTGCCGGAGCGCGAGGCCATGATTCGGGCACTGCTGCAGAACATTGACCGGCATTGCTTCTCCCCCACCAATGGGCTCAACCTTTACGCTCCACCGGTCGCCAACACCGAGAAGGCGTGCCGACTGGTGGGCCGGCTGGGAATGCTCCCGCCCGGCTGCGCAGAAAACGGCGAGTATCATCATGCTCAGGTGATGATGCACTACTTCCGCTCCCGGGTGCCGGGGCAGGCGGACACGGCGTGGGAGCAGTTCAAGCCGGTGCTTTCCAGCGCCCGCGGCCCGGAGCTGTGCGGACCTTTCGACCAGACCTCCAACAGCTATGCGTGCGACCCCGACGATCCGCATTGCGGCGCGGGCATGAACTTCGGTTTGAGCGGGTCCATGGACTGGATGTTCGATCTGCTCGAATCGATCGCCGGTCTGAAGCTGGCGCTGCACGATCCGGGGCAACCCGATCTTCGCGTCGAGCCCAACTTGCCGTCTTCATTCGGCGGCAGCTATTCCCTGCACCGGATCTTGCACAAGGCCGATGGTCACGGGGGGTTCAGCGCCGTACCGCTAAACCTGACCATTTCTCCGGCCGCGACCGGGGAGGCGGCCGGAGTAACGGTGAACGGTCAGCCGGTGGAGCGGGCGGAAGTGGCCGACATCGCCGCGCATCGGCGGCTTGATCTCAGCCTGAGCATCGCTGCCGCGAACAACGTCAGCCTCAAACAGACTTCTCGACAGGATTGAACCGAACACAGGAAGAATAAGATGAGCACGATGACACCGGACAGTCCGACAGACGCAGCGCCTAACAAGAAGACATTCCTTGCCTACCTGATGTTGATTTCGGGCCTCGGCGGCCTGCTCACCGGCGTCGATTTCGGCATCATCGCCGGGGCGTTGCTCTATCTCGACAAGACCGTCAACGTGACGGAGGGTGAGCTTTCCTTCGTCGTCGCCATGTATTCCATCGGCGGCTTTGCGGCGTCGCTGGTGGCGGGCATGTGCGCCGACTGGATCGGGCGCAAGAAGATGATGATCGCCGGCGGGCTGATGTTCGTCGTCAGCATCGCGCTCATTTACACCTCGCAAGGGTTCTGGTCGCTGGTCGTCGCACGGCTGCTGATGGGACTCGCCGGAGGCGTGCTCTGCGTGGTGGTACCGCTGTACATGGCCGAATCTCTGCCGGCGGCCATCCGGGGGCGCGGTACTTCGGTCTTCCAGTTCCTGATGACCGTCGGCCTGCTGGCGGCCCTGCTGATCGGTTATGTCTTCGCTGCGTGGCATGACGCGGCAGTGAAACAGGCGGCCGGTGACACGGCACAGATTTTCGCCGCCGACAGCGCGGCATGGCGCAACATGTTCCTCACCGCGATGGTTCCCGGTCTCCTCTATACCATCGGCGCCCTGTTCCTCAAGGAGTCACCTCGCTGGTTGTTCCGGCGCAACCGCGCCGCGGAAGCGGAAAGCATCCTGCGCCGGTCGCGTAGTGAAGAAGAGACAAGACTGGAGATTTCCGAAATGGGCCAGGCTGCCGGCAGGCAGACGGAAAGCGTCGGAATCGGCGACTTCATCTCGTCTCTCCTGCAGTACAAGTATGTGGTGCCTTTCATCATCGCCTGCATTGTGCTGGCCTGCAACCAGGCCACCGGGATTAACTCGATCATCGCGTTCTCTGCGGTGATCTTCCAGGGGGCGGGCATGAGCGATGTGCAGGCATCGCAAAGCGGGGTGATTCTTATGTCCATCAACTGCGCGATGACGCTGGTTGGCGCAGCCCTGGTGGATCGCCTCGGGCGAAAAATCCTGCTCTCCGTCGGCACGTTCGGGATCATTGTGTCCCTGACGATTTGCGCTTTTGTGTACCGTCAGTTTGAGGCCAAGCGCGTGGACATTGCGGACACGGTGGCGGGGCACATTTCAGTGGACGGCCGCGAGCTCTCCGTAAAGGTTGACGCGGCGACGCTCGGCTGGATGGACGGCGAACGCCCGGCACAGTTGAGCGTGCTCTACCGTTACGCGGACGACCGGGGTTATTCCCGGCAGGCCGTCGCGTCCGCCTTCTCGAACGCCCAGGAAGAAAGCGGCCGGACGCTCATTATCAAGCCCATGGTGGATGAGAAGTTCAGGAAATTGCCCGATGGCACGATGGTCATCGAGAAAACGGAGAGAGACAAAGGGAAACTGTCTATCCTGCGGGCCAAGTACGGCCCCATCCCGTCGCCCACCACCGGCTGGCTGGTCACATGCCTTCTGTGCCTGTTCATCTGCTTTTACTCGGTGGGGCCGGGCGTCTGTGTCTGGCTGGCGTTGACCGAGTTGATGCCAACCCGCATCCGCGCGACCGGCATGGGCATTGCCATGGTGCTCAACACCGGCGTCCAGGTGGTCCTGCAGCTCTTCTTTCTCCCGGTGGTCGGCAACTACGGCTTCCATGCCATGTTCTTCCTGTGGGCCGGGTGCACGGTCATCTACTTCATCACCGCCGCGTTCTTCATGCCCGAGACCAAGGGCAAGACGCTCGAGCAAATCGAGGAATACTTCGAGCGCAGATCCCGGGCGCGGGGATAAGCGGGGACAGAAACGAAGGGCAAGCGAAGATGGCCATCACAGGGGCAAGGCCGCCCTGTATCAGAACCAGTCCTCGATGTCGCTCCCGACGCATCTGAGCCAATCACTGAAATCCTCGATGTTCTCGCAGTCGCCGTCTCCGCAGTCGGCTCCCATCAGGACAAAGAGCAGGCTACCCGCGAGCAAGAGAAGCCAACCCCATGATCTGATCGCATGCCGCATGATTCTTACCTCCATCTGGGGCGTCCTTGGATCGCCACGCGATAAGCCAAAGCATACACTACGGACAAGCACTGATGGTCCATCCCGCGCAAGCCACAATCAAAAGCTTGCCTGGCGGGAGTTTCCCAGCCTGGCGAGCCCGGCTACGTGTTTAGCGTGCCGGGCTCTGGCTCTTTTTTGGCTGCTGGCGGTTTGCCGTAGCATCTAACGCTGCTCGCTGCGTCCGGCTGACACTCAGCGGCGCAGAAAAACCGGCAAACAATGTTTGATCCGCCCCCTGTCTCACACGGCTTTCACCCGGCGGCGACGGCGGTCGCGCCGGAAGCAGACCAGAGCGAGAGCCAGCAGGGCGAGCGTGGTCGGCTCAGGCGTGATGCTCAGGGTGCCGGTGGTATAGAGGTTTGAGATATCCCAGTTCAGTGATCCGGCGAGCGGCGGCAGATGGATGTCGGCGAACGTGCCCTTGAGGGAGCCCCAGTCCACCACGTCGAACGAGTCGCCCAGCGCGGGCATGAAACCGCCGAGAAGCGAAACGTCCAGGGCACCGTCAAGTGATAACAGTCCGGCCACGCTCACCCGATCATATGCCGCGCCGGGCGTCGTTCCCGCAATCTCGATGTCGAATGCCGCCAGGGGGCCCAACTCGACATCGCCGGCGAACGAGCCGAAGCCCGGGCTGTTGCCGGGTTTCAGATCGCCGTTGATCTCGACGACGCCGGTGCCGGTGAACGGCCCTGCCCCCGTCAGGCTGCCGAAGAAAACAGTCCGGCTGCCGGCGTTGGTGCGGATCTCCGCGCCGTTGTGTGTGACGTCGTCGAAAAACGTCACGACGCTGGCCCCGGAGGCCACGATCCTGCCGCCCCCGGAGTTGAGAACATCGCCATGGAAATCGGTGGTGCCGCCGCTGAGGGCGATCAGGCCGATGTTGCTCAGGCCGTTGCTCCCGGGATTGGCGCTGCCGCCGCGGAACACGCCTCGGCCGATGATCGAGCCGTTGCCCAGGTTCGAGAGCGTGTGCGTGTATTCGACCGTGCCACCCGCGAGGTCGATGATGCCTGGGTTGGTCAGTCCGGGCTGCTGGATGATAAGGTGATCGCCGGTTCGGGCGCGGATGGTGCCGCCCGTGCCGTTGTTCATCCCGCCTGAAAACCGACCGCTGCCCTGTACGGTACCAAAGTTGTTCGCGAAGAAGCCGGACACCGTGGCCTGCGAACCCTTCAGTTCCAGGACCCCGCCGTTGTTCTGCGCGAAATTCGCCGCACCCATCGTGCCGAAGTCCTCGATCTGGACGGTCTGGCCTGACTGGATGGTGATCGAATCGCCGGCGGTGACCGTGCCGAACTCTCCGACGCGCAGCGGCGCGTTGATTTCGAGATTGGGTACGTTGAGGGTACCCCCTTCGACGGCCAGAGGGGTGTCGAGGTTCATCGTCCCGCCGGCGGCGGAGAGCGTCCGGTTCGTGCCCAGCGTGTGCGTGCCCGCCAGAAACAGGTCGAGCGTTGATCCGGTAATGCCGGCCGCATTGGACAGGTTGATATTGCCGGCGGACCAGTTCACGACGGCGCCCGGAGTGACGTTGAGCGTGTTCAGATTGAGAATGCCGCCGTTGACGTTGACGGTGGCCGTCGTCCGCAGGTTCGTCGTGCCGTTCAGATTGACCGTCGCCCCGGGGCCGACGGTGAGAGTTCCCGAGGCGGCGGGCGCGCCGGCAAAGGCGCCGGCGATGTTGGCGGTGCCGCTGGACGTGAACGTCGCGTTCGCACCGGTAACAGTCAGAGTTCCCACGCCCCCGGTCGTCTCACCGATTTCGACCGCCCCGACTGTCGCCGTGGCACCGTTCTGGACGACGAGGGTGCCGTTGCCCGCGCTGCCGATGCGGTACGTGTTCGGCACGGTGAGGGCCGAGCCGGACTGCGTCACCGTCACCGACCCGATTCCGCTCGAGTTGAGACCGATACCGGCCGACCCGCCGGTTGTCGTGACCGTCGAGCCACCCTGAATGGTGAGCGTGCCGGTCCCGCTGGTGCCGACGAAGAACACCCCCGAACCGATGGTCGTCGAAAGGCCCTGGTCGAAGACGGCCGAGCTGACGACATCGGCTGTACCTCCGAGGGCAAAATTACCGGGCAAAAATGTGCCGTTAACCACCCGAAGCGATGTCGGGGTAACGTTATTACCAATGCCGTTGCTGACCGTGTCGGTCTGCTGGAACGTGAAGCCATTGAGGAACCACGTCACATTGCCCTGGCTCACCGTGTGCCGCAGGATCGTGGCCGAGCCGCTGAAAGTGACGTTGTACGTGTTCGGCAGGGCAAATCGCGCGATGCCGCCCGGACCCGGCGGGCCGAGCGGCGACCAGTTCGTGGGTGTACTGAATGTGCCTCCTGAGGTGTTGATCCAGTCGAACGTCTGGGCCCGGGCCATGCCGGCCGTGGACGCGCACGTGATTCCGACAACAATCAGTACAGAATTCCTTCGTCGCATGTTCATTATCTCCCTTCATGTATGAAGCCCGTGGACGCGCCTTTGTTAGCTGCTTGGCACCCCGGGCTCGAAGACGCCAATAGAAATGCGACAGAGTCCAGCGCTGGGTGGACTGCTGCAGAGATCGAGGGTAATGCGGCCGCAACCTGCAGGCCGAAGCACCCTCTCCCTCTTCTCACCTTGGCTCCTCAACCAAGGTCCACCGAGATTCTAGCCAGCAGTCTGGAAGAGACCACCAGAATCAACTGGCTTTGAGCGAGGAGAGAGCACGAGTCGGCACGAGGTCGCTTATCTTCTGCCCCGCGGGCCTTCAGGGGTCCCATCCCACAAATACTTCTGCCCGGTGGTTCATGTTGCGCTCCCGACACAGCGCATCTGAACCGGCACACTTGCAGGACTGCGCAGCGCTGCCCCCGAGAAGGACCAGGCAAGATCATCAGTTGAGCCAATGCTGAGTCAGGCAATCGGTTCCCTCAACAGCGCGAAGACACGTACACGCACTCCGGCGGATACTGATGCCGGGCAACCATGGTATTCTCGCAGCATGTTGGCAGGTCATGGCTGTTTCACCCTCGCCGGGATCGGCTCCCGGTGCGATCGCGATGCAATGGCATTTTCTCGCCAGTCCGCGGCTATCGAGTGGTCGTGCTTCGCGAGGCTCCTAACCTAGGTCTTCCACGCCATGTTTTTCCTGTGGGCCGGGTGCACGGTCATCTACTTCATCACCGCCGCGTTCTTCATGCCCGAGACCAAGGGCAAAACGCTGGAGCAAATCGAGGAATACTTCGATCGCAGGTCCCGAGCACGTGGACAGACAGAAACACAAGTGAACGGCAGGTAAATGCGGCGAATCTGAGGGCAGGTTCTTGAAAAACACGGGGCAGGCAGGTGCAGAGCTCCGGGCCGATTCTGGCAGCCACTCTGTTTTGACTTTTTCTCGCCCATTTGTTCAGATAGTGTGCAGACTCGTCCTCGGTAGTGTGCGTCGGCTGAGCCGGTGGACCAGGCCGATTGACAGGTCGCGGCTGGTGTTTCTTGCGATGGTCGTTGGAGCACGGGCGGGCTCATGGCACATACCGGCCTGGTACTCTCGGAACGCTACGAGCATCACGACACCGGTCCGCATCATCCCGAGAGCGCTGAGCGCGCAAGAGCCATCCGCCTGCGGATGCGTGAGAGCGGCCTGGCAGACGCGGCTCTGCTCATCGACCCGAGACCGGCCGACCCGTCGGTGATCGACCCCGTTCACCCACCTGAGTACGTATCCCGGTTCCGGCACGCCTGCGAGGTCCGGGCGGGTTTCATCGACACGCCCGAATGTCCCGTTTGCGACGAAACCTACGAGATTGCCCTCCTGGCCGTGGGCGGATTGCTGCAGGCCGTCGATGCGGTGATGGAAAAGCGCATCCGCAATGCTTTTTGCGCGGTTCGGCCCCCGGGACACCATGCGGAGCGGCGCCGGGCGATGGGCTTCTGCTATCTGAACAACATCGCGATCGCCGCCGAGTATCTGCGGTCACATTACGGTCTGGCTCGCGTGGCGATTGTCGATTTCGACGTCCACCACGGCAACGGAACCCAGCACCAGTTCGAGCGCGACCCGAACGTGTTCTTCTGCAGCATTCATCAGGATCCGAACACCCTTTACCCAGGTTCGGGCTTTGACTGGGAGAGGGGGCAGGGCGATGCCGTCGGCACGACGCTTAATATCCCAGTGGCCGCCGGCAGCGGGGACGCAGAATACAAACGAGCATTTGAAGAGATCATCCTGCCGGCGGTCGGCGATTTCACACCGGAGTTCGTCTTGGTTTCAGCAGGCTTTGATGGCCATCGAGATGACCCCCTCGCCTACATTCAGCTCAGCACCGCCTGTTATCACTGGATGACGTACCGATTGGTCGAGCTGTCGGGCGAGGTCGCACAACACCGCCTGGTAAGTACCCTGGAGGGGGGCTATGACCTGGACGCCCTGGCTGACTCGACGCAAGCTCATGTGGAAGCACTGATGACTGGGTGAAGCGTTCCTGGGCTGTCAGGCCTTGCTCTGACGACCGGTCAGCACGTACGCGGGACTTCTCCGAGAACTGAACACCAAGAACCAGTAGCTTCTGACTACGCCACCACGTCCACACTGCCGCTACCGGTTCCTGACACCGGAGGGGCAGCCCCGGCCGATCCGCCGCCTGCGTAAACGTCGACCGCCATCTGTTGCGTCATGGCGACCATCTGGCTGCTTTCAAGGCTGAACTGCGAGGATGAGTACATGAAGGTGCCGCCGGCCTGAGAAGCCTGCTGCTGTTGCTGGAGGAGGCTCAACATCAGGCCGAGGAGGCCCTTCTTTTCGTCTTCATCGCTGCTTTGCATGTACTCCAGCATCAGAAGCAGGAGCATCGCCCCGAGCATCTGGTTGTCTGCCAGCACCGGGCCGTAAGTGCCCACGAAGGACTCGACATTGGCGGAGATCGATGTCTGTGAGAGCGCGACGGCCGACTGGCTGGCCGATACGGATGCTCCAGCCACCGCCCCGTTACCCTTGGCCGCCAGGCCACCGTCAATGCCGCCTGACCGGCCTGGCGGTGTGAACTGCGCCGGCTGACCCGGTACTGCTCCCCCGTAACCACTGATTGGTGATACCGCGCTCATCGTCCCTCCTCCCGGTTTTCGCACTGTCCGCGTTACCCCTGCTCGATGGGCATGGGGCAGACCGCGTACCGACCAGGCAGGACCGAGGTATCGGGATTCGATGCGATCGCAAAAACTTAAATAACAGATGGTTACGAGGAAAGATCGGATCGTCCGATTTGTATCGTTTATGACGACGCGCTTGAAAGGGAACGGTCGAGGTTTGGTTAAGGCGCCGGAACTTCTTGGCAAGGATATGGTTGCGTCACACGGCACATTCAACGGAGCGAACACAGGCACGGTGGACGCACGGGTGCTTGCCGGTGTCCGCCGGTTCCGCGATGATCAGACCGGTCGCGTGCCGACCGTCGCCGTGACCGAGAAGTGAGTACCGCGAGGATGGCAGGGATGGCCGACAAGACCGAACACGGCAGGCAAGGCAGTCTCACGGTGGTTACCGGCTGTATGTTCAGCGGCAAGAGCGAGTTTCTGGTCGCGCAGCTTCAGGAGGTCGCCAGGCAAGGCCGGCCGCTCGCGGCTTTCAAGCACAGCTCCGATAACCGTTACGGCCATCGGGACATCGCGTCTCATAGTGGGCATCGGTTCAAGGCCGTGGCCGTGCCGGATGCATCGAGAATTGCGGAGCTGGCGGGCACGGCCGAGGTGGTTGCCGTTGATGAGGGACAGTTCTTCGCCGGCAATCTGGTCGACGTCTGCCGGGAGCTGGCTGCCGGTGGCAAACGGGTTATCGTCGCGGGGCTGGATCTGGACTCGTGGGGCCTGCCGTTCGGTCCGATGCCCGAGTTGGCACAAACAGCCGATCGCGTCATTCGTCTTCAGGCGGTGTGCGTGAGGTGCGGCCGACCTGCCGATCACACACAGCGTCTTACCCCGATCGCCGGACAGAAAATGGTCGGCGGTCCCGACTGCTATGAACCCCGCTGTGCTGCTTGCTTCGAAGCGCCGCCAATCGAAATGCGATGCTGACAGCTCGTGCGTCGCCCGCTCCGTTTTCGGCGGCATTCCCGGAACACGCGGGATATCATTTTTTTCCGACGAGACCTGCGGTCCCAGGTTGCGCATACCGGACGGCCAAGCGGACCGTGTTCCCGCGCAGCCAGGCTTCCCGAATTATCCGATTGCCAGGCGAGGCTGACGTTCCACAGCGGCGTCCTGCGCGACCGGGTCGGAGGATGATGGGGGAGATTGAGTGGTTCTCTGTCGGGAGATCTGTTCTTCGATTCGTGAGACGATCTCTCGCAGGGGCTCTTCCTTGATTCCCGCGGGCGTCTGTCGGGCCACGATTTCGTCTGCGGCGAGCAGACGCTCAATTTTCCGATTGGCCAGGATCACGGTCGAATGGTTCTTGTCGCCCATGAACCGCCCGATCTCGGGAAAGCTCATGCGGGTGTGCTTGCGGGCAAGGTACATGGCGATGTTGCGAGCCAGGGCAAGCGTGCGCGTCTTGCGGGAAGTGTGCAGATCGGCCGGCGTCAGCCCGAAATACGTGGCGACGATCTGATCGATGTCGTCGAGACCAAGGCCCCGCTGCGTTCGGGCCAGGTGGTCGGCCAGCGCGTGCCGGGCCAGGGAAAGCGTGATCGGCTGATGAGCCACGCGGCTGAACATGATCAACTTGAGCAGGGCACCTTCGAGCTCGCGTACGTTGGCCTGGAGATGCTCGGCGATGTACGAGATCACCTCCTGCGGAACGGGCTGCGACGTGGCCAGGCGAGCGCGGTGGTTCAGAATCTCGCAACGCATCCGGTAATCAGGCACGTCGATCCGCACGACCATCCCTGCCACAAAGCGATTGACGAGTTGCTCGCTGAACTGCCCGATGAGCTTGGGATGCGAGTCGCTGGCCAGAACAACGTGTTTACGCTGCCCGTCGATGGCGTTGAAGGTGTGGAGAAACTCCTCCTGGGTCGCTTTCTTATTGGCGAGGAAATGCACGTCATCGATGATCAGAACATCCACATGACGGTACCGTTGCCTGAAGGCCTCGATCCGTTTGGTCTGCAGGGCATGAATAAAGCCGTTGGTGAATTCGTCTCCGGTCACGCACAGCCATCGACAGTCCGGATGATGCTCGGCCAGGTGGTTGGCCAAAGCCTGCATCAAATGCGTCTTGCCCACGCCGCAGCCGCCGTGAACAAAGACGGGGCTGTATGCGGCGGGATCACGATCGGCAATCCGTCTCACCACCGACAAGGCCAACTCATTGGACGGGCCGACGACAAGGTCGTCGAAGCGTCCTCGCAGCCGTGACGACGGATACGAAACGCGGTCCTCATGACGGTGCTCGCGAGCCACGCGGTTGGGGTTCTTGGCGATGAAGTCGGCCTGCGAATTAAGCTGCCGTTTTCTGAGCGCATGCAGCAGCCTGGGATCAACGACGAAAGAGAGCTGCAAGTCCTGACCGGTGGCCTGACGGGCCGCCTCGGTGATGGTGTCCGCAAAATGCCTCTCAATCCAGCCGCAGATAAACGCGTTGGGGGTACTGATCTTCAAATGGCCGTCGGCCATTGTGAACTGCGTTGCATTCTTGAACCAAACCTTGTAACGCTGGGGGCCGATTTCCTGGGCGATCTTGCTTTGGATCAGACTGACGCTGTCCATGCGCGGAGTGATCACGGGCAACTCCTTCCTTGTGTGAGGGAGCAGAGCGAGGTACCGTATCAACTGTCGCTGATGTTGGCGGCGATCCATGGCGCTGCAGGATCGTCGCTGAATTGGAACTCAGCGGGGCGTAAATTACATGTCGCTCTGGGCGAAATCAATATGCAAAAATGGTCCTCACAAAGGCGATTCAACCAAGTATTCGGTTAATTCGAGACTTGCGGCAAGAAAAAAACTTATCCACGCGGTTGGGGAACAGAATGTGGATAAGTCGTGGGTACTTGCCTAACTCTCGTTGCCTCAAGGACAAGCAGTCTCGCCGCGACGATCGCGACCAACGTCGGATTTAAGAATTCGCACCCACGCGCATCGTCGCATCGTCTCCTCGAAGCCAAATCGCGAATACAACCGCCGAGCGGGCGTGTTCTCGTCGTCTACGGCCAGCGTCAGGCGAAGGGCGGAAGCGTCGCGGGCGGTTCGGACGGCATGCTCCATGAGGGCGGACGCATAGCCCTTTCGTCGAGATGCCGGCCGCAATCCCATGTATACAACTTCCAAAGCTCCCTGTTCAGGCACCGCCGATAGCAGCAAAACACCGACAGGATCGCGGTCGGCGATTCCCATGAACCATGTACGAGGATTGAACACGCCGGTGCCCCGATGCGAGGCCAGAACGTCCTCGATATCGCGCACACCGTTGATGCCGGCGCAATCCAGGCTGCCTTCATAGGTGTCCTGCACCACCCGCGAGAAAAGCTGGTGGGTTTGGACAGAATAGGTGGTCCATGCCAATGACGGAGACGGCTTTTCGACAACGAGCGGTTCAGCAAGCTCACGTTCCATGTAGATGAGGTCTGCAAGACGTTCAAATCCGGCTCGCTGATAGATTTGTTGTTCCAAGCCGGCCCCCGGTGGGATGATTGCCTGCAGGAAACTGATGTTGCGGCCCTGTGCTTCATCCACCGCCTTCAGTAGAAGAGTTGTGATCGCGTCAGTTGCATCGGGGTCGGGCAGCCAACTCGGCAGATACACCGCCGATGTGTGGCCTGGTGAATCGATGCACAGGCAGCATGAAAGGATTTCGCCCTCCTCCCTCGCGACCAGACAGTGCTCCAATGACAGTCCGCGTCTGTCGATATGTTGGATCAGAGCCTTGACCTGCCGATCGGTGTCGGCTTGGGACAACTCTGGATGGTAAACCAGGCGCCGAAGGGCTCGACGAAGCTCATTGCCCGTTGCAGGTTTCGAGATGACCATGCACTGAGTGGCCTCTGCCGTCACCAAGCATACCGACCGTTCCCGAGGTGGCCCAGCAGGCAATCGTGTTCGCAGGCAATCCTCAGCGGGGCGGATTTCCGGACAAAAGGGGCCCGCGAGGCAGACGCGAGGAGTAGCCCTCCACGTCCAGATCGCTTCGTGGAACCACGACGATCGTCCAGGGGCTCGCCGGCCGGAGCCCGGGACTGACTTGTGAACCGGGGTAAACCTGCCGTTCCAAGACCCGGATCCTGCCGTTCTCCTTCCAAGCATGTTGAATAACGATTCCGCAGTCATTTCGCGGTGTCGGCCCAAGACCGGCGATCAGCACCATCTCGCTCCTGAAATCAACCGGCACCTCGCACAAAGGAACCTGAGCCAGTGTGGCGGCATCACGAATCACCAGCCGAACCGCTTTGGTCAGGCGGGAATACGTCCCGGATGCCTGCCACAAGATAGGCAGACCCTCGGCGTCAGCCGGAACAGTGGTCGGGCTTGTTCTGTCCAACCGGCAGCCAACGATCGCCGCCACAGCCACAAGCACTGCCATCATGCCGTGCCGTTTCAGGCCGCAATGAGAAACCACTCGCATGCCTTCGGATCATATCACAGTTGCGGCGTCATGTCGCTTGGCCTGTCATGGGCAGCCGCGATGGCCACCGCCGTTGGCGTGTGACCGACGGGATGCAGACCCGGCGGTTAGCCGTCGTTCCTGGCTTGCTGGATCCGCTTCGCTTATGAGCAGAAAGGCCTCCGACGCGGTTCCGTCACGCCGGTCGCAGGCGGCCAAACTGGGCGGCGAATGCATCAAAGTCGTCCACCAGAATCTCCGGGATCTGGACCAGGCCGCCGGCTACCGCCGCCGCCAGGTCGGCGAGGTCTTCGTAGGTGTTCACGCCGTTTTCCGCGAGAAACCGTTCGAGAGCCTCAGCCTCCTCGTCGTCCAATTCGGGTAATGACAGATCGGGCGGCAGCGACACACCCAGTTGCGCCAACTGTTCTGAGAGTGTCGGCCATTGAGTCACCAGAATCTGCAGTTCGGCCGAATTGAGCGCTCCGATATTCTCTTCAGGATCGGTCAGTTTTGTCAGCGTTGACACCAAGGTGCCGCGATCGCCATTGGTGTTCACCGTGGCCGGCGAGCAGCCCATGACTAGCAAGCCAGTGATAAGACTGAAAAGGCAGGTTAGCACGCGCTCACCGTATCTCATCGGTTTCTCCTTGTGGGTTATGGGCCTTTGGCACATATCCGTGACGCCTATGGGTTAAATCGGCCGGGCAAGGGAACCTGTTTAGTCCCTTGCGGCCAGAGATCTGTGCGGCTTGCACGCATGTCTCTGGATCGCAGTGGGCTTGGGTTGCGGCCCGCAAAAAGGCGGTCCGTCTTGGAAGGCTTGCCTGAGGGTACTCTCTGATAACCGCGTCAAAGAGGCTGTCTCTCCGTCTGAGCGGGGTGAAGGTGGTACGGGGTAACGCAGAAGACCGCGATGTCCGCCAGGAACGCCCGGTCGCGCTGATGGACGCCTGCGATGGCCTTCTCCTCCTCTGCGGCAAGGCCTATAGTGTTACGTGCCTGGACGGAAGGTCCGCCAAAGCCTCGCTATGGGATTGAGATCATCATGAATGACCGACAACTGGACATCGTTTTTGCCGCTCCCCACCCCGACGACCTGGAGATCGGGTGCGGGGGCACGATTGCGTCGCTGGCAGCCAAAGGCTACCAGGTGGGGATGATTCACCTGACCAACGGTGAGCCCACGCCAAACGGATCGCCGGAACGTCGAGTGGAAGAGACGATGGCGGCGGCGAAGGTTCTTGGCGCTGCGGTTTGCGAGATACTGCCGCTGACCAACCGAGAACTGATGGATGGCCTGCCGGCCCGCTATGCGCTGGCAACGGTCTTGCGACGATATCGCCCTCGCGTCCTGGTCGGCCTGGCGGGGCGGACGACCGCCGCCTCTCCCGATCACTATCAGGGACAACTGATCGTCGAGGCGGCACGCTTCTACTCGCAGCTCACCAAATGGGACGACCGGTTCGGTCACACAGCCCCGCACCGAGTAGACCATCTTGTGTATCGTCCCATTCCGTCAGCCGCCGAGCGAGTGCATTTTCACGGGCAGTTCGTTGTGGACATCACCGATACGCTTGAACGTAAGCTCGAGGCAATTCGCTGCTACCGCTCGCAATTCGACGACCAGCGATTCGATCGGCTCCGGCACTACGTGACCAGTACGGCAGGCGCGGAAGGCGGACAGGCCGGCTACCGCTACGGCGAGTTGTACTGTCTGCCTCGCCCCGTGGGTGTCAAAGACATGATCGCCCTGCTTGGGGCGTGGGAGATCCCGCCGCCGTTCTCTCCCTATTCAAGTGGCTGAATCAGCTCGCAGACATGGCGACGTTCGCCGGGCCTTGTCGGCGATCACGGGTTTCGAGAGAAGTAGTCCCAAACCATGAATGCCCTAGCCCTGTCGAGGAACGGTTTGCTCGTATCATAGACGGAACCGCCGCCTACGCCTTTGATGATCTTGCCCGCCGGGTCGGGAACGCGCTTGGCGTGGTAGTCGCCATAGAGGACGTTAAAGCCGTTGAGGTGGTAACCGTGATAGCCGCCGAAATAAGCGTCGGTCAGCAGCGCGTGAATGCCGTGCTTACCCCGAAGAGGCTGCGGGAAGTGCCCAAGAAACGCGGTAGCCTCTTCGTCGGTCAGTTCGGCAGGGTCGGTCATGTAGGCGTAGTACGCCCCGCCAACCATCGCTTCAACAGGATACATTTTGGCTCCGCCATCCGTGGGACACTTTCCTGTGGCAATCGGCAGCGCGTAGCCATACGCTCCGATTGGGGAGTTGGCGGCATTGTGGGAGTCCACGTACCTCGGGTCGGACCGCGAGGGGTGTTGGTGCCTTTGCAGGAAGACGGCCATCCCGCGATTGCCATCCGCATCAGCATCGATGTTGCTCGGGCAGTAGAAGATCTCCGGATTCGCTCCGACGTACTTGCGGTAGAGAAGTCCGTTGTTGACCTTGACCCAATCATCCAAATTGGTGCTGGGAGGCGAGAAAGTATAGTACTTGCCCTCGGCTAGCGTGTATCTGAAACGTCCCACCATGGGCAGCACGTGGCGATTCTCCGTGGCATACCCGGCAAACCCAATCCCCTGCTGGTGCAGGTTGGAGAGGCACACCGACTGCCTGGCCTTCTCCTTCGCTTTGCTCAAAGAGGGGAGTAGAATCGCGATCAGAAGCGCCAGGATGGCCACGACAACCAGCACTTCGATCAGTGTGAAACCTGGCTGCCGAGTTCGCCTCGTCCAGCCGTTCTCACTTGGATGGGTAAGTCTCATGGTGCCAACTCTCTTCGCGCACAAATCGACTTGTCGCCACCTACGAACAGAATATACCATGTCGACGGATAAAAGTCAACTCCGTCGACAGAATAAGCCGTCACGGAAGGCTTGCCCTGGGAGGAACCCCTGTGTGCCCTCGCGGAACCTGCCACGATTCCCTCGGAGCCCGAATCGGCGCGAAGGACGGCGGCTTCCCCCCCCGTGCCAAGTTGATCCGGCCACTGCGGCGGACTGAGCGCCCGGCATATCCGCAGTCATCGGCGTCGTTTGACCAAGCCGCCGAGATCTGAGCAAGAATGCGCGCCTTCCGCGGCACGTTTCGCTAAAGTTACAGGCTCGTTACAGCAAAAAGGGAACCGCAGACGGACGTTATCGTCTAAACTGTAAACGGAGCACACTCGCCGTCCAGCGATGCCGTGAGCTCACCTCACAAGGCGGGAGTGTCGGCTGACCAGTCAACTGACCACGGGCCCTGTGACGCCAAGCCGTCACGGGCAATGGGCAACCAATGATGCACTGGCGTGTAGAAATGGGTAATGCCTCTCTGACCGTGGTGCGACATATTCTCCTCAAGAAGAATCGAGGGAACAGAAATGCGAACCAGTTTCGAGCCGCGATCGGTCTGCTACCTTGTTTTTGGCCTTGCGGCGACGCTCGCTGCTCGGGCGTTGCCGGCCGCCTCTGCGGCAGGTGAGTCGGCGGCTCCAACGGTTGCCAGCCGCCCTGGAGAAGCGCCACCCTTTACCGAGCAAAGCATCTACATCCCGTACGAGAAGTTGCGTGAGGTTTTCGAGAAGCAGGGTCGGGGTGTGTTTCTTCCTTACGAGGAGTTCGAGAAACTCTGGCGGGCCGCCCGTGAGCGCACCAAGCCGCCCGCGGAAGTGGGCCCACCGGTCGATGCGTTGATAACCGAGGCCTCGCATGATGCGGTGGTGACAAAAGACGTCGTCAGAGTCACGGCCGGCTTGAAGGTCGAGTTGCTAAAGAAGGGGTGGAAAGAGATCCCCCTGCAGCTCGCCACGTCGGCCATCACGACGGCCACGATCGGCGGCCAGCCCGCCCGAATCATCTTCCAACCCGAGGCCGGCTACAAGCTGTTGCTTGAGAAGAAGGCGGATGGATCGGAAATCATCGACGTCAAGCTCGAATACGTTCAAGCCTACAGCAAGGCGCCCGGCCAGAACAGCGTTCGTTTCATGTGCCCACAGGCGCCCGTCAGCAGGTGGACGATTCGTATTCCGGAGCCGGGCGTCAAGGTCAATATCGAGCCGCTGATCGCCGCGACGGAGGTACCCGCCGGGGATTCGGGTGCGGCAACCCAGCCGAGTGAGACGGTGGTCCTCGCGTTTGTGGGGGCGGCGGCGTCCGTTCGGCTGGATTGGACGCCGAAGGCCGAGGGGGCGACGGGGCTGGAGGCCCTGGTCAGCGTGAAGGGAGAGCAGCAGGTGCTGATCGAGGAGGGCGTCACCCGATCCAGGACAACGCTCACCTATGAGATCAGTCGTGCGGAACTCAGCCAACTGGTGATCGCAGTTCCACCCGAGCAGAAGATCGTCAACGTTCTGGATGCCAACGTGCGTCAATGGACGGTCAAGGCTGCCGACGGCAAACAGCATATTACCGTCCAGCTATTCGAGGCAGCGAGGAGTTCCCAACGCGTCTTGGTCGAGCTCGAGCATTTCCGCGGTGAGGGCGATCGCGCGGAAGTCGGCATACCCGTGGTGGAGGCCGTGGGCGTGGGACGTCAACAGGGGATCGTGGCGGTCCAGGTCGCTTCCGGACTTCGAGCTGAGACAATGCGACACACTGGCGTGCTCCAGATAGATGCCGGAGAACTGCCGGCTGCTCTTGCGAAGACGCCGTGGAGTTTTGCGTACCGGTATGGAGCGGTGCCTTTCGACCTGCGGATTCAGATCGAAAAGATACAGCCTCGGATCACGACGGACTCGCTGGTCGAAGTCCTGCTGGAGCCGGACAAGCTGGGTATCGAGGTGTTTGCGGTGTACAACATCGAGCAGGCCGGTGTTTTCCAGCTTGAAATGACGGTTCCGGCCGATTTCGAGATCAGGCATGTTGCAGGCCGCGAGGCCCCCGGGATCGCTCCCGTGCAGGTCGATACGCACGATCGGCAGGGGGACGACAAGACCAGGCTGGTGATCAACCTCTCGCAGAAGGCGATGGGGCGTGTGGGCCTGGGTGTTCGGCTGGAGAGGAGGCTGACGGAGCCCGACTTGCTCGCACCGACGGGCAAGGCCGCGACCCTGGCCATACCACTGCCTCGGGTGGCCGGCAAGGCAGTTGAGCGGAGTGTCGGGCGCATGATCATTCACGCGCCGGAGGGACTGCGGGTCAATCCGGGAGTTACGGGAGGCCTGCGACCCACGTCTTTTGGTGAGGCCGTGCAGGACATGGGCACGCCGAGCGAGAAGCGGTTTGCCGGGGCGAGACCTGTTCTGGCGTTTGCCTTCGGCCAGGAGCCCGCCAAACTGACGCTGCTTGCCGAGCGGCGCAAGCCTCAGGTCACTGCCCGCCAATTGCTGACCGTGTCGGTGGACTCGGGAGTGGTCAAGTACGAAGCCGCTTTCTTCTACGACATTCTGTACAGCGGGGTCAAATCGCTGCGGATTGATATTCCGGCCGATCTGGCCCCGGACGTACGAAACAACTCACCGGGCATACGCGACAAGGTGATCGAACCGCCGCCTGAAGACCTTCGCGAGAACCACGTGGCGTGGAGTTTCACGGGCGAGACCGAATTCCTTGGTGCGGCCGCCATTCGTCTGACGTGGGAGAGGAAGATCGACAAGCTCGACCTCGGCAAGAGTGTGGAACTGGCGGTGCCTCAGCTAAGACCGGCGGAAGTTGACCGGCATTGGGGTCAGATCGTCCTGACGAAGGCTGAGAGCATCGACGTCCAGGAAGCCGGCGAGCCCACGGGCGTCCGACCGATCGACCCGCAGCATGACCTGATGCCGGGGGCGAGCGTTCCGAACGCGGCAAGGGCTTTCGAGTTCCATGACGACTGGCAGCTTCGCATCAAGGTGACGCGCTACAAACTAGAGGAAGTCAAACGCACGAGCATCGAGCGTGCGGTGATCCAGATGGTCGTGACCAGAGGCGGGCAGACGACGGTGCAGGCGCTCTATCGAATCCGCAGCGCCCACCAGCGGCTGGCCGTCAGCCTGCCCAGCGGGGTGGAGTTCGACAGTGAGCCGCTTCGGATGAACGGTCGTCGCATCCCCCTGGAACGGGGCGATAAGGATGAGTTCTTCATCCCGCTCGTCGGGCTGAATCCGGACCAGTCATTCCTGCTCGAACTGCGATACCGGATCGCGGGGGCGGGCCTTCACCTGTCTCCGCCGGCCTTCCCGTCGGAGCCCGCGGTGCAAAAGGTGTACGTGTGCGCATTTCTTCCTCCGGAATGGACCTACCTGGGTTCAACCGGTCCGTGGACGGACGAAATGGACTGGATATGGCGGCCGGTACTCGATCGGCGGCCATCGGCCAATTCCTCGAATGCCCAGTTGGTTTCATGGGTCGGCGAAGGCATTTCCCTCGCGGCGGGACCTGCGGATACGTTCCAGACCGACGGGCGCATGTACCTGTTCTCATCCCTTTGTCCGGCGGCCCCGCCGGAAGGGTCTTTGCGGCTGATCACGATGGACGAAGACTGGCTTGTCTTCCTGGTGTTGGCGATCGTCTTGGCGCCCGGCGTGGCGCTGCTGTGGACAAGAGCGTCGGTTCGCTGGCTGGCTTGCGGCGTTTTTGTGGTTCTCCTGATCGCGATGGGTATCTTCTTCCCGACGCTGAGCCGACAGATCGTTGACGGAAAACTTGTGGCGGCGGTCGTAATCGTGCTGACGGTCTGGTGCCTGCATTATGTCATTCGTGTTCGACCGTACGATCCTGTCATGATCGCCCGGCGCCAGGCCCGCGAGCAGGTGCGATTGGCCCGGATGGGGGCGAGAGCGCCGGCGGCAGGGGCCTCGCCGGCCGCCCCGGGGCCAAACGCAGGCTCGTCTGACGAGGCAGATGCCGTGAACAAAGACAGGAAGGAAGGAGACTCAAGCCATGCGTAAGATACTCCTTCTGTTCCTGTCAACCGTCGTCGCACTGGCTTGGAGCGGGCACGTGCCTGGTGGGTCGGCGTTCGCGGAAACCGCTGAATCCCGGGGGGTTCGCGAACTGTATGTTCCGTTCGAGGACCTCAATGTTATTCTTGAGGGTCAGCCCCGGCGTGTGCTTCTGTCTCGCGAGGAGTATCAGGAGCTCAAGAAGGCGGCTGCCGCTGAAGCGGAAGCCCGCCCCGGCCACCATGCGGCCATTCTTGCGGCCGATTATCGCATCGAAATCCAGGCTGGTCGTGCGGTGATCACGGGTGAGCTTTCGATCGAGGTGTTCGTGCCGGGCGTCCATGCGCTTGCTCTGGACCTGTGGGGAGTGGGTTTGCGCAAGGCGGAACTGGACGACGGCAACGCCTCGATCGGCCGCTCGGACGATGGTCATCTCGACCTGTTCGTGAGCGGCAAGGGCCTGCATACTCTTCGCCTCGAGCTTGTCGCGCCGCTGGAGACGACGGCGGCGACGCAGGTGCTCAATTACCGCTTGCCGACGCCGGCGGCCACGAGACTGCGACTGACCGTCCCGGGTGATGTGGAAGTGAAGGCTGGTGCAGAGACGATCAGCCGAGAGGTCGAGCAGGACGGCAGCGTTACCCGTTTCGAGCTTGTTCCGCGGCGGGGGGACGTGTCGCTGGTCATGACACTGAACAGCAAGCTCCTTCGACAGGAGCGCGTGGTTGTCGCTCGCAGTGTCATGGTGGCTGAAGTGACGCAGGTCTATGAGCGTTTGCACGCCACTTTTTCCATGACCGCCCTCCACAAGGCCGTCGATGCGTTCGAGTTCCGGCTGCCGGAAGGGTTCGAAGTGACCTATGTCCAGTCGCCGCAGATAGCGCGGTGGAGCGTTGATTCGAGCGGCGGCGATCGCATTCTCCGTATTCATCTGCGTGAGCAGACGGCCGGGCTTGTGGTGTTGAGCCTTTCGGCAATTCGGACCGCCCCCAAGCTCGACGCGTGGTCGATGCCAAGGTTGACTCCGCTCGACGTGGAGGGGCTGGTATCCGTTGTCGGCCTGGTGCTTGAGGATCGTCTGCAACCCCGGTCCCTGAAGACGGAGGGCCTGATCCCCGTCGACACGCTGGTGTTGACGCGGGCTCTGCCGGCCTCGGTGTTTCAGGCAGAACCCGGATCACCCCGCGTGCGACCTGTCATCGCCGGTTACGCGCCGCAGCGGGATTTCGACATCCTGGCAGGATTTCGCAAGCCGGAGGCCGAGGTTTCCGTGACGACCAACCTGCTGCTGACGCTGACGGACAAGGGACACGAGATGCGCGGCGGCTTTGCCATTCTGCCGAAGGAAGAAAAGCGTTTCAGTTTCGATTTCGTCGCCCTGAAAGGCTGGGATGTAACCGCCGTCACCGATTATGAGAACAAAGCACTGCTCATCGAGCGATTCGATCGTCCGGAAGGGGGCACGCGAGTTCACGTCAGGCTCACGCAGGGAGTCGCATCGCTGCAGGAGTATCGGATTTACTTTCAGGCCTCACATCAGCCGGCCGGGTGGTTGGATGCCTGGACGACAAAGGAAACGGCGTTTCCGGTTTTCGCCGTGCTGGGGGCCTCTCGTGAAAGCGGCGCGCTGGCCGTCGCGGTCAAGGACGACATGACCGTGAGGCCGACCGAGACCGAACGAATTGAACCGCTCGACGAGCACGAAAAGCAGAAATACGGCCTGGGGGGGGTGCCGACCCAGTTGGCTTTCCGTTTTGAGGGAGCTGATTACCGGATGGTGCTGGCCGCCGAGCGGGTGAAGCCCAGACTCACTGCGCGAAGCGTCTCATCATTTGTCGTCACACCTGACTTTCTGGTCACCCACTATGAGATTGTCTATGACGTCCAGGAGGCCGCGACGCGCGAGCTTGCCCTGCTCCTGCCGAAGAGCATGCCCGAGTCATTGGCCATTCGTGGGCTCAGTCCCACGCGTCTGAAGGAATACTCCAGCCAGTTGGACGGCGATAACAGACGCTGGCGGATTCTGTTGGCCGACCCCGGCCGAGGGAGCGTGCGTCTGGCTGTGGAGTGCCAGCAGCCTTTGACCGAAGAGTCCTTGAGCAACCTGTCTCTACCGGTCGTGAAGGCCGAAGGGGTGTCGTATCAATCGGGCCTGGTATCCGTGGAAGGAAGCGCGGAACTGAACGTCGAGGTCAAGTCGGATCTTGGCAAAGCCGACGTGGGTGAACTGGTCGATGCTGAGTATCAGCCTGGAAAGCGGTTGCTTGGCGTCTATCGCTTTGTCGGAGACCAGCCGGCGATCACCGTAAGCGCTTCGCGGGATGCCGCCTATACTCTCCCTGCGGTCATTGTCCAGCGAGCCGAGTTCGCGACGCTGCTTGACGCGGGCGGCCTGGCCCAGACGGCGGCCCGCTATGCCCTGCGCACCAAGGCTCCGTTCGTGCAGCTTGAACTGCCTTCCGGCTCGAAGCTCTGGTCAGTCGAAGTCGATGGTCTGCCGGCCACGCCTCAGCGAGAGGGCGAGTCATTGATGATCAGTCTGCCGGCCAAGGCGGGCGGGGCATTGCGCGATCTGCGCGTCGTCTATGAGACACAGATCGACGGCGTGGCATTATTCGGCAACCTCGAGGTCTCAGCCCCAAGGCTTCGTCTGCGAAGTGAGGAAGGGGGAGCACTGATCGACGTTCCGGCTGCCGACCTCCTGTGGCGACTGTATACGCCGAGCGGCTATGAGGTCTTGTCAACAGGCGGAACCGTGGTCACCGAGCAGGTGCCGCCGTCGAAACTCGCTTTGAGCAACGTCGCCGAGTGGTTGTTCAAGACCTGCGGCGGTGTGAACTGGTTCTACGGATCGTATGGACTGGCCCGTGCCCGTGCAATGGCGAGAACCAGCAAGATGCGCCTCTATGACGAACTCAATGCCGCTTCAAAGGAGGAGAGTGATATACCCCTTGCAGTGGGCGCTCCTGTGCCGCCACGCGACGCTACCGTTCAACCGCGGCAGCCTGTGCCGCCACCCCCGCCACCGCCCTCTGTGCGCGAAGATCATGCCGCTCAGCCAGAATCAAAGGCGGTGCTGACACCCCAGGCGGCATCGGCGGCAAAGGCGCCGGCCAAGCCACAGCAGCCCGGCGTCGGTTGGGCGCTCCTCGGCGTTCGCAGTCTGAGAATTGACTTGCAGCAAGCCGGTGAAGAGATGGTGTTCCACAGTCTTGGCGAGGAGCCGAGACTTGTGGTCGGTGTCGCCAACACACGGCGATCGAGCTCGCTGGCGTGGACACTGGCCGGCCTTGTGATTCTGGTCGGTCTGGCACGAGTCCATTGGCCGGCGAAGTCTCGTGCGGCCATGGTGATCGCGATCATCGCCGTCGCCACGATTCTTCCGCTGATCACCGGATCGGCGGCTCTGGCCCAGGTCCTGAATCCGGCCTGTTACGCCGGCTTCGCACTGATTCCGCTTTATGTGGCTATCTCGCTGATTCGCCGGCTGGCCGCCCGCTTCCGCCCGAGCTCCGCAACCTCGAATCTGGTCGCGACGGCCACTGCCGCGCTACTGGTCATGCTGGCCCTATGTCCGGCGGCGCGCGCTGAAACGAGCGATGAACCGATGATTCATTCGCTGGTCGAGCGGCTGCGGCCGCCGGCACCGGTCAGCGTCCCGGCCGATGCCATGATCGTGCCATACGACCCCAAGACAGGCACGGGTATCCGGGATGCTGCCCAGTTGCTGGTGCCGTACGAACAGTTCGTCGAGTTGTGGAACCAGGCTCACCCGGATCAACAGATCGAGGCGGTCAAGCCGCCGAAGTCTTACGGTCTTGCGGGGGCGACCTACATCGCGACGTTGCAGGGCGATGAGTACTTGCTTGTCGAAGGGGTCATTGAGATTGAGGCATACACCGACGAGATGGTCTCGATTCCCCTGGGGCTGGAAGGGGGGGTGCTTGCCGGCGCAACGCTGGACGGCAAGACGGCCCGGTTGAGCATCGCCACGATGAGCGCAGAGCAGCCCTCGCCGGCGGTTCAGGTCCCCGCGAAAGGCAAGCGCGCGCCGGCGGGGAGCGTTTTGTTGCTGCATGTCGCCGGGAAGGGTCGGCACCGCCTCGAATTGAGTGTACGGATGAGACTTGATCGTCCCGGCGGCTGGCGGGTAGCCCAGGGTCAGCTGCCAGCGGCCCCCGCGACGGCGCTCAACCTGGTCATCCCACAGGCACAGACCGAGCTCCGCATCGGCCAAATCGCCGACCGGCGGACGCTGGTCACCAGCGGTCCCGGCGAGGTCTTCAATACTGCACTCAATGCCGATGGCAGGTTTGACGTGAGTTGGCGGCCCAAGGTCGGTGAAGCGGCCATCGATCGGAGCCTCACGATCGAGTCGTCGGCACGATTCGACATCCAGGAGGACGGCCTGATGCTTGTCTGGACGCTGCGGTTGTCATTTCGCCGCGGCGAGCGGGAGTTCTTCCGTTTCGGGTTGCCGACCGACTACATCGTGCTCCAGGTGACCGGCAGCAACGTGCGCGGCTGGGAGACTCGTGACGTCGACGGCCGCCGGGAGATCGAAGTGACCCTGCTGAAGCCGGCCAGGGATCGCGATGACATCACCGTTCACCTCTGGCATCGGGGGCAGGTGGGAGACAAGTCGCTCTCGACCTTTGAGCTGCCCATGGTGACCGTGCCGGATGCGGTTCTTCACCAGGGTTCGGTTGCCATTCGCCGGAGCCCGTTGTTGAACCTGAGAACCATCGAGGTGGCGGGTGTGGCTCGCACCGATCTGACGGACGCAACGACCTCGCGGCCGGCCGATATCAGCCCGCTGGGGATCCGGTCGTACCAGGCCTATCGATTCGCGGCAACGCCGTTTCGGATTCGCCTGGAGGCCACGCCTGTGAGTGCTCGTGTCACGGCGCGCTTTCAAACCATTCTTCGCGTTGCGGAACGCGAGCGGATGCTCGAATCACGAGTAATCCTCAAGGTGGAAGACCGGCCGCTTTACCAGGTTCGCATCGCCCTGCCCGCCGATCTGAAGGTTGATCGGGTCACGGCCCCAGGGGTGTTCGAATGGGCGATCACGCAGCAGGCCGGCGAACCCTTGCTGAACATCTATCTGGCCAGCGGGCAGCGCGGTGATGTTCCGATCACGCTGACCGGTACGCTCGGCAAGCCGGGTCCGGTTGAGCAGGTCCCCCTGCCCAGAGTGGCGGTTCTGGACGTCGCCGAGCAGGAGGGGGACATCGTTGTTCAGGGAGATCCGTCGTACCGCATCGAGGCGGAGGATCTGGTCGCTTGTGAGTCGGTTCTGCTCACGCGCGTTTTTGGATGGCTGACGGACGCTCAACGTCCGCTGGCTCGGCTCGCGGTTCACTACCGCGGCGACAAGTACGCAGGCTCGGTGCGTGTGACTCAACGGCAGCCGGGCGTTTCATGCCATACCGTCACCAGCGTTCGCGTAACCGGACGGGCGATCGAGGAGACGGTCCTTCTGGATTTCACAGTTCGCGATGCCGGGATCAGGGAGCTGAGTTTTCTCCTGCCGGCACAGATGGAGGATGCCCGTATCAGCGTGCCGCAACTGCGCCTGAAGACCATCGAGCAGCCGGCCAGCGACCAGCCGGATGCGCCGATACGCGTGCGGCTCGAGCTGCAGGACAGGCTGATGGGGCAGCTTCGCGTCCTGGTGGAGAACGACCGGCTTCTCACAGCGGCGGTTCAGAGCGTGCCGATTCCGGTGGTGGAGACGGGGCGCACGACCCGGCGATATGTCGTGCTTGAAAGTGCCGGTCGCAGCGAGGTCGTCATCGAGTCATCGCCGGGGCTCGATGCACTGACGCGCGAGCAACAGGAGTGGAGATGGCTCAGTTCGGTCCTTGGCGGGAAGGTGACGCAGGCTTATCTGGTACAGCCCGATGCCCAGCAGCCCGCGCTGAACTTCCGCACGCAGGACCGCGCCGTTGTGGAGACGGCCGGTGCTTCGATCGGCCTGGCTGAGACGCTGATGGTCGTCGATGCCGAAGGCACGTACCGGGCGGCCCAGATCCTGAGGGTGAACAACGCCACCGAGCAGCATCTGGAAATCCTTTTGCCCGCGGGGGCGGTCCTCTGGACCGCGCAGGTCGCCGGCGAACCGGTCAAGCCTACTCAAGTGCCGGACACGACCAAGGTTCGCCACGTGCGTATCCCTCTGATCAAAACAGCCGCCGGTGATCTCGACTATGAGGTCGTTCTCAAGTACGGCGGTCGGCTTGGCTCTGTGGGCATCACCAGGTCGGTGACGTTTCCAGTGATCGAGACCGTCAACATCGAGGTAGCTCTGAGTCAGGTTCGCCTGTACCTGCCGGAAACGCATCGCTGGTTCCGCTTCGGCGGGACGATGCGGCAGACAGGTGATGAGGTTGAGCTGGCGGCTGACTATGTGGCATATCAGACGAAGAAGGCCCGCCAACTGGCCGAGGCGCTGAGCTCGGCCGACGATTACGCCAAGATCCGGGCGGCTGAGAACGTGAGAGTGCTCGAAGGGGAGATGCAGGAGTTTCAGAGGTTTAACAAAGCGATTGCTCAGGAAGGCAGACTGCGAACGGAACTGTTCTCGAACGCACTGGTTGTCTCGCAGGCCGGGGAGCAGGTCAAGGAACTCGCCAAAGCACTGGAAAAGGCGGGGGCGACGGACAGCCGCGGCGATTTGAATGACTACTTCGTCGGCCAGAGGAACGTCCGATCGAGCAATGTGGTCATCGAGCTGGGCGCCAATTTCGACACCAGAGAGGTCCCGGCGGCAACACTTCAACCGGGCGGGGACGATGGTTTCAGCCATGACTGGTTCGTTGCCAACGGACTGGTGACCCCGGCCCCGCAGTCCATCACCTGGAATGTCACTGCAACCGCTCCTGCCGATGTGCAGGATCTCGCCGGCGTTCAGGGTGTCGCGAATCTGTACTTCGACATCAACGGGCGAAAGGGCAAGGCCGGGCAACCTGCCGCTCCGCAGGTGATTCAGGACGCGCAGATGGAAACCCTCCGCCGGAGCTTCGACAGGCTCCAGACGACCGCGGAGGGAAGCGATGTTCTTGATGGAAAAGACAGCACGTTGACGCGTTACCAGGGCGTCTTGCGTGAGCAGGCGTCGGCGTCGCAACGCCGTTCGACCGCATCATATCGTTACGGCGGGGAACCAGGCAGCACGAGCACGATCACGCTGGACGCGACTGAGTCCGACGGTGATGGCACAGAGGACCGTAGCCGATACCGCGGCACCATGGGCGGCATGGGTATGGGAGGCATGGGCGCCGGATACGGCGCGTACGCTGGAGGGGGCGACGGAATAACGGGCGATGCAGATGATGACGTCTTGACCGGGGGCGAGTCTCGCAGTTTTTCGACCAGAGGACTTGCCAGCCTTGATGTCGATATCCCCGTCCGCGGACAGGTCTACTTCTTCACCACCCCCCGAGGCAAGGCGGAGATCACCGCCCGGGCCGTCTCTTGTGGTTTCATCGCGAACCTTGGATATCTCGTCGTCGCGCTGGGGGTCCTGGCTGTGGCGACCGCGTGCTATCGCGCCTTGGGGCGGGAGGCATGCACCTGCAGCACCGGTCGACGCCCGGCAATCGTGATGATCGTTCTGGGCCTGATCGCCGTCATCGTAGGCTTTCTGCCCGTGGCGGGATTGCTCGTTCTGCTGGCGGGTCTCATCCTGCTGCTTCGAGCCAAGCGCAAGCCTGCAGTCGGCCTGCCGGAGTCAGCTTGATCAGCTCGGCGAGTGAACCTGCTCAGGCGGCTCATGGCCCGCATCTGGGGGCTTTCAGATCCTGATGAAGATGCGCCGCCGGTACAGCGGCACGGTGAGCAGCAACCAGATGAGTACGTAAACCAGCGCCAGGAGCAGGGAGGCGTTGAAGGGGCTGGCCCAGGAGGCGAAGAGGGTCTGATAGATCCAGGTTCTCAAGTTGGTCTCGGAACCGTCGGTCTGGGGCCATTTGCATGATACGATCAGCCGACCGACGATGCCGGAGACGAAGTAAACCGCAATGGCGTTCGTCCCGAATACCAGGAACGGCCAGGCCCACCGGCGGTATCCCTTGACGTCGACCAGCCAGTAACAGACCGCCAGAAACTGAAGAGCCAGTCCCGCGGTAAAAACCAGGTACGAGCTCGTCCAGATCTTCTTGTTGATCGGCACGTCGTAGTTCATGAAGTAGCCGATCGCCATGGCCGCACTGCCCGCCAGAAACAGGCCGGCGGCGGTCTCGCGCTTGTCGCGGTTGTGGTGCAGCCAGTTGCCCGCAAGAACCCCCAGAAGACACGTGGCAATCGCCGGGATGGTGCTCAGTACTCCTTCAGGGTCCGGCCGCTCGCTGTAGACGTGATTCTCGAGATGAAACAAGCGGATATCGACCCATTCGTGAAGCAGGCCCTCAGGCCGCTCAGCCACGAGCTGTTCGGGTCGGAAATCATTCGGCGGCAAGACATACTTCAAGAGGGCCCAATACCCGAGAACGAGAACGGCGGTCCAGATGACCCGGCCCCGCAGGCCCGCGTACATGACGATGATCGAGGTAAAGAAATAGCACAAGGCAATGCGTTGAAGGACACCCGGAACGCGGATGCTGGATTCCCGGAAGGCGTCGAAGCAGATCGCGAATACTGCGATTGCGCTAATCGTCAAGAGCCAGCCGGTCGCCTTGCGAACCGCCGGCCACGTGCCGTAAGGCCAGCAGAATGGACCTTGGTCGGCAAACATCAGCGCCAGGCCGACGACGACGGCGACGAACGGCCCCATGATCTTCCAGCCCGCGGGCTTGGCCAGCGCGGCCCAGGTGGGAAAGCACGTGAGATAGCCGTTGAGGATCATACCGAGCACAAAAAGAATGACGGTTCGGCGGATAACCTGCTCGAACAGGCCAAGCCGGCCGGCACCGGCCGCGATTCGCCGGTCAAACGAGAAGGTCATCGCCACGCCGACGATGAATACGAAGAAAGGGAACACCAGATCGGTCGGCGTCCAGCCGTTCCAGTTCGCATGCCGCAGCGGCGCGTAAACGTGTGACCAAGAGCCCGGATTGTTCACCAGGATCATGCCGGCGATGGTGATGCCGCGGAAGACATCCAGGGACGCCAGACGGCTCGGCTGCCGGGCGGCGGATGGAGCGTACGGCAAAGCGACAGGGGTTTCAGTCATGGGCTACCGCCCTCAATACCGCAGCGAGAACGTCTCACTGCGAGAACAAACACCCTCAGGGATTGGCGAAGGGGGGCTGTACAAACAACAGGCGGCGATGGGATTCGAACCCATGAATAACGGATTTGCAATCCGTCCCCTTGGTCCACTTGGGTACGCCGCCAATGCGAGTATTGCAGTCTAACACACGAATCCGGACTGTTCAAGTCGCGTCCGCGGTTATGTGTTGGGTTTCCGGTGGGCATCCAGGCTGTCCCTGGGCTCATGTTGAATCCTGGAATCCGTGCCGCCCACCGGCCGAACAGCGGCTCTGCCGGCGTCTCAGACCGCGTCGCCGGAGAGAACAGGCCGGCTCACTTGACGGCCGGCAGCTTGAACACGTAGGCATGCCGGCACGGCATCCGGTTTACCGACAGGCCCGGTACCTCGATGTGAAGCTTGCCGTCCTTGTGCGCAGACTTCACGGCACCGTCATAGCCGAGCAAGGTCACCTCTCCTCCCGGCTTGGGGACATCGAGGACCAACTCCTTCTCCGGCCACTTCAGGCAGATGGCATAGGCGTCGCGGCCCTTGAGCGTGAATCGCACATCACCGGCCTCCTTAACTTCGCGCCATGCCCGCGTTCCGTAGATGGCCTCACCGTTCAGGGTCAGCCACTCGCCCATCTCGACCAGACGCTGCTGCATGATAACGGGGATTCGGCCGTCGGCCGTCGGCCCGATGTCCAGCAGCAGGTTGCCGCCCTTGCTGACTGTTTCCACCAGGAGGTGGATCAGGTCGGTGGCCCGCTTGTAGTCGTCGACGGTCTCGTTGCGACTGTAGCCGAAGGAGCCACCCATGCCGCGGCATTCCTCCCACTCGCGGACCGCCCCCAGCTCGGACATCTCGTGGTACTTGCCGTATTCGGTCGTGTAGTACCCGCCGTGGTGGCTGCGGCACTCCTTGCCCCACCGGTCATTGACGGCGACGTCCTTGGCCACCGGCGATTCGTTGAACAGCCAGGCGAGGAATTCCGGGCTCCGCCACAGGTCGCTGGGATGTTCCCACTCGCCGTCGGTCCAGACGATGTCCGGCTTGTATCGGGTCACGAGGTCCTTGATTTGCGGCAGCATGTGCTCATCGACATACCGCTTGGGATCCGAGAGATAAAGCGGGTTGTACCATTCGTACAACGAGTAGTAGAAACCCATCCTGATTCTGGCCGCCCGGACGGCCTCGGTGAGCTCGCCGCACAGATCGCGGTGCGGGCCGATGTCCATGCTGTTCCAGTTCCAGCTTTGGGCACTCGGCCAGAGACAGAAGCCGTCGTGGTGCTTGGACGTCAGAACGATGTACTTGGCGCCCGATCGCTTGAAGATATCCGCCCACTGCCTGGGATCGAAAAGCTCGGCCTTGAACATCGGAGCGAAGTCCTGATACCTGAACTTGTCCCCATAGGTCTGGACGTGGAACTTCCAGGTCGCTCCGTCCTTTTTGCCCATGCTGTGCCAGTACCATTCGGAGTACTCGCCCTTGGGACTCCAGGAGGGCACGGCGTAGACGCCCCAGTGAATGAAAATGCCGAACTTGGCGTCGTTAAACCAGCCCGGGTTGGGGCGTGCGTCCAGCGACTCCCATGTGGGCTCGTAAGGCTCGGCCAGGCAAGGCCGCGACATGCACAGGGTTCCCAGAACCAGGGCGACACATAGCAGAAGACGTCTCATGGTCGTTCTCCTCTGGAAGCGAAAGCGATCCGGTATCCGATCCCACTGCCGGCGGGCTATTATGCGAATCGCCGCGAGCCTGGCAACCATGCCGGCGCGACCTGGACGGCAGGGGAGTCACGCGGCCGTCCGGGCGGCGAACCGACGAGGCGGGATGGAACGAGACTGGCGGACTCGATCAGTTGTGATCAGCCGGCGGTTGTTCAGTACCGGATGTGAATCGTGGCGTAGAACTGGTTCACCAGCGGACGAAAACCGGTCTTGAGCCGATTGGTCCACCGGCAACGAAGCAACGGCCGACACACGGGCAGTGCGTGTTGGGTCGGCGGTTCAGACTCCACGATATCGCCCCGCATCCGTCATTCCTGGGATGCTTGTCCAGGAAACGGACCGAGGCTGCCTATGTTGAATTGCTTATCGGACCGGACCGGGCTGGAGCTACTTCGAAGAGCCGCTTTGTGTTTCGGCCGGCAACTTCTCCTGGCCGACCTTGCTCGGAGTCGAGTCGGGTACGCGGAAATGCTTGCCGCAGCGCGCGCACCGAACCTTTTGTCCCCGCGTGCTGTCAGCAACCTGAAGCACGCTGCGGCAGGTCAGATTGGGACAGATAATCGTGATCGCCATATACCCCCCAAACCTCTCAAGCCGGCCCCCAAGGATGGTTACAGCACCGCCGCCCATCAGATCGGGTGGCAGGCGTCATGTCATGAGATAAAAAACGCCGAGAACGGCGTCCGGCTGTGCGGAAACTCACAGGGAAGACTTTTCGGACAGCAGGCTGTGAAATACCCGTGTCCCGGTGCTTCAGGACCAGCCCTGTGAGCGGAGGTGACAGGGCCCTGGCGCATGCGATCCGGGGCGCGTCAATGAGACTCAGTCGATGCACGGCGAGTCCGGCCGTGGTTGTTAGCGGACGGGTTGACAGGTCTGGTGCATATACTACAATAGCAACGCAACCTTGTGCCGAGACAGCACGAACTGGATCGCACCATGATCAACACCTGTGGGATGAGTTACAGTCGCCCGTCTCCGGCTGGTTCTTACCACGACGCGTGTTCCCGGCCCGAAGTCAAAGATGTGCGTCTCCACGAGGGGCTTGCTGGGCTCTCTTTTCGAAAGAGTGCCGGGCTGCAGTGTCGGGAGCCTGTCGTCGATGCCACGAGGTAGCCGGCGCGGCGGATTCGCTCGCGGGCCATGTGGAAGGACGGAAACGCGCTGAATGGTTTGTTGCGACCGTTTGTTTCCAGGAGAAATCGGCAAGGCGCCGACCTGCCCCGGCAAGGATGCCTGTCCGTGACGAGGCTTTCTGTTACGGTCCGGTCTCCAGCGAAGGTGAACTGGTGTCTGCGCGTCCTCGGCCGACGCCAGGACGGCTTTCACGACATCCAGTCCCTGCTGTCGGCAATCACACTCTGCGATGAGCTGGTCTTCGTGAACCGCGATGCCGACGGTATCGAGTTGCTGTGCGAACACCCCGGCCTCCCGACCGACCGGAGAAACCTGATTGTGAAGGCGGGGCTGCTGCTGGCTGGAGCGGCCGGAATCGAGCCGCGGGCGGCGTGTCGCCTGCACAAGCAGATCCCGGTAGGGGGAGGACTTGGCGGAGGCAGCTCCAACGGGGCGGCCGCGCTGATGGCCTTCAACCGTCTGTGGGACCTGGGCTGGTCGGTCGAACAGCTCGCCCCTCTGGCCGCCGAGCTGGGCAGCGATGTCTCGTTCTTTCTCCAGGGAGGATCGGCGGTGATGAGCGGCCGGGGAGAGAGAATCAGACCGGTGAGGCTGGAATGGGACGGATGGATCGTGCTGCTGTCTCCGCCCTTCGGCGTATCGACCGCGGAGGTCTATCGGGCATGGCGACCGCCGTCACCCCCGCCTCCACCCACGCGGCTGGACGAGTTGCTGGATCGAGCCGACGTGCTGCGGCTGGACTCGGAACAGCTCATGGCGGCGGCGTACAACATGCTGGAGCGACCCTTGTTGACGGTGTGCCCGCAGATCGGCCCGCTTCTCGGTACCCTGACGAAGCTTGCCGGCCGGCCGGTGCGAGTCTCGGGCAGCGGGTCCACCCTCTTCACCGCCTACGACCGGCGCGAAGAGGCGATGGATTTCGCCCGCCGTGCGCAGGAGGAAACGGGTGTCAGTACCCGGCTCGCTCAACTGGAGCAGCCGGAATTGTTTGGGACAAAGTCGGCGGCGCCGGAGGTGCGCGCAACAGACGGAGCCCTGCCGACGTAATGGTGTCTCGGTTGTTTCCATAGGAACCGACAACTTGAAGGAGGCAGAGATGGAGATCACTGAGGTTCGGGTGAAGCTGGTGGAGAAGTCTAAGGAAAGACTTCGGGCATTTTGCAGCGTTACCTTCGACGGCGCATTCGTCGTACGCGACCTCAAGGTCATCGGCAGCGGTACCGGCGACGGGGTCTTTGTGGCCATGCCCTCGCGCAAACTTTGTGACCGTTGCCCGCGATGCCGAGCGAAAAACCATCTGCGGGCCAGATTCTGCAATGAGTGTGGCCATTCTCTGGGCGACCGCCGCGCGACGCGGGACTCGCACGGCCGTTCCAAGATCCATGCCGATGTCGCTCACCCGATCAATACGGAATGCAGGGAGATGATCCAATCGGCCGTCATCAAAGCTTACGACGAGGAACTGGAGCGATCCAGGCTACCGGACTATCGGCCGCCGAAGTTTGATGAGATCGATGAAGCCTTCATCGAGGATTTGGATACCCCGGGAACTGCGGAACCCGAAGACCAGTCGGTTTCCCCAGAGGAAGCCGACTCTGGAGATCAGGCCGAAGGCCTGGAAGATGATGCGCAGAAAAACGAGTCTGCTTTCAGCGACTACGATTCCCTTATCGCCGATCTGAAAAAAGAGGCAGCCACACGCCAGGATCGCAGGAAAGACAAGCACTCCGCTTATCGGCGTGAGCCCGCGCCCACGGCTCAGCATGCGGTCGCATCGAAGGGGCAGCAGGCCCCCGAGGGTGCGCGAAGCGATCGGCGGTCCGACGACGAGCGACGCGGGCACAGTCCGTCGGCCCGCCACCCCGACCCGTGCCGGAAACAGCCCCAGGCAGCGGCGAGCCGACAGGAACCGATCGCTGACCAACCCGTCCAGCCGCCGCCTGCCGCTCCTGAGGCCCCGTCGCCCGAGCGACGCGAGCCAGAACCTGACGACGTCTTCGGAGCGGGCCTGAACTGACCCCGGCGTTGCATCCAACAACACTGGGGAACGAGGAATGGCGAATGCAGAATTGAGAATGTGGCTTGTTCTGTCGCCAACCGCGGAAGCCTTGGCGGTGGTGGTTGGGTGCAACGCAAGAAACTCGCGAAGAAGACCGTCTCCAAGGCCACATCCGATCATTCCTGGTCGGGGTTTCCTGCAATTGAAGAGTTGACGCAGGGCACATGCCGGCCGAAGCCGGGAGCATAGCATCAGCACACTTGTATCCGCTGATGCCCCCACTCCCCGCACGGCCGGAGGGTCTGGCCGCAATGTGGCAACCGCCTGAGCCGACAAATCGAATCGTATGATGAACGCGTAACTGTTTTCCATAAAACAACTTAACATCACTGCTTGACAAGTCCTGATGCTGTCTCTTATACACATCTGACGCTGCCGACGAGTTCCGAACGGTGTAGATCTCGGTGG
>JAUCQB010000020.1 GCA_030372985.1 Phycisphaerae bacterium
CGCTGTCTCGTGGGCTCGGAGATGTGTATAAGAGACAGGGACACGCTCCCCGGCGGCGGGTCTCTATCCTCATCACGGCGGGCAGGCACCCACCCCACCGGTAATAACTTTCGACTTGGCCAACGATACGTCGGTCGCAGTCATCGTACCACTCAGGTTGACGTCCATTCTAACATTATCATTCGTCCACGGCGGGAGGACCTTGGACTTGACCTGGGAGACGTCTGTGGCAGTCATGGTCCCGCTGTTGTTCGAGTCGCCGATCAAGTTGCCCACATAGCAGACCGGATCAGCCGTGCCCTTCAGACCGCCCACCGGGAACGCGGTGGACACGTCGATCTTGTAACAGGTCTTGTCCACATCGCCGGTAATCGCCAACACGATCGTATTGTCGCCCTCGGTACTTTCGGTGACGCTGACGGCAGGCGTGATGGTGACGCCACCGGCATACTGGGCGCCGGCCAGACTACCGTCAAACGTGATCTTGATCTTCTCTATACCGCCGTTACGCGGTTCCGTGGTGCGGGTCGTTCCGGTCTTGGTGGCATCCAGGGTAATTGCCAACGGACCAACAGCGGTATGAGTCTTCCAGCTCTGCCAGAGAGTGGGCTGGACCGGAATGGGTTGAACGACGCTGGGCTTCCAATAGAATGCAACCTCGGCACCGTTGACCACAACGGCCTTGGCAGCGAAACCGCCGAGCATGGCCGGGGTGGACTGAACGATGAAGCTGGGAGGAATGACGTTATTGCTGTTGGCCGGAGCCGTCAGCACCAGCTTGTAGGTGCCCTCGAGAAGACCGGTCATGTCGATCTGACCTTCGGCAACGGGCTTGATTCCGAGGCCGACCCACTCATCTCCAAAATCGCCCCAGTTCGGAATCACGCTGGCGACTGCCAGGCCGACGCCGGCATTGTTCGCGGCCTCGGTGAACTGGCTGTAGCCCGCACCCATGCCGCTGAGCTTGGCAGCCGAGAGCACCTCAGTGGCGAGCCCGCCACCAACTGTCTGGCTCATTGCCTCGCAAACGTCCAGAATGCCGTTGCCGTCCGTGTCGGTCGTGGTGTTTTCTTCGGTGTTATCGTTGGTCAGATTGCCGTTGCAGTCGGGGAAGTAGACCCCGCCCTTCATACGGCCGCCGCCATGGTACGATGTGCTCGGGAACTGAACGCGGTCCATGTACGGGCCGCCGACGGTCGTCGGATCATACAAACGGCCGGGGCCGGCCGGCGGGCCGAGACCATCGAGGTACTCTCCCGTTTCAACAATCCCGTCACCATCGTCGATCCACCTGTAGTCCATGGCCACGTCCCAACCGAGGCAGAAGGCGGCCCGCTCGAAGGGCTCGGCCACGCCGTTGTTAACTGCCCGCGGACTGTCGTCGTTGCCGTCGTTGATAGTGCTGAAGAACTTCTTCGGGGCCACGGCGGCGCCGGCTTCGGTCTGCAATTCGATGTTGAAGACCAGGTTCGCGATACCCTGGACCGAATAGCCATCGATATCGCTGCCCGACGCTTCCGCGATCACATCCCAGGTCACGATGCCTTCCTGGACCGGCGGGGTAGTCGAGCCCTCTGTGAAGGCCACATTCTCATCGTTCTTGTACTGGGTCTCATGATTGTCGCCACCGATCTGGATCGTGTAATCGACCGTGAAATCGGTTTGCGCCATCGCCACGCCGCTCAGCAGCAAGACGATGGTCCCTACCACTGCTAGTCTCATAGTTCCTGCCTCCTCTTGGAAATGCGCCGAGTCGTCAGAGCTTTACCAGAACTCCACGCGCCCGACTACCACCTTCTCCAAACACCAGAAACGATTTTACGCAACACGCAGGTCGCTCGCTCAGCCAAGACCCCTCTGGTCACGCGCTCAACTCGCAACCTGCCGCTTGCACACTTCACCAATCACGCACAGCTCCATACTACCAGACGCAACTGTCGGTGTCCAAGGAAATACTGATGAGCTTTGCGTTCTCCTTCCCTTCCTACCACTTCATGCTCACGAAGCTGTGAGCGACTCTCCGTCATTCTACCCAGTGCCGCGAAGACTGCAAGACTTTTTCGAGAAATCTCAGCGTTTTTTCGTCTTGGAGGGCTTGGAGGGCTGCGATAGCCGGTGTCCCGCCGTCGTCTCACGCCGGCAGGGCCGGCGTTTTGAGTCAGCCCTGAAGAAGATCGTAAGGCATTGGGCTGAAAAAGGTTGTCGCCTACTGCCGAACTCCGTGATGCTCAAGCCCCCCACCTCTTGTCATCGCTTTGTGTTTCTCGCTCTCCCAAATTACCTATTGTCACAATCCGGTCAAAAAAACTCGCTGAACCGACGAATTCTATGCCAAAACCTGCGGACTTGTCCACTCGCCGGCCATCAACTTCAGGAACTGATCGATTCTGAAACAGCCGTTTTTTTGCCAAACATTCATTGCCAGACATTCATTATATTGTGTTATTGGCCAGGTCGTCAGGGGCGAACCAAACACCCCATGACAACGGGCCGAGGGGCACCGGTCACCTGAGAAAGGTTGCCCGGCACGCCGTCTATGCTCGCTTTCGCCAACATGGCAAAACTGACGGCCTCCTTGGCCTGGGAGGGGATCTGGAAATCCTCGATTCTCCGAACGGCCGCTTCCGGAAGTTCATCCTGGAGCATGGTTACCAGCGTCTGATTCTTGGCGCCGCCCCCGCATAACACCAGTTCAATAGCGGCCGCTGACGGTCCCCGGCTGCCACGAGCCTTCGGCAGTCTCGCTGGCCGTGTCCGCGACACGCCGGGCAGACACCGGCGATAAGCGGCGGCGATGGATCGGGCGGTCAGAGCCGTGGCCGTGGCCACCCAGTCGTCCGGGTGCGAACTCGCCGAAGTTAAACGATTTCGTTCTCGGTGCACAAATGGCTCCCCAAACTCCTCGCGTCCAGTGGTTTTTGGAGGTTTCTGGTTGAAATAGGGATGACGCAGCCACCGATCCAGCACGTCGGCCAGCACCCTGCCGCGGGCCGCCCGCCGCCCGTTGCGGTCCATCGTTTCTCGGCCGTTGGTGATATGTCGGATCAGGGCATCGATGATCATGTTCCCGGGGCCGGTGTCGAAAGCGACAACCTGGCCGGCGTCGGCACCGGCCGGCAGCCAGGTCACATTGGCGATCCCCCCGATGTTCTGTACGGCCCGCGCTATCTTTCGGTGATGAAAAAGTACCCAGTCGGTCCACGGTACCAGCGGAGCGCCCTGCCCCCCCGCCGCCATGTCCGATTGCCTGAACTCGGCGACCACCGGCAGACCGGTCCGGGCCGCTACCCTGGCCGGGCTGCCCAGTTGAAGTCCGACCGTCCGGCCGACCGCCCCCGGGAGGTGGCAAACGGTCTGGCCTGGCAGGCCAATCAGCGAGGGTCTTTCTCTGCGGCCCGCCAGACCGATCGCCCATACGGCCGCCTTGCCAAAGGCTTCACCCAGATCGGCGTGAAGATGGGCAATCTCCTCTGTGGTGGTCTTGGCCGGGGCCATCGCCGCCAGCAACCTTCGCCGCAAGCTGGGGGCAAAGCCCGTGTGTCGATGCCAGAGCAGCCGAACCTGCATCTGAGCTCCGATACCCACGATCCGGACGCAGGCCAGGTCGATTCCGTCACCGCTGGTTCCCGACATCATCCCGAGCACAAGCCGAACCGGACATCGCCCACCGCCGGCGGTCCGGACAACGTCATTATTGCTCTTACTCTTTCCGGCGCTCCGGGCCACGCTTCGGATCATGTGCATACTCTCCGGGGCCTGTCACATCTCAGCACCTTCCGTGACGACAGGATACAGCGTAAACGGGAACTGTCCACCTCCAACGGGACGGCCCCTGGGAGGACCCAGAGAAGGCAGCCATCCCAAAAAAGGCAAAAAGCGTGTCCTCCTGCGATGTTTTTGGTTATACTACTATCCTGAACGGAGTTGTTCGCGGAGAATCTGACCCGGTGGGAACAGGTGATCGCTCCCGGCGGCTGTGCCCTGCACAGCGCCAGGGCCGTGGCTGCAGCACGAGTACTCGCGATTCCGGGGCGGCAGGAGTGGTGCATTCCGCCCGGGTCGGTCGGCGCGGTGATTCGGAGACCAGGCGGCGTCATGCCGCGAATATGCGGACCTCTGCCCGAGGGAAGGAGCCATTATGGCGAGTTCGACGTCCACGGCCCGTTATCGGCCACTGAGACAGTTGCGCACGATCATGTTGCTGGTGTTCGCGCTGGTCCCGGCAGCGACCGTCATCGCCGATTCGAGATGGATGCTGATCTACCATCGCCAGTACGGCAATCAACTCAATGCGAACAACCGAACCATCGAGAACCACTGCTTCAACGAGAACGGCAGCAAGGCCGCAGGTGTCGGCGTCACCAACCTGTCAAACTCGGGATGGGCCATCTTCGGCGTCACCGACTACGCCGGCTGGAACCGGCTCAACCCGCTGGATCCCAACAACTGCGCCTACGACATCCGGATCTACGACCCGAGCACACCCACGGACCAGAGTCCGAACTTCAACTGGCAGAACACACAGCCACCCTGGCCCGAGTACTACAGCTACATCACCTGGTGGATGAAGGTCTCGGACGACAGCCGTGTGGAGGCCCGCCCGCAGACACCCGCCTATCACTATGATCTTGTCGACGGCCTCAATCAGGCCAGCGGCTTTGGCGGCAGTTGCATCCCGACGGGTTGGGCCGAGGCGCCGGGCGCCAACAGCGACTATCGCGAACTCCCTGACGGCGGCTGGGCGACCTACCAGGCTCAGACCTTCGTGGTTCCCGCAGGAATCAATCGCATCGTGGGCGCGTCGGCGTTCTTGACTCGGAGCGGTGACCCGCCCGGGCCGAAGTTCACCTACCGGGCTACGATACGGCAGGGTGGCCCGACGGGCACGCAAATTGGCCCGGCAACCACCTCGCGGGAGGTATACTCAGGCGAGTTCAAAGAGGTTGCGGTGTGCTGGCCGCTCGACGGGGTACCGGTCACGGCGGGTCAGACCTATGCCCTGCACCTTGAGGCCACCGACGGACAAGGCTTCAACGTCTACCGCACAAGGGACGACAACTACCCGAACGGATCACTCTGGCACGGCGGCACGCACGTGTCGGATCACGACATGGTGGCCGTGGTGGTCGGCGTGGGGTACGACGTCGTACCGCCCCATATCACACGCAGCCCCGCCCTGCTGACGCGGTCGGTCGTACGGAAGAACAACCTGCCGAACGACACCTTCACCATCGCCAATGGGGGAGGAGGCACCCTGACTTATACCATCACCGACAATGTGAGCTGGCTGTCGGTCGACCCCGCAGGCGGCACGTCAACCAGCGAGACGGACACGATCAGTGTCCTCTACAGCACGGCCGGTCTGGCAATCGGTTCTTACAGCGGCACGATCACCATCAACGCCACGGGGGCGGACAACACGCCCCAGACGATCGTCGTCAACTTGTCAGTGACGGCCCCGCCATTCGCGCCGTGCGATTTCGACACCGACCACGATGTGGATCAGGAGGATTTCGGCGTGTTCCAGGGTTGTTATAGCGGACCCGGAGCGGACCAGACGGACGAGACCTGTGCCGGGGCCCGGCTGGATCAGGACGCGGACGTCGATGGAGATGACTTCACGAAGTTCGTCGGCTGCATGAGCGGGGCAGGCGTCGCGGCAGTCACCACCTGCGCGGACTGAGCTTTGGCTCACGCTTCGGATGACGCGACGTTGGAGGGATTGAGAGCTGAGAGGCAAGGGTTGAGAGAATCCGTGAGCCAGACCGGCGTTATCGGATTGCACCCGTAGTGATGTCCTGCAGCCAATGAGGACGCGCAGCGGTCGACAGTCACCATAAACGAATCATGCCCGCCAGGTCTCAACTGCTGCGACCGGGGGGTATGATGGAACCGGGGGAGGGAACCGATGGAACTCCGCTGCTACAGGAGGGTCATGATGAACGCGTACCACCGACCTCTTCGGCTGAATGCGGGCTTGTTGTTGCCTGCCTGCGCGGTTGTGCTGCTGCCCGCGACCAGGGTCGTCGCTGATGGAACCGTGAGCGGACAGTGCCGGTTCGAGCAGATTAAGGGAAGGAACATCTGGTACACGAACCTGCACGAATGGAATGCCTTTCTGATCCCCAACTGGTCGATGTTCGCGAATCCGCTCAGCTACCGCGTGGACCACGGCAACTACACCTTCACCAACCCCGCCGGCAACTACACCATCTACGTCAATCAGCCGGAGTTCTTCGGCCGAGCCAAAGTCGTCCGAAATGTCCAGCTCACTGACGGCCAGACGGCCACGGTTCATCCCTCACTCAATCTCGACTACTCCTGCTTCTACAAGAGCGATTGGCCGAGCGGCTGGGGGACTCCCTGGTACCAGACCTTCATCGCCACGGGCACCTCGATCAACAAGATCGCCTACTCCTGTGCGAGCGGCGACACGGGCACGATCAACGTCAGCCTGCTCAAGGACACAGGAGGCAACGTCACAACCTGGAGCCAGGTAGGAGTGACCAAGTCTTCGGGAAGTAGCATCGGCGAGTCGTGGGTCGGCTACCTCAGCGGGCAACTGCCGACTGTCCCGGGCGAGCGATACGCCATTCGCCTGGCCGGACAGGGGGGCACCGCCTTCTCCCCGTTCTGGCGCACCGACAACGGCGACGGATACGCCGGCGGCCAGGCGTTTGACCCCGACGGCATCCCGCTGAACAAGGACCTGTGCGTCCTGGTCTTCAGCGACAACGACGGCACGATCCTCCCCTACATGAAGACCACCGGCGGGATGGGCACCAGGACCTGGTGGGAATGGCAGTGGGGGCAGACGTTCAAGGCAACCGGTGAAGCGCTGGCGGCTGTCGATCTCTGGATCTCTCACGGCGGCGACCTGCAGTGGAACATGCGGACGGAGGTGAAGGTTTACTCCAATCCACCGGCGGGCGACCCGCCCACACCCAGCGGCCTGGTGGGTTCGGTGAAACGCGGACGCGGCGCCTGGCAGGCCGGCGGCGCCGCTATGATCGGCGCCGGCTACGAGCCGGGCGAGGTGCCCCTCGTGACCGGCAACACGTACTACATCGAAATCACGCCGTACGGCGGCGACGCGATCGGCTACGAGGCGTACCGGTTCGATCAGCCGGCGGACGCCTATCCCCACGGGCACGCCTACTCCAACCGGTATCCCCGGCCCGACATCGACCTGAGCATGACCATCATGGAGTACGCCGTCAGCGGTCCGCCCCCGCAAATCGAGCGCAGCCCCGCCTTCTTCACCCGCAGCGTTGAACGCGGAAAGGATCTGCCCCATGACATCTTCACCGTCCGCAACGCCGGCGGCGGCGCGATGTCATACACGATCAGCGATGACGTCGGCTGGCTCTCGGTCGCGCCGGATGGCGGTACCTCGTCCGGCGAAGCCGACCCCATCAACATCGCCTACAGCACGTCGACGCTGGCGATCGGCCCGTACACGGGCACGATCACCATCAGCGCCCCCGGGGCCACGAACCCGACTGAAACGGTGGTTGTCTATCTGACGGTTACGCCGCCCTTGTTCGCCCGGTGCGATTTCGACATTGACCACGATGTAGATCAATCGGATTTTGGCCGGTTCCAGGCATGCCTCAGCGGGCCGGGTGTCCCGCAGCTCGACCTCGCCTGCGACGGGGCAGATCTCGACAATGATGACGACGTGGACAAGGACGACTTTGCCCTGTTCCGCGGGTGCCTCTCCGGACCGGACGTCGAGGCGGATACGCTGTGTGCGGGATGAGCGGGAGGGTTCGGGGTCGCGGGTTCAGGGATCAGGGTTCCCTTCGGGTCTGAGCCTGAGGCTCAGCCTCAGGGTCGAAGACAGGGTTCAGGTCCGCCTGTGGCCTGCCCCGGAGCACGTGCAACACGAGAACGCCTACAATATAGTGTCTGCAGGTTGCGGGCCATCGGTTCAGGTGTGCAAGGCCGGTTTGCGCCAGCGGGAAGCGACAGCCCTTATCTGAACCTCGCCTGCGGGGACCTCAACCCTGCCTGGTACGGCGCAGCTCGGAGAGCGAAGCCGGGAACCCTATGGAAGTCCGTCTCGCGAGAAAACACGGTTTCTGCTTCGGCGTCGAGCAGGCGATCGAGCTTGCGGAGCAGACGTTGCGCGACAATGCTCCCGGCCGCGTAGCGGCGCTGGGCCCGGTCATCCACAATCCGGAAGTCGTCCGAAGACTCGAACAGGAGGGCCTCAACCAGTCCGCGCGACTCGATAATCTGGAGGCGGGCACCACCGTGCTGATCCGCTCGCACGGCGTCGGGCCGGAGATCTATGAGATGGCCCGTCGGCGCGGCATCAACCTTGTCGATGCGACGTGCAGACTGGTCAAGCGAGCTCAGACGGTGGTCAGGCAACTGCATGAGGAAGGTTACCAGGTGATCATGATCGGTGACGCCAATCACCCGGAGGTCAAGGGGGTCATCGGCTATGCCCCCAACGTCATCGTCGTCGAGCGGGAAGAGGATCTGGCGGACAAGATCCCGCGGCGGGCGCGGCTCGGCATCGTCGCCCAGACGACTCACGCCCCCGAGCACGTCGCCCGGATGATCGGAGCGATTGCTGCGCTGCCGTTCCAGGAACTCAAGGTGGTCAACACGCTCTGCCTGGAGGTTGTCCGCCGCCAGGAGGCGGCCGTCGAACTGGCCCGCGAAGTCGACGTCATGTTCGTGCTCGGCGGTCTCAGCTCGGCCAACACCTGCGAGCTGGCCCGCCTCTGCCAGGGCGAGGGCGTCCGGACGTATCACCTGGAGACCTGGGCCGACTTCAAGCCGGCGATGGTCGCCGGGTGCAAGGTGGCCGGCATCACCGCCGGGGCCTCGACGCCGGATGATACCATCACCGAATTCGCCGCAAACCTGCGACTACACGAGCCACTCAACCAACCGAGCGAGGAAGACACTCGGCACTGAGACGTGTCTGTACAGGCTCGCCCTTGTCCGACCTGTCCATCTCTCGACCCCTATTGCCCGACGGCAGTCTCCACCGGCTGAACCGCCACGGTCGGGCATCCGAAACAGGGACGCAGTTGCGCCCCTGCTTCAAAGACACAAAGAAGAAGGAAGGACAGAGAAGCAAAGAAAGACCCGCGATGGCGGGCCAATCGCCCCTGAGGCGCCCTTACGAACTGGCCACGGCCGAGGCGCGGTATCGTTCGCTTTCGGCCGGACTCAGCGATCGCCACAGCAGGAACCGCTTGCGAAGCTCGGTGAGGAAACGTCGGTTGCCGCGGACCCACGAACTGTGCGGGCCGGCCTCGCGGCGCAGCGAGATGCGCACCTCGTGGATGCTCGGGTCGCTGCCCGGCCGAATCTCCAGTTCGACCGTCTGCATGATGCCCAGATCGAACGGGGCGAGCCAGATCTGGGCGACAAGCCCACGGCCGCCGGAGCCCGCGTCGGCAAACGGCTCAATCGCCCCGCAGGTGAACCGCCCCAGCGACGACTCGGTATGCGACGCCAGCCACTCCCGCAGATACGCCAGCAACGGGGCGGCGTCGCGGCCGTGGAAAGTGAACGGGAGCAGCACAACCATCTCGTCGCCTTCCGGCATCGGCAGCTTCCAGGTGCTCTCACTGCCGGGGGCTGCGATCCGCGTGGCCTTCCACGCCGGCCACAGCGAAGAAAACAACACAACCGCCATCATCGCCACCTGGGTCCACACCGCCGCGGCGCTGGAGAAGTTCAGATTGATGCCAGGAATCAGGTCGAAGCGGGCAACAAAGCTGCCCAGCCCCTGGCCGAGAACAAAGCCACCCACCACCCCAATCGTGCCGTAGGCCGCGGCCTCGGACACGAACAGGGCCCCGATATGCAGCGGGGCCAGACCGACCGCCATCATCGTCCCGATTTCGCGCTGCCGCTCGTAGACCGAACTGAGCATGGTGTTGAAGATGATGGCCGCACCGATCAGCAGCGGCACGATGACCGAACCGAAACCCTGGAGCGTGGTCAGCTCGGCCACGGCGCACAGCACCACCCGGCCGTCGGCGTTGGCATACACCGGCTGACGGAAGCTGACCGCCACGTCATCCGCCAGAGCCATCGTATCCCGCGGGTCGTGAGGCACGATCACGACCGACCGCAGGGTGCCGTCAAACTCGGCCGCCCGGTCGGCCCGGATGATCGCGAACTGGTCCGGCGAGATGCCGTGGTACTGATCGGTCTGCGGCGAGCTGGTCAGGTCGGCCGCCGAGTCAGCGCTGTCGATGAGGTCGAGCTTCGACTGGAGCAACGTCGGATCGGGGTCCCACTGGATGTAGCGAGAGTAGTCCAGCGGCGCGTGAACTCGGCCATTGAAACCGGTCATCGCCAGCATCCGGCGATCATCCATGACACCGGCAACCGTGAATCGCGAGCCGAGCATCTCGACGTGTTCGCCTTGTCCGGCTCCAATTCGCTTGGCCACGCTGCTGCTGATCAGTATCGCATCCGGTGACGCAGCAAACGCGGCCATACCGTCCTGGCCCGCGAGGCGATCCATCCCCAGCAGCCGGGCCTCCCTTGGATCGATGCACGAGGCCGCCAGCAGCAGCGCGTGGTCCCCGACCGGCCCGTCAAGCCGCAGCGTCCGCGGGGCCTGCGTCGTCAGGTTGTTGTACGTGATCCACCAGTGACCGAGCACCTCTGCCCGCTCGCGATAAGCCGTGCTCAGATAATCCAGCGTCCACGTGGGCATGGGGTTGCAACTCATTCGCTGAATCATGATCGCGCTGCGGTCCTCCTGGCCGTCGTCCAGACGCGTCAGCTCGTACCGCAGCGGATGAAGCTTCATGCCGCTGCCGGTGAAACTCATCATCAGGAAAGCCAGCAGCACCAGCGTGACCAGGGTCAGGGCAGTGCGCATCTTCCGGCGGCGCATGTTCGCAATCCCCAGCAGCATCGCCCGGTTCAAGACCGTGAATCGCCGGAAATCACTCGCCGATGAACCGCCCGCCGTGTCATCCGCCGAAGACGCGCCCTGCCGCAGATAACGAAGCTCGGCGTGAAACCGCCCCAGCACGATGGCAATGACCAGAATGGACAGGAAGAGAATCACGAAGGCCAACAGAATCGTCACCGGCGTCAGGCTGACGCGAAAGGCCGGGTGAAACAGGGCGATCAGGATGACCATGACGACGAAAATCGCCGTGAAGCCGCCGATCTGGCGATAAATGCCCGCCGCGGCAATCAGCAGCCGTTCCAGGAAGTACGAGAACGGCACCAGGCAGACAAGAATGAGCAGAACCGCGTGAATGATATCGTCTGCCGCCGATCGAGTGAGTTGATAGACGCGCGCCTGCTTGGCCAGTGCACGAATCGTCTCCCGCGCCGCCCCTGCCCCATCTCCGGATGCCAGGGCCGCCTCGGCCGCAGCCAATTCCTTGCGGCTCTCCTCGTGCAGATCGCGAAGATAAGGATCGATGACCCCGGTGCCCTCCAGGCGGGCCATGCGTTCGGTATTGAGCAGGGCAAAATCACGCGCCGACGTCAGCCCGATCGGCTCCGTTTGCCGCCAGTCAAGCGGAAAACCACGACCCTCGGGCTGCTCGGGGCCGGCGTTGAGCGCCAGCATGCGCCGCGTCGCATCCCCGCGGGCAAACACCAACTGCCAGCGGTCAACATCGGTCGGCAAGAAGACCGAGAAGGCCCCTTCGTCGAACGTGAAGTTCCAGGCCCGCGGTTCACTGCCTCGCGAGACCTCGACCGGCAGGACCTTGTCCAGATCTTCGAGATAACGGGCATCGTGCAGCCCGAACAGACCGATCTGCGCACACTCGAACATCTCGCCGCGGAGGTTCATCCGATCCGCCATGCGCGCGTGCCCCGACGCCGGCGTCTCCCACGTGCCGAGGCGGGTCATGGCCATGTTCACCCGGCCACGGGCATCGAAGCAGTACACCTCGGACCGCAGCGGAGCCCATCGCACTTTCTCGGGGAAGACGTCGTCAAGATCAAACCGCCCCTCCCCGTCGGTCATCACCACGATGGCATCCCGCACACCGATACCCCGAACGCCGAATGACTTGGTGCCCAGATACGATTTGGCGTAGAGCACAGCATCGGGTATCCCCAGATCGAGCTGGGCCTCGCCCGAGGCGGGCATCGCCGCGATCCCCGCCCAGCGGCAGAACCAGCGACTCAGCGGGCTTGGGGACAACGGCATTGGCCGACGCAACATCTCGTCGATCAGCGCCCCGCACATCGCGATCTGCGGGGTGAGCCGGTCGAGATTCATTCGCTCCGGCGTATCCATCGGCGTATCGACGCGCAGCCGCATGTCCTGCGTGGTTGCCATCATCATGCCGAGGCAGCCGGCGCTGACCGCCGCGTCGATCCCGTTGGCCACCGGCGCCGGCAAATCGCTCTGCCAGTGGCGGCGGCCTTCGGCGGCGTCAGCCAAATACGTCTGCCGAACCTCGGCCGGCAAATCGATTCGTTCGGCGGCATGACGCAGCCACTCCCCGTAGCCGACCAGGCGATTCTGAACGAGCTGCTCGCACAGGTGGCTCTGGGCAAAAGGCGCGAACTGCCGCCCATGCGAGCTCAGCTCCAGACTGACGAATAGAATCGGCCGGGACGCACCGCCCGTCCCCAGGCCGGCGGTTCGCAGGATGTCCATGTCGACGCGACGCCGTTCCAGACGTCCGTTTCGATCGGCGATCATCCGATCCAGCCTCCGCTGAACATCAGGCAGCAACTCGCCAAGCAGATCCGTGTCGATCTCGCCCGGCCTGTCTTGATGGAGCTGGCGCTGAAGAGCGAGCATCCGAATGCGACGCTGATCGAGCGACCCCACGGCCGCCTCATCCTCACCGCCCTTGCGCTGCTGCCGGGCCTGCTCCTGCAGCCGAAGAATCTGGTACTTGACCTGCCAGATGACGTGCTCGTTGCGAAACCGCCGGTTCGACCAGCCCGCCACCGCCCCAAGCACGTCCGAGCCCGCCAGCTTCCGCCGGTATTCGCTCAGCCAGCCAAGCTCCTTCTCTTCGGCGGCCAGCGAGCCCCCCAATGCGGCCTGTGCGTCGGTAAGCGACTTCATCAGTTGACGCGAGGCGGTCAGTTCGAAAGTGTCTCCGCAGGTGAAAACCGCCAACACGCCGCAAGCCGGCGGGCGAGCAGCCAGCCCGCGCACCAGTTGCAGCAGAACCGCAGGATTGATGGCCTGCTCGGCACCCAAGGCCAGATCCGGAACAGAACAGGCCGCGTCATATCGACTGTGCAAGACCGCAACCGCCCCGGCGTCGCCCGGCTCGGCAGGCGGGATGTACCCGATGAGGTTGTATACCGTTCGTCGCTCCCACTTCACCAGCGAGCGAACCGTCAGCTGGAGGCCGTCGGTTCGACGCAGACGATCGCTCAGAGCCGCGTCATCCACATAAAACCGCGGGAACGGCACGGAAGCATACATGTACTTGCCGTTGGCCTGCGTCCACGAGGTGTCCTGCGGGCGAAGAAACAAAACCGCCAAGGCCCCATGCATGGCCGCATATTGCCAGCGATCGCGCGTGTTGAACTCCATGACCGCGATGCGGCCGGAAAGGCGATCCACCGGCAGCGTGTCCAGCTTTCCTTCTCCGATGTGCACCGCCTCGGCCGTAAAGCCTTCCGGTGGAGTAACAGAGGGATTTGCCCCATTCGGCCAGAGCGGATGAATCGCCACCGGCGGCTCGTCGTCGATTCGGAGACTGGCGTGGTCCGTCACGGGCACCACGAGTTCCACCGGCCGACGCCAGATGCGCGAGACGCCCGCCGCCTTCATCTCTGACTCGATGTAGTCAGCCGTGTTGTCGCAACCCGGCTGACCGGCGAAACGCGAGCCAAAAGAGCAGATCCGGCCGTGGTCCTCCACGAATCGCTCGCGAATGACACCGACGGCGTCGGCCCCCGTAGGCCAGTTGCCTTCATCCGCCGCAACCAGAGCAGCGGCGCTCATGGCGACGACACAACACGCAAATGGCAACCGCCTGAACATGAAATCTACCACCCACGATTGACGACCGGGCAGTATAACAAAACGCAGAACAAGCGGCATCACGGGCCTGCGGTCATCTGATGGACATGCCGCGACCGTCGGGTTACGATGCTCTCTGTCCTGGTGCTCCGGCGACCCCATGGATCTGAAGCGGCCCCGTTGGTCACTTCGCTCGAAGACGCAGGCCGGTCTTCCTCGACGGAGCCCGAACATGAGAAGCCACTTGGCAACTTCTATCATACCCTTGATCTCGGCAACCACGCTCAGTGTGGTAACACACAGGGTCAATGCCGCGATCGATCACACGTTAACGATCGCGCCGGTACCGGCCGGTCATCGGCATCCGGCAAGAGAAGCCGTCGCTGCACCGGCGACAGTCCCTTTTGAGGATACAGCATCATGAAGAAGAAGATGAAGAAGATCATTCTGGTCGTGGTCATCGCCCTTGTGGTTCTGGTGGTGGCGGTGGTGCTCGGGATCGATCGCATCGCCAAGACCGGCACCGAAGTGGGAGCAACCTACGCCCTCGGCGTGCCCACCACGCTCAACAGCGCCGACATCGGCATCCTTCAGGGACGATCCGAGCTGCAGCAGCTCCAGGTGAACAACCCCGAGGGCTTCGAGAGCCCCCACTTCCTCAAGCTCAACCGCGGGGCCCTCAGCGTGTCACTCGGATCTCTGACCAGCGACCTGGTCGAGGTACCCGAGTTCACGCTGGAAGGAATCGACGTCAGCCTGGAGAAGAAGGGCGCCCAGAGCAACTACCAGGTCATCCTCGATAACCTCAAGAAGTTCGAGTCCAAGGCGGAGAGCGAACCCGCCAAGAAGGAAACCAAGGAAGGCAAGCGGTTCGTCATCCGCGAGATCCTCATCAAGGACGTGAAGGTGCGCGTCAAGGCCGCCCCCCTGGTCGATGTCACCGTGCCTATCGACGAGATTCGCCTGCGTGATGTGGGCAGCGACTCGAACAAGGGCGTGATGATATCGGAACTCACCGGCACCTTGTTGAAGGCCATTATCCTCGCGACCGCCGAGAAAGGCGGCAACCTGATTCCCGCGGACGTGCTCGGCGATCTCGACGGCGCCCTCAAGAACCTGGCCTCTCTCAAGGATGTCGGGGCTACCCTCTCGGTTGGCGTGGGTGAAGCGGCCAAGGAGATCGGCGCAGGCGTCCAGCAGGCCACTCAGCAGCTCCAAGAGGGCACCAAGAAGGCGGCTGAAGAGGCACAGAAGGCCACCGGCGAACTCCAGGAAGGCACCAAGAAGGCGGCCGACGACGTGGCCGGCAAGATCGGCGACCTCCTCAAGAAACCGGATGACAAGAAGCCCGAGTGACCGTTCTCAGTCGGGCAAGTCGACAACCGATCTGCCCCTCAGTGCACGGTGATGATGCGGTTCCAGATGCGCGTGCCCTGGAGTTCGCTCAGGCCGACGCGGATCTTCTTGCCGACCAGGTCGCTCGCGTCGTCGATCAGGAACTCCTTGCGAGCGCTCTGGCCCGAGAGGATGTTGATGAACCGGCGGCCCATGCGTCTGCGGGCCGGGGCGACCACGTATCCCTCGAAGCTGACCGGCTGGCTGGTGCGATTGGTCATTGTCTGCTGCACCACCACCCGGCCGCCGAGGCGATAGACGTTCACGTTGACGTCGATGTTCTCGAGTCCCAGCTCAAACCACGCGGGCGTGACGATTTTGTACCGCTGGTCCGCGTCGATCTCGAACTCCCCGACCAGCGGTGTCACCGCGGCCTCGGCGTTGATCGGAAAGCGGATCTGAATGGGTGACCGCAGCACCTCGTTCGGCTGCAAAGCGAAAGGAATGCGGTTGGGCCGCACGTCCCAGTCCGGCGGAGCGACCAGGCGCAACAGGCCGCTGATCGGCTCGTGATAAGTGTTCCGAAAGACTAAGTCGCGGGCATACGCGTCCAGGCTGAACTCCACGACAGGAGGAGCCACGACAAACTCGCGGCTGAACTCCATCAGCCAGGTCTGGGCGTTGATGATGAACGTCGGTCCCGGACCGATGGAAACAACCCGGCACTTGCCCAGCGGCTGCAGCGGCCGGCGCACGCCCCACAGGTCGACCTGTTCGGCGTTCTCGCCCAGCCAAAGCGTGTGCGTCCGGCCCTCGGGTGGAGCATAGTCATCCCAGACCATCATGATCGACCGCCCGTTGCGATCGAACAACATGCACTTTGCCTGCCCGTCGATGCTGCTGCGCGAGATCGGTTCCGTCCCGCCGAGCAGATCGGCGACGGTGCGGAGCACGATGTAGTCCTCGCCCGGGGCGACCTGCGCGGACATCACATCGGCGTGCGTGGTCCACGGGGCCGCAAGGAAAACACCACCCACCTTCTGAAAGTGGGTCTCGGCAAGACGACGGGACAAGTCGCTGAGCCGCTGGAGGCGCGGATAGAGCGAGGCCGGCGGCGCCTGGACCATGACCCATGTCTTGGAGCGTTCCTCGTCGAGGAAGGGGGCGAGATGTCGTTCGATGTCGTCCAGCGGCACGTCGGCCGGCAGCCACACAGCATTGTACGATGCCAGTCGCTCGGTCGGCGGCGCGAACTCCGTCGTGATCGTCGAAGCCAGCAGCGGCTCGGTCATCAGGGTCTTCATCTCGCGGATCAGGATGGGCAGGACCCGCGGGTACTTGTGATCGAGAAAAACCAGCTCATCGCCGTCGGCGCCCACCTGCCAGACATGAATCAGACCGGCATACCGCGACCACAGGCCCGCGATCAGCGGCTTCCAGCCGATGGGGTCGTCGCTGAAGACTTCGAGCATTGACCGCGTCTCGCCGCACGATCGCTGAACATCGGGTGGACAGCCGTCCGCCAGAACGCCCACCGGGTCGGCCTGCGTCTCAGCAATCACCTCCAGATAGCGGTCGATGCCCTCGTCCTGCTGCGCGGAGCCGGCCGCCTGACCCGCCCACCAGACCGGCACCTTGACCAGCTCGGGATGCAGGTTCAGAAGCAACTCGCGCTGCCCGGCGAGGACGGCCAGTCCGGTTTCCTGCAGGGCAACGCCGAAGCCCCGGCCGCTCTCGGTGGGCGGACTGATCTGAGAGGCCAGTCGAACGAAACACAACTTGCGCCGCACCAGGCTGGCGCCGTCATCCGAAACAACATCGAGCTCAGCGGTGTACGCCCCCACCGGCAGGTTTCGGTAAATGGTTGGTTCCGGTTCCGTCGTCTGCGTGGTCCGGACCGAGACGGATCGCTCCTCCACCAGTCGGCCGTCGGCAGCCTTGACGGCCAACCTGGCCGAGAGGTTCAAACCGTCCGGGTCGCTCACCTCCGGATAGAGGGCGACCGGTTCGATCTCGGTGAACACGTTGCCGGGCCGGCTGGACCGAAGATTGACCCGAGGCAGGCGGTAGACGGTGATGTCGTCAAACCAGGCGGACGCCTTGACCTCCTGGTACTCAACGGCCCGCATGGGTCGGGGGCCGGTATTCCAGATGGTCGCCTGGGTCAGCCAAACGGAGATCCCGATGTAGCGAGAGTCCGGCACGTTACCCGGCAGGCCGATCATCAGAGGTACCCAGCCCTGGGGGGCACCGGTCCCCCCAGCGAACTCGCTGCACCGCTGCGTTCCCTCGATGACGCGGCCCTTGCGGTCGAGGTAGCGGGCCGTAACGTACGCCCTCGCCCACCTCAAAGGCGACGTCTTGCACCAGGCCACCACGAGGTAGTCGCTGTTGGTGCGAACGGATATGTCTCGCCCGACATAGTGAAAGCCGATGGAACCGCCGTTGAGATCGAGTCTGAAGCTGGGGGCGCCATCATGTCCTTCCCTGGTATCAAACCTGCCTTCGAGATAAAGCGGGAAGCCCGCAGCCTCATGCTGCTTCCAGTACATGGGGTAGGGGTCGTAGTTGCCGAACCGCTGCTCGTCGAAATCGAAGTGCTTGACCACGCGCCGCCCGGCGATTGCGGGACGTTCGATGGGCTCAGCGTGCCTTGCCGGCTGGGAGGTCACCGCGCTGGTCCTCGGCGAGTTCGGCAGGGATTGGGCAGCCGTTCGAGAGACACCGTACCCGAGTGCCCCGAAGGCCGCAGCCCACACCAGTACCTGTCCGCCGGCGCGCATGTCATCTCCGATCAGGGGTCTGCCGCTCACCTCATCGGCGCGCAACAGAACCCGTCCACCAGGGTTCCTACCGAAGTTATCGGCTGATCTACCGGGGCGAATCAGTCTCGCGCATTGAAGTCACAGCCCCTCCGACTTAGCATATCTCTCGAAATGGCAGAACTATACGACACGAGGCGGTACCTGACTCAGTTCGACGTGCGGCGAATCCCCAACCTGTTTGCGGATGTGCTGGTCATCGGTAGTGGTGTGGCCGGGCTGCGGGCGGCGATCGAGGCCGCCAAGTACGCTCCCGTCCTTCTGGTCACCAAGGGGCGGATCGAGGAGTCCAACACCGCCAGAGCTCAGGGCGGCATCGCGTCCGTTATGGCCCCGAGCGACAGCTTCGATGCTCACATCGAGGACACGCTGAGGGTCGGCTGCGGGCTGTGCGACCGGGCGGCGGTCGAGCGGATTGTCCGCGAGGGGCCGTCGCGGATTCAGGAGCTGATCGAGTGGGGAGCGATCTTCGACCGGCGACGGAGCACGCTGAGCCTTGGCCTGGAGGGCGGGCATTCGGCCCCGCGCATTGTCCATGCGATGGGCGATGCCACGGGTCTGGAGATCGCCAACACGCTGATCCGCGTTGCCCGGGCCTCGGAACAGATCCGAATCTTCGAAGACTGCTTCACCATCGACCTGCTTGTGGATGAGGGCCGTTGCTGTGGCGTAACGACGTTTCATCGCCACTTCGGTCACCAGATCTTCTGGGCCAAGCAGGTCATCCTGGCGAGTGGCGGCTACGGGCAGGTGTACCGCGAATCGACGAATCCTCCGAACGCAACAGGCGACGGTTTGGCGATGGCGTATCGGGCCGGAGTCCCCCTGCGGGACATGGAGATGGTCCAGTTTCATCCGACAACGCTCTATGTGGCCGGTGCGACGCGGACGCTCATCAGCGAAGCCGTCCGGGGCGAAGGCGCCTACCTTGTGGACCGCGATGGTCGCCGCTTCATGGAGGCCTATCATCCCGAACTGGAACTGGCCCCGCGCGATGTGGTCAGCCGGGCCATCCTCAGCGAGATGGCGAAACAGAACCTGACCTGCATGTACCTGGATGTCGGCCATCTGAATGCGGAGAAGTTCCGCAAGCGGTTCCCCACCATCTGCCGTCTGTGCGAGGAGTTCGACATTGACATCACCAAGGATCGCATACCCGTACGACCGGCGGCTCATTACATGATCGGCGGCCTGGTGGTGGATGAGCACACCCGGACACCAATGCCCGGCCTGCTGGCCTGCGGCGAGGCGGCCAGCAGCGGTGTTCACGGAGCCAACCGGCTGGCCAGCAATTCGCTGCTGGAAGGGCTGGTATTCGGCCGGGTGGCCGGAACCGTCGCCGGTGAGGCGGCCGCAGGCAGCAACGGCGCGGCTCAGCCAAAGTTGATTCACAGCGAGGTGGAGCGGTCGCAAAGAACCGCCCTGGATCTGGCAGACGTTCTGAACTCGCTTCGCAGCGTGATGTGGCGTAACGTCGGAATCGAACGAACGGGCGCCCGGCTCGCCGAAACTGAGGAGATCATCCAGTTCTGGGGCCGGTACATGATGGACAAGCTGTTCGACGACCAGCTCGGCTGGGAAACGCAGAACCTGCTCACGGTGGCCCGCCTGATGACCGCCTCGGCCCTGGCACGACAGGAGTCGCGAGGCGTCCACTTCCGCACCGATCACCCGACCACGAACCCCAAATGGGATGGCCGACACGTTATCGTCGAACGGTGCAGCCCGGGCTTGAAGCTCGAAGTGCGATGAGGCGGCCAGGCCTTCGGCAGCAGATCTGAATGCAAAACCGTTTCTCGGGTGGGTTACCGGCGTTTCTTGGCCCCATTCGCGGGCGCTTCGACGGCGGCGATGTGCAGAAGTGAGATGAACGCGGCACGCTCAGCGACCCCTCCCCGGCCGCCCAGTCCCACGTAGAGCCCGTTCTTGACCCGCAAGACCAATTCGGGATGACGGATATCGTAGCGATCCCCGCTGCTGGTAATGATGCGGAAAGGCTCAAACGGCTTGCGCCTCAAGAGATCTTCAATGGTGTCAAGTGTCATAATACAATCATTATAGCTCAGGTCGATGCCAAGAGCAAAGGACCGTGCGCAGGGACAACAGCTCACTCGGCCGCAGCGTGGTTCCTGGCTTCAGAGACATCCGGCGTTGGGTTGGAGACGTCGTCGCAACGCCGCGCACGATAGTGGCCTGACTCACAACCAGATCCCCGAGAACAGCAGCATCAGGCCGCCGACGATCAGGACAAAAAGCGTCCACCAGAGGAGCACGTGCGTATACCAGTGACGCCCAAGGTCGGCGAAGATGTTCAGTTTGCGCCAGTTAAAGGTCAGATCATCGGTGACCTGCTCGGGGCGCGGGGCGGGAGTCAGAAGGCTGACGATCACACACGCCGCGACGGCCACCAGCCAACTGACCACCGCCTGGTTGCCGAACGGCGCGAGCCAGTCGGCGACAGGGCCGTGGATATACTCCAGGTGCAGGGCGAGTTTGATCGCGATCGTCGCCAGGAACCCGAGCAGGACGCCGACCGAGGCTCCCTGTCCATTGATGCGCCTGAAGAGAATGCCCAGCAGGAAGATCGCTCCAAACGGCGGCGCGAAGAACGCGTAAAGCGTCTGCACATAGTCGAAGAGACCCCCGCCCAACCGGGCGATCAGCAGGGCCAGCAGAATTGCCAATGCCAGGAACGCGATCGCCGCGACACGGCCGGTCCAGACAAGGTTCTTCTCCGAGGCGGTCGGACGGAACATCGGTTTGTAGATATCCAGCGTAAAGATGGTGGCCGTCGAGTTGAGCACGGCCTGCACCGTCGACTGGATGGCCCCGAACAGAGCGGCCAGGAAGAGCCCGCGGATCCCCAACGGAACAAGCTCCTGCAACATGTGAATGTAGCCCTTGTCGGCTTCGGGGCCCACCTGGGCCCACGGCAGTTTGAGAATCTCAGGGTTCCTGGCGAACAGAATCAGGCCGGGCAGTACCACGATCACCGGAAGCAGGATTTTCATATAGCCGGCAAAGACAATGCCCATTCGGGCGTGATACATGCTCTTGGCGCCCAGCACGCGCTGGATCATGAACTGGTTGATCACGTTGTACCAGATGCTGACGGTGAAGGTGATCAGGATCAGGCTCGACCAGGGGATGAGCTGGTGAGTCGCCGGTTGAATCACCGACAGCCGGTTGTAGGTTTCCTCGCCCGGCACGATGTTTTGGACATTTTGGGCAACGGCCTCCGCCCAGACTCCGTTTTCGGCCTGGTTCCGCTCGATGACGGTCTTGAATCCATCAACGACCGAGTGATCGGGCGAGAGACTCTGCAGGCCCAGAATCGTCACCGTCATGCCGCCGGCCACCATGACGATGACCGTGAACACGTCGGCCCAGGCGGCGGAACTCAGGCCGCCATAGATCGCCCAGGCCCCGGCCGCGATCGCCAGGACCGTGACCGCAAACCACAGGTCCCAGCCAAACAGCTTCTGAATCGCCACTCCCCCGCCGTACAGCACGCCCGCCAGGAATGCTAGAACGTTGGTGATCACCGTCACGATGGCGAACACATTCCGCAGCGTCGGGTTGAACCGCCGCTCCATGAACTCGGGAGCGGTGAACACCTTGGAGGCCAGCAGAAACGGGATGAAAAACCAGATGAGGATGCTGAACGACAGAATGTTGCCCCACTCGAACAAGGCCGCGCAGATGCCGAGCATGAACGCCGCGCCCACCATGCCGATGAAGTGTTCGGAGCTGATGTTCGAGGCGATGAACGAGCTGCCGACGACGTACCACGGCAGGCTGCGACCGGCCAGGAAGTAGTCGTCCGATTTGGACTTCTTCCGCCGCCCCGCCCAGTAGCCGATCATGGACAAGATCACGAAGTAAGCGATGAAAGCGAAGTAATCCCAGCCGCCAAGCTGAAACGACTCCAGGCCTTTCATTGAGGTCTCAGCAATCATATGGGCTCCCGGCTTGTGGTTCGTAAACCATCGGGACGACATCCTAAGGCATGGCGGCATGTCCGATCAATCGGAATCGGCAAGCGGCTTGCCTCGATGCGGGCGACGAATGAATGCTCAGGCGCGAGCCGGCTCTTCCCTGGCCCGCACGAAGCGGATTTCGACGCGCTTGTTGGGCGCGGCAGCGACGCGACGGAGCATGGAGAGCGAGTGCCCTTCGTAATCGGCGTCCTCGAGCCGGGAGATCACCGACGGGGTCGTGCCCACGAGCCGGGCGAGTTGTTGCTGCGTCAGCCCGGCGCTCTTGCGCAGGCGGTACACCTTGCGGGCCACCTCGGCGTTGGCCCGCTCCTCGTGCAATTCGGCGAGACGCTCCGGTCTGCCCTCGAAGTAGCGCCGGTCCAGAATCTCGACCGCGTCGGTTGCAGGTTTTCGTTTGCGGGCCATTCTCAGGGCTCCTCATGAGTATGCTTCGCAGGGTCAGCCTCGAGCTTCCGCCTTCGCTCGATAGCCTCTTCGATTTCCCTGGGCGGGACCTCTCGCTCCTTGGTCAAACCGTGCGAAAGAACGGCCGCCACGTTCCCGTGGAAGAAGTAGAGCATCCGGTAGTTGACGCCCCGTTGGGCAACACGAAGCTCATAAATGCCGTCCCTCAGATAATCGGCCTCCGGACGACGAAGCTCGTGTCCGAGTTCGCGAAGCCGCTCGATTCGAACCCGGCACTTGGCGATTACCTTGGGCTGAAGCCCATCCAGCCAGTCCAGGAGCGGCACGCTCCCATCGTCCTCCCGGTATAAGACTACCTTCGTTCGAGGCATGTATTCTTTCCCCTATTATTCGCAATTTTGCGAAGTTTGTCAAGTCACAAATCGGGTGATTTTATCGGTCCCGCACTGCGTGCATCACCGGGCCGACACGCGAGCGTCCCCGCCCCGGACGTGTCGCAGGCCCCCATCAGTCCTGGGTCAATAGCGCATTGATCCGCTCTCTGCACGTCTCGATCAGGCACGGCAGGGCCTGGCGGTCGAAGGGGCTCTGCCAGACCTGGTAGATGTCCAGGTCGTGCAGCTCCGGCGGGCTCAGGTAGCCGCAGCAGCCGTTGACCACGTTCATGACCGCGATCGCGTTGCGCGGGAACATCCGGCGCAGCTCGGTCTGAAACGCCGAGTAGGCCTCGTTCGGCTGGCCGACAAGCATCGCGTCGCCGATCCGCCAGATCCACGCAGGCATCCGGGTGGTCGGCCCGGAGCCGACCATGCGAACCACGCGCATCTTGCGGCGGATTCGCTCGGCCATGACACGGTCGGAGCACTCCACCAATTGGCGGCGCAGTTCCTCTTCGCTTGGCAGCGGCTTGAGCGGCAGTTCGACATCCACCTGCTCGGCCAGCACCACCTTCGAGGGTTCGAAGGGCTCGCGGCGCCAAGTGGCCAGGGCGGCACCCGATTCCACGACGCCCGCATAGGCCAGTCTCGTTCGAGGCGGCAGCATCGACTCCATCGCAGCCAGCACCGCATAGCCCAGCCGCCGGCCGTTCGATTCGGCGATGGACAGGTCGCCGGTGTACTGCTCGCGCGGCGCCAATTCGCCGGAAGCCCCCTGGAGGAACAGACACGGCGCCCTGCCCGTGTGCGATTCGACCGTTTCACGCATCGGGCCGACGTAGTCGGCCGAGATCAGACGATTGTCCCAGGCCAGCGTGGTCGGGTGACAGGCGTAGTTGACGATCGTTGCCAGCAGACGACCTTTCTCTTCCGTTGCTCGCCCAACCAGAACGGTGTCATCGGCCGGGTTGGCCGGGTTGTAGCCGCAGATCATCCGGTTTTGTTCCGGGTCGCGAAGATCGCGATTGGCGGCCAGACCACAGTGTCCCGTCGTCCAGGAAAGCGTGCCTGGCACCATGCGGCCTAAAGCCTCGCGTGTCGCATCAACAAGGTTGTCGCGGAGTTGATGAAGATACTGCTGGATCAGGCTCCCGCCGGGCTTGTCGGCGTCGCCGCTGCACAGCGAGGCCCCGGCGTGGGTGTGAATGCACGACAGCATGACCCGCTCGGGCCGCAGGCACAACGACTCGATCAACGCCCCTCGAACCAACCACTCATCCTCGGCTTGCTGCCACCAGCCCAGGTCCAGGCCCGCCAGAACAAGCGGATCGGGCGAGCCCTCACCGCGAATGACCAGCACCGTCGCGAGAAGCGAGCCGTGAATACCTTCGGCGGTGTCGTGCCTGGCAGCCCCCCAGTTGCGGGCGTAGATGCCGGATGGCGGGTCAATTCGCCGCCGGGACACGCCCAGATGAACTGCCGCCGAGGGCAACACCTGGTCGGCCGGCCTGGCCATGGGTTTACTACTCATGGCGATTCATTCCCTGCGCAGCTTGCTTGCCGGCATGAACTGCATTCGCGGAACCTGTTCGCACAACACGCCGCCGTCGATGATCAGGTGCTGGCCGGTCATGTACGCGCCCGCCCGCGAGGCCAGGAACACCGCCGCACCCACGCAGTCCTCGACGCTGCCGAAGCGGTGCTCCAGCGGAATGTGCTCCTTATAGTAATCGAAGAACGCGGGATCGAGATCGAATTCTCCGCCGATCTCGGTCTCAATGATCCCGGGGGCGATGGTGTTGACGGTGATGCCGAACGGCCCCAGCTCGATCGCCAGCGACTGCGTGAGCAGCTCCACCCCACCCTTCGAGGCGTTGTAGTGAGCCAGGCCGGCCTCGGCCACGAAGCCGTTCTTCGACGAGAGATTGATAATCCGCCCCTTGATGCCCGCCTCGACCATCCGCCGGCTGATCGACTGGGTGAGAAAGAACACCGCATCGAGATTGACCGCCAGCACGCGCCGCCAATGCTCCGGCGTGATCTCCTCGAACCGCTCCAGGTAGGCCATGCCGGCGTTGTTGACCAGGATGTCGATCCGGCCGCAGTCGTTCCACGCGCGCTGGGCCAGGCAGGCCAGCTTGTCCGTTTCGGCCAGGTCCTGCTTATACGTCCACGCCCGGCGGCCCAGCTTGCGGACCGCCTCGGCCGCACTGGCCGCCTCGGCCTCGGCCGATCGGTAGACCATCGCCACATCGGCCCCGTGTTCAGCCAAGCCGACGGCAATCGCCCGGCCGATGCCGCGACTCCCGCCGGTGACCAGGGCGACCTTCCCTGTGAGGTCGAATCGTTCTTTGACGCTCAAAGACTTGTCCTCCGCTCGAAACGCACACGGTAGACGATGAAAGCTGTCAGCAGTCAGCGGTCAGCCTTCAAAGCTGACGGCTGATCGCTGACTGCTGACAGCTTGATTCATCCTTCAGCCCTCATCCTTCATCTTCCCGCACCGCCTCCATCATCTGGTCAAAAAGACGATCGACTTCCTCCCGCGTCTCCTCATCAAGCTGGAACGCCACGGGACCACGGACCACGGTGTTGGCAAAAACGCCCTGTTTGACCAGCAGATACTTCTCGACGGCCAGAAAGCCGTCCAGTCCCGACTGCATCGCCACCAGCGCCGAGATCGGCAGCGACAAGCGGTAGATCCGCCGTTCGTCACGGGCCTCCAGGGCCCGCCACACGGCGACGATGCCCTCGATCAGGTCCGCCCCCGGCATGGTCCCGATAATCCCCCGGCGAAAGCTGTCCACGAGGGCGATTCCGCCGCTGCCCTCGAAGACGGCCGCCGTCTCGCCGGTGGCTTCGCGCAAGGCGGTGAGACGCGGACCGATCGGCGTCGCCTCCGGCTTGAATGCCACCCGGTCGCCGAAGGCCGCTCGCATTTTTGCCAGCAGTTCCACCGGCATCGGCCGGCCAACGTAGCCGCTGGCATCCTGAATAATCACCGGGATCTCGACCGCTTCGATGATTCGCTCGTAGTAGCGGAGCAGTTCGGAGTCGATCGCCGTGATCGACACCGGCGGGATGGCCATGACCGCGTCTGCCCCTGCCGACTCGGCCTGCCGGGCGTATCGCACGGCCATGTGCGTGCTTTCCGCCCCGACGCTGATGATGACCACTCCCTGCTCGCCGCCGAGGCGACATGCGTGCTCGGCCAGCAGCTCCCGCTCATCCGTCGACAGCCGCAGCACCTCCGAGACCATCGCCATGACGATGCCATCAGCCCCGCAGTCGTACAGCCAGTCGATCTCCCGTTCGAGCGTCACCAAGTCGATGCTCTCATCCTCATGGAAAGGGGTCTGGAATACCGGGAGTACGCCTCGGAGGGTGCGAGGTTTTCGCGGCAGTCCGGGGGATGTGTCTTGCATCGCGGCGTCTCCTGACAAGATGCACCGCGACATTCTACTACGCCTTGTCCGGCTTGCCACCCTTGCCAAATGGCGATCCGGGATTATCCTCTAGGCGCTCTTGTTCCAGCCTTTGTGCAGACCGTAGAGCCTGTGTGAGAAGCTGCAGGGCCAGGCGGCAGGGCCGCGTCGAGTCCGCCGCGGCGGACGAGACCTGCCACATATTCATGCTTGAACCGGCAGGTCTCCGCCGCCTTCGGCGGCTTCGACCATGCCCTACGCTGTGCTCACACACGCTCCCAGATAGAAAGGGACGCCAATGAACCGTCAACTCGAATGTCTCGTTGTTTCCGGAAGACTGGCGACCGTCGCTGCCACCATGGCGCTCGCCGCCTTGGCCGGGTGCAGCCAGATGGCCCGCCCGGCGGTCAGCGGTGCTCTCGGGGCGCCGACGAACCTGCGATGCGAGTACCGGGGCAACCCGTTGGGCATCGATATCACTGCCCCCCGGCTGTCGTGGGAGGTGAGCGATGATCGCCGCGGAGCGGTGCAGACGGCCTATGAGATTCAGGTCAGTACGGCCCCGGATATGGGCGAAGTCACGACCGAAGTCGAGGCGGGCGCACGTGTGCTCAGCCAGGATCCGGCTGTCAAACGGGCTTCCACCAACCGGGCGCGAATCACGGACGTGGATCGGAGCAAGCTCGTCTGGAGCAGCGGCATTGTCAAATCCAATCAGTCGACGCACGTGGTCTACGCGGGCAAACCGCTGGTCAGCGGGCAGCGTTATTACTGGCGTGTCCGAACGTGGGATGCCCATGGCGTGGTGTCGGCGTGGTCGGCGCCGGCCTGGTGGGAGATGGCCTTGCTGAAACCGGAGGACTGGTCGGCCAAGTGGATTATCAGCCAGAGGCCTGCCGATGTCCACGCCGCTTTGAAATGGGGCGACTGGATCTGGAACGTCAAGGCCTCGGGCGACGATACAACCATCTTCGTGCGCAAGTCGTTCGTTATCGACGAAGCCGACTTGGCCAGGAGTGCGCGGATCAAGATCGCGGCAGACGATCACTTCACCCTGTTCGTCAACGGCCAGCGCGTGGGCAGCGGTTCCAGTTGGAAAGTGGCCTCGGTCTACGAGCTCGACAAACACCTCAAGCCGGGCAAGAACGTGCTGGCGGTCCAGGCCCACAACGGTCCAGGCCAATACGGGCTTGTTTTCACTGCTCAAATCACCCTCAACAGCGGCAAGACGATCGAGCTTCGCAGCGATGCGCAGTGCAAGACGGCCCATACCGAACAACCCAACTGGACTTCGCCTGATTTTGACGATGCGGCGTGGGAGACCACGATCGTGGTAGCCAAGTACGGCGACGAGCCCTGGAAAGAGGTGGGAGAAGCGCCGCCGCCTCGCCATGCGGTGTGCATGCGAAAGGAATTTGCGGTTAAGGAGCAGGTCACGCGGGCTCGTGCATACGTATCGGGGCTGGGTATCTACGAATTGCGACTCAATGGCCGTAAGGTCGGTTCGGACCTGTTCACCCCCGGCTGGACACATTACTTCAAACGGGTCCAGTACCAGACCTACGACGTGACCGGAATGCTCAAGCCGGGCCCCAACGCCGTGGGGGCGATCCTCGGCAACGGCTGGTGGAGCGGCGGACTGGGATGGAAGGGCTCGGATCAGTATTCCCAGGATGATGTGCGACTGATCTGCCAAATCGCCATCGAGTATGCCGACGGCAGCCGCGAGGTGGTGGTCACCGATCCCACGTGGCAGTCATACACCTCGCCGATCAGCCGCAACACCTACTACCACGGCGAGACCTATGACGCCCGGTTGGAGCAGCCGGGATGGGACAGCCCCGGTTTCGACGGTGCGAAGTGGTGGAAGACGGCCGTCCTCGAAGAGAAGCCGGCCGTGCTGGTTGCCCAGCGGGACGAGACAATACAAATCACAGAGGAAATCCCGCCGATGCAGATCAGCGAGCCGCAAAAGGGCGTGTTCATCTTCGATTTCGGTCAGAACGCCTCCGGCGTCGCGCGGCTCAAGGTTGAAGGTGCGACGCCCGGCACCGAGATCCGCCTGAGATTCGGCGAGGAACTTGATCCCAACGGCCGGCTGTACCGTGACAACTACCGTTCGGCCGAGGCCACCGATTACTACATCTGTAAGGGCGGGAACGTGGAGATCTGGGAGCCGATCTTCACCTATCGCGGATTCCGCTACTGCGAGGTGAGCGGCCTGCCCAAGCCGCCAACGACGGCCACGCTGACCCATCGCGTCCTTCATACGGCCACCCCGCCGGCCGGCAGCTTCAGGTGCTCGGACTGGCTGATCAACCGCATCCTGAAAAACGTGGAATGGGGCTTGCTCTCCAATCTCCACAGCGTGCCCACCGACTGCCCACAGCGCGATGAGCGGCTCGGCTGGATGGGGGACGCGCAGGCCTTCGCCCATACCTCGTGTTTCCTGCGGCACATGGGTGCGTTTTACACCAAGTGGATGATCGATATCACCGATTCGCAGGGAGCCGACGGGGCGACCACCGATGTCTCGCCCGCCATGGTAGTCACCGATGCCGCCAAGCCCGGCTGGGGCGATGCCATTGTGATCATCCCCTACACCGTCTGGCGATTCTATGGCGATACGCGGATCATCGAAGAGAACTACAAGGGCATGGCCGCGTGGGTCGAGTACATGAAGACCCACGGCAAGGACGGGCTGTACGAGAAAGCCGGATACGGCGACTGGGTGCCGGTCGAGAAGTCTCCCAGCGAGTGGATCGGCTCGGCCTACTTCTTCTACTGCAGCAGGCTGATGTCGGAGATGGCCGCTGCGATCGGCAAGGCCGACGATGCGAGGAGGTATCACGACCAGGCGGCCGCCATCGCCAAGGCGTTTAACGAGAAGCACCTGAACAAGCAGAACAACAACTACCTCACCGGTACCCAGACCTGCAACATCCTGCCCCTGTACTTCGGAATCACGCCACCGGAACGGCAGCAGGCAGTGCTGCAGAACATTGTCAAGGATATCGTGGGCCACGGCGACCATCTGTCGACCGGGTTCCTCGGCACGACGTACCTGATGGCCCTGCTCCATGAGACCGGACACAATGACCTGGCCTGGCGCCTGGCCTCGCAGACCACCTACCCATCGTGGGGCCACATGATTCTGAAGGGCGCAACGACGATCTGGGAACGATGGGATGCCGACAAACAAGGGCCGGACATGAACTCACGCAACCACTTCGCCTTCGGCACGGTGGCCCGGTGGTTCTACGAGGCTCTGACAGGAATCAATCTCGACCCGCAGGTTCCAGGGTTCAAGCGTTTCATCATCCGGCCGGCGATCGTCGGCGACCTGACCTGGGCCAAGGCCACGTACCCGTCCATGTACGGCCAGATCCGCAGCGAGTGGAAACGGACTGATAACGGGCTGGCGCTGGAGGTCACCATTCCGGCCAACACCACGGCAACGGTATACGTTCCGCTGCTTCGCATGGCGAAGTTTTCAGTCACCGAGAGCGGCGTGCCGGTCCTGAGTCCGTTGTCCCGTGTGCCCGGTGTACGATTTATCGGATTGCAGCACGATGCCGCCGTACTTGACGTGGCCGCGGGGCAATACCGATTTGTCGTTGAAGGAAGGTGAAAAGGACGAGGCGTTCCATCCCCCGAGCCTGCCGCTTTGACGGCTTCGTGTGAATATGAGGTATGGGCTGCGGTCCCGGACACCGTCTTGAATGCGACGGGGGCGTTTGCTATCGTGACGTCATGATTCGACCCGAACAACTGGTGGGCGAGGAATGGGCGGAATGGCATCGCCTGAGCCCGGCCCAGCGATGGTTGGAAAGCGAGAAGCTTTGGGAGACATTCTTGACTCTGGGAGGCTCGCTTGATCCGCAGCCCGATACGCAAAGTCCTTTCTTCGATCCGAAAGCACCGTGTCCGCGCCCTGCTCATGGGCGGGCAGGCATGTGTATTGTACGGCGCGGCGGAGTTTGGCCGCGATACGGATCTGGTCATCCTCGCCGACACTGACAACCTGGTGCGATTGCGTTGCCGGGCCGCAACCCTCACCCCGGCCCCTCACTGGCGGGCGTCAAGTATCACGATGTGGAATCACGAAAGGAATCATTGAGAACCTGGGAGCGAGAAGAGATCCTCTCACGGGCGACTCCTTTGCGGATATGGACAAGACTATCCTTCTCGTTTTTGGGTTCGTGTATGTCGGCATGATCCTCGGCCGGTTTCCCGGCCTGGCCATGGATCGGACCGGTATCGCACTCATCGGGGCGATCATTCTGCTGGCCGGCGAGCGGATCGAGCTGACCGACGCGTGGCACGCCGTCGATGTGCCGACGATCGGCCTGCTGTTCGGCCTGATGGTCCTGTCCGCCCAGTTCCGTCTTGGCGGACTGTACACCGCCATCACTCGGCGCATGGTTGTCGCCGAGGTTTCACCGCCGGCATTGCTGGCCATTATCATTGCTGTTTCCGGCCTGCTGTCGGCGCTGCTGGCCAACGACATCGTCTGCCTGGCCGTCGCCCCCCTGCTGGTCGAAACCTGTGCCCGGCGGCGGCTGAACCCCCTGCCTTTCCTGCTTGGGCTGGCGTGCGCCTCCAACATCGGATCGGCGGCAACGCTGATCGGCAATCCGCAGAACATGCTCATCGGGCAGAAGCTGAGGATGTCGTTCGGCGGCTACCTGCTCGACGGCCTGGTACCGGCGACCTTCGGGCTGGCGGCCGCATGGGCCATATTGGTCCGGCAGACCCGCGGCCGATGGGAGGCCGAAACGCCTCTGCGCCACGTGGAAGCACCACGATTCCATCCTTATCAGTCGGGCAAGGGAGTGGTCATCCTGATTGCCCTCGTCGTCGCCTTCCTGGCAACGCCGATCCCCCGGGAGCTGCTCGCCCTGGCCGCGGCGGGAATCATCCTGACCAGCCGCAGAATGCACAGTCGCCGCATGCTCGGCCTGGTCGACTGGGAGTTGCTTGTCTTGTTCATCGCCTTGTTTATCGTCAACAGGGCGTTGGAGTCGACCGGGGCCCTGACCCTGGTCATGCAGCGACTCGATGCCATGCACGTGGACCTCGGCCACATGGGCTGGCTCTTTGTGGTCACCGCAATCCTGTCAAACCTCGTCTCCAACGTTCCGGCCACGATGCTCCTGCTGCCAGCCGCCTCGGCCCACGGCGACCCTCACTTGGCCGGGTCGGTGCTGGCGCTGTCGAGCACCCTGGCCGGCAACCTCTTCATCGCCGGCAGCATTGCCAACATCATCGTCGTCAACCAGGCCGAGCGGCTGGGCGTTCACATCGGCTGGCGCGAGCATGCCCGCGCCGGTGTGCCGGTGACGCTGGCCACGCTGCTGATCGCAGCCGGGTGGCTGGTTCTGCGTTCGGCAATGTGAGAGAATCACTTTTCCACGATGGTTGTCGGCTCTCTCATGGACTGCGGGGTGAAACCGCCACTTTCCCAGAAGACACTTGCACGGCCTGCGAGGCAGTATTATCATGGAGTCAACTCCCTCAGTTCGGTCTATCGCCTCATGCGAGCCGGCGCACAAGGAGGTCAACCGTGCCTGACCGAAGAGTACCACCTGGAACCGCCGCTCCTTGGCGGGTGTTGACTCTGTCTATCGTGGGCGCGGTGGTCGTCAGTGGGACCTCGCGGCTGCAAGCCCAGCCGTGTCTGTTCTGGGAACAGCAGAATCTGCAGCTCTCGCCATCACCCCGATACGGCCATGCGATGGCGTCCGACCACGGCCGAGGCAGGGTCATACTGGTTGGCGGAAGTATTAGCCCAACAAGCTCTTACGCCAAGAGCGACGAAGTCTGGGAGTGGGACGGCCTTCACTGGCATCTTGTCGGGACGGCTCCTTCGGCATGCAGCTTTCATGCGATGGCCTACGACTCGATTCGCTCCCGCATGGTGGTCTTTGGAGGCGCAATTCTTGTCCCGCCGCAAGACGGTTACACCTACAATGATAGAACCTGGGAATGGGACGGGAATTCGTGGCGGCAATATCTCCGTACCACGCGCCCACATCCGAGAGTCCGCCATGCGATGGCGTACGACCCGGCACGCGGCGTCACCGTCCTGTTCGGCGGCTACTACCACTCTTGGTGCGACTGGGCACCGTGCAACCAGGGCCCGTACTTCAGCGACACCTGGGAATGGGACGGCTCTGCGTGGACCGAGCGAGCGGCAACCGGTCCCCCGCCCCGGGCCGGGCACGTCATGGTCTACGACAGTATTCGTGAAGTCATCGTGCTCTTTGGCGGGCATAACGGTTCAGCCTTCATGAACGACACGTGGGAATGGGATGGGCAGGCCTGGACGCACCGAACCCCCGCGACGGTCCCACCGGCGCGGACTGATGCGGCGATGGCCTTCGACCCGGCGCGGGGCGTCTGCGTCCTGTTCAGCGGGTACCAGGATCAGAATGCCGGCACGCCGGCCCTGGATGATACCTGGGAATGGGATGGCAACGACTGGTCGCGGCAAATCATCCCGCCGGCGCCCCCGCCGCGGTTCGGCCACGCCATGGCCTTCGATTGCGTGCGCGGGATGAGCCTTTTGTTTGGAGGTTACGGCGTGCCACAACAGCCCTCGGCCCTCTTGGGCGACACTTGGCTGGGGGGCTTCAACGACATGGACGGCGACGGGCTCACCGATCCGTGTGACGAGTGCACCGACACCGACAACGACGGGTTCGGCAACCCCGGCTTGCCGGCCAACACCTGCCCGCCGGACAACTGCCCCGCCGCTGCAAATCCTGAACAGGAGGACGGAGACGATGACGGTCTTGGCGACGTCTGCGACAACTGTCCGGCCATTGCCAACCCCGATCAGGCGGACGCCGACCGCGACCTCATTGGCGACCTCTGTGATCCTTGCACCGATATCGACGGTGACGGATTCGGGAACCCCGGGTTCGCGCCCAATACCTGCGCGTTGGACAACTGTCCTGCCGCTGCAAATCCTGAACAGGAAGACGTCGACGATGACGACGTCGGCGATGCCTGCGATCTCTGTCCGGACACCCAGAGCGGCGTGGCCGTCGATCAGACCGGCTGCCCCGTGCCGATTCCCGGCGACTTCGACCATGACAGCGACGTCGATCAAGTCGACTTCGGCTGTTTTCAGCGCTGCCTCAGCGGGGATACCGTCACCCAGCCGGATCCCTCGTGCAGAGGCACACGACTGGACCCCGACAGTGACGTGGATGTGTACGATACCTCGATCTTCCTGCGCTGCCTCAGCGGGCCCGGAGTGCCGGGTGACCCTCACTGCGCGGATTGAACGCAAGCAACGCATATCGTGAAACGATATGATGGTTGAATCTACGGTATCTCTGGAAAGCGCCACTCCCCATCCAGAAACTTGTAGGTGACGTGCTTGTCGCGGGCGATGTTTTCTGCGCCGAGTCCGTTCCAATAGCGATTGTCGATGTAGACCTGCCGAGGCGACATCACCTCCACGTGCCCGTCGGCAAAGCACAGGTTGGACTTGCCGCCATGCCGTGTTGAGATGTAGGTGCGGTAGTCTTTCCAGGCGTAAGATTCGTACTCCTTGCCGCTGGGAGTCTGGTTGTAGGTGTGCAGGCTGTGCTCGGGAATGAACGTCGGGTCCAGGGTGTAGCCGTGGTTGCCGAACATATCCTTGTCGTTGACGCCGTTGACGTGCTCCTTGGTCCAGCCGGTGCCGTCGGAATCTCCAAAGGCGATGGTCCGGGCCGGAAAGCGAACGACTTTGACCGGGAAGTTCTCATAGGGAGCTCTGGGGGCAATGTCATTATAGCGCGTGCCGCCGAGGTACTTATAGTTGTAGCCGTAGGAGTTGTTACGCCCCACCTCCCAGTCCGCGACGGCTGCACAGCCCTGCACCTCGTAGCCCTTCAGCAGCCTGGCCATGGCATTGAACCAGCGGATCCGCTCTTCCTTCAGGGTGCTCGGATTGTCTGGGTCAGGGTGCAACAGGATCCATTGATGACCTGGATAGACGTCATATTGGTGTATATACATGGTCATCCCCAGACCGAGTTGGTGAAGGTTTGACTTGCAGGCCGCTGACCGGGCGTATACTCTGGCGCGGTTGATCGCGGGGACCAGAAGGGTCATCAGCAGCCCCATGATCCCTACGACGACCAGCACTTCCATCAGCGTAAAACCACCCCGAGCCCTCGATTTCGACGTCATTGTCCCCGAGCCTCCAGCAAGACACCCCCTTACTTATTAGACGTCACAACCGTCACAATGTTTGTCACTCATGCCGGATTGCTTGCCACAGATGAACCATACCGTTTCCCCCTCTCGAAGTCCAGCAGAAACCAACGGCTCCCGCGGCTCGCCAGCGTGTATGACAGACCGCAGAGGGATTTACGGTGATGGCGGACACCCGCCATGATCCGTTTTCGCCAATCAGCCCGGGCTGGGTTACAATGCCACCCCATGCGGCAACGCCGAATGCTGACAGACCTGCTCGTTTACCTGGCCGTCCGGCTGGCGGCGATGGTATTCCAGATGTTCCCCGTGAACTGGAATCTGGCCACCGCCCGGAGGATGGTCCACATCTGGTGCCGGATCATGCCGCGCCACCTGAACCGGGCCAGGGAGCACCTGCGGCTGGCCTACAACTCGCAGTTGTCACCGCGGCAAATCGACCAGCTTGCTTTCCGCTCCCTCGAACAAATGTCAATGATGGCCATGGAGTGCCTGTTCACCCCGCGGCTGATCAACGAGCTCACGTGGCACCGGTACATCCGTCTCAACGGCATCGACAAGGCCCTCGACCGCCTGCTCAGGGGGCAGGGAGCGATCCTGGTCACCGGCCACTACGGAAGCTGGGAACTGGTCGGGTTTGCTCTGGCAGCGTTGGGGTTTCCCCTGACGGCGGTCATGCGGCCGCTGGACAATCCCTGGCTCAACGAGTTCATTCTGGGCATTCGGGCCAGGCGCGGCCTGCAGTTGCTGTACAAGAAGGGAGCGTCACAATCGGCCGGTGATGTGCTGGAATCCGGCGGCCTGCTGGGCTTCATCGCCGATCAGAACGCCGGCCGCAAGGGCGAGTTCGTCGACTTCTTCGGACAGAAGGCGTCGACCTACAAATCCATCGGCCTGCTGGCCGTGCAGCACAACGTGCCCATCCTTGTCGGATACGCCCGGCGGCTGAGCGATAACTTCGAGTATGAGGTCGGCTGCAACCGGATCATCGAGCCACACGAATGGGCCGACAAACCTGATCAGCTCCACTGGATCACCCAGGAGTACACCAGCGCGATTGAGCAGTTCATCCGCCAGGCGCCCGAGCAATACCTTTGGATCCACCGCCGCTGGAAAACGCGACCAAAGGACGAACAATCCTGACGAACCCGGCGAGGGCGTTGCTCGCCTGCCTTGACACCCCCCAACCCCGCCCGATCATCTTGGGGCCTATTGTCCAACCACAATCACCAACGGCTGGCCGGCCGAGGCCGGGTACGTTGCGCAGGCCGTGTCCACGAACTGGGCATCCGTCAGGGGCAGGTGGTACGTTCCGGGCTCGGCTGAGATGGTCAGCGACAATGTGGCCAGGACTGTCTGTCCGGCGGGAAGCGGTTCTCTGGTCACGCCGCCGATGCCGGCCGTGGTTGTGAACCACTGGGCCGAGTCTTGTGCCTCAATCGCAGGGTCCACGGCCGGGGTGGCGATGGGGCCGTTGATGACCGTCAGGTCCTGC
>JAUCQB010000021.1 GCA_030372985.1 Phycisphaerae bacterium
TCCCAGAGGTGCCCCACATGGCAAGCTCCTCTCCGCTGTATACGCGTCCCCCGCCCGACGCTGCCACTCAGATTATAGCGCCAGCGGCCCGAGCGGGGCCCGATCGAGCGCCCCGCTCAGGCGCCAAGCATACGTTGAAAACCTCTCGTACGTCCGTCCCCTGACGAACGCACGCAATTCCGGCTTTAGCTGCCGCGGCGGCGCAGGAGCGGGGCTCCCAGCAGCAGCAACAGCAAGCTGGTCGGCTCGGGCGTGATCTGGGTTACGCGCAGGGCGCTCCAGGCATGGTCGATCGCCCAACCGTAGTCCCACTTGGCATACAACCATGAGGCAGAGGTATGACCGCCCAGCCACATGTAGATGCCGTTGGCGCCGGCGTTGTAGTCAGCGCTCTCCGGCGTGTGCGGCCCCGACCCCGTGGCCACCCAAGACCCTGCTGTGCCGTTCTCCGCGCCAATGTACTGGTGGTTGGTACCCCACATACCGACCCAAGGAATCATCGACTCAACCGGGTAGGTCTCGCCGTCGACACCTTTAATCTGCGACTCGATGGGCTGCCAACCGGCGTTGCCGGTGGTGGGCCGGAACCACTCGATCGTGTACAGTTCAGTGGCGCTGGGCACCGCATTGCCCATGCTGCCGGTCCCGCTGAGTTCCCAGTATACCCGGCGAGTGCCATCGATCGTATTCGCGCTGTACGCGTCGCTTCCGCCATACCCGGCACCCGGTAGCGTCGTCCACCCGCCACCATCGAGATGGTGAATCGGGAGGATCCAGGTCTCCCCAACAGCGCCCATGACCGTTGCCGCCAGGCAGGCCAGGATTGCTCCACTCATCAATACGCTTTTCATGTGCTCCTCCTCTATTTGAACAGACTCAGGCGTCAAACACAGACACCATATCAACGCAACCGGCAGCGCACCCCCATGGTGCACGTTCGCCGGACCATTTCATTGCCGCTGATCGCGAGGGGGGGTGGGAATGTTTTCATACTCATTGCCCCCCTCCTGCTCGACCCCTCAGCGGGAAAAGCAAGCTGCAACCCGCGCGTCGCTGCCCGGCCCCACGCCGGATCGACGACGGATTAACGCCTCTGATTGTACCCCCGTATCCCCTGATGTCAAGGGAATAATGCCCGCAAACCCAATATTCACAATGTTTTGTGTGTTCCGGGCGATCACCGGTGTTAGCGCGATTTACTGTCTGAAGGGACGGCTCATCGACCGGCTCGCCACCCTTCGGCGTCCCGAAAAGCGACGCCAAAAGGGCGACTGGCGGCCGACAGAAAACCGGTTATCGGTCGCGAGAATCAGGAGTTTTTAACCTCTAATAACGTGTGTGACAACGGTAGGGCATGGTCGGAGCCACCGAAGGTGGCGCAGACCTGCCGGTCCTCGTCGGGTGTCGGGTGGCCCATCCTTTGCGCTGGCAAAGGGTGGGGTCGCGATGATCGATCGCGCGGGAATCGAGGCGCGGGGAAGGGTGAATGAACGCGTGGGAATCGTTGTTCGGCTCGTCGGGAGGTTTGCCGGAGGTCTATCATCGAGACCCCACCCATCCGGCTTCGCTCCGCTTCGCCGGAATGGATGGGCCACCCGGCCGCGCAGAGCGCAAGTAAAGTGCGGCGCGAATCATTCAAGGGCGCCGATGGGAATGGCCACACCCCGGTCGCCGGTCGTCGCGAGCAAACGGTTGTCCGCGGCTGCGGTACGTGGTAGTGTGCGCCTCGGCGACGCGATCGCGACGTCATGCCGGCAGGAACACTGTGGACCCCGTGCAGACGTCGGCGGCCGCCATATGGAGTCACCATGATTGCCTCGTTACTGCTATCTGCAATGGCGTTGATCCCGGCCGCACAGGCCGAGCCTTGGCGCGTAGCGTCCGCCCACGACCAGCGTCAATCCGCGCCGCCGGGCGTCGAAGCGGGCGCACGGGCGATCCGGCTCGGCGATTCCGTACCTGACGAGGGCAAGTTCCGCTGGCTGGTCGCCGAACTCATCATCCCGGAAACAATCGACAACAAGGCGGCAGCAGGCCTTCCGGTCGGGATGCAGATCAGCGCCGGCGACGGCGGAGAGATCTGGGTCAACGGCCGGCTCAAGGTCCGCTATGACAATGACCACCCCGGCCTGGTGGTGATTTCCGAACGAGCGGTTCCCGGCACGACGGTCCAATTGGCCGTGCAGGTCTACGCCAAAGTCCAGGGCGGGGACAAATTCGATGAGGCCAAGTGGGTGCTCCTCGATCCCAAGCGAGTTGACGACCGCCTCGTCCTGACCGCCAACCCGAGCCGCCTTCTCGGCGACGTTCCCAACGGCATTGCCGGATTGAGCCAGGGCGGCGGCCTGGCCGATTACGAGGACGCCACCGCCCGCAGGCTGCGCGAGGGCGGCTTCAAGTGGTTCCGGATGGACAACATCCTGACCGGGGTCGTCAAGCGCGCCGACGGCGGGTCACTCACCTATGACTGGGCAGACTTCGACCGGCGCGTTGACTTCATCATCGACAAGATGAAGGCGGACCCGATCTTCGCCGTCTCCTACATGCCGCTGCCCTTCGATGCCGTTCGCAACGACGACCGCCAGAGCGCCCCCAAGGATTACTCGCTGTGGGAGGACCTCTGTTACCGGGCCGCGAAACGCTGCGTCGACCGCAACCGGCGGGTCCCCTTCTGGGAAGTCTGGAACGAAGTCAACAGCGGCTGGCTCAAGCCCGGCCCCGACGACAGGGGCGACCAGCCCTTCAAGGACATCTACAAGCAGGCCCTCGACGGCCAGGACGGCGAGGCTGAGACCGTCCGCCGCTTCGAGGCCTACTGCAAGCTCTACCAGGCGACCGCTCGCGGCGTGCTTCGCGCCGATCCCAAGGCGGCGATCGGCGGGCCGGCGCTGGCCAGCGGTCCGTTCGAGTCCAAGCAGTTCGGCCACTGCGTGAACGGCAAAGGGTTTGCACGCGGGCTGATGATCTGGTGCCAGAAGCAGAGGCTCCCCCTGGATTTCGTCAGTTGGCACGAGTACTTCCACCCGGCCGACGTCATTCGCGGGCAAGGCGACGCCTTCCGGGAATACCTCGCGGAGTTCCCCGATCTCAAGAAGACCGTGCGATCGCTCATGATTACGGAATGGAACGAAGCCTGGTGGGCCGACCGTCCGCAGGACCACGAAGTCGGCGCCGCTTATTGTGCCGACTGCATCGTGCGGGCGTTCATCCCCGGCAAGATCGACCGTCCCTGCTTCTTCTACGTCAAACAGAATGACATGAACTTCCGCGGCGATTTCAGCCTGCTCATGGCCAACAACGTGCCCAAGGCTTCATACAACGTGCTGAAGATGTTCAATGGGCTCTCCGGCCGCTGGATCGAGTTGTCGGGCGGCGACGGCGAGGTCGCGGGCGTTGCCGCATGGGACCAGACCCAAGCGAGACTCGCGCTGGTTCTGGTGAACTTCCAGTATCGTCACGGCATCCGCCGGCACGTCCGCATCCAGGTCGAGTCGCTGCCCGAGGCGCTGAACAAGGGTACCTGGCGCGAATGGACGGTTGACGCCACGCGCAGCAACATCTGGAACGACCCGGGCCAGCCGCAGAAGGCCGAGCTGACCGAGACCTCTCATGGCCGGATCACCTCCGCGACGCTGGAACTCGACAAAACGCTGGAGCCCAACTCGGTCACGCTGGTTGAGCTCATTCGGGGCGGGCGATCCTCAGAAAACGACTGATCCTCCGATGCCGCGAGAAATGAACGCTCGCGACGGGGCGCAACGGTGTCCGCAGGGCGCCGGCCGGCCCGCGGCTCTCATCCTGCGCCCTGCGGCCGGAAGGCCCGGCAGACACACCCCAGGAAGCGAGAACCCCGCGCAAGCTACGCTCACGCCGTGAGTCCCGTCGGTCAAGCGGAGGGTCTTTGCCGGGGCCAACACAGCCTGACCCATCTGCTTGCTGCAGTCATCCGCGGACATGATTCGCAGTACACCCTTGACGGAAGGACGACATCCTGATATACTGTGACATGGAGTCGTTGGTGTAGCTAACGTGTCGGTCTTGTTGTGTTGCGCCAGGCTGTTTGTCAGTCAATGACGGCAGGCTGCGTGGAGATCGTTTCAGCAGGATTCGGGTAGCGGGCCCGTTTGCAGGAGACGGCCCACCTTCCGGAAGGAGAAAGCCAATGAGAATTCTTGGAGTACTCGTGTTCAGCCTCGTGCTGGCGGTCTCTGTGTTGCCCGGCCAAGCCGCCCAAGTCCAGATCAGCATGCTGGTGGAGTCGTTCGACGGTTGCGGGTGCATGGGCGAGTTCGAGGACCCGATCGGCTGCGCGGCATGCCCGGAGGGCGTGACGACCAATCACCCGGACTGCGACCTATACGGCAACAACAGCCTGGACCACCAGTGGAAAAACAACGGGTGGCCGGCGGATATGCTTGGTGACAACACGATCCGCATACAGGGCTACGCAAGCCAGTCTTTCGCGATCGGCGAGATACCCACCTTGACGTGTTCTCAAAACCTGTCCGACACGCCTTTTGGCTCCTGGGACCACTGGTGGATCACGTATGACAATACGGCGAGTCCCAGTTGCGGCAGCACCGGCGAGCAGTCGCTCGATTTCGAAGCGGCGAGAATCGCGCAAGGCCTGCCGGCGCCCGTTCCGGGCCAGCCCGGGCATTTCGTCATCTCGGTGCGCCGGGAGGATATCCAAGGAACTGGCGATACCTCAGACATCACCACGAAGATATGGATGGCTTTGACGGGTCCCTCCACCGGCTCGACCAGTGAGTCCGTGTTCGTCGACGTGCTGCCGGTGGCCCCTGACACGCCGCCCGAGGAGGGCTGGCAGGACGTAACGGTCAACACCGTTGCCAACACCGAGGGCGCCTCTCTGACCTCGGCGGGGATGCACCTGCTGGTGGATTACGGGCCGCAGGGAGCCTTCGCGGACTGCGCGCTGGGCGAGAGGGTGACTGTGTGGGTTGACAACCTTCGGTACGTCTATACCGCTGAGGTGCCGGACGCGGAAACGGACTGCGCCAACGGTATCGACGACGACTACGACGGCGACGTGGATTGCGACGACACGGACTGTCACATCCCCGGCGTGTGCCCGGGCTGCTATCACAGCCCCGTGTTTGACGTGAACGACGACGGCGACGTCGATCAGTCGGATTTCGCCATTCTCCAAGCCTGCATCACCGGCACGGGTGATCCGGCGGGGCTCTTCCCGTCACTATCAGAGGATTGCCGGTGTATGGATGTGAGCGGTGCCAACGGCCAACCGGACGACGCTCTTGACCAGCAGGACCTGGTCGCTTTCGAGGCCTGTGCCAGTGGTCCGGGAATACCCGCAGATCCGGCCTGCGACGACTGACGCGCGACAGGGCCCGATCATCGCCAAGGTGTACGTGGGCGATCCCATTGCGGCCGGACGTTCTGACGGCCAGGAGGCTTCCCCGAGCATCCGCGGAAGGCGGCGGTCCCCGCGAAATTGGCGCTGAGCCGTGTTTGTATCCCCGGGGACGGGAGACGGGCATGATGACTATCGGCCGGGCACTTTTCCTCGCGGCAGGCCTGTGGGTGTATGCCGCAGGGACATCGCCGGCCGGCGAGCCGGAGCACTGGCGGTTCGGGGTCGGCGTGGCCACGCAGAACATGATCGACGGGCAAGCCACGACCAACCTGGAGGACTTCGACAGCTACCGTCCGACGGACGAGCCATGGAACGCGCTGGGCCTCGGGTGGTACTTCAACTGGAACTGGCAGCAGGGAATCGTCTGTGACGCCTCCGGCAGCCGTTGCGTCGAGTACATGCCGCTGGTCGGGGGCTGGGGGCCCGGCGTGCATCCCACGTTGTCGCAAATCGCGGATCACCTCAACGCGAACCCCGGCCTGTATCCCGACGGCACGACGTGGCTGATCGGAAATGAGATCATCTGGGATGATCGGCGTACGCCGCTGCAATATGCCCAGGATTATCACACGTTTTATTACGGCCTCAAGGCCATCAACCCCACGTTCAAGGTGGCCAACGGATCGGTCATCACATCCGTCCACTACAACCGCACGGGCTTCACCGGCACGCCTTACGAACTGCTCGATGCCATCTGGGACGCCTATCTGAACGAGTACGGGGAGACCTGGCCGGTCGACGTGTGGAACATTCACCCGTACGTCTGGACAAAGGCGACCGTGCAGGAAGAGCTTGACGATCTGGCCAATCAGCTCAGCACCTTCCGCGACTGGATGGCCGCGAAGGGGCAACAGAACAAGCCCCTGATCATCACCGAGTACGGCCTGCTGAATGACCACGATCCCCAGTGGATGATCGACTTTCTGCTCGGCTCGTTCGAGGTCCTCCTGTCGGGCGGCCATGCCAACGGGATGACCGATGACCAGGGACGATGGGTGCAACGCTGGGCGTGGTTCGTTAACAACATGCATGTGTGGGAGGCCGGCGGGGCTATCCAGTGGGAGCATTGTGCGCTGCATGACGCCGAGGTCGATCTGGACGGCGACGGCGAGGTTTTCGACATTCGAGCGCTGGGCCAGGCGTATGCCGACCATCCGAAATTCGACAACTGCCCGGCGACCTGGAACCCGCTCCAGGGGAACGCCGACGGCGATGAGTATGGTGACGCGTGCGACAACTGCCCCCTGGTACCGAACACAAACCAGTCGAATGCCGACGGCGACAACTGGGGAGACGTCTGCGACGGCTGCCCGGACGACCCTCTTAAGGCCGCTCCCGGCTTCTGTGGCTGCGGCGTCCCGGACAGCGATGCCGATGGCGATGCGGTCATGGATTGCGCTGACGAATGTCCCAATACACCTCCCGGTTCGCACGTGACGCTGAGCGGATGCCCTACCGCCAGACCGGACCTCGACCGTGACGGCGACGTCGACCAGGTCGACTTCGGCCTGTTTCAGGCCTGCATGTCCGGGCCGGGCATCCCGTCGGCCGATACCGGTTGCGAAAGAGCGTCGCTCGACACAGACAACGATGTCGACAGCGCCGACATCGTTCTTTTCTCGGGCTGCATCAGCGGACCGTCGGTTGCAAGCGATCCCGAGTGCATCAAATGAGAGCATATGTCAAAATCGCCGCAAGCACTCGGTAGGGCAGCGTCGCCCTCGGCCATGAGCTCGGGCCGAATGGAGATTGCCGCGGCGACCGAGACCTGCCATATTGTTGAGCTCGGGCCGGCAGGTCTCCGCCGCCTCCGGCGGCTCCGACCGTGCCCTACCCTTTTCACAAGCGTTCTCAGACAAACCCAGTCCTTCCCACGCCAGGTCAAGGCTTATCTCATGATAGAACCGGCCCGGGTGCCCCCCCCTTCGGCGTATTCAGCGTGTTCCGCGGTCTCACATTCGTTCGTTATCCTCTCGGCGCCTTGGCGTCATGGAGGTTCCATACCATTCAGCCTTCCACCTCCCGATACGACCTTGACGCGAGGATCGTTAGCGATGACGCTGTAGGCATGATCGCGTATGCCGCAGACGCCCGTAAACGTGTCCCTTCCTTGCCTTTCCAGGCACGGCCGCGGACATGGCGCCGGAGCATGTGCGTGTCGGCTTGTCTTCACCTCCTGCTCGTGGCGGTCTCGGCGGCACAGTCAGACATTGCCAAGGACGAGGAAGTTGTGTTCTTCAATACCGCCACTCGCCTCGACACCGACGCCAAGGAATGGATAATCCCGATTCATGGCTGGATCTTCGAGCCCGAAACCGACTCCATCCGCCGAGCGGCCGTCCTGGCGGCTCTGCGTGAAGCGCTGGACGTCGACGACGAGCACGCCGGTGAAACGCTCTTCCACCGGCGGGCAGCAGCTTTCCTGGTGGACAACGAGCGCGGCAAGAAGCTCGTTCTTCGTGTCGGCAGCCGGACGGTGACCGTCGGCCCGTCGCATCGCAACGGCCACTTCAAAGGCAACATCCGGTTGTCGCTTGAGGAGGCCGACCCGTTGTCCCGGCCGGACAAGTTCGGACGACGCTGGATCGAGCTGGAAGTGGTGATGCCCGACTCGGACAAGCGGCGCTTCTCGGCCATGACCGTGTTGGTCGAACCGGCCGGCCTGTCGGTCATCTCCGACATCGACGATACGATCAAAATCACCGAGGTGACCGACCACGAGGAGATGATCGACAACACGTTCCTCCGACCCTATCGATCCGTGCCCGGCATGGCGGAGCTGTATCAACGGTGGGCTCAAGGGGGCGCCGTCATCCATTTCGTCTCCGCCAGTCCCTGGCAATTGTACGAACCGCTGACCGAGTTCATGGACAAGGAAGGTTTCCCGGCTGGAGCGTTTCATCTCAAGACGTTCTACTGGAAAGACTCGCGATTCCTGTCGTTGTTCGCCGATCCGATCGAGTACAAACTCGGAGTCATCGAGCCGGTCATGAAGTCGTTCCCGAAGCGGCAGTTCATCCTCGTCGGCGATTCGGGCGAGAAAGACCCGGAAGTGTATGGTCTGCTTGCCCGCAAGTATCCCGATCAGGTCATCTTCATACTGATCCGGGCGGTTGGCAGCCAGTCGCCTAACGCCAGGCGATTTCAAACCGCTTTTGAAGGCATTCCTCGCCGGCGCTGGCACGTGTTCATCAAGAGCGAAGACCTTGTCAATGTGGCCTTTCCGCACATCGCGAGCGTACACTCGGCCCCTGCCACTCAGACCTCCCCGGTGGACACCGACAAGGCAAGAGAATGACCCGCCGCCGCCGGCCGATCGCGACGGCCCGCTCAAAGAGTTCATCGAGAAGGGCTGGTATAAGAAAACCAGGCCGGCCGGCAGATCCGAGCACGTCGACGACGTCTGCTCCGACTACGAATCACCCAGTCGGTAGGGTAGTGTCAAGCCTGCCTCCCCCTGGCGGGGTCGCCGTGGCGACCGAGACCTACCATATGCTGCAGCCAGGACCGGCAGGTCTGCGCCACCTTCAGCGGTTACGACCCTACCGTTTTCACAAACAGCCAAAGAGCGAACAGAAACGCGTCGTGGCTCTCAGCAGTGCTATAATGTTTGTGAGGTCTTCTCGGCCAACGAAGTCTTCCGTACGAGGAGAAAAGGCATGTCGATCGATCTGAGCAAAGACGCAGGGCTGTTGGCGGGGTTGGCCGGCGAAGTCCGGGCCAAGACGTTGCGGCTGTTCGACGATGTGAAGGATTCAGAGTTGATGTACTCGCCGCCGGGGCTGTCGAACCACATCCTGTGGTATGCCGGCCACGTGCTGTGGGTGCAGGATGCCCTGGGCATCGCCGCAGTGACCTGCAAGAGCGAGCTTCCGGCCGGTTGGGCCGAAACCTTCGGGAAGTTCTGTCGGCCGGTGAAGGAAACCCAGCACTGGCCCGACCGCAACGAGATCCGCGAACGCCTCGTCGCCCAGTTGCCGAGGTTGCAGGAAATCATTGGTGCGGTGGGCAAACGCGACCTGGAGGGTCCGTCACCCAACAAGGCCCTCGGCACCGAGAAGCCCCTCTGGTACTGGATCACCCATGCCAGTCATGACGAGGCCAACCACCAAGGTGAGATCTACCTGCTGATGAAGATGCAGCGGAAGAAGTGATCCGTGGCCGGCGAACCACCTCGCACCTCGTCCGGACCGTCGGGAAGGCGGCTTACAGTCGGCCCCAAGCCCCCTCCTCATGAATCCGCCCGGTTGCAGCGCGGCCCCGGGAGCTGCGGAGCCATTTTCCCAATCGGGTGAGGAAATCATTTCACATTCTGAAAATATACCCTAAGCATCGTCGGCATCGATCCTTGCGTTCAGTCAGACCGTTTATCGCCTGCGACGACAGGGCGTCCAAGAACGATAAACCCTTTCTGAATAAGGATGTACAATCTTCCCGCTGGACCGGAAGAATCCCTCAAACTCGATGCAACTTTTCGCCGACATAGGTGTCCAATATTCAGTAGATTCCCCATTCCTGGGGACCTGCCGGTCAGGCTCGGGGCCGCATAGAGCCTGGACAAGAGGGAAGCAAGGGCGAGCCCGGCAGGTGCCCATGAGAAGGAGTGTTTCCTGTGCCGCTATACATGCTTTGTCCGCATTGTGAACACCCGCAGATTGTGCCGGTCCGGCGTAGGGGCCGGCCGCAGTTCTGCCGTCAGTGTGGGCGGGCTTACGTGCCCTCCAAAATCCGGGAGCAGGCGCAGCCTCTCCCGATCTCCAGCATCTCCGAGATGCAGGAATACGCTCGGCCCGCCGAAACACGGGTGTTCGTCCTCGATTGACAAGAGACCGCTACGCCGTCCGACCACAAACCTGTCGGACCGTCAGGCCGCTGTTCCGGGAAAGAAGCATTTGGTGGTTAAAAGACGCAGGTGACGGATGAGGTGGACAGACCGCGCCGTCTGCTGCCCGCCGTGACCGTGACCCTATATGATCCGGCGATATCGGGCCTGGCGGGCTCGGGTAACATGCCCGGGGTGGAGCCTGCCGGCCCTTTCGCCGGGGATTGTTCAATAGCCGATGGCGGCGCCGTCCTTACGCAGATCAGATGCGGCCTGGAGCACGCCGTTGGCATGGTCAATCAGAATGCCCTGGTAGCCTCCGAAGCCCCCTCGGCCGCGGGTGACCTTGTGTCCCTTGGCTTTGAGAGCAGCGATCACCTCGTCCGAAATCCCTGACTCAACGACGACTTCGCCGCCGTCGGCCATCAGCTTGCCGGTCGGAGTACTTGACCCATAGTGGGCGCAGCGTGCCGACTCGCCGGCCTCCTGCACGTTCATCCCGTGATCGATCAGGTTGCAGAGCACCTGCACCTGTCCCTGGGGCTGCATGTCGCCGCCCATGACGCCGAAGCAGAGCCAGGCAACGCCGTCGCGCGTGACCATCGAAGGAATGATCGTATGAAACGGCCGTTTGTGCGGTTCGATGCGGTTGGGATGGTTCGGATCCAGGCTGAACAGCATCCCGCGATCCTGCAGGGCAAAACCTAGATCCCCCGGCACCAGCCCCGAACCCCAGCCGAGAAAGATGCTTTGAATCAGCGAAACGCAGTTGCGGTTCTTGTCCACCACCGTGATATAGACCGTCTCGCTGAGAGCCAGCTTCGGGTCGCCCGGCGGCACCTCCAGGGCGGCCCGCTGAAGGTCGATTCGTTTGCGCTGGGCCGCCGCGTATTCCTTCGAGATCAACGGCTTGATCGGCAGGTCCTTGGCCACTTCGGGATCGGCATAGAACCGGGCCCGGTCGGCGTACGCGAGTTTCTTCGCCTCGATGTACAGATGCAGAAACTCGGCCGAGTTGTGGCCCATGCCCTTGATGTCGAACGGCTCAAGCAAATTGAGGATTTCCAGCACCGCGATGCCCTGACCGTTGGGCGGAAGTTCCCACACTTCGTAGCCGCGATAGGTGGTGCTGACCGGATCGACCCACGTTGAACGGTGGTCTTCCAGGTCTTTCAAGGTCAGGAGGCCGCCGTTGGCCTTGCTGAAAGCCGCAATCTGCCGGGCGATATCGCCCTTGTAGAAATCAGCCGCGCCCGCACCGGCGATTCTCTCGTAGGTTGCGGCGATGTACGGGTTGGTCATCTTCTCGCCCACGCGCGGGGCCCGGCCGTCCTTGAGATATGTCTTGGCGGCGTCGGGGCTCGCCTTCAACAGTGCCTCCGTGTTGCCCCACTCGTTGCCGACGATTTCCGTGACGGGGAAGCCTTCTCGAGCGTATCCGACGGCCGGGGCAAGGGTTTCGCTGAAGCCCTTGCTGCCGAACCGCGAGCGCAGCGACTCCCAACCGCCCACGCACCCCGGAACGCTCCAGCTCAATGGCCCGCGTTTGGGGATGGCGTCCAGGCCCTTGGATCGAAAGTAGTCGATGCTCGCGGCGTAAGGGGATCGCCCGCTGGCATTGAGACCGTAAAGCTTGCGGCTCTTGGCGTCCCACACGATCGCGAAGAGATCGCCGCCGATGCCGCAGCTCATGGGCTCAACCACCCCCAACACGGCGTTCGCGGCGATGGCGGCGTCAACAGCGTTGCCGCCCTGCTTGAGGATGTCAATGCCAGCCTGGGCAGCAAGCGGGTGACTGGTGGCCACGGCCCCATGCGTGGCCATCACCACGGAACGCCCGACGGCCGGGTTGCCGATCGGTCGATCACCCGTCGTTGTCCACGTGTTGATCATCAGCACTGCACCAGACAGGAAAACCGTGATGGATGCCATCGGACACCTCGCAACCAGAGGAACGCTGGAGCAGACCGCCAGTGGCAAAGACAATAGGATAACATGGATCTTCCAGGATAACACGATGTGTGCGCCGGACCGTCCGGACGGGTGTCCGTGACACTCAGTCAATCGTGAACGACCCTATCGCCGGCCGGCTGGACGACACCGTCAGCAACTCAGCGATTCCAACGCCGCGGCACTGTGCCGACGATGTGAAAAGGTCCTATCAGGCCCGCTGGGACGAGACTGAGAAACACGCCTGATGGTTTCCCTGCCGCAGTCCCGCTATCAAGTGCTCAGACGCCGGCATGTCTGCAGATCACACTCTTGTGCCAGTTGGCGTTTCAACGAATGCCCTGTTCCCGCAGATATTGTGCCCCGGCGCTTGTGGCCGAGGCCGCTGGCGGCTACAAACCACAACCGATGTTCGCCAGATTGGGACAATTGATTGCCCGCCGGCCCGGAATCCTGATTACCGTCTGGGTTTTGGTCATTGGGGGCAGTGCCTTCTGGGCATTTCGCGCCGAGCCAGCTCCGCCGCCCAAGACCGACTCGCTGCTGCCCGCCGATTGTGCCCACAACCGGGCCGTGGAGCTGATTCATCGGGCGTTTCCCGACCTGGCGGCCCGCAGCCGGGTGGTGATCGTCGGTTACCGCGGCTCCGGCCTGGAGCCGGCCGACCTCACCTGGATGGGCGCTGCCGCCCGGCAAGCGGCCAAGGCGGCCGCGCCGGTCACCGGTGTTGACGCCTCCGACCGGATCCTGTCTCCCGATGTGCCCTACCTCAAGCCGCGGCTGGTCAGTCCGGACGGCCAGGCCGCCATGGCCCTGGTCAATCTGCCCACCAATTTCATCAGTCCCGTCACCGCCCGGGCGGTCAACGCGATCGATGAGGCCCTCGGCGACATGAAGCGGCCCCCGGGTCTGACGGTCGAGATGACCGACAGCGCGGTTGGCGGCCGCGACTACGCCCTCAAGGCCGAGGAGGCCCTGGACCGCACCACCCTCGTGACGATCGTGGCCGTGCTGACCATCCTGGCTCTGGTCTACCGCTCGCCGGTGGGCGTGGTCGTTCCGCTCGTGTCCATCGGGGCCAGCGTGTTTCTTGCCTTCGTGGTGCTGGCGGCCCTGGCCAAGGGCGGCTGGGAAGTGTCCGACATGGAGCGGATCTTCGCCGTAGTGCTCATCTTCGGTGCCGGCGTGGACTACGCCTTGTTCTGGATCTCGCGGTACCGCGAGTCGCTGCAGGCAAGGCTTGCGTATGAGCCGGCCGCCGTTTCGGCCACGCGGTTCGCCGGTCCGGCCATTCTCGCCGGTGCGGCCACCACCATCTGCGGCCTGTCCACGCTGGCGTTCACCGATCTGGGGCCGACCCGGAACGCGGGCAAGGTTTTGGCCATCGTGCTGACCATCGGCCTGCTCGCAGCCCTGACGCTGGCCCCGGCCTTGTGCAGAGCCTTGCGGGGAGCCTTCTTCTGGCCAGTCGGTGCGGCCGGGGGGTCCAGCATCGGCCAGCGACACCTGTGGCCCAGGTTGGCGGGAATCGTAGCCGGCAACCCCATACTCTGTCTGCTGGCCGGCACGTTGTTGCTGGGTCTGCCGGCGTTGTATTCCTTGCGGCTGCCTGCCCGATTCGATTCGCTGAGCGAACTGCCGCCCGATTCGCCGTCAGCCCGCGGCTTCGAGTTGATGAGCCGGCACTTCGAGAAATCGCAGCTTTACGCCAGCGCCCTGATGATCGAATTCGAACGGCCGGTCGATTCGTCCGACTTGCGGCAGCTCAGCCAGTCCGTTGCCGACCGGATCGCCCCCATGGGCGGCGTCGACGATGTCTATTCCCTCGGTGCCCCGCTGGGCCGCAAGCAGAGGACCGGCATGCCGCCGCAACTCGCGAGTCTGCTCTCACAGCTTGCCGCCGAATTCTATGTCTCCAAATCCTCAGAGGTGCTCAGGCTGGAAATCCTGATCGACCACCTGCCCTTCTCGCCCGAGGCGATGACGATTGTCGAACAGGCCATGATGATAAGCCGGGAGGAGGCCGGCCAGCTCGCCGACAGATACGGCAAGGCTGAGATTCTCGGATCGGGCCTGACCCCCTATGTGCTTTCGGTTCGCGATGTGGTCCAGGCTGATCAACGTCGTGTCATGCTGCTGGCCACGCTGGTGATCGGGCTGATTGTCCTGGGTCTCATTCGCCACCTGCGGCTGACGCTGTTCATGCTGCTGGCCACTTGGCTGACGTTTGGAGCGACCGTCACCCTCAGCGACCTGTTCTTCACCCAGGTGATGGGAACATATGGTCTGGACTGGAAGGTTCGGCTGATCGTGTTTGTGATCGTGGTGGCGGTCGGGCAGGACTATAATATCTTCTTGGCGGCCCGGTTGTTCCAGGAACTTCCGCAAGCAGGGCGGGCTGAGGCGGCTCGACGGGCGATCGTGAGCACCGGCGCGGTCATCAGCAATTGCGGGCTGATCATGGCCGCGACGCTCGGTTCTCTGTGGGCAGGCAAGTTGACCCTTTTGCAGCAGGCCGGGTTCAGCCTGGCGTTGGGAGTGCTGATCGACACGTTTTTTGTGAGGCCGATTCTGATCCCGAGTTTTTTCCTGGTTGTCATGCGTTCTCGGGATCAAGGACAGGCAGAGGCCTCAACGGCCACTGCCGTCAGTCGGCCCGCGGGAGGCTTCCCGGCACAGGTGCATACGCATGCCGATCCCGAGGATCCTGGCTCTGACTGACGTGAACATGGCCTCGCTGCCGCAGCAGGCCGAGCAGGTGGTCGCGTTCTACACGGAACTGGTGGGCCTGGATCATCTTCCCGAAGAGTCGGACGAACATCGGAAGGTCTTCCGCGGCGATCGTCGACGAGGGCCGCGCATCGTGGTGCGCCTGCGCAGTCCTCTGGGAGAAGAGGACCGCCGGCGAGTTCTGATCCAGGTCGCGTCCCTTCGCGACTACGTCGAACGTCTCACCGAACAGCGGGTCTTCTGGCAAGAGATACGGGGTTGGGGATACTATGATCGGCGGCTCTATGTCTTCGATCCGGCCGGCAACCTGGTCGAGTTGGTCTGCTACCACCTGTTATGACGTAACATAATGTTTCACAAGGACTTACCGATTGCAGGCAAGGGCGGGACTCGCAAAGCCATGCCGGCGGCTGATCCCCGGTTTGCAAAACGCGCCGAAATCACTTATAAAAGGGATGACAATAGCCGAACTTGCCGTTATACTTGGGTATCTCGATTGGTTTTTGGCGGCACTCCCGGGTGGCGCAAGAACTCGGGAGCATCGGGTACCATCTCCATCACTCGTCGGTTTCCCTTTTGGACCGTAGGTGAGTACTACTCCTGACGAGGATGTTTGTTGCGAGGCGCCGCGCATACCGCGAGTGGCCTGCCATGGTCATCGGACAGGATGCCGAGGATGGAGAAACAAAGAGATCAACGGGGGCGCGAATAGGCGAAGCCCGGCGGCAGCTGAGACATAAACCCGCGCGGGCATGAGGCCAGACGCTTCGAAGCGTCTCTCCCAGGGGTAACGGCATCACTGATTGAAGGGAACGACGGATCGTGAAGCCCGGCAAGCCGATCATCGGTCTTACCGGCGGCATAGGGTCGGGCAAAAGCGCCGTGGCGGGACTCCTTCGGAACCTGGGGGCCGGGGTGATCGACGCCGACCGGCTGAATCACGAGGAGCTCGATTCGCCGGAGGTCCTCCGGCAACTTCGCGAGTGGTGGGGGATGGGAGTAGCGGGGCCTGATGGGCATGCCGACCGGGCAGCGATCCGGCGGATCGTGGGCGCCGACGCGAGTCAGAGGAAACGCCTGGAAGATCTGGTTCATCCTCGAATCGACCGGCGACGCCGAGAGTTGGCCGACCGCTACCAGGCCGATCCGTCCGTGCGAGCGATCGTGCTGGATGCCCCGCTGCTGCACGAAGTGGGGCTTGCCGAGGAATGCGATTATCTGATTTTCGTCGATGCGGATCAGGTTGTTCGCTCGGATCGGGTTCGCAAGCGGGGTTGGACGCCGGAGGATCTGGAGCGATTCGAGAAATCGCAGTTGTCACTGGACACGAAGAGGGATCGTGCCGATTATAGGGTGGTCAACAACTCGGATATAGCTGACCTCCGCAGGCAGGTGGAAGACGTTTTTTCCCGGATACTCGCCGACTAACAGACCCCGCACTCCAAACAGTCCAGCGACTTCCGGGTGTGACGCCGGTAAAACAACTTGAACTTGAGAAGACTTTTGCTGGGGTAAGAGCCCCGGCCATGAATACGAGGAGGTATGCCAGAATGGCGAGAGCCAGCGACAAGCCGAGGGGTTCGGTCAACCGCAACGGCGGACGTCGAAGAACGGTGAGGGATGACCCGCCGGTGCCGGCGGCACCGGTGAAGGACGAGGACGTCTCGTTCGGCGCCGATGTCAACGAGCCGGCTGCCGAGGCGTCTTCTCGGGAGGCCGTCGCCACCGAGGCGCCCGTCCCGACGACGTCGACGATCGACGCCGAGACCCACGCCAAGTACGAGGAGGTCAAGCGAGGCGACCTGCATATCAGGGACCTGCAGAAGCTCGGCGTCGATGCCCTGCACGAGATCGCCAGGCAGGAGGGCCTCGCCGAATACACGGGTCTGACCAAAGCTGAGCTGATCTTCAAGATCCTCAAGGAGCGAATTCGCCAGAACGGCTTGATGTACGGCGAGGGCGTGCTTGAGATTCTGCCCGACGGCTTCGGCTTTCTCCGCAACCCGGAGTACAACTATCTCCCCTGCCCGGACGACATCTATGTCAGCCCGTCGCAGATCCGGCGCTTCGGCCTGCGAACCGGACACATCGTCGCCGGCCAGATTCGCCCGCCGAAGGAGTCAGAGCGGTACTTCGCCCTCCTGCGGGTCGAGGCGATCAACCTCGAGGATCCCGATCGCGTCACCGAGAAAACCAACTTCGAGGATCTGACGCCGCTGCACCCGGGCCCCAAGGATGCCAAGACCGCCAAACTCGGCGTCGACGGCCGCGTGCGTTTCGAGACGACTTCCGAAGAGATCAACATGCGCGTGGTCGACCTGGTGACGCCGATCGGCAAGGGCCAGCGCATGCTCATCGTCGCCCCGCCCCGTACCGGCAAAACCGTACTCATGCAAAAGATGGCCAACGCCATCGCGGCCAACCAGCCCGAGTGCTACGTCATCATTCTGCTGATCGACGAACGCCCTGAGGAAGTCACCGAGATGCAGCGGGCAACCAAGGCTGAAGTGATCTCGTCAACCTTCGACGAGCCCGCCAGCCGCCACGTGCAGGTGGCCGAGATGGTCATCGAGAAGGCCAAACGCATGGTCGAGTACGGCCATGACGTCGTGATCCTGCTCGACTCGATCACCCGCCTGGCCCGGGCCTACAACACCGAAGTCCCGCACTCCGGCAAGATCCTGACCGGCGGTGTCGATGCCAACGCCCTGCAGAAGCCCAAACGTTTCTTCGGCGCCGCCCGTAACATCGAAGAAGGCGGCTCGCTGACCATCATCGGCACCGCCCTGGTCGATACCGGCAGCAAGATGGACGAAGTGATCTTCGAGGAGTTCAAGGGCACCGGCAACAGCGAACTGCACCTGGATCGGCGCCTCGTCGACCGCCGCACCTGGCCGGCCATCGACATCAACGCCAGCGGCACCCGCAAGGAAGAGCTGCTGCTCGACCCGGGCGAGCTGGAGCTGGTCTACAAGCTCCGCCGCGTGCTCAGCGATATGAACGTGGTCGAGGCCATGGAGCTGCTCCGCAGCCGCCTCCTGAAGGTCCGGACCAACGCGGAGTTCCTGATGACCATGAACTTCTGAAGTAGGGCCGACGGCCCCCGTCGGCCATTCGTAATCGCAGTACCGACCGAAACCCCGATCCCCCATCCGCGGTCCGCCGCGGATGGGGGATTTCTTTTGGGTGCCCCACCTCCTCCGGAGGTGGGGGAGCGACGATCGATTCCGCTGAAAAGGGATGGATGGATCCACGATGATCGTTTTCAGAACCGCGACCGCAAGGGAGCGGCTGCCAGCCGGGTGCCCCACCCCAAGCGTGGGGGACGAAATCGGCAGTCTGAGCAACGATTGAAATCAGTAGTCCACTTGGCACTTGAGGGAATCTCGTCTCCCGCCACTGCGCCGCGGGGCGCCCGCAGCGAGACACGGGCAACCGAGCCAGTACATCGGCGATGTGGGGCGAGCGAATTCGCACGCGCGGGAACAATTTCGCTCCCGCGCGCGTCCAATGATGGGACACGAGAATGCCCGTCCGAAGGAGAGCCCAATGACCCGCTGGTCAATTTGGTTAAGCGTCTGTAGTCTGCCGTTCACCTCTGTGGGGCTCACCGCAGCACCCGGACCAGGGTCAACAGCCTCGGCCCCATCGGACCCATCCGACCTTGATCAAATTGCGCGAGCGGTTAAGAGCCTTCCCGTCTTCAGCCTGATCTGCACAGGCACGGTTAGAGAGGAGACGATCACGGTCGGGAAGCACCCCTTGGTACAGGCATGTCCCACGATCAAGATTGGCCGTGTTTTCTTCGGTGATCCCGAGATTGACCAAATAGCCGCAGACGGCCGATCCGTCGGACTGCGGACGGGGGAATCGTATCTGCTTTTTGCCCAAGGCGGGCCACAAGTCAAGTGGATCATGGAGGCTCTGCCTGATACGCCGAAGGCACAGGAACTGGTGCGGGCGGCGATTCTTGGCAAGCTGCGGCAGCAACAGGAGGAGGTTCAACAGAACTTCACTGATGTCAGCCGAAGCCTCGATGCCGCGGAAAGACTGCTGCTTGAATACCTGCGCCGGGTATCACAGGCCCTTCCCGACCATCCGTATCTGGGCGAAAAGGCGATGGCCAGCGTCAGGATTCGAAGAGTCGCGTGCCCTCCGGGTGTTTACGTCAGGATTGAAGGGGGAATGCGGGAGGTCGAGACGAGCGAAGGACGCCGACCGGTCCCTCAAGGTCGAGACGGTATATTGCTGTGGGTGGCGCTGGGGGTCGCTCAACGACACCCCTTTGCGATTGGCGCGCCTGCCTTCCCCTGGGGAGACGTCAGTTATGGAAACGCTTCCACGCCGAGTGAGGCCGGGCGCGAGCAGCTTACGTTTTTCAGGAGCGATACACTTTTCGATCCCTCTTATGCCTTTCCTTTCTGTCTTCAGGTAGAAGAACCGTACGTCCGCAACGGCACTCATGAGGTCGGTGACAAGTTAATCCTCCTCTTTCACGAGCTAGGTGAAGCGTACCGCGAGTTGTGCACGAGGCCGCCCCAGGATGTCGACGCTGCACTTGACTGCCTGCGATCACTCTCCGGACAACAGGTGGTCACTTCTCGACCCCTCGTGCATCGGATCCTTGCTCCCGCCTTCCTGGCCTACAAGGCTCTCGATAAGGAGTTCGCATCGGGACGAATGACGGACGAGCAGAAACGCCGGGTGGTTCCTGCACTCATCGGCCTGCTGACAGATCGCACAATCGTTGCCGATGAGACGCCTTACGACGGACCGATCACGCGAAGCCACCACATGGCATATCCGCTCTTGACTGCAATTACCGGACAGACCTTACCGGCACCGCTGCCCTCGAAACCCAGGGGAGGAAGAGCTCCTGCCTTTTGGCTCGACAGTCAGCCGGAGAACGACAGGGAAGCCAAGAACGTAGCGGAGAGGCTTGAGGCCTGGAAAAAGTGGTGGCAGGCTCAGGATGCCGCGCACCATAAGGGGGCGAGTTCGGGAAAAGCACACTGAACCGTCGGGCTTTTTTCAGAGGCCACCATCGCCCCCTGCTGAGGGCAGGGGACCGACTCCTCGGCAGCAGGTCCAAGCGTCCGAATCAGTCAGGCAGTCCGCGGCAGGCCGATCATGCCCTTCTCTTCTCGATTGCTCATCGCCCTGGATGTTCGTAGAATGAACCATCATGGACCCGCCCCCGACAGACGCGAGTTCCTTCACCTCCCCCCGATTGGCTGAGTTCTTCAGCCTGGAGGGCCTCGTCTTGAGAGAAGACCTGCAACAGGACAAGCGATCCGCGCTCCTGGCCGTCGTCCGAATGTTCGACGACTTCCAGGTGCCCTACGCAATCACAGGGGGAGTTGCCCTGCAGTTGTACTCGACTGCGGTTCGATATACCGTTGATCTTGACGTTGTGACCTCTCGGCGCGAGTTCAAGCCCATCAGCGACGCCAAACCTTGGGCGCGATACGGTATGGAGCTTGTTTTCGACCGCCGCCGATACATCCAACTCCGGCACCCGGCGAGCAACGTAGACATCGACGTCAATCTCGACACGCGTTTTCTTCCGCTCCTCGAGACCCCCACCATCGAGCATGTGGAAGGAACGCCCGTCCGGTTTGTCTCCCTGGTCGGTCTCGCCGTCGCCAAGCTTCGAACCCAGCGCCACGACTGGCCGCGGAACGAGGAAAAACGACTCCAGGACCGCGTTGACCTCATGCGAGTGCTGCGGGCCAATCCGCAGATCGCAGAGCCTGTGCGGGTTCACCCCCTCACCAACGACGAAATGCGCCAGATCCTCGACCAGATCCTCGCCGATCTGCAAAAACCCTCCAGCGACGAACTGCCTCCTGAGGACGGCGCCGACGATACCTGACCCGGCTGTTAGACCCCTTCAAGGCGCGCATCGAAGCCCTCGCAACTGATCAGCTTAAGGTGCATGGTTCATCCCCCACACGGCCGTCGGGATCTGCCGACTCTGGTATACCGTCCGATTCAACGGTATAAGATCGCGGCGCAAGTAAGGATGCCCCATCGGGGCAGCAGAGGAGAACTCGTTCATGAAGATCACCGCCATCGAAACGCACGTCTGCAACGCCCGGATGCGGAACTGGGTTTTCGTCAAAGTCATCACCGATCAGCCCGGCCTGTGGGGCTGGGGCGAGGCCACGCTCGAGTGGCACACGCGGGCGGTGGTCGGGGCGATTCAGGACATCGAGCCGCTGCTGATCGGTGAAGACCCCACGCGCGTCGAGCACCTCTGGCAGATGATGTACCGTCAGCACTTTTGGCACGCCAACGGCATTATCCGAGCCACCGCCATGAGCGGGATCGATCTGGCCCTCTGGGACATCGTCGGCAAGATCCACAATGTCCCGTGCCACAGGCTCTGGGGCGGCCCGGTCCGCGACTACATCCGCACCTATTGCCACCTCGGCGGCGGCCGGATGGAGGATTTCTACGAAACGAACCCAGCCGACGCGACCCGCTTCGCCGAACTGGCCCGCAAGGCGGTCGAGGACGGCTTCACTGCGTTCAAGACCATGGCCGTGCCCTGGACCATGCCGATCGAGGGTCTTCGCCCGATCAAGTACGCCGAAGCCTGCGTCCGATCGATGCGCGAGGCGGTCGGCGACGACATCGACCTCATGGTCGATTGCCACGCCCGCCCGTCGCCGCGGATGGGCGTGCTCTTCGCCAAAGCACTCGAACCCTACGGCCTCTACTGGTTCGAGGAGCCCTGCTGGCCCGAAACGGTCGACGGCCTGGCCGAGGTCCAACGTGCGGTGGTCACGCCCATCGCCACCGGCGAGCGGCTCATCAGCCAGCACGGCTTCCGCGAACTGCTCGAAAAGAAAGCGTGCAGCATCATCCAGCCCGACATCACCCATGTCGGCGGCCTCAGCGAGGCCCGGCGCGTCGCCGCCATGGCCGAGGTCTACCGCGTCGCCATGGCCCCCCACAACCCCCAGGGACCGGTCAGCACCGCCGCGTCGCTGGAGTTCGGTTTCGCCACGCCGAGCTATATCATCTGCGAGGCCGTCCATCTCGACGTCCCCTGGCGCCAGGACGTCGTAAAGGAGGTATTTGCTGTAGAAAAGAAGGGACGCATTGTCCGCCCCGGCACCAAGCCCGGCCTGGGCATCGAAATCAACGAAGCCGAGGTCAAAAAACACCCGTTCCAGCAGGAACTCCCCCAGCGCGTCTTCTACCCCGACGGCAGCGTCGGCGACTGGTGAGCCATCTTGATGAGCCCGGCGGTTGATCCGCCGGGTGATTCTTGCGATGAAAGACCGCGCGTGCTTCCCTGAGAAGTGTTCACATCGCCTTCTTGTGCTTGGCGATCAACTTTCGGACGGCGGGAACAAGCTCGACGGGGACCTCCATGAGCGAGTGCGTCCGATCCTCATACGCAGCCTCGTCCTCGGCGACAGCCTCATCCTCCGTCTGACCTTCGTAATGATCCAGGACTCGACGCACGCGCTGCTCGTCCCAACCCTCCGGAAATGCTGCTTGTGTCATGATCGTCTCCTGCGCCGCATTCGTCGCCGGTAGCCTGCCAGAGGTTTGCCCTCCAGAGGATACGCTGTTACCACAAATACACTGTCAAGCCCGACATCTGGCACGTACACGACACGCAGATACCGGCCTGCCGCTGTCTGTCCGATAGCCACTCGGCTGCCCTCCAAACCAGGGCGATCCTCTCCGGGGCGGCCCAGAATCTGCTCAACCTCTTCGGTCGTTACCCCATGCTTCATCAAGTGCGGATATCCGGTTTCCACGTCAATATAGTAGCGTATCTCTCTCATCGAATTCTAGTGAGCCCCGGCTTCCCTTTATTCCCGGCTCTGCCTCCTGCCATTTGCGCCGGATCGCTTACGGCACAACAATCTCCGGCTCGCAGGTGGCCTTGGACGGAAGCAACTCCGTCCTCGTCCCCGACGGGAACCACCATTTCGCCCGCCGGGCGTCGCGGCCCTTGCCGCGATCGGCGTCGCTGTCGCCCTCGCGCTGCCGCTCGATGTGCCCGTCGAAAGCCGCGATGTTGATCGTCCCCCGATGGCGCCACATTTCCTTTCGGAGGAAATCGCCACGATAGGTCACCGGCCCCTCGTCGTGCGACCGCCACGCACCCTGCGACGAGAAACCCCAGTTGGCATTGGCGATCTCGCCTCGGGTCTTGGAGACGATGTGGGCATCGGCCAGAAAGGCTTTGCCCGCCGGCTGCTTGATCAGATCCGGTTTGGGCACGTACCGCGCAGGGATGCAGTCTTCATGCCACCAGAGGGTGCCGGCTGTCTCACCGGTCTTTGCCTTGTCGCCGACGTAGGTGAAGAATCGTGAAATGGCGTAGCTCGGCGCCAGCGTGTCGGCTGGTATCAGGTCCATCAGCTCGGGATAGCTGACCGGGCCGGTTCTGCGGCGGTTTGTCGGGCACTGCGGCACCGCGCTGACCGCAGCTGTGTAGCGTTGCTTGAAGTCGCGAGGAGCGCGGGTGCCGAACTCCTTCAGAAGGGGGCTCGCCCAGTCGAACACCTGCAGGGCGGGGTAATGATCGCGACTGGCCGTGGGTGTGTAGGCCCCGGCGGCGAAACCGGGCGGCGCTCCGTTACCGCTGGTATTGGGCGAGCCGACAAGCCAGCCCCTTTGCTCCAGGCCGTAGGCTGTGGCCGCAAGGCTGATCTGCTTGAGATTCGACCCGCAGACGGCCGCCCTTGCCAGTTCCCGCGCCCCCGACAGGCTCGGCAGCAGAATCGCCATCAGCAGAGCGACCATTGCCACCACGACCAGTACCTCGATCAACGAGAAACCGGCCGGACGTAAGCCGCTCCGGAACAGGGCAACCTGGGACCCCAGAAACATATGTGCCTCCGTGATGGCCGGTATAGTATCTAAGCACTATTGAATGGTCAACAATTCTTTCAGGGTATTTGCTGAACTAAGGAGAGATAAGGCAATCGCAAGCAGGAAGCGGGCAATGGCTCGCATCCCGGTCTCCTGGAGCTGCACTCAAGGAAGGCATTCCAGAGGCGCCGAACCGTCACCGGGTGCCACGGCAATCGTGAGCCTGATCGCGAGGCCGGACCGCACAGGAATGGAGCCGGCCCAGGGTGCGGGTTAAGAATCTATCGCAAGGCCAGAGACGCTTATTCCCCTATAAAGCGGCATCCGCCGAAGGAGACTGGATCACGTCACCGGTCTGTTTTGCCTGCATTGAGTCTCGAAGTGCGCCAAAGGGCAACCATCTCGCAAGCCACGAGGCCGAAATGCCGGCGGCACACGCGTTGGAGGCAGCGCACGGTGTTTACGGTTGGGCTTTCACCGGGGCCGGAGTCGCGGCCATCTGTGTCGCGCGGCTTGGCCACGGCTCGTTGCTCTCGAGCCGAATCCGCATCAGTAGAATCGCCAGGTCCAGTTGCGGATCGCTCTCCGGGTAGTCGTTCGGGTCCTCGCGGGTGACAAAGTCCTCATCATCCTCCTCGTCACCCTCCGTCTCATCTCCCTCAACGGTGTCCAGGCCGGCAGCCGGTTTCGAGGTTGCCGACGACGGAGTCCCCTTCTCGGATTCTCCCTTGCCCGGCTGGCTGGTGCTGCGGTACGACGTCACCCGCTGGATATCGTCGTCGGAGAGCTTGTCCTGGTTCTTGCCCTTGAGGATGTCCCGCTTGAGTTGGAGATCGTAAAGCTTGATTCGCTCCTTGGGGAACACCCGCGCGGGAATGTCCGCGTCGACTCCCCAGGTGACCGAGTCGTCATCCTTGTGGAGGCACCGGCCGTCGGGCAGGTAGTAAAGCTGTGTGGTCAGCTTGAGGAAGGCCATGCGGCTGCGGTTCAGCGGCAGGACCTGTTGCACGCTGCCCTTGCCGTAGGTTCGTTCCCCAAGGACCAGGGCCCGCTTGTGAACCTGCAGAGCTCCGGTCACGATCTCCGAAGCGCTGGCGCTATAGCGGCTGGTGAGGATGATCATCGGGAAGTCGGTGTATGAGGTATCGCTTGGCGATGACACTTCCCAAGGGGAACCGTTTCGGTCTTTTGTTGAGACGATCGGTTTGTTCGCCGGCAGGAACATGCCCGAGACGTCTACCGCCGCCTTCAGCGGCCCGCCCGGATTGTCCCGCAGGTCGAAAACAAGGCCGCGCAGGCCCTGCTTGGTCAAGCCGGCCAGGACTTCTTTCAGTTCGTCGGCGCTGCTCTCCGTAAAGTTGGTCAGGCGTATGCACGCGATCTTGTGCTTGTCATCGATCATATATTTCCATGCATCATGATCGTCCCGATCAAACCCTTTAATCGACTCGACGCTGATCTCCTGGCGTTCAAGCTTGAGCTCGAACTCCTCCTCTTCACCCGGCCGTTTCAGGGTCAGATTCACCGTTGTGCCCACCGGTCCGGTGATCTCTCGAACCGCCTTGGTGATCGTGTACTTGGCGGCGTTCTTACCGTTGATCTTGGTGATCAGATCTCCGGGGCGCACGCCGGCCCGATAGGCGGGTGAATCCTTCAGCGGCGATACCACCAGGATCGGTTCACCGTCGTTCTTGCGGATCTGGATGCCCACGCCGCTGAAACGCCCCTGCGTGTGCTTGTTGAATTCCAGGACGTCGGACGGCCAGATCATGTCGCTGAACCTGTCCAGCGGTTGCAGCGCGCCGTAGGTGAACTCGCGGACCAGCACGGTTTGCGGAAACAACCCGATTTCTTCGTTAATCTCCAGAACGCGCTCGAAGTGCGCGATCAGTTCGTGCACGGTCAGCGATTCCTTGGCCTCGGCGAATTTGAGCCTCGCCTCCACGCGCGTCGAGAACTCGGCCACCGCCTCCTTGTCGTTGAGTTTCTCGAAGACTTCAGCCAGCTTGGGACTCCTGGTCATGAGCAGCACCTGGCGCAGGGCTCCCAGCACGGCCTCCCGGAAGTCGGGGGTCTTGAGGTAGTCTGTGGAGATCTTGAGGAAGGCATCATAGGCCATGTCCTTGGAGATGTCCGCGACGGCCGATTCCCAATCCGCCTCCGGTTCATAGGTCAGTTCCAGGCGAATATGGTCCTGGCATCGTTCCAGAGCCTTCCGGTATTCCTTGTCAAGAGGATAGAGGTCCTGCAGGCGAACGTACACCCGGGCGGCCGCGTACCACTTGTTCTTCGCCTCGTAATCCTGCGCCGCCTGAAGCGCATTCTCAACGGCCTCGACAACCCAGGGCTCCTTGACGAACTCGTCCGGGTCGTCCGCAACGCTGTGGGCCATGGATATGCTGACCAACGCCTGGTGCCGACGCCCGGCCGCGATGTCATCCTTGGCCCAAGAGACGTACTTGTTGTAGTCCTTGCCGAGTCGCTCCCGACGGCTTTCCTCAAACTCGCCGTATTCGCTCAGCCAACTGTGAACATGAGCAACCCGCTCGTCGCTCACTCCGGCCGTGGCCAGGCTGTTGATGATCTCCGTGGCCTGGTCGATCTTGCCCGTGCCGACGAGGCTCAGCCCCTCCAGCCACTTCTCCTGCTGGACCGCCGAGCCGACGGGCTTGTTCTCTTCGAGCGTATCGGCCGAGGATGCCGGCGGAGAGACCATCACCGCCGGCCCCGCGGCAAACAGACACCACGACACGATGGAGGTCTTGAGCAGGCGCTTCATCAGCACTCCTTCGGGTTGCACTCACCCCTGATCGTTGCCCCCGATTGAAGACGGGTCGACCGGCCGACAAGGCCGAATTCCGACTCGGGCCATCGGCCGGATTGGCGGATCCCAGATTCGCCAGGACGGATTGTCGCGCGGCTCGGCGGGACGGCACTCGCTATCCCCTGGACAGGGCCTCGTCAACCCTTGGCTTGATTATATATACGCCAGATACGTCGGCAAAGCCGCACCCGCGTTCTGCAACGTACACAAAGACGTCGGCGGTTCATCGCCCCGAGCGCCAGTTTTTCAACGGCGGCCGGTGCGGTTGTGACCGTTTCTGGTCAGAACCAGATCGCGGCTCCCCAATGGCCGGTCTGGTGGCTTCTCAGAAGCCGCGATGGGCGCGCAGCTGACATAGATCAGTAACCTGCAACATAAACACGATTCGACCGTAGTCGCTTGGCTGAAATGAACTTGGGTGATACAGATGCGCCGCAAGCAGTTTAATTAAAGCCAAAGTGTAGTAACAGGCTGCTCTTGCGGCGGCAGAAGCCCAGGCCCGCGATCGCGGTGGTTCCAGGCACCCAGCCAAGCTTGGACATTTCGCAGACTTCACGAGTCGATGAATGTTCATAAGTTATTACCCTAAATGTATCTATAAATGGAAAAGGCCTGTGAGTTCATGTCAGGATCGCAGCACTGTATTTGACTGAGACGGGTCGTTCTGGTATTATCCTGACTTATGGCTCGGTCCACAACGCCCAAGATAACGGTCAGAAAGGCAGTTCCCGGCTCTATCCGAACTTACCGGTCAGCATTAACCTTCCTGGAGTCAATGGTTAACCATGAGAAGATGGCTCGGGTGGGCTACACTCCCCGAAACTTCAATCTCGCCAGAATGACCCGGCTGTTGTCGGGTCTGGGCAATCCGCACCGCGAGTTCAAGTCAATCCACATCGCTGGGACCAAAGGCAAGGGGTCGACTGCGGCGATGCTCTCGGCCATGCTCGCCAATTGCGGATTGAAAGTGGGGCTGTACACTTCGCCGCACCTGCTGGACGTTCGGGAACGCATACAGAAAAACGGCGAGATGATCAGCGAGTCGGAAATGACCCACCTGATGGGCAGGATCGCCCCGGTGGTCCGCCGTCTGGGCAAGGACGAGCCCACCTATTTCGAGATACTGACCGCCCTGGCCTTTCTTTACTACGCCGAGCAAAAGGTGGACATCGCGGTGGTTGAGACGGGCATGGGCGGCCGGCTCGACTCGACCAACGTGCTGAGACCCGAGGTCTGCGCGATCACCAGCATCAGTTTCGATCATATGGTCCAGCTGGGCCTCACCCTGGACAAGATAGCCGAAGAGAAGGCCGGAATCTTCAAGCCGGGCATTCCCGCGATCAGCGCCCCGCAGGCCCCCGAAGCCAAGGCGGCGTTGCAGCGCGTCGCGACCAGAGTGAAATGCCCGTTGCTTTTCACCGGAAAGGACATCGAGTTCAGCTATCGCTTCGAGTCGACCAGGCCGATCGGGCCGCATACCCGCGTCAGCCTGATCACCCCCAATAGTCGCTTCGAGCATCTGCCCGTCCCGATGCTCGGCGAGCATCAGGCGATCAACTGCGGGTTGGCGCTCAGCATCCTGGCGACGCTCAAGGATCGGGGCTTCAAACTGGATGACCAGTCGGTCATCGAGGGACTTGCCAAGGCGAAGCTTCCGGGGCGCATGGAGACCATCCAGGAAAACCCCCGGATCATGGTCGACGGGGCTCACAACGCCGCCAGCGTCGAAGCGCTGATGCGAGCGATTGGACAGAACATTCCTTACGACTCGATGGTGGTGATCTTCGGCTGCCGGTCCGACAAGGACATCAGCGGTATGCTCAACCATATCCAGCTTGGGGCTGACAAGGTCATCTTCACCGAAGGCGGCATTCCGCGCCCCGCCGACCCGGCCGAACTCGCCGCTGAGTACGTCGAGCGATGCGGTAAGATGGCTCAGGTGGCTCACACCCTCGAAGAAGCCCTGGAGATCGCCGAACGAGCGGTGACGCGCGAGGACATCATCTGCATTACCGGCTCGTTCCATCTGGTTGGCCATGCGAAAAGGCTGATTGCCTCTCGAACCGCCGCTGGCTCTCTCAGCTACTGACAACGGACGGATGTGGTTCAAATCCGCCCTCGTGTGCCGCGCAGTGCGGCCCATCGGCTCGAGGATCAGCCAGATAGCCCGATAACTGAAGGCAGCTGGGATCATCACGCGGCCACGACCTCCCCGACGAACATAGAACCCCCCCCGGTTCATGCCATTCATCTCAGATCGCCCCGCTGGAGACGACCTGCCTGCGATAATGGGGCATATGCCCCATATGGGCTGAGGTCATCAGACAGTGTGACTATTCCGCACATGGGCTGGCATCTGAGTCCAACGTGACGATGCGGGCGTTGGGCAGGAGAGAGGTGAGCACGAGACGACCGAGGTTGAGCCAGGAGCGGCATCGGTCAAGCACCACGCTGTCGGCCGTGGCGATGATCCCCATCGAGTCCGCCAGGACGGTGTCGGGGTTCGCGACGAGCTCGATCTCCCAGGCCCAGCCGCGCTCGGCCGCAAGATCCCTCATCTGGCTTCGCAGTCGTCCCGAATTGGAGACTGGGCTGTCAAGGAGCCATAGGCACCGTTGTGGCTTCAGGGAAACCACCACATTGCCGAGCAGACTCAATGCGGGGGCTGTTTCTCGGACCTTGCGGAATGTGCCATGCATACTCGCCATGTCGCGATAGCAGCCATCCCGGCCCTGGATGATGACTCCCCCAGCCAAGGCCGCTTCGACGGTCGTCAGGATGTTATAGCCATCGATGGCCAGTTCGCGGGCGTTCACCTCGTGTGGCGTCACTTCGCGTTTCCGCCTGCCGGACAGCGCGTCATCCGAACAGGAGCAACGCATCACCGCGATCCGTTGGCGCTCAGTCAGACCGAAGTGATCCCCAACCAGTTTAAGGGCCGATTTTTCGGCATAACCCTTGCCGAGCAGAAGAGATAGATCCGCAACGGCAGCGCGAAGAATCGGCCATTGCGCTTGGGCAAACAGCCCGGCATCATCCGGATGGGGTCCGCGGTGCAGTCTTCTGTCAGGCATGGGACTCTCCCGCCAGCCGGTGCCAGATCGGCGCTGTGACACGAATTCTACCTCTCCCTTCAGCGACAAGATACATCCGGGCACCGCTCTTTGGATCGGCTCGCGCCGGCACGAAGGAAAACGGCATTACTGCCTTGGCACCACGGGTTGTTTCGGTTAGCATATGCCTTGAAGTGCTTGCGGAAGCTTCTCAACGTGCGGGCCAGCCACGATCTCGGCAGGCGGTGGGGACATGTCAGTCTCCGGACCATCTCGCACCCAATAGCGGCACGAGAGAGCAGTCTGCGGTATTTCAACTCTTGGAGGTCATTTCGCCATGGCCGACACCCGATCAGAGCGTATCACGGTGGCGTGCGAGTGTGGTGCGAAGCTGGGGTTGCGGGCCTCGTTTGCCGGTCACAAGGCCAAGTGTCCCAAGTGCGGCAGGTCCTTCGTGGTCCCGTCTGCTGATGGTCCGGCAGGGGCTCCAGCACCCGCGTATCCAAGCCCGGAAAAGCCGACTGAGGAGTCTCGACCCGCAACGGCAAGCCAGGGTACCGTAAAGGTGGGCTGTCCGTCGTGCGGCAAGCACATCCGCGTGCCCGCGAACGCCACTGGCCGCAAAGCACGCTGTCCGGCCTGCGAGGTGGTGTTTGTCATCGGTCAGATACCCGCGAGTCCCGCGGTTGCGATCCAGCCAAAGCCGGTGTCGCAACCGGCGGCGAGATCGGCACCGAAGCCCGCTCCGGCTTCGCAGCCTCCTCTGCCAGAGGCAGACCAGGAGCAGGATGACGGTACCTACGGATGGTCCGACGGCGGGGGTTCGCTGCTGGCCGAAGCCGAGCAGCAGCCGGCCGCAGACGCCGGCACGGCCTACAAGCTCTGCCCGAACTGCGGACAGACCATGCCTGCAGAGGCCCGTCTCTGCGTGGCCTGCGGTTTCGATACCAAGACCGGGCGCCGTATGCAGGATACGGCGGTCAGCGGGGGCGGAGGCGGCGCCCTGAGCGCCGTCGGCGGAGTACTCGGATCCGCGGTCAGGTCAAGCGGCGCGCTGCTCCTGGGCACGCTGCTGAGCTTCCTGGGGGCCATGCTGGGAGCGGCAATATGGGCCGGCATCGCCTACGCCGTTCACCTTGAAATCGGCTGGATCGCCTGGGCCATCGGAGGGCTGGCGGGAGGCGGCATGTATCTCGGTTACCGCAACCAGAGCACGCTCGCCGGACTGATTGCCTCGTTCATGGCCGTTCTCGGCATCGTCGTCGGCAAGATCGGCGTTTTCGTCATCGTGGTCCTGTCGATGCTGGCAACCATGGCCACCACGACGGACAACGCTGCTCCGGGTGGTGCTGCCATCAGGAGTAGGGACAATGAAAGCAACATGATGGAGCGGTACGCTTTGGCCTCCCACCACGCCGAATTGAAGGCCAATCGCCAAGGCTTGAGCTACGACGATCCGAAACGCAACGCCATCTACACGCAAGAGGAGCAGCGATTCAAGGCCATGCCTCCGGATCAGATCAAAAAGGCTGCGGACGAGATGGAGAAATGGGAGCAGGGGGGCAAATGGAAAGATGCAGCCTATGTTCGCGACTTCATCATCTACTCGTACATAGACAAGGCCTTGGAGGCCGAGGCAGACAAGAAGGGCGTCGATACGGACGAACTCGAAGTCACCCCCGTGCAGTGGCAGCAACACCACCGGGATGCCGTCAAGCGAGCTGACGGCATCGCCGCCGATCAGCGGCTTGCCGAGGCGAAGCGAATCGAGGCTGAACAGAAGGCGGCAATGGACAAGGCGACCGCCGAGATGGAAGAAGAGCTTGGAGGCGCCGCCGGTCAAGCTGCGGTGGGGCTCCTGGGCCTCTTCTTCAGTGCACTGTTTGGCTGGATGGATATCCTTTTCCTCATTCTGGCGGTTGCCACGGCCTACCATCTCGCATCCGGTCTGTCGTTTGGCGGCTGACCTGCATCCTCCTCGGGTGGGTATCAGCATTGTTCGACCGGCTGATCACGGCCGGGGGCTGTTTTCTGTCTACGCCATGGCGTCCAAGCCACCCGGATGCCGATAAACCTGACAGGCAAAATGGAATCTGCTACGGATAGACCGCGCGCCAAAGGAAGGGCTCATGAACCGATCGTCCTCCCAATACGCAAAGGCGTTTTTCCCGGTTCTGGCCATCATGTTGCTGGCGGGGCCGGCGATCCGGAGCGGCGCCGGTCAGGTGTGCACGCCAACCTTCGACCCGGCACTTCAGCCGCCGGGGACAAACGCTAAGATCACCGCGTTGTGCGTTTTCAACGACTCGCTGTACGCGGGTGGCGAGTTTGCCATGGCCGGTAACGTTTCAGCCAGCTGCATCGCCCGATGGGACGGTCAGCAGTGGTCGGCCCTGGGTTCCGGGATGAACGGGCAGGTGGCCGCGATCGCGGTCTACGACAACCAGGTTTACGCAGGCGGCTTCTTCACCACCGCCGGCGGTCAGCCCATCAGCTACCTCGCCCGCTGGAACGGCTCGGCATGGACTGCCGTGGACCAGGGCGTCAACGGCCCGGTGGTGGCCATGGCGACGTACAGCAATGAGTTGTACGTCGGCGGCTCATTTGCCCAGGCCGGCGGCAACCCCGCCTCGAACATCGCCCGCTGGAACGGCACAGCCTGGACGCCCGCAGGCAGCGGAACGAACAACCACGTTCTGGCAATGACCGTCCTGAACGACGCCCTTTACATCGGCGGCCCATTCACTCAGGCAGGCGGCGTCGCTGCCAATCGTATCGCCCGATGGAACGGCTCATGGTCCGCGGTCGGCGGCGGCTTTGACGGGACGGTGCAAGCGCTGGGCGTACTCGCCGGGCAGCTTCATGCAGGCGGAACGTTCACCGCGTCGGGGACGACGGCCGTCAGCAAGATCGCCCGATGGGACGGGACGGAATGGTCGGCCTTGGGCGGCGGCATCGTCGGCAGCGTGGCCTGCATGGCCGCTTTCGACGACCGCAACGGCGAAGCGCTCTACGTGGGCGGAACCTTCAGCAAGGCGGGCGGCCTGTCCGCGAACCAGATCGCCCGATGGGACGGCGTCGCGTGGTCGACGCTCGGGACCGGCACCAACAACGGCGTCAAAGCGCTGGCGGTGTTCAGTGACCAGGTCAGTCCGGCCTTGCTCCTCGGCGGCCTGTTCACCACCGCCGATGGCAAACCGGCCAACTACATCGCGCGCTGGGCTTGCCCGATCGACCGCGACGGTGACGGAATCCTCGATGAGAACGACAACTGCCCGAACCAGTCGAATCCCGGGCAGGACGACCTGGACTGCGATGGCACGGGGGATGCCTGTGACGGCTGCCCCGAGGACGAGGGCAAGATGACTCCGGGTGTCTGCGGCTGCGGTACACCCGACACCGACGACAACAGCAACGGCATGCCGGACTGCCAGGAAAAGGATCTATGTCCTGATGATCCGAGCAAGGTTGACCCCGGCCAATGCGGATGCGGCATCGCGGACACCGACAACGATCACGATGGAAAGGCCGACTGCATCGACAACTGTCCGAGTACGCCCAACTTCGAGCAGGAGGATTCGGACGGCGATGGCGCGGGTGAACTCTGCGACGACTGCGCCAGCGACCCGGATAAGATCACGCCGGGAACCTGCGGATGCGGTGTGCCCGACACCGACGGTGACGAGGATGAAATCGCGGATTGCGTCGATTCCTGTCCCGACGATCCGGCAAACACGTGCGCCGTGGACCAGTGCCCTGATGATCCAGGGAAGGTTGAGCCGGGCGTTTGCGGATGCGGCGTTTCCGACGCCGATATCAATAATAATGGAACACCTGACTGCCTGGACTCCAGTGGAGGAGGCAGTGGAGGCGGAGGCGGTGGTGGCTTTCCACCGCTGGACAACTGCCCGACCGATCCATTCAAGACCGAACCCGGTCACTGTGGTTGCGGCGTGCCCGAAACGGACTGGGACGCCGACACGATTCCCGACTGCATCGACAACTGCCCGTTGGTGCGGGCGATCCATCAGACAGATTCGGATTCCGACGGCCTGGGCGACCTGTGCGATAACTGCCCGCTGACGGCAAACTCAAGTCAACTGGACGGCGACAACGACCGGGTCGGTGACCCGTGCGACAACTGCCCGCCTGTCGCCAATCCGAATCAGTTCGACAGCGACACCGATGGCGTGGGCGACGCGTGTGACCTGTGCCCAAGCATCGCGAACCCATCCCAGATGGACGCGGACGGCGACGCCGTGGGTGATGAATGCGATAACTGCCCTGAAACGGCAAATCCAAGCCAATCGGACCGGGATGGCGACGGACTGGGTGACGCCTGCGACCTGACCCCCGACGGCGACTCGGGCCAGGATATTCCCAGCAGTGATGATGCGGCTCCGTCGCCCGTGCGCCGGATGCCGTGCGGGTTCGGCGCCGCCCAAGGTTTGCTGACGGCCTGCGCGGTCCTGACGCTGGGGCGGATGCGCCGGCGCCGCTGATCACCCGGTCCCAACGGCGGCCACTCCCGACTCAAGCGAGTCCATCGGCGGGTACAGCCCGCCTGCGGCCGAGGCGAGCTTCCCGACCTTCCGCGCGTGCGCAGATGTTACACGTCCGTTACAGATCAAGCCCTATCCCCAAAGTATGATTGGTGAAGACGGGCAACAATCCGTCGGCAGGGGTCGTTGGCGCGGCGCGGAAGCAAACGGGGGTGCCGGGTGCCATGCCCACGGCTTTGCGTGGGCATGTGGTATACCACCATCCCAGGCCTTGTCCCGAGCCTGTCAAGGGACAACGCAAGTCATGCGGGATCGTCGGGTTTCGCCAGACCAGTAGACTCCGCAGCGAGAACAACATGAGCAACAGAATGACACGAGGCGTTTCGAACAGGATTCCTGCGACAATCCTTTTCCTGACTGCATCGATTGCCGCCGCCGATGATCAACCCGCCACGACACCTCCGAGTATGACGGCCAGACCCTCTGAAGAGGGAGTCACCCTGGAATGGGTCGGTGCGAACGCCGGCAAGCCTTTCTTCACCAGCCGCGACATCGTCCGCTTCGACTGGGATCGGCAAGTCTTCGAGCTGACCCGCGAGCGGGCGATGGACCTCATGTCGCTGCCCCCTAGACTTCGGCGCGACTTCACGGTCCGCGACCGGGAAGGCGAGATCTATCGCGGTTGCTTCATGAGTCTGGGATCGTCGTTCAGCTATGACGGCCCGACCATCAGTAGCGACTTCTTTGAGGTCGAGGGCATCAGGCCGCCGCTGTATCACATCGCGGGAGGTTACCCCGGTGAGCATGGTCCGGCAGGCAAGCGGCGTTTCGATGCCCGCCTGAAGAAGGGGCTTGAATCAGCCGGCGTGCTTCGCACCATCAACAAGGATGAAAAGCTCGAGCCGATCGAAACCGTCTTCTGCGGCTGGCACGGTGAGGCTCTCGGTTGTCGAGCGGCCATCACGCTGTTCCCGGAAACCGTGCGGGTAGGCCACGATATCCGGCTGGTCCTGCGATTCGCGCAGAACACGTCATCGACCAGGCCGCCGGGCGAGCGGGAACGCAGGGCTCGGCAGGACCCCAAAAAAGACCGTGTCGTCTTCTGGCCCGAACCTGATCAGGTCGAAGCTCGCGTCACGCTGAAATCAGATGAGTCAAAAGCCCGGCGAACACGGGCGGTACAGGTGTCAATGGAGAAGCTGGCCGAAGACCTCAGCAGTGCGTTCCGCGTCTGGCCATGGAGCGAATCCGGCCGATCCGTAGACGACCTGTTCAAGCCCGGCCCGGCCGAGTTGACCCTCTCCATCCTGGCTACGCGGAAGACGGACAAAGGCATCGAACAAGTCGGTGTGTGGGATATTCCACCGCGTCAAGTGAAGATTCTGCCCAGTTCCAAATGAGGAGACACAAAGCATGAACGCACTGAACAGAACAATCGTCGCACTCGCCGTTGCCTTGTCCGGCGGATTACTGACCAGTTCCCGCGCTCTGGCCAACGGCGGGCCATTCCTGGTCAAGTACCCCAACGGCGACCCGGCCGCACGAGGTGTCCCCGCCCGGCTGGACCCGAACCTGAAACCGACACGCGAGGAGCGACTGCGCGTGGTCAAGGAGGACCTCACGATCAGATTCGTGGTCGATCCCATATACGCCGAGCGCGTCGCCGCTGCCCCCGCAACGTCTGCTCCCGCACCCAAGGCTCCCGCTCCGAAGCCCGTGGCGCCCGCACCGGCCGGCCCAGGCCAGGCCGCAGCCGTACCCAAGCCCGCCGACCGTTCCGCCGCTGATAGAAACTCGGAACCGCCGCCGCTGGCGGTGGTCACCGCCGCGTACACCATCGAGAACCCGACGGACAAGCCCATCGAGGTTGATTTCGGTTTCCCGATCCTCCGCGGGATTTACATCAGCCCGAACTTCATGATGCCCTCGCCGGACGTCAAGGTGACCGTAGACAAAAACTACTTCCACCCCGAGATAATCTCCAACTCCCAGATCTACGGCGTGATCCGGCAGCAGGCCCGAGACGTGATTGAGAAGGCCATCGCTTCAAACGGGGAACTGGCCAGGCTGGTGGCGACCGTCAGGGCGACCGGCATGGTCCGCCAGCGAGCCAGGGAGACAATCAGCCAGGCCGTCGACAAGGATGCCGCACTGTCAGCCGCGGTGACCAGGGATCGGCAGCTTTCGGCGGTGGCCGCCCCGCCCACAGAGCAGGAAACCACCGAAATCAACGCGGCTCGTGCCGCACTATCCGAATACCTTGCCCACACGCTGAAGTGGGAGGCTTCCGACGTCGCCCTGATGGTGGAATTCGCGAGCCTCGATTTTCGCACCCAGCTCTCACGCCCTCGCGACCGTGCTCCTTCCTTCTGGTCGGCATCGCCGAACCTGGTCACCGCCAATCTCGGCCCGCTCAGCGCCATCGGTGAGCAGAAGGCCACGCAATTCTTCGCCAGGCTTGCGGCCTGCTTTGATCCGAAGGTGGCCACCGCCTACGAAGACATCTTCTCCGCCTGGGGCGGTGACGTACGCGAGCGGTCGCTGGACCTTCAGACCGGCGAAATCCGTCCGCGAGAAATCACGGTGAACACCGAGTCGCTCGAGGCCGCGCCGAGCCATCGCTATGACGCCATCGCCAACGATCCTACGATCTACGCCCGCGTCGATTATCTGGATCCCAAGGCGAACCTCACCGCGAGAGACAAGGCCTCCTGCGAGAACGTGCTCAAGAACCTGCCGGTCGTCTTCACCTTTGCTCCGATGAACCTGGTTTATTACCGAGCCACTTTCCCCGCGCATTCGACGCAGACGCTGACGGTCAGCTACAAGCAGTTCATGTACGCCGACACCCGGGAGCCGGGCAGCTACCAGTTGGCCTATGTGGTGCACCCGGCGTCGATGTGGAAGGATTTCGGTCCGATCAATCTGGAGATCGCCTTGCCCGAAGGAGTTCCTGTCCGGAGTTCGGTAGCCTGCCGGCACAAGGGCACCGAGGATCGCGACCCGCCGCCGGATGTTCACTCGCCACAGCCGTCAAAAAAGACCCGGTGCGACATTCATCAGGCACTGGTCCAGGACAAAACCGGCGAGTTGTTCGTGGCCATCGACTCACAGGCATGGTCAAAGGTGACGCATGAGAAGACACCGGAAATGCAGGCCGCTCGACAAGCAAAACGCTGATCAACGCACAGGCCGAACCCGCCGAGAAGTCCTCCGCGGCCTTCTCGGGGCGAGTCTCGCGGCATACGGTGCCCGTCTGGGCCTGCGTTCCGCAGTCGCCGAGTCTCCTGCCGTCTCGCTCGGCTTGGCAGACCGAAAACTCATCGTGGTTGTGTTCGGCGGCGGCACGCGTTTCAGCGAGAGCGTCGGCGATCCGCAACACCGGCACATCCCGCACCTGTGGAACGACATGGCCCCGCGTGGAACGTTGCTGGCCAACATGCGCGTCGAGCACCGCGTGGTGCACCCCAATTGCACCGCATCCATCGCCACCGGCCACTGGGAGTGGGACGACAACGACTGGTCCCGCCCGGTTGCTCACCCGACCGTTTTTGAGATCTTTCGCCGGGCCCGCAGGACGCCGGACACCGCCGCCTGGGCCTTTGTCTACGCATCGATCCTGGCGAACATCGGGCACAGCAGCACCGGAGGCTATGGGCTGGATTTCGCTCCCAACGTGGTCGAGCCTCCCACCATCCCTCGGTCCACGGCCGAGGAGATGGATCGTCTGACGCTTCAGGCGGGCGCGACCGGATCGCTCGAAGCGCAGCTCGATGCCTCGCGAAAATGCGCCCGCCTGGCTCGTTCCACAAGTCTGATTTCAACCAGAGGGCTGAGGTCGGCGTCCGCTCGCGAGTTTCTCGATTGCCGGTATGAGGCATGGAAGGCCACCACTGGCACCACCAGTCACGATGCGTTTCTCACCGAAGGGGTCATTGCCTGCATGCAGACATTCGAGCCTGAAGTCCTGCTGGTGGCATACGGCGAGATCGACTGTGCCCACTACGGGTCCTGGTCACGCTATGTGGAGGCCATTCGTCGTACCGACGCCCTGACTTGGCAGCTCTGGCAGGCCACCGAACAGCACCCGGCCTACCGGGGCAGGACGCTGATGCTGATACTGCCCGACCATGGCCGGGAGCTTGAACGGCCGGGCGGCCCCGGCTTTATCCATCACAGCGACTTCTACACCAACCTGGACGCCGACGAGGGTTGTCGGCGGGTCTGGATGTTGGCGATCGGACCGGGCGTCGCGGCCGGGCGTCGGATCGATGAGCCGTGCCCCACCACGGCCACCGCCGCGACGGGGTTGGAATACCTGGGGCTGCCGCCCTCGCCGGAGGCAGAACCTTCGATCCTGGCGATGCTTGCTTGATGGGGTCACCGATATGATGCGGGTTGTGTGAATCGGGTAGAATGAAGCGCAAAGGATACACAAGGGGCCGCAATGGCACAGAGACGCATCCTGGTCGTGGAAGACGACGCTGCGATTCGGCAAGGTATCGTGGATGCCCTGCAGTTCGATGGCTATGCCACGCTCGAAGCGGCTAACGGCGACGTCGGCCTCGACATGGCCCGATCGGTGGATTGCGACCTGGTGCTACTTGACCTGGTTCTACCCGGCCAGGACGGCCTGAGCATCCTGCGGGAGGTCCGCGGCACACGGCCAACCCTGCCCATCATCATTCTGACCGCCCGCGGGGAGGAGCAGGATCGCGTACAAGGTCTCAAACTTGGAGCGGATGACTACGTGGTCAAGCCCTTCCGCGTCGCCGAACTCCTGGCTCGCGTGGAGGCCGTCCTGCGCCGATCTCCCGAGCGGCCGGCCGACCTCAAGCTCGTTCCCTTCGCCGGCGGCGTGATCGACCTGGCACGCAACGAGATTCGCTTTGAAAACAACGACCGATGCGAGCTGTCGGAACGGGAGGTCGAGCTGCTTCGCTATCTGGCCTGCAACAACGGACGGGCGATCTCGAGGGACGAGATCCTCTCGCGCGTCTGGCGGCTCGATCCCATCGGCATCGCCACGCGAACGATTGACATGCACATCGCCCGGCTGCGCGACAAGCTGCACGATGACTGCGAGAACCCAAGGATCATCCTCACCGTTCGGGGCAAGGGGTACATGTTCGCCGACCACAGGGAGTCCGGCTCATGAGACCCTGGCTGACATGGCTGGCTTTTCTCCTGTGCATCGCCGTCATCCTGGCGGCCATGGGCTGGCACAGTCAGACCGTGCTGCAGCTCGACCGCGCCGACGCCGCCGCGATACGCCAGGCTGCGATCGAGGAGCGCACTCGACTGGCCCTGTGGCGGATGGATTCGGCCCTGACGCCGCTGGTCGCCCAGGAGAGCACTTGGCCGTACTACGCTTACACGCCGTTCTCTCCGACCGAACGGGCCTACACGAACCTGCTCAATCCCGTCCAGCCGGGCGAGATTCTGATGGCTTCTCCCTTGCTGGACCTTTCATCGCCGCACGTGCTGGTGCATTTTCAGATCGCTCCGGACGGCAGCATCTCTTCCCCGCAAGTGCCAACCGGTCAGATGCGACAGATTGCCGAAGGGCAATATACGACCGCCGACAAGATCGATCTCTACGCCCGACGACTTGCCGATCTCCAGCCGATCCTGAGCCGAGTCGACCTCCTGAGCATGCTGGAACCGGCCGAGCCCGCTCCGGTGAGAATCGCCGTGCTCCCCGCCGCCTCCCAGCCCGCGGCCGACCGGGTGGCTGTCGCCCAGCAATCCGAGGCCCAGTCGCTCATGGGGCTGACCAACCAGGTTCAGGATCAAGACCTCCGGCGGCGATCAAGCCGCCTTGGCGAGCAGATCTACATGCAGCAGGCCGCCGCCCCCCAGCCCGCGGCACAGGGACAACGTGCAGTCCCCGGACAACCATCACAGGGTGACAGCCCGCGACAAGACCGCGCCCAATGGCCCTCGCGATCCGTCAAACAGTCACCGGTCTCGAAGAATAAAAGCTGGATATCACCCGACCAGCAGCGCCTGATGAACGCCAACGACGCCCAGGCACGCGGTTACAACTACGATGCCAGCGGGCGACTGATCCTGACGAACCCCGCCAATTCAGGCGTCCTCCGAGAAGGAGTCAAAGAGGGAACCGCACGGTCCTTGTGGATCGGGGACACCCTCCTGCTGGCCCGCAGGGCAAAGGTCAACGGAAACGAGTACATCCAAGGCTGCCGGCTCGATTGGCCGGGGGTCCAGAGTTGGCTGCTTGGCGAGATCCGAGACCTGTTGCCGGAAGCCACTCTCGAGCCGGCGGACCTGGACCGCGACCAGACCGACACGCGACGACTTGCCTCCCTGCCGATCCGACTGGCTCCCGGCAACATTCCCAGTCCCCCGGGCAAGGCCATGTCGCCGGTTCGAATGACGCTGCTGGTCGCATGGTCCTGCGTCCTGCTGGCGGCGGCCGCGGTGATCATTCTCCTGGTCGGCACGATGTCCTTGAGCGAGCGACGGGCGGCGTTCGTGTCGGCCGTAACCCATGAAATGCGCACGCCGCTGACCACCTTCCGCATGTACACCGAGATGCTGACCGGCGGAATGGTTCCAACCGAGGAGAAGCGACGGCGATACCTCGATACGCTGCGCATCGAAGCCGAGCGGCTGAGCCACCTGGTCGAGAATGTGCTTGCTTATGCCCGCCTGGAGAAGAACCGGGCCGTCGGCGCCGCTCAGAACGTGACTCTTGCTGAGTTGATCGCAAGAGTCGAGAAACGGCTGGCCGAGCGGGCCGCCCAGGCAGGAATGAAGCTGGAGGTCTCGACGCCGGAGACAGCCTGCTCTTCGACCGTTCGCGTGGACCCCTCGGCGGTGGAGCAGATCCTGTTCAACCTGGTGGACAATGCCTGCAAGTACGCCATCTCGGCCGGCGATCGGCGAATCCGATTGGAGACACGACCGGATGGAGGCCGGGCCGCCGTGCGAGTCCGCGATTACGGACCGGGCATCTCAGAGCGTGAGGCAAGGAAGCTGTTCCGCCCGTTCTGCAAGTCGGCGAAAGATGCCGCGAATTCATCCCCCGGCGTCGGCCTGGGCCTGGCCCTCAGCCGCCGCCTCGCCCGGCACATGGGCGGCGACCTGCAACTCGATCACAGCGTCAACGACGGCGCCTGCTTTGTCCTCACTCTTCCCGCAACGGTCAACTGATGGTCGTTGGTGCCCCATTCATCCGATCGGTGCCCCATTCGTCCGATGGGTACCCCATCCGTTCGAGCCGCGCAGCGGATCGAAGGGGTGGGGGACGGAATCGGCAACAGAACTGTCTATCGGAGTCAGTAACACACTTGGAGGCGAGGAAATTCTATCCCCCACCCGCGCTTCGCCTTGCGGCTACGCCGGGGCAAGCCGCTGGCGCGATGGGACGCCCTGGCGATGGGGCCGCCGCAGCGGCCGGCATGCTCACGACACAGAGCAGTCAACGACCGGTCGCCGGGGCAAACGCCAGGCCCAGGTCGTCCACCGTCCTGATGTTCTTGCTGAAGCTGCGAACCTTCTCGGCCGGGACCAGGTAGATCTCAACCCGACGATTCCGGGCCTTGCCGGCGTTCGTCGCGTTGTCGGCGATCGGCCGGTGTTCGCCATAGCCCATCACCCCCATGCGTTTCATCGCCACCTGCAGGTCTGACATGATATTCATGACCGCGATGGCTCGATGGGCCGACAAGTGCCAGTTGGTGCGGTGCTGCTGCAGCGTCTCGGGGCGCATGATGGGCGTGGTGCAGGTGTGCCCTACCACGATGACATCGAAACCGGTGGCCGCCGCGGAGTTGACGATCGCCGCGAACTCACGCAACGACGCCATCACTTCCGCCGAGATCTGCGTCTTGTCGCTGCCCAGCTCGAACAGCAGGTCCGCCTTCCAGCGAACCGCGCCTTTCTCGGGCAGGTACTCGAGGAACTCCGGGTATCTCGATGCCAGTTCTTTCAGCTTGGCGTCCAACGCGTCGGGCAAGACCGCTCTCTGGGTCATGATCAGCGTCGAGATGTCCACACCGCGCTTCTCAAGAAGATCGAGCGCCTTCTGGAAATTGGCTCGCAGGCTGTCCGCTTCGGCCATGGCCTGGACGATCTGATCCTCCTTGGCCTGGAGCTGGGCGTTCTTGCTCTTGATCTCGGTATCCCGCTGCTGCACGAGCAATTGCGCATCCTGCAGATCGGACTTGGCGATGTTGTATTGCTCAGTCAGTTCCGCGTTGGCCCGCTTGGCCTGCGCCCACTGATCGTAATAGCAGCCTGTATTGCCCGCGGTCAGGGCAGCCAACGCCACCCCAATCATCCATCTCTTGGCCATTGCAGTCTCCTTTGCCGTTCGCTACTCGTATCCGTACTTCGCGTCTCGGGTCGACCGGGAAGCACGCCTCCGGGAATCAACGAGGCGAGCTCAACAGCCCGGCATGGGTTCGTTGAACCAGATCGAACGTGCCCGCCGTGTATACCCTCGTTCCAGAATAACCCTCACACCGCCCCGCCCGCGCCAACCGGACGGCGGCATGATGTTCGGAATGGTCCGCGTCTCCTACCCGCCGTTATGTAACGACTGCGGGCGAAACGCCTGCTTGTCTCAACCGGCCGCGGGTGCCGCCGCCTTGCCCTTGCCGGCTTTCTTCGCCTTCTTCTCCTTGGGCGGCTTGGGCACGCGCGGCTTCGACGCCTGATGACCGACAAACCAGCCGATACCGGCACCTAAACCACCAACCACCAGACACCCGAGCAGCAGGAACCAGAACTGTTCGGTCAGCGCCAGCAGGTAGCCGGGGCAAGTCCCGAAAGCCATGGCCACATTGGCGGCCATGAGCAGACCCATCACCAGCGTTCCGGAGATCAGCAAGCCCGTGAACGCGGGCGACGCCGCTTCGACTGTCCCCATTACCATCGGCATAGCGACCGCCGCAGGTGCAAAAGACTCCTCGGCGGCCGTGGGCAGAACCTCCGCCGCCTCTTCCGGGGTCGGTTCCGTCTCGACCGGACCGGTGGCGGATACGGCCGTCTCGGCCGTGTCGCCCATGTCGATCCCCTCGAGCAGCTCCGCCCCCAGCGACGTGTCGTCGCTTTCCCGGGTCAATTCGAGCAGCCCCGAGCCCCCTCCGCTGCCGTCCAGCCCCAGATGCTCGTCGCCGCCGGTCATGAGGGTCTTGGCCATCGGGTCGGCGGCAATCTCGAGGTCGTCGTCATCGAACACGCTGATGCCGATGTTGGTGATGACCGTATCGTCCTTTTTCATTCCCTCGACTGCGCTCTTGTCCACCTCGTCGAGGCTGACAATGTCCCGCCCCAGATCGCTGCCGCTGCCGCTGTCGGAGGGTTTGCGCTTCTCACCGGCCGCCGGTCCACTGCCGGACAGAGCAGCGGTTCCGGTACTGCCGCCACCGGAATCCTCCAAGGTAATTCCGCCGCTGCCGCCGCCGGAGTCCTCCAGGCTCAAAACCCCGGAACTCCCCGAACCACCCCCCGAATCGGACAGCGAGAGCCCGCCGCTGCTGCCCGAATCACTGAGCTTGAAATCGCCGGTGCCATCCTCGATTTTGAGTCCGGACGTGTCGGTACCCAGCTCAAAGCCCGAACCGCTGCCACTGGGCGAGGGAGGCTTGCCAAGCCGGGATGCCGAGGGGGTATCCTCCTCGGCTGGGGCCAGGGGCAGAGCACCGCTGTCTTCCAGCGAAAGCGGGGCGCCGTCGTCCATCGACAACCGCTCGACCTCATCGACCCGGTAATTCAGCTTGCCGGCATCGCGGAACTCGCGCAACTTGCCCTCGCGGACCAACGCCTTCAGCTTGTCCTCGGTCAGGCCAAGCCTGGCGAGCGCTTCTTCGAGGTTGTAGTACATCTTTGCCATAGTCGCCGCCCAACTCTCTTTACGCCCGGCTGCTCAGCCGGAACGAAAACCCAAGCTGTTCATCTTCACTTGCGCGTGCCACCTTCATCGGGCAAAACGGGCCCTCCGGCTGGTATAGTAGTCACCGGCATGTCCGCCTGATTCTGACGCACGGCTCGTTGCTGCTGGACCATCATGCGAACCGCTCCCGGAACCGGATCAGCTACGTTGAATTCCTCCAGATAGCGATCCGAGGCCCAGGTTCGAGCCGCCACCAGCCGGAGCAGCAACTCGTCATTGGCCGCCCTGTCTAATTCGTAACACCAGATCGTGCCCGTGTCCACATCCAACATGAACACGCCGTACGTTCTGGAGCTCAACTGCCCGCTGAAAGCATAGATGCCCCGGGCGCCCACCAGACCACCCCCGGGTCCCTCCGTCTGGGCCATGGCCGACCGCATCAACCGGCCCTCATCCAATCGCAGAACCAGGGCGGATGCAATAATCGCCAGCAGGACCGCGATCACCCACCATACGGTCTGCCGGCCACCGGCTTGAACGACAACCACGTCCGGTCGGCCAGCGCGAGCCATCGTGCCGGTAGCGCGGGCCGCATCACCGCTCGTCAGATCAGGACCGACTTGCATGGGGAACCTCTGGTTCGCAGGGGGCGTGAACGCAGGTTCTTACATCGCATGAACTTACGCGGATACCCCACTCTTTATTATACACCGACCTTGTGCTCCGTCAATGAGGTCAACACAGAGTCACCGGCCTGGATGACCGCCACGCCAGGGTTGGGGCAGCGCAACACTTGCACCAGGGTGACACACAATCGGAAGAAGACACGGAATAGGACAGGAAGACCCGCTTGACAGCCTTACGGCCAGAGATCCGTGCGTCTGGCGCGCATGTTTCTGCATTGCAGCACGCTTGGGTCACGGCCCGCAAAAAGGCGGTCCGCCTCAGGCGAAGAAGATCTGACGAACGGCTCGGGCAATGGCGTCCACATGGTGGAAAAAGAACCACATCGGGACCGCCAGCATGGCCGCGCCGATCACCACCATGCTCGCACCGGCGGGAGACGGAAGCATGGATTCCTCCTGAATCTCGCCCTCCAGCGTGTCCATCAGCCGCCTCACAACTGCTTGATCACCCTCCCCGTGACGACCCGACTGCGTCCGCAGCGAGAGCGTCACGTTCCGCAACACCGGCAGTGCCGTCAGGAAGACGGTCAGGCCGATTTCGGCAATCTGGACCTGCTCGTCGTTCCCCTCGGCCGACAAGCCCAATCGGCGGCAGGCCCGGTACAACAGCCGACGGCACTGCGGCAAGCTTGTGTTGTAGATGACCCAGCCCGAGTTGCGCCGAGGCAGCAACACACCCACAAAAACCGCCGCAGCGACAGATGCCACGGCCAGGGGCCACCAACCGCCGAACTTCACCATCGCCAGAACCGGCCCCATGATCAGCGGGACCAGCGCGATCGTCAGTACCACGAAATCCGTTCGCGCCGGCACCATGCAGGGGTGAGCCTGGCTGTTGACCAGCCCCAGGCCGAGGAAATACACCGCCAACGGCCCGAGCGCCAGCACCAACTGCAGAACAAAAACCACCTGATCAGATGCGTCCACGACTGTCTGCCACCTTTACGCGTTGGGCCCCGGCCCGAGGCCATACCAACCGCCGCTCCTGTTTCCTCGTCAGTCCGCTGCCTCCTCCGCCTGAGGGATAACCTCGGGATCGGCCGCGGGGCGATCGATATGCTGGCCCTTCTCCGCCACTTTTCGATAGCCCAGATAACGAATCACCTCGAAGACCTCGCTCCACGTGGGGAACGGCCGGTTGTTGAGGTGCTTGTATTCGTCAATGGCCATGACAAACTCAAGAAGCTCATCACTCATCTCCCCTTCTTCAGCCTGTCGCCGCAGATCACTCCTGCGCCGCCCCGGACCGCGTCGCCTTTCCAGACCGGCGCGACGATCAACCTTTGACCGCCGATCCGTCTGCCGCCGTTCAATTCCGGTGTATTCTTCAGCCACAGACTCTCCCGACATCCCGGTGACGCTCTTCGAAATCAGGACTCTTCGTCCTCCTCTTCGACCTCTTCCTCTTCGAGGTCTTCGTCGAACTCGTCGTCGAAGTCCTCTTCGTCATCATCGTCGTAGAAGTAGTCGAAGTCCTCGTCGTCCTCTTCAAAGTCGTCATCTTCGTCACTGTCCGGGTCTCGAGCACAGACGACAATCATCGGCAGTTCACCCGGGTTGACGGTCCTCTGCTCCTCATTCTCATCCGGCTCCTCAAGCACCGCCGTGATGCCGTTGCTCGCTGTGAACCTCTCATTCCAAGTCATGACCCAAGCCTCCATTCCACGTGGATAACAGCCCTTTTCGCCGCGATCACGACCGGCAAAGTGTATAGCCGATGTCCGCCTCGTCAAGCGATTTTACCCTCTGTGATCGACCAAAACCTTAAAATTCCCTAGCGCTTTTGCCGTAACTTAATGTTGATCGTCGGGGCGCTGGAAGGACCCTCCGGGGCCATGTTCCAGGCCACCAACCTCAGCATCCGTAAGCCTTCGAGAACCTCGGCAACCGAACCGGCCGTCTCCACCACCGGATAGGCGGTCCCGGCATCCTCGTTAACCACGCAAGACATGCGGGCCGATGCCGAAACCGCCTCCGCAAACTCGGCCCAGCTCTTCACCGACCGGTCAACAATCAGCCAGTTGTCCAGCGGAGACGTCTGGAAACTGTCCGCTGCGGGGGCGGTTTCCTTCTCGTCAGTCGGTATGGCCGGCAGCCAATGAACAATCTCGCCGGCGGGGTGGACCCAGAGCGCACCGTCATACAGCGTGGTCCGGGCCTTCAGTTGCCTGCCCAGGACCTCGCGAACTCGTTCCAGGTTGACTCCGGTTTCCCGCATGTACAGCAGTCTGGGATCGGCCAGCAAGGCCGGGTGATACAGGACATCAACGCCAAACAACGCCGCCACGTCCTCGGCTACACCCGTGAGGGGGGCATCCACCCAGTTGATATCAGCCCGCTTGGCATTGACTTCTGCCCATCTGGCATCTTCCGAGGGGCGGTCAGTTAACACGCCTGTGCCAGTCAATCGCCAGAGAGCAGGGAGACGGTCTTCCGTCGAAATCAGGAAAACGCCGTCTACCAACACGGCTGAGAGGCCCCCAGTGCGCGCCAGCCAGCGAAAAGCCTGCTGCCCCGTCAGGTAGCTGGCCGAGATTCGCACGGGTTCAGTCAACGACGCAGCAGGAATGGATGAATCCAGGATATAGCGAGCGCCCAGCCGTTCGGCCAGTTCTGCCAGAGCCTCACGAAGGGGGGTACCACGCCAGGTAACCGGGCAGACCTCATTGAGTCCTACCTCGGCCTGGAGACGCATGGTCGCCGGGACAGTCGCAGTGGGTGCGGAGGTGGACGAGGGTACACGCTCTGCCGACTGCTGGGCCACCGACAAGGCGGCCAATCCGAGGACAATGAACATTGTTCGCAGCGCCATAAATGCCCCAAAAAACGCGGCGTTTGGGCCAGAATGCGGTCCGTACCGGCCTGGGTATTCTTAAGCGGCCCCGTCTGCCTGGACAAGCCCCATCAACAAGAGCAGTGGAGCGGACGGCGCCTCCCGGGCTCGCCAAGCGCAGCCAAGGCCCCTTGCTCCGCCCCCAGTGGCATACCAAACCGTGACCACAAAGGCAATACCGCACCTAGAATGTTGTTAAATTCTTTATGGACAATATTTTACGTCTAACCGATTGGACCTGCCAGGCACGGCGGGGCAGATCAGCCAGGGCAAGGCGCGGTCTCGAGAGGGTTTGGCGGGAACGGCGGGGTCCGCGCACAGCGATGTCGCACCCGGTTCCTCGATAAGAAAACCGGCGGGAGCCGCTGGGCACCCGCCGGCCTCACATGCACGCGCCTCGTCTACGAGAGGCGTTGTTGTCAAGGACACTCACCCCGCGACTCAGTTGTCGTCGTCGCAGGTAGGATCTGCCGCGATGCCCGGACCGCTCGCACAATCCTCAAACGAGGCCATGTCGGTGTTGTCGACATCGCTGTCCGGCAGTGATCCTGGCGAGTCCTTTCGATCGAAGCAACGACACTCGTCCGACACATCGCCGCCCGAACCCGTGTAGCAGGCCTGCATCATCGCGAAGTCGGCCTGATCGACGTCGCCGTCCTTGTCAGCATCGGCAAACGGGTCGCCGCAGGCCAACGCACCAAACACGGCGACATCGTCGATCGCGATGGCCGTCGTGGCCGCCGAATCGGCATAGTCAGCCTCCACCGTCTTAGTCTGGAAGTAGAATTCGACGGTGATGTCGCTCATAGCGGCCCCGATGAAGTCCACGCTCAACTGCGTGTACGGATCGTTACCGTCCTGTGAGGCCTTCCCGTATCCGGGGAATGCGATCGTCGTGGACGACGCCTCGACACCGTCAACAATAATCGACGCTTTCAGACTGCTGCCTACCCACAACTGGTCCCAGATCCGCACCCAATAGGTCATGACAAGCTCGTAGTTGCCCGGACCGTTCGGCAAGCCCAGAGATTGCGACACTTTGCCGTTATTCGGCGACACCCATGTCGCATAATCCAGATCTGGATCGTCCGAGTGATAGGCAAAAGAGTAGCAGCCTGCCAGATAGTTGCCGCCGCGCGCAAACAGAACTTCGTCGCCCGTATAAGGCGGGTCGATGCCCGAGATCTTCGGATAGCCGTAGTTGCCCGGGTCACCGTCGCCAACATAGTCCGTGTAAGCGATCGAAACCCCCGGCATGGGATCACCTTTTTGGGTGTTCTCCGGGTCCGGCGTCAGCACCCAAGCGGAGGAGGCGTCTTCAAAGCCTCCGTCGACCACGATGTTGTCGCCTTCGGGGAGCAGCAGCTCGAAGGCATCCAACACTTCAGACGGGCTCCCGCAAACGTCGTTCCTGGTCCCGACCAACTTGTACTTGCCCGCTTGGGCGTTGACGAGATCGAAGCTGTACACGACGTTGCTGGGATCGCTGGCGTCGATCAGAGTGCCGATCCGTTCGATCGTCGGCACCCAATAAGGCGCCCGGTCGCCCGCCGGGCGCGGCTCCGGCGTCCAGACCAGCTTTACCTCGTCCAATTTGTCGATATTGGCTCCACTCACTGTCAACTCGACAGTGGCGGGCTGCGGTTTGGTCAAAGAGGATGGAGAAACCGGCGCCGTAGTGAACGATGTAGGATCGAAGCAGGCGATTGTCAGGGCGTCGTCCAGGTATTGACTCGGGCAGTTGCTCCCGGCGGCCGCCTGCTCCGTGATCACCGTGTAGGTGCCGAGGGGCGCCCCTGCCACCGGCCAGTCGAAGTCCGCGGTCAAGCTGGTCGCGGTTCGGTTGTAGAGATTCTCGCTGTAGATAAAGCTCCCGGTGCCTCCGATCTGGACAAGTCTGACGCCCGTCACCTCGAGCATGTTCGTGCCGGTGATCACCAGTTGTGGATCCTCGTCATCGGTGGCCTGCCAGGTCTGACCTGGCGTCAAGGTATGTTGTGTCGAGCAGCTTTCGCAGGTCATTAGCCTGAAACCATCGAGGTGTACCGCGGCATAGCTGTCACCAGTGAAGTCCGGCCCGGAATCAAGCGAGCAGTCGACCTCGATGGTGATGTCACCGGCGGTTGAGTTCCCCGATAGCGTCACCCTCGCCCATCCATTGACCGGCTTCGTATCGTAAAGGACCCGCTCGGTCGTCTCATCCACCGTGAACTCGTCAAGAAGCGTGCCTCCGGTGCCGCGTCCATCGTAGATCCGAATCGTGGCGGTGTTGGTCGCCAGAGTCCCGGGGCCGACGCTGACATAACCCTCGAAAAAGACCGGCCCCGCCGGAACGGCAACCACCTGCCAGAAGCCCCGATCCAGATGCAGATTCGTCGGCGTCAGCGCTACCGAATACTTGTGCGTCCCCTCGACGACCAGGGGATCGGGGTTGTGGACGGTACCATCCCTCTCATAAATTCCGTACCAGTCCTGACTGTTGCCATTGGGATCCTCGAACCCGCCATTCAGCAGGAGATTGTCGGCCGAGTTCGGGTTCAGCAGCCAAAATGCCTTTTCGAGCGTCTTGGTTTCCTCGCCCGGCTTCTGCACGACAAGATCGTAGATGCCGCAGGGTTTACCCGTAGTGGGGAACGTAACCGTCAACTCCTCGTAGCCTGGTCCGACAGGGTTGATGCTCGTGCCCACAATCGTCGTGGGACCGACGAGGTTCACGACGTTGACCCCGTCAAGATTGATGCCGGTCAGCGTGGCGTTCGTGTCTGGCAGATCAGTCATCGCATGGTCCGGTGTGATGCTGAAAACCTGGTGCTGTGTATCGGCATCCTTCACCGCGTTCAGAACGATGTCGTCCGAGGTCACGACGGCCCAGTATGCCTGGGGAATCGTGCCTGAACTGCGTCCGTCCGCCCGATATTTCATTCGCACCTCGATGGAGGTGTTGACAAGCCCGTAAAAGTTGATTTGCTTTTGGGCCCATTGACCGGCGCCGATGGGCACTCCATTGACCGTGCTCTGTTTATCGCTGCCGACCAACACGCCATCCACCCAGAGTTCACCTTCCACTTTCGACTCCCAGAACGGGTCGGTGCTTGAATGGCCCACCACGATTTCGGCCCAGAACGTCAGCGTCAAAGTGTAGTAGCCTGCGCCCTGGGGAGGTGCGATATTCTGCCGAGCCTCGTTGGCGGACACACCTCCCTGTGAGGCAGTGCCTGCACCGTAATTGCCCGTGTGCGGACCGGCGTCCCAGAACCAACCAGCGCCGTGCACGGTCGGTAACGGGTTCGCGCCCGCGACCCAACCCGTCGTATTGCCGGTCTCCCAATCGCCGTTCGTGAGCTGGCCGGCCGCCGGCGCGGTCACCAGGGCGATGATCGCCAGGCCCAGGGTCAAACAGAGACTCTTCTTCTTCATGTGATCCTCCTCCACAGGTTGTGTGTGCACCGAGATGACTCCAGTGATCCCGGCCTGCTTTCTGGAAACGGTACGTCACCCTCCGACGCGACTGCCTCCGCACCTATATTTGATTCTAGGACCGACCCGGCTCAACAAAGCGAACTGAGCACCGGAATCGATGCCGAATCAGGCAGAGGCAGGCCGCGATCAGCTCCGTTGGGAATCCCTCCGATGTATGTTCGTCACCGGCAACACCAAAACCGCAACGGCCGTTTGCCTGCTGGCAAGATGCGGCCCGCTTTGAGCCCGCCAACGGTCTTGCCCTGCCCAAGAAGTTTAGGTCCGTTCAGTCATCTCTTGCCAGAGAACGGGATGGCCGGTGGTTCGTCTAAACAGGCAGGTATCAGCGGGCGAGCAAGTTCACGGCGCACCCGTCCGCTCCGCCGTCATGTCACCGTCAGTCACCGGACGCTGATGCGTTTCGCCTCTTCGCATGCTCTCACCTGCTGCTGGCTCCCCGTCCGTCAACGTCAAGTATAATGTTTTGCCGATCCCAGGTCAATCAGAAGATCGGAATATGAAGTGTATCGAATTACCTGATCCTGGTCGAAGTTTTCCTGACTGGGAGATAAAGTGCTACATTAATTGAGTCGGAACGAACGGTTCTTCATCAGATCGTGTCAAACGCGACCCAAGTTGACGTGTCAAGTCATATCAGGCGTTCCGAGACGAGCCCGAATCGCGGGTCCACAGCCTGACGATGCCGTTTGGTCGACCCGTGGAGCGCAGATCGTGGCTGTGGCGGATTCTGCCGACGCCGGCGTAGGACATCGGCACCTGCCGATCGTCTGGACTGTGTCAACCCGCAGGGTCGGCGGGCGCCGGGGGAGTCACCTCTCCTCCTGAGTCGCCGCCTGCAGGCTCCGAGGGAGCGGGCGTCGGTGGTGCCTCGGACGGGGCGGCCGGACTCACCGCGCCGAGCGCCTCGGGCGATTCCGGCTCTTCCTCCACAAAGACTTCGCTGATGTCCGTAGCGTCCACTTCCCGGCGGAGCAGGTAGTAGATAATCGTCGAGCCGGAGAACAAGAAGGACACCAGGTAAGCGCACAGCAGCATCACCAGCAAGATGGCCCAGATACCTATCAGCACCGCGCCAACCTTGTCCCAGCCCTCGGCCCCGAAGGCCGGCGGCGAGAGATAGAGATCATTGAAGGAAGCCTTCGGCCACATGGCGTCGAGCTTGGTGCCGCTTGCGGATCCGGTTCCCGGTCGATACGTCCACCTCGTGCCCCATCCCACGAAGAACTGAGTGCTCTTGAGAACGACCAGGACAAAGAACCGCACGAACAGGTAGCAGAATGCGCCGTAGACGGTCGCCACCAGGGCATAAAATGCCGTTCGCCAGGGCCGGGAATACAGGTAGCTGTAGCTTCGGGAAATCGCGTCGAAGGCATCGGAGCCCTCCACCGCGATCGTCGGCCACATCAGCCCCGCTCCGCCTACGGCTCCCAGCACGATCAGGGCGATCAGGAACCCGCCCAGCAAAGCCAGCCCTGTCAACAAGCCGCCGACAAGCTCGCCGACGTACGGTATGGATAGAAACAACCCCCCGATGAAAAGGCAGACACCGATGCCCGCAACCATCGCCACCGGCAGCAGCGGAGCCGAGAAGAAGCCCAGGAACCTCCGGCCCGCAAAGGCAAGCGCGGTCTTGAAGCCCACCTGCTCGTCTCGGGCGAAATTCATCGCCGCCACGCGGCAGATCGCCCCGCCGAACAGGGACCAGATCGCCAGTGAGAACACGAGGAACAGCAAGGCGAAGAACCCGTGCTCGAACATCAGCCACTGCAAGCCGCGAAGCATCAGGAAGATACTCGGCAGAACGCCGAAGCCGTTCGGTCCAGTCTTAATGCTGAGTTCCTTGGACTCCGCATCTTTGACATTGAGCACGCTGGCGGGCACGTCGGCCCAGGGTCCGGCATCCTTCAGCCCACCCGAGCCTGATGTGATCGTCGGAACCAGCAGGTTCGTGAAGTTCAGGACGCGGGCGGCATCGAGCATCTGGTAGACGCATTCCGTCTCGTAGGAAAGGAAAGTTCGGAAGACCCCCTGTGGTCGAAGCGCTTCCAGTTCGCCGGCAACGCGATTCTTGTCTCGGGCAATGCGGGCTTTCTGCTCGCGATACGCTTTGCCTCGGTCTGCCTTCTCGGCCGCGGCGGCCTCGAGCAGCCCCATCTCAGCGGCAAACTGACTCCTGAGGTCGAGGTCCGCGATCGCATCATCCACGGCCCCGTTGGGGTTGTCTTTGAACCTGTCCGCCACCTTGTTGATCTGGTCCGCACCGACGCCGCCCATCTCCTGGTACAGGACTCGCAGCCTCTTGGCCAGCGCCTCTCGATTGCCATCGCGGTGCATACCCGCTCCGCCGCGAACCACGTACTCAACGACCGCGCCCTTGACGGCCTGGTGCTTTGAGCTCCAGATCGCATCCAGGAACCATCCGCAGAAGCCCATCAACAAGAGGCCCGCCATCGCCAATAACAGCTTGGTGGGACTTATTGCCATCCGAAAGGTCTTGAAGATGTTCGTGAAAGCGAAGCACTCCGACCAGTTGATCCGCCGAAGCTCGTTGGTTTGATCGGTCATGAGTCAACCTCCAGAATCGAGATGAGACTGTTGCGTCCTGCCGACAGACGGCCCGACGAAGCATCCCCTCATGCTGCACCTTTGGCTTCGCTGACCGCGCCGACGTCTTCCTCGCGTCCATCAAACGGATGGCATTATAACCGCCGGCAGAAGGCCATCAATACCGACAATGCAGCCACCGGAGTCAGCGGACGAGGATCGCATGGTCGGAGGAACAAGACGCACGTTGATTAGGAATCGATCCTCCCGGGTGGCGGAGGCGGACTGCTGCCGGGTCCGGCCTGCTCGGGCGGGACCTCCTCGCTGATGCGGTACTCCTCGTTGAGCCAGCGTCCGAGATCAACCAGCTTGCACCGCTTGCTGCAGAACGGTCTGAAGGGAACCTCCCGGTTCGAGGCGTAGGTGACGGTTCGCTGGCAGATGGGGCATTCCAGCTTAGGCATGGCGGTTTTTCCGCGAAGGAACGCCAGAGCCGTTGGGGGCTCGCGCCCCGCCCGGCCGGCGTTCTCACTTCTTTCTGCCGGTGCCGTTGGACGGCTTGGCCTTTGCCTCTGACTTGGCCTCGGAGGAGGCCTTGGCGTCCCCGGGGCTCTCTTTCTTGCCGCCGGACGATTCGGATTCAGACTTGGCTGCCTGTTTGTAGCTGTCGCTGCGGTAATCGGTGATGTAGAAACCCGAGCCCTTGAAGATCAGGCCGGCTCCGGCCCCGATGAGTCGCCGGGCGGTGGCACGTCCGCAAGACGGGCACTTTTTCTGCGGCCTGGCGGTGATGCTCTGAAACAATTCGAACTGATGTCCGCAAGCGGAGCATTCGTAATCATACGTCGGCATGGTTTACTCCTCGGGTTTCCTTCCCTCATTCTCGCCGGCTGCCGGCGGCTCGGCCGGCCTGGATACGACCACCCGGGAAGGCCTCAGGACCCGGTCATGGAGGCGATACCCTTTCACCATCTCGGTCAGCACGGTCGGCTCGGCATGCTCGTCGCTGGGCTGCTGCATCACCGCCTCATGTTGACTCGGATCGAACGGTTTGCCCAGAGCCTCAATCGGCTCCACGCCAAACCCCTTGAGCGCCTTCAGGCAATTTTCGAGCGTCAGCTTGACTCCGTCGGCCAACGCGTCCGGATCGTTCCTGTGTTCGGCCGCCGCGGCAATCACCCGCTCCAGGTCGTCCAAGACCGGCAGCAGCGCCTTGACCAGTCCGGCGTTTGCGTATCGCAGGGATTCAGCCCGATCCTTCTCCGCCCGCCGCTGGTAGTTCAGCAACTCGGCCTTGGCCCGGAGACACTTGTCCTTCCACTGCTCGATCTCGGCCGTCAGGACCTCAGGTGAGACGGCCTCGCCTGCAGCCGGCGCTTCCGAGGGCGGAGAACCCTCGGCCGGCTGCGCGCCGACTTCAGCCGTTGGCGTGCCTTCCGGCGACCCCGGCTTTTCGGACGGAACCTGTCCGCCGCCGAAGCGAGCAACATCTTCCTCCGACGGTATGACGATCTTCTTCTTCATCGCCGCCTATTCGCCCTTGTTTCCCGAGTCGCCCCGGCTCGACCCCGAGAATAACTCGGCCACCTTCTCGAAGAAGCCCTTTGATTCCGGCAGAACCGAGGCATCCTCGGTTGCCGCATACTCCCGGAGCAACTGCTCCTGCCGCTTGTTGAGTTTCTTGGGCACCTCGATCCACACCTGGACAATCTCGTCGCCCACCCGCTGAGAGCGAAGCGACCTGAGCCCTCTGCCGGCCAGGCGGAACATCTGCCCGTGCTGCGTGCCTGACGGAATGGTCACCTCCAGTTTGCCGGTCAGCGAGGGCACTTCGATCCGGGCCCCCAGTGCCGCCTGAGTAAAGCTGATGGGCACGCGACAGAGCAGGTCATTGCCGTGGCGTTCAAAAAACGGATGGGGCTCGATCCGCACGTAAACGTGCAGATCGCCGCGAACGCCGCCGTTATCGCTCAATTCGCCCTCGCCCGCCACGCGAACGCCCTGGCCGTCGCCGATCCCCGCCGGAATGCGGACCACAAGAACGCGGTGCTTGCGCTGCCTGCCGTTGCCCCGGCACTTTCTACAGGGCGAGGCGATCAGCACCCCCTTGCCGCGACACGCCGGACAGGTCGTCACCACTCGGCCGAACAGCATTCCCAAACCGGTGCTCTGCTCGACCTGACCGTAACCTCCACACGTCGCACAGTTGCGCTTCGGCGACCCGGGCTCACTGCCGCTGCCCGAGCAGGCCTCGCAGAAATCCTGCCGGTCGAACTCGATGGTTCTCTCGACGCCCCTGGCCACTTCCTCCAGCGTCAGGGACATCTCCATCTGAAGATCGACCCCGCCGCCGCGCCGCCTCTCGTCGCCGAAGATTCCACCCCCGAAGATGTCGTTGAACATCGAAAAGATGTCGTCGACGCGCATGTGGTCGTAATCGTGGACGCCGACGCCGCGCAGCCCCTCGTGGCCGAAGCGATCGTATCGTTGCCGCTTTTGCGGATCGGAGAGCACCTCATAGGCCTGCGCCGCCTCTTTGAATTTCGCCTCGGCATCGGGATCGGTCTTGTTTCGGTCGGGATGGTACTTCAGGGCGGCTTGGCGGTAGGCCTTCTTGATCTCATCCGGCCCGGCATCGCGGGAGACCCCGAGGACTTCGTAGTAATCTCGTTGTGCCGCCACTACCATACTCGCAGCAAACCCGCTGATTCAGAAGACCCCGGCACCGCTGCGCGGCGATCCCCGATCTCACCGGCCCGTCATGCCGCCAGCCCGCAGCGTCGAGGGGGCCGGGTGTCCCCGTTCCCATCGGCGATACGGGCTGGAGCCCCTTGTCAGACAAGGGCCGGCATCAACGCTATGAATTATCGGACAGCCCCGATGATCTCCTTCTGATCATCCTTCAGGTCGGTGACCAGAACCTCCGTGGTGAGCATCAGTCCGGCCACGCTGGCAGCGTGTTCGAGTGCCGTCCGCGCGACCTTGGCCGGATCGATGATACCGGCCTTGAACATATCCACAAACTCGCCGGTCCGCCCGTCAAATCCGATGTTCGTTCCTTTCTCCATGATCTCCGAGACGACCACGGCGCCATCCTTCCCGCAGTTCTCGGCGATCTGTCTGGCCGGAGCCTGCAGGGCCCGGATCACGATGTCGTAGCCGATCTTCTCGGTGCCGCTGGTCTTCTCGCGAGCCTTCTTCACCGGTTCGATGGCCTGCACGAAGGCCACGCCGCCGCCGGCGACCACGCCCTCTTGTACGGCCGCCCGGGTCGCGTGGAACGCGTCCTCGACCAGGTCCTTGCGCTCCTTGACCTCGATCTCGGTGGCTCCGCCCACGCGGATGATCGCCACGCCGCCGGTCAGCTTGGCCAGCCGCTCCTGCAGCTTCTCGCGATCGTAATCGCTGGTCGTGGTTTCGATCATCTGGCGAAGCTGGTCACACCGGCCTTTGACGTCCGCCTTCTTGCCGGCCCCCTCGATGATGGTGCACGAATCCTTGTCGACAACGATTTTCTTGGCCCGTCCGAGCTGAGACATCTCGATGCTCTCGAGTTTGATGCCCAGGTCCTCGCTGATCAACTGGCCGCCGGTCAGAATCGCGATGTCGCCCAGCAGGGCCTTGCGACGGTCGCCAAACCCCGGAGCCTTGACCGCACAGACGTTCAGCACCCCGCGGAGCTTGTTGACCACCATAGCGGCCAGGGCCTCGCCCTCGACGTCTTCGGCGATGATCAGTAGCGGTTTGGATGCGCTGACCAACTTTTCGAGCAGCGGGATCAGGTCCCGGAGGTTCGAGATCTTCTTCTCGTAAATGAGAATGTAGGCATCCTCAAACACGCACTCGAGGGTGCCGGGGTTGGTCATGAAGTAGGGCGAGATGTAGCCCTTGTCAAACTGCATGCCCTCGACGACCTCCTTCTCGGTCGCCAGGCTCTTGCCTTCCTCAATCTGGACGATGCCCTCGGTGCCGACCTGCTCCAAGGCTTCGGCCAACAGCTTGCCGACCTCGGCGTCTCCGTTGGCGCTGATCGTGCCGACCTTGGCGATATCGTCACCTTTGACCTTGACCGACTGCTGCTTGATGCTCTCGACGGCCACTTTCACGGCGGCATCAATGCCGCGCTTGAGGGCCATCGGGTTCTCGCCGGCGGTGACGCTCTTGAGGCCTTCCCGATAGATGGCCTCGGCCAGCAGTGTCGCGGTGGTCGTCCCGTCGCCGCTGACGTCGCTGGTCTTCTTGGCCACCTCGTTGGCCATCTTGGCCCCCATGTTCTCAAAGGGGTCGGGCAGCTCGATCTCCTTGCTGACCGTCACGCCGTCCTTGGTGACCCGCGGAGACCCGAACGACTTCTGCAACACCACGTTTCGGCCGGTCGGCCCCAGCGTCACTTTGACCGCCGAGGATAGTTTGGACAGCCCCTGCCAGAGCTGCTGTCGAGCCGCATCTTCAAACATCAATTGCTTGGGCATTTCTATCTGCTCCTCGCTTTTCGCGATTCTCGTTGTCTCGTTTCGGGCCGGTTCGTTGCTCGACGCGGCCACGCCCGCCGGCAACGAGGGCGGCTACTCCAGGATCGCCAGAACGTCACTCTCCTTCAGAATCACGTATTTCTTGCCGTTGATTTCGACGTCGGAACCCGAGTACTTGCCGTAGAAGACCTCGTCACCGACACTCACACTCATCTTGCCGCGTCCGCCGTCCTTGAGCAGCTTACCCGGGCCCGTTGCGAGCACCTTGCCTCGCTGGGGCTTCTCCTTGGCGCTGTCCGGCAGGACGATGCCGCCGGCCGTCTTGTCCTCGGCCTCACTCTGCTCGACCACGATCCGATCATCCAAAAGCTTGATGTTCAGCTTCGCCATCGCGTCTGTCTCCGTTCCTCTTCGGGCTCCACACAGGAGGACCCGTTTATCTGCTGAAAACCGTCAACCTCACTCGCGGCGAGACGGTGACCGCGCCGTCCGCACGATCACATCATCCCGCCCATGCCACCCATGCCGTCCATGTCGTCCATGTCGCCGCCCATGCCGCCGGGACCGCCTTTGTCTTCATCTTTCTTGGGCTTCTCGGCGATGACGCAGTCGGTGCTTAACAGCAGGCGTGCAATACTGCTACCGTTGACCAGAGCCGCACGAACGACCTTCGTCGGATCCATGACTCCGTCCTTGAGCAAATCACCATAGGTATTCGTTTCGGCGTTGTAGCCGAAGGCACCGCTCTTGGCCTGTACTTTGGCGAGCACCACGCCCGGCTCCTGGCCGGCGTTGGCCGCGATCTGCTTGAGCGGGGCCGGCAGCGCTTTGCGGACCACGTCGACGCCGGTTTTCTCATCGCCGTTGCACTTCACCTCGTCCAGGGCACCCATGCAACGCAGCAGGGCCACGCCGCCGCCCGGCACGATGCCTTCCTCGATGGCCGCCCGAACCGCATGCAGGGCGTCCTCGATGCGGGCCTTCTTCTCCTTCATCTCGGTTTCGGTGGCCGCTCCAACGTTGATCTGCGCCACGCCGCCCGAGAGCTTGGCCAGCCGCTCCTGCAGCTTCTCGCGATCATAATCGCTCGTGGTGATCTCGATCTCGCGGCGGATCTGGGCACAGCGGGCCTGGATCTCGGCCGTCTTTCCGGCGCCCTCGATGATCGTCGTGTTGTCGTTGTCCACCCGTATCTTCTTGGCCACACCGAGATCGGCAATCGCAACCGCATCAAGTTCAATGCCCAGGTCCTTGGTGATGCATTTGCCGCCCGTGAGAATGGCGATGTCCTGGAGCATGGCCTTGCGGCGGTCGCCGTATCCGGGGGCCTTCACCGCACACACGTCCACGATGCCGCGCATCTTGTTGACCACCAGCGTGGCCAGGGCCTCACCCTCAACGTCCTCGGCAATGATCAGCAGCGGCTTCTTGGCCTTGGCAACCTTCTCGAGCAGGGGAACCAGCTTGGTGACGCTCGAAATCTTCTCTTCGTGAATCAGGACGTACGGCTTGTCCAGAACGGCTTCCAAGGCATCCTGGTCGGTGATGAAGTGCGGGCTCAGGTAGCCGCGGTCAAACTGCATGCCTTCGACAAGGTCGTAGTTGGTTTCGGCGCTCTTGCCTTCTTCGACGGTGATCACGCCGTCTTTGCCGACCTTCTCGAAGCACTCGGCCAGCAGTTGGCCGATGCTGCGGTCGTTGTTGGCCGAGATCGCGCCGACGTTGATGAGGTCCTCGCGGGCCGTGACCTTGACCGGCTTGGCCAGTCGGGTCAGGGCCGCGGTCACCGCCTCGACCGCCTTGCTGATGCCTCGACACAGGGCCATCGAATCGGCGCCGGCCACAATGTTCCGCAGGCCTTCGCGATAAATCGCTTCGGTCAGCACCGTCGCGGTGGTCGTTCCGTCGCCGGCGGCATCGCTGGTCTTGCTGGCCGCCTCCTTGACCAACTGGGCACCCATGTTCTCGTACTTATTCGACAGGTCGATCTCCTCGGCAACGGTCACGCCGTCCTTGGTCACCGTCGGCGAGCCCCAGCCCTTGTCGAGCACGGCGTTGCGGCCGCGGGGCCCAAGCGTGCTCTTGACCGCCCGTGACAGCTTCTCCACGCCGGCCAGCAGGCTTTCTCGGGCCTCGTCACAAAACGCCAATTGTTTCGCAGCCATGTCCTCTGTTCTCCTTGGTCTTCACCTGCCCGGCCTGAAGCCGGCCTGGGCGTTCACACACACGTTGACAGGGATTCTCCTCTTGGCTGGCAGACACGGCAAACACGGTGCCACAGATGGCATGTACCGCCGTGCCAGACTCCTAAGTATTTCTGGAATATGAGATTATCACAATGTAAGACGCCGTATCCAACTCCCCCGTCGCCGTGCCAGCGTGGCAGCAATCCGGTCCGGTATGCCATAGTGACAGGGCCGAACTCACAAGCGGGGAGCAATAACCCCGGCCACTGTCAGTCTGGTATCCAAACCACATGGGTTTAATTTTATGAAAGTCGATTTGCTTTTTATTAAAGTCGATGGTAGACTTGGTTCGAGTGAATCCTAGGCCGGGACAAAAAGCGACAGGGGCAATAATGAGCGACAACGAAACCAAGAGTCACCCATTGACGAGGTTGGAAGGTGGCGACCTCGACTTCGTCTCTCAACTGGTCCTGGTCTCGGGGTCTCTCAAAGATCTGGCATCGGCCTATGGGGTGAGTTACCCCACGATCAGGGGTCGCCTGGACCGGCTCATCGCCCGACTGCAGCGGGTCATGGAAGGGACACCGGCAGACCCCATGGCCGAAGCACTGGCAAATCTCGTTGAACAGGGCGAAGTCACCGCGTCAGCAGCAAGATCCATACTCGATTTGCACAGACGTGCAATTCAGTCAGCTAAGGAGCAAAACGATGAGCGAACCGTGGTTTGATGTCAACACATTCGGGACGATGTACGGAATCATCGGCGGGGGCGTCGGGGGAACACTGTGCGGTGTTCTCGGGGCCATCGGTGGCATCCTGGCCCCGCGCGGCAAGGGGCGACGATTCGTTCTTGGATCCATGGCCTTCTTCGTCGTGGCCGGCGCGGTCCAACTGATCGTTGGCCTGATCGCTCTGGCGTCCGGGCAGCCGTACGGCATCTGGTATCCGATGGTACTCTGTGGGGTCATATTGGTTGCCGTGATGGGACCGTTGATTCCTGTTGTCCGCACCCGATACGCGCAACTCGACCAACGCCGGATCGATGCCGAGGCGATCAGGCGAAGCTAGCCGAACCTCGTGGACTTCCGTCTGGGTAGGTCATTCTCAGCGGCCGGCCTCCAGAGCCGGCCGCTTTCTTGCGTATCTGGAGCCACCGAGACCGATCGGCCCCAGTCCCGGCGTTCGCCTGTTGTCTCCAATGTCCAGTTCGAACAGGCCCGGCAGCTTCATGTCGGACACCTGTTGTCGTCCTGGGAGTGATGATCATCGACGCTTGCACTGATCAAAACATGAACCGCTTGTACTCGAGAGATGTGCCCGGCCAAGCCCTGCCGGAATTGGAGCTCAAGTAGTCTGTTCAGGTGCAATTCTTTCACCTCAGTCCCGCAGCCCAGGAAGCAGCAGGTCTCGGTCGCCGGGGCGACCCGGCCTACGGCGAGGCAGGCTCGACCCTGTCCTGCCCTGCTGGTGGAGACGACGGCGAAAGGGCCGTACAATACGCCGAAACGCCGCCCGGCGGTGCATCTGGGGAACCATATTGGGGGAATAATGTCTAAAGGTTATATGCCCGTTTGCCCCGGACATGGCTGGGCTTTGGCCGGTGACAGGCCGGCCGGGAGTCGGCGCGCGATCAGCCAGTGCTCGCGGCGCCGGGCCGAGACCACGCACGCAGCCACGGCCAGACGATTCTTCATCCGCTGGAATGCTGGACCCGCCCGCGTCGGTAGCACTGCGTGGCGGGCATCCTGGAAAAACGTTCAGAGCTGAAAAGGAGAATCACCATGATCGCCAATTCCCCGAGGAAAGCTGTCGGCTGGTCGGCAGCCACCATTGTCCTGGCCGCAAGCCTGATCTGCGCAGGGCTCACAAACGCGCAGACTCCCAAGGCGACCACCACCGGGAACAAGGACGCTCCGGCGGCCAAATCCGGCGAGAATGGCGCCGGAGAAGTGATCGTCAAGTACGACGACGGCACGGCGGACGGCCAGAAGAGCCTCGGCGCGTCCGGCCACGCGGTGGCCTTCAAACGCCCGGCCAATGCCACATGGGTTGAGGCGGTGGAGATCTTCGCCAGCCGTTACGGCCACCCTGAGCCGCCCAAGGAATCGTTCCACGTGTACGTGCTCAACAATGACCGGCAGGTGCTCGCCGATGTTCCGATTCCGTACGAGACGATCAAGCGGGAAGCAGTCACCTGGTACACCCTCCGCACACCGTCCATCGAGGTTCCCGAAGAGTTCCTGATCGGCCTGGCGTTCAACCCCGCCGAGCGGAAGGGCATCTATCTGAGCTACGACAAGAACGTTGAGAAATCACACTCTCTTGTTGGTCTGCCGGACGAAGGCTACGAGCCGGTGACGGAGAAATATGACTGGATGGTCCGCGTGCAGATGGCCGCGAAGCCTTCCGGCCAGAAAGGCACTTTCAAACTGGCGGACTGGAAACCGCCCAAGAAAACCGACACCTTGGCGGGCACCATCATCCTTCCTCGCAAGGTTGTTGTGACGCAGGACAAGCAGAGCTACGGGGGTGAGGGGCCGGCAATCGAGTTCACGATTGAGCCCTCCCAAGTGGGCGAGACAAGCCCGGCGGGGCTGGAGAAGGTCAAAGTGAGAGGCTTCAGCCTCTACGCCAGCCGGTATGGTTCCGGATACGATGCGCAGACCACGATGGTGAAGGTGGCGGTGCTGGACTCCAAGGGGGCGGTACGCTGGAAAGGCGAGGTCCCTTACGCCTTGTTCAAGTACAAGCCCGCGTGGGTGAACGTGACGTTGCCGAAGCCCATGCCGCTGCTGGAGCTGGCCCAAAAAGACGGCAAGCTGACGGTCGCTTTCGATCCCGAGGCGCAGCAGAGAAAGGGCATCTACTTCCACTATCAGAAGGAGCCGGCCAAGCCTCACAGTTCGGTGGGCACCGTGGCCAGCGGTTTCGAGCCGGTCTCCACGCGAGAATGGCTGATCCGGATCCACCTCCAAAAGGAGAGACCTGCGGGCAGCGCAACGCGGCCGACGGATAAGCGCTGACTCGGATGATTAACCAAGAGAACGCCGGAGCGGCAGGTCTCGGCGGGTGTGTGACAGAATCGGCGGGGCATGCCGACCGGTCCAGGGTGAGCGAACAACCCCCTTCAGGGGGTTTCCCCGCCGAAGGCGGGCTGATAGGCCGGCCGTTATACGGCCGGTTGGCGGTCGCCCCCAACTCTTCCTCCTTTCTATTGTCTCAGCCCGTTTCAACGGGCTTGTCCGATGCGGAGAAGCCCGTTGAAACGGGCTCAAAGAGACAACACCCGGAAAGGAGGAATTACCCGACCATGAACCAGCCGTAAAACGACTGGCCTATCTGCCCTTCGGGAAAGACCGCTGAAGCGGTCTGCGCTCGGCTTGTGTTCACGCCCACCGGGTCAACCGCCAGGAGGGCCGCTGCTTCTGTCACGGACCCGGTCGCCTTGGCGACCTCCATTCGGCCCGCCTTCGGCTCTGAGGCTGAGCCTCAGGCTCAGGCTCGAAGAGAGCTCATGGCCGAGGGCGACGCTGCCCTGCCCCAGCCTCATGCCTGATCTGACATCGCCGCAATATGTTCGATGGCCAGCATCAGGGCATGAGTGCCCTTGCGGCCGTAACCGAGGGCTTGGACGGTCACGTAGAGCTGATGAGCGAGGGCCAAGCCGGGCAAGGGCAGATTCATGCGTTTGGCTTCTTCCAGAGCGATGCCCATGTCCTTGACGAAGTGATCGACGAAGAAGCCGGGATCGAAATTGCGCTTGCAGATGCGTGGAGCGAGGTTATCGAGCGACCAGCACCCGGCCGCCCCGCCGCTGATGCTCGTGAGCATCGTCTCGACGTCGAGCCCGGCCTTGCGGGCGTAGATCAGGCTTTCACACATGCCCACCATGGTGCCGGCGATCTGGATCTGGTTACACATTTTGGCGTGCTGGCCGGCCCCGGCCGGCCCCTGGTGGACGATGGTCTTGCCCATCGTCTCCAGCAGCGGCCGGATGCGTTCGACGATCTCGGCCTCGCCGCCAACCATGATTGATAGCCTTGCCTCGCGCGCCCCAACATCACCGCCCGATACAGGAGCATCCACGGCATGCAGGCCCTTGGCCCTTGCGGCCGTGTCGATCTCGCGAGCCAGCGCCGGCTCCGTCGTGGTCATATCGACGAGGATTGTTCCCGGCCGTGCGCCTTTGAGAACACCGTTCTCGCCCATGTAGACTTCTCGCACGTCGCGAGGGAAACCGACCATGGTGAACACCACGTCCGACGCCTCGGCGACCTGCTTGGGCGTGTCGGCCCACACCGCACCCCGGTCGAGCAACGGCCTGGCTTTGTCCCGCGTACGATTGTGGACGGTGACCGAGGCCACCCGCGCCATGACGTGACCGCACATCGACACGCCCATCACGCCTGTTCCGATCCAGCCGATGCGATATTGAGTGGATGACATAGCACAGCCTCCTCGGACATCACTGTGGCACAAACCGCTGCGATGACCTCGACAAGCACAGTCCAGAGATCCCGCCGCCTTCGCCAGGGCTTCGGCGGGCCATGTCGTAGCGAAGCGAAGACGGGGGGGCTCGTCAGGATTTCGTTGACTTCGCGCGGGGCCAATCCATAATGGATTCATGGACCCCATCATCGCCCTTCTCACCGATTTCGGCACCCGCGACCATTACGTGGCCTGCATGAAGGGCGTCATTCTGCAGATCAACCCGAGAGCCATCATCGAGGACATCACCCACGAGATCAATCCGCAGGATATCTACCACGGGGCGTTTGTGCTCCGTCAATGCCTGCCCTGGTTTCCGCCCAAGACGATCTTTGTGGCCGTGGTCGACCCGACCGTCGGCACCCACCGCCGAATCCTGGCCGCCCGCTACAGCGATCGGTACATCCTGGCTCCGGACAACGGCCTGCTGACGCTCGTCCATCGCGACGCCGTGCTCCAGGGGGTTCGTTCCGTAGAGAACAACCATTACTTCGCCGCCCAGGTTTCAAGGACCTTCCACGGACGGGATATCCTCGCCCCGGTGGCCGCTCACCTGTCAAAGGGCGTGGCATTCGATCATCTGGGGCCGGTGGTCGACAGGATGGAAGTCTTGAACCTGTCCAGACCGCACGTACACCCCGACGGGACGGTCGAAGGAGAAGTGGTTCTCATCGACCACTTCGGCAATCTGATCACGAACATCGCGGTTACCGATCTCTCCGCGGCCAGCGTCCGGCGACACCATCTGCAGGTCACCGTTGGCGAGACTGCCATCGGGCCCGTTCGAGACTCCTACGCCGACGTGCCCCCCGGCCAGACCGTGGCATTGCTGGGCAGTTCTCAGATGCTCGAGATCGGCATCAACGGCGGCAACGCCTCCCAGACCCTCGGCATCGGTCGTGGCGCCCCGGTCAGCCTCCGATGACCCCGCTGGTGGGGTCAGAGCGCATCGAGCCGTTTGCCTGCGTCAAGCGATGCGGGCAGTGTTCGTCGCCGCCCTCGCGATCGGGACGGTGAAAAGAACTCTATGGAAGTAGACAAGGCTGTTCCCCGGTCCGGTCATGGCCGCGCGCGGTGTCCGGCCAACTCGCGCCGGAGCCAGGCCCTGGCAAAACTCCAGTCCCGCTCCACGGTCGCCAGGCTCACCCCCAGCGACGTCACGATCTCCTCCATGGGCATGCCCCAGATGACCCGCATCCGGGCAACATCGGCTTTTCGCGTATCGAGCGTTTCGAGGCGATCGATCGCCGCAAAGAGGGCGTCGATATCGAGGTCTCCCGCATTTCGGGGATCCACCGGGGTGTGCAACTCAGGGTCGAACTCAACTTTCACGCGGTCGCCGCCCCGCTTTTGGGCCCGTCGCTCACGCACATAGTCCTGGAGCACCCGCTTCATGACGGTGGTAACAACAGCAAAGAAATGTCCGTCGGAGTCGCAGGCCTGCCTCTGCTTGATCACGCGCATCAGCGTTTCATTGACCAGGGTGGTGGGCTGCCAGGTCAGCCCGCTCTCGGTGCCGAACCGGGAACGCAGATGGTGTTCGGCCATCTCGCGAAGCTGGTGGTAGATGGCCTCCGTCAGCTTCTCGATCGCCCGGGGTTTACCGGCGACGGAGTCGGCCATCAACTGTCTGATATGGTCGGCTTGACCTCTGGGCATCCACGGGATCCTCGACGGGCACGCGAACCTGTATGCCACCCGCAACGGGTCATGATACACGAATTCCCGCTCCGTTTGAACCCGCGCGACAGCAAATACCGCCGGCTCCCGGTGCAGCGGGCAGACACCTCACGGGGCTCACCACGCGGGGGCCCGGCCGCCACCGAAGCTTGCGTCACATGAGAGGGTCTGCTAGGAAGAGAGCCCTATCGGCCATTGCGATTCCGCGGTGCCTCGCTGCCCGATCGACGCCGGGCCGGGGCCCAGTCTCCAGCGGCGCCGCGGGACGAATGCAGGTGACGATTCCGGTCAGGTAGGCGGACCTGCGCAACCATGAATGCAGATCGGGAGTTCTTCAGCAAGGCGGAGGAAATCTTCCACCAGATTCTGGCCGCGCGGCCCGAGCAGCGGGCGGAGGCGCTCGACCGTGCCTGCGCCGGCGATGCCGACATCCGCCGGGAGGTCGAGTCGCTGCTGGCCCATGCTCAGCAGGCCCCGGCGGATCTGGAGTGGACGGAGGCACTTCGGAGCTGTTCGCCGGACGGCACGCCTGACCCCAATCTCGGCCGGCGAATCGGGTCCTACCAGATCCAGCGAAGTCTGGGAGTCGGTGGAATGGGCAACGTGTACCTGGCCGGCCAGACGGACCCGGTCAAGAGGACGGTGGCCCTCAAACTCATCAAGCGCGGTCTGGACACCGATGAAACCATCCGCCGGTTTGAGAACGAGCGGCAGGTCTTGGCCACGCTGAACCACCCCAACATCTCGCGACTGTTGGACGGCGGGGCCACTTCCGACGGCCTCCCCTATTTCGTCATGGAGTACGTCGAGGGCGAGCCGATCACCTCTTACTGTGACCGGCACCGGCTGACAATCCGGCAACGGCTCCAGGTATTCCGGCAGGTCTGCGCCGGCGTCCATTTCGCTCACCAGAACACGGTGATTCATCGGGATCTCAAGCCGGCGAACATCCTGGTGACCGCCGAGGGCGTACCCAAGCTCCTGGATTTTGGCCTGGCCAAGCTGACCGGTCCGACGATCGAGGCTCACACGCCGGATTACACGCTGCCCGAGTATCGTCTGCTCACGCCGGAGTACGCCAGCCCCGAGCAGTTGCAGGGAGACAAGATCACCACCGCCAGCGACATCTACTCGCTGGGCATGATCCTCTATGAACTGCTGGCGGGGCGGCGGCCCTATGAGCTGGGCGGGCACTCCCGGTCCGAGATCCATCGGATCGTCACCACCGATCGTGAGCCGCCTCGGCCGAGCGAGATGGTCCAACGGCACGGCCCAGGCGGGCCGGACAAGAACGGCCATGATCCGGAAGCGATCGCCGCGGCCCGAGGCGTTCATCCGGCCCAACTGGTCCGACAGCTCAGGGGCGACCTCGACAATATCGTTTTGATGGCCCTGCGCAGGGAACCCCAACGGCGATACAGCTCGGCCGAGCAGTTCCTGGCGGATATCGACCGCCACCTCGACCACCAGCCGGTGCTGGCGGCTCCTCCATCCTCGTTGTACCGGCTTGCCAAGTTCGCCCGGCGCAACCGGGCGGCGTGCGCCCTGATCGCCGCCCTGGTGTTCGGCCTTATCGGCTCAGTCACTGGAGGGCTGATCGCCCTGAGAAGCCGCGATGCCGCCCGAGCCGCCGAGGAGGTGGCCCGCCATCAGGCTGAGAGACTGCGGCGGGAAACGTACGCCCAGCAGATCGCCCTGGCCATCTATGACTTGCGGGACAACTACGTCAGCAGCGTGAAGCAGAGACTGAATCAGGTGCCACCGGATCTTCGCGACTGGGAGTGGCACTTTCTGTCCTCGCTGACCGACGACAGCGCGCTGACGCTCGAAGGGCACCGCGGCCGAGTCGCGACCGTCGACTACAGTCCCGACGGCCGCTGGATCGCCTCGGGCAGCGACGACGGAACCGTGCGGATCTGGGATGCCCATACGGGGGAACAACTTCGATTGCTTCGTTCCCCGGCCGGCGGAATCAACTCGATCACGTTTGGTCCGGGCGGGCAACAGATTGTCGCCGGGGGCGCCGATGGCGTGTGGATGGCCTGGGATGTCGCCACATGGGTGCAGACGCCGGCAGTCAACGCCCAGGGAGGGCGTATTCTGTCCGTTCGGGCCGGCCCCGATGGTCGATGGGTGGCGACGGGAACCGAGGACGGCAGGGTCCGATTGTGGGACGCGAAAACCGGCGCCCTCCTTCGAACGTTGGAGGGATACGACGGTCAGCGCGACACTCTGGCCTTCAACGTCGACGGCAAACTGATCGCGGCGGGCGCCGCCGGCGAGGGCGTAAAGCTCTGGGAGACCACCACCGGGATCGAGAGACCCGCCTTTCGACAGTTCGTCGGTCCGGTGACCTCCATCGCGTTCAGCCCCGACGGCAGGACCATGGCCGTGGCGGCCTACGGCCAGCCGATTCGAACCGTTGACACCGGAACATGGTCACGATTCCGTTCCATGCTCCGCGAGCAACTGTCAGAGAGCACGCTGGCGTTCAGCCCGGACAGCCGATGGATGATTACCTCAGGCGGCCCCAGATACATGCTTCGCCTCCTCGATCTCGACTCCGGAAAAGCCATCCGCAGGTACCGGGGACATGAGGACAAGATCACAGGCGTGGCGTTCAGCCCGGATGGCCGATCAATTGTCAGCGCCGGGGATGACGGCACGCTCAAGATCTGGCACACCGAGCCCGTATCGGGCAATCCTGAGATTCTGTCCCAGAACAACACGGTTTTGTGCCTGTCGTTCTGTCCCGATGGCCGGCTGATGGTGTCCGGCGACGACGAGGGCACGCTGGAAATGTGGGATACGGTAAGGCACGTCAGCCTTCGCCGATTGAAGGCGCATCACGGCCTTGTCACGTCGCTGGTCTTCGCGGACGGTTGGAGCCTTGCCTCGGGCAGCACGGACGGCGACATCAGGATCTGGGACGCGGTAACAGGCGACCCGCTGCGCGGGTTCCAGGCGCATACCGGCGGCGTCCTGTCGCTGGCCTTCGCCCGCAAGAAACGGCAACTGGTGTCGGGTGGGGCGGATGGTCAGATCAAGCTCTGGGACGCGGCCTCCGGCCGGCAGATCAGCGCGCAGAACGGCCATCAGGGCGCGATCCACTCCGTGGCAGTGACCCCGGACGATTGCTGGATCATCTCGGCGGGTGCCGACGGCGTCATTCGAGTCTGGGACGCCGCTACTCGCGCCTGCGTCCGCGAACTGAGCGGTCACGACGGCCCCGTGCAATGCGTCACGGCCGACCCAGAGGGGCGCCGCATCGCCTCCGGAGGCGCGGACGCGACGGTGAGAATCTGGGACCGCGCCACCGGAGCCCCATTGCACGTACTGAAGGAAAGACAGCCGATCCGCTCGGTGACTTTTAACCCCAGCGGAAGCCGGCTCGTCTCCGCCGGCGGCGGCGAGTCGCTGAGAATCTGGGACCCGGAGGCCGACATTGAGACCCTGGTCTTGTCCGAGCACTCGCTCGCGCCCACGTGCGCGGCGTTCAGCCCCGACGGCCGCCTGCTCGTCACCGGCGGCGAGGACGCGAACATCGTGATCCGCGACACCCGGCCGTATGCAGTCGTTCTCCGCGAACGACTGAAACAGGACCAGCTCTCGGCCGAAGCCCGGGCGATCGTCGAGGATCTGTGGAACCGTCTGGGCGCCTGGCAGGACGTCGCGGCGGCTATTCGCTCCGATCGGAACATGGCGGAGCCGATCCGGCTTGAGACCTTCAAGCTCATTCTGCAACGCAGGGCAGGGCCGGATTCGCCCGTCGCGGATTGGGATATAGCCTTCTTCTGGTGGCCGCCAACAGAGGACCTGCACGAATTGGACGCTCGATGGCAGGCGGCCAGCAACGGGCCGAACGTCATAAGAACCCAGCGAAGAACCATCGACTTTAGCTGGGACAAGCGTGCCCCGGTGAAGGGAATGCCCCTCCTGCATTTCGGATTCATTGCCACCGCCACATTGCACCTGCGGGCGGGACGATATCATGTGGACACAATCTCGGATGACGGCCTGCGGGTTTGGATTGACGGGCAGAAGGTCATCGAGGATTGGACGCAGCACGTCTCAGCCCGCAGGACGAGCGAGATTCATCTGGCCGAGGGCAACCACTCTGTCCGGATCGAGTATTTTCAGGCAGAGGGTGCGGCTCGGGTCCGGTTCCTTCTGGAGCCCGCAGGGCTGGACCCCGCATCGCCAACAACGGACTAGAAATCGTCGCTCGGCGATAAGGTATTACCCGAAATGTACTTATCATCACCGATGGCTGAGCGGAGTGGCTTGGTGTGCCATCTGCACCCGCCGTGGACCCCGCTTGCAGGGCGGATCGGCTGGGGCTGCACGCCTGCCTGATGCATTTCCGACGGTCACACCGCGCGGCGCATCGCGAAACCGAAAACTGCTTTTTATGAGGGATGATAATCGGCTTTTACGCATAAGTATGGGGGTCTGGCTTGCGCGGGCTCCAAGGGCATCTCATTGGCTTCGCTGGACCACGGGGCTCCGGCGACAACGGGGTGTGGCAATGCCCAGGAGGTATACGATGAAATTCGCAGCAAAGACGCTGAATCTCTACGAGGCGGTGTGTTTTGTGGATGACCCAGCACTGCCTCGCGACTATCGCGACAAAGACCTGGTGTTCATCGTCCGGGCGGCAAGCCATGGGCGAGCGGCCGAGCTCGCGGACAAAGCTCTGCAGCGAAAGGGATACCCCGACACGCTTTTCTGCAGATCGGTCCGGCACATCGGCCATGATCTGCACGGTACAGACGCCGCCGGGGAGCGGATCCTGTACCGCACCCGCAAAACGCTGGCGATCAATCTGGGCTATCCCGAATGGACCCGCTCGGGCCCGGAGTCGTCGTGGGTGTTCATCGGTCCCCGCATGGACGCCGACCGGCGGTCAATCCACGCCCCCACGAACAAGGCTGACTGAATGCGCAATCACCCGGCCCGCAGGGAACGAGCTCCTTCCTCGATCATCCCGGTTTCAATCGTCCCCGTTTGGACACTGACCTGTATCTGATTTGCCTCGTTCTGCGAGGTCTGCGATACTGGTCTGACCGGTGGATCCGGCACGTCCGATGCGCAACCTCGGATGCCGGAACGCGCAAGAGCCGGCAGATGAGGCGTTATGAGTTCAGGGTCAGCGTGGTCGCGGCGAGGCTTTCTTTCCGCTCGGGGTCTGGGGGCGTCCACGGGGGGGCTGGTTGCCGCGCTCGTGCCACAGGTTCCCAAGCGGTCGCGTTCGGCGGGCAAGGATTTCCAGCACTGGTGCATTTCTCGCCGGGCCATGGGCTGCGAATTCACCGTCATGCTCCCGCCGGACCAGCCCAGTCCGATGGCATCGGCTGAGGCTGCTCTCGACGAAATCGGCGATCTTGAAGACCTCTTGAGCGTCTACCGCGGAGATAGTGCCGTCTCACGCCTGAACCAGCAGGCCGCGGAGTCACCCGTTCGGATCAACTACCGGCTTTACGAGCTGCTCAAACGGGCTGCCGAGTTAACACGCCAGACGGAAGGGGCCTTTGACGTCGCAACGGGTGCGATGGTCAAGGCATGGGGGTTCTTGCGGGGCCCCAAGCGGGTGCCTTCCGAGACCGAATGGCGCGAGGCCTTCGCCCGGAGCGGCATGAGACATGTTGTTTTCGACGATCAGACAATCTCCGTTCGCTACACGGTCCCCGGACTGGAGATCAACCTGGGAAGCATCGGCAAAGGCTACGGTATCGACCAGGCAATCAAGCGAATGATGACCGATTTCGGCACCGAGTGCGTGCTGATCCAAGGGGGGCGCAGCAGTGTGCGAGCGGTCGGGTCTCCGGCGGGGGATGGTCGCGGCTGGCTGCTTGGCATCCAGGATCCGCTTGCGCCGGATCGTCAGCTCGGCGCGGTCTATCTGAAAGACCGGGCGCTGGCCACGTCCAGTACCGTCAACCAGTTTTTTGAAGCAGAAGGCCGGCGCTACGGCCACCTGATCAATCCTCAGACGGGGCGGCCCGCCGACGGCCTGGCCAGCGCCACCGTTTTGGCCCCTGATGCGGCAACGGCCGATGCCTTGTCCACGGCTCTGTTCGTCATGGGGCTCGACAAGGCGGCCGCTTTCTGTCAGAATCATCCCGAAATCGCCGCTCTCCTCGTCCCAAACCGGAATGGGGACGACGGCCAGGACACACTGCCGCGTGTCGTGACCTTTAACCTGCCGCCGGAAGACGTTAGACTGACGCCCGGCAACGATTCGCCGGGTTCGTGAGAAATGGTATGGCGAGGCAATGTCGCCGCCAGTGGACTCATAGGTGAAGATAAGATCATGGCTCAGCTAAGACCGACGTTATCGCCTGCATCGCAACAACCACAGCCCCCGACCCCGCAACTGGCGAGGCCTCAGACGGTCGCCACGGTACGGATGTTTACCGGTTGGACGATTGCCTTGCTCGTCATCCTGCGGATCTTCATCGGCTGGCATTTCTTCATCGAGGGCGTCTACAAGCTCTGCCAGCCCGACTGGCGGGCGACCAGCTACCTGGTGGCTTCGGCGGGGCCGTTCCGGGAATACTTCCGGATGTTCGTCAAGGACGTCGACGGCCGCGAAGCTTTGGCGATCAACGACCCCGCCATCCGCGAGGGGGGCGAGCTGGACGGTCGAAAGGCCGCCGCGCTGAGCAAGTCGCTCGAGGAAAGCCTGACCGCCAGACTGAAGGAGATGTACGATCGGATCGTCGATTTCTATGGCCTGGACAACGACCAGCGCAAGGAAGCCGAGAAACTCAGGGACGCGAAGAAGGCCGAGCTTGATCTGCTTGCCCACGACAAGGACTTCGTCGCCCAGGTGTGGGACTACAAGGTCCTGTTGGATGAGATCGCGCGGCAGGAAAAGGTGGCGGATCGGACGATTCTGACCTTCGAGCGAGAGCGGCTGCAGGACATGTACAATCGCAAGGCCCGCATCCGGGCGGGATTGGTCACGCGCGTGGACAAGATCATCACCAGCCTGCCGACGGCGGTGTACAAGGCCAAGCACACCGTCACGGACGACAAGGGCGCCCCGGTGGAGAAGGCCCTGCTCAGCGAGCCGCAATGGAGCAAAGGGTTCATGAAGACCGACTTCAGCCCCTCGTGGTTCAGCGACTTCTCCAACAAGTGGGCGCTCACCATCGTCGGCGTCTGCCTGATCCTCGGGTTGTTCACCCGGCTGGCCTGCCTCGGAGCCGCGGGGCTGCTGGCCATGTACTATTTCGCCATGCCGCCGCTGCCGGGCGTGCCCGAGGGACCATCCGAGGGGCACTACCTGGTCATCAACAAGAACCTGATCGAGCTGGTGACCGTGTTGATGCTGGCCACCACGCGGGTCGGACGATGGGGCGGCCTTGACGGGCTGATCGCCAGCAAAGCGAAGCCGGCGGTTTGACCGACAGGGCCAACGTTTTCGGAAAGGCAAACAGACGGGAATCTCCACAACCGAAGTCAATTTGAGAGAGCAGAAAAGGATCTCAACTCATGGTACTCAATGCCCAACAACGTCAGATCGGTCGAGACAACTTCGGGGACGCCAGCAGCGAGGTCTTCAGGATCACCCGGCGGCAAATGCTCAGCGCCGGGCTGGTCATCCCGACGGCCGCCGCCATGTACTGGGGGTACAGCAAGCTCAAAGGGGCGCCGGTGAAAACCGCCCTGATCGGCACCGGTGATCAGGGGTGCTATGCCCATATTTCCCAAAGCAACCCGGAGTACATCGACTTCGTGGCCTTCTCCGACATCCGCCCGTCCAGCCAGCAGCGTGCCCGCGACGCGTTCAAGACGCTGTATGGTCCCGAGAGGGCCAATAAGATCAGGCTCGAGGAGGACTATCACAAGCTTCTCGATGACCCGACGATCGAGCTGATCATCATCGCTCTGCCGCTGCACCTGCACGCCCCGGCGGCGGTCGCGGCGCTGCAGAAGGGCAAGCACGTTCTGTGCGAAAAGCTGATGGCCAAGACGGTCACCGAGTGCAAGGACATGATCAAGGCCGCGGCGGCCAACAACCGGTTCCTGGCCGTCGGCCATCAGCGGCACTACAGCTACATGTATGCCAATGCCCTGTCGCTGATCAAGCAGGGCGTCGTTGGTGACATCCGCCACATTCACGCTTTCTGGCACCGCAACCAGACCAGTTTCGACAGTTGGAGCAAGGAGATCCCGCCCGAGGACCGGAAGGTGGACATTCACAAGTATGGCTACGAAAGCTACGAGCAGCTTGTCCGGTGGCGGATCGACAACCGTACCGGCGGCGGCCTGATGGTCGAGTTGGGCAGCCACCAGTTGGACGCGGCCAGCATCTTCCTGAAACACAAGCTGCCGACCGAGATGGTCGGCACCGGCGTGACCTCCTATTTCAAGGACGGGCGTAGCATCCCCGATCACATATTCATGCAGTACCTGTTCGGCGACCAGAAGCCGTTCGAGAAACTGCCCGGCCATCAACCCGCGACGGCGGCGGCCAGCGCCCCGGCCGAGCCGGTGCTGTTGCCCCTGCCCTACACGACCGACAATGCGGTGGTCACCTATTCGTCGATCTCCACCAACGCGTTTGACGGTTACGGGGAGCAGGTGAACGGATCGCGGGCCACGCTCATGATGGACCGCGAGCTGGAGGCCTATCTGTTCTACGAGGATTTCAAGGACAAGTCGAAGGACACGCGGGTTGACACCCGCATCGCCTGGGCCGAGGGCCGCATCGGCAAGCCGGTCATGTCGTCAGGCGGTACGGCTGCGTGGGGCAGCGCGGTGGGCATGGCCGACACCCTGACCAGCCGTGGCTACCGCGAGGAGCAGGAACACATGGCCTGGCTGATCCGTGAGATCGGCAAACCCGACCCCACTCGGCCGGAGATGAAGCCCCGCTGCGACGGGATCGTGGCCCTGGCCGACGCGGTTGTCGCCCTGTGCTCGAATATCGCGATGGAAAAGAAGAAGCGGATCGTCATGAACCCGAAGTGGTTCGATCCGAACGACCCGGCCAACCCCGAGACGGAAGTCTGATCGCGACCGGCGATCGGGCTCCAAAAACCCGCGGCCGGCACCACACGCTGTCTCTTATACACATCTGACGCTGCCGACGAGTTCCGAA
>JAUCQB010000022.1 GCA_030372985.1 Phycisphaerae bacterium
GTACCGGCTGCAAATGAATACCCGTTTCATGCGTTCCTCACAGCGTCTCGTAGTTCTTGATCTTGCGCTCGCGCAGATCCCGGTACACGGAACGGGCCACCTGCCGTCCGTCGAGCAGTGTGGTCACCGACACATCGATGGGCCGCTCGCCGAGTTGCTCCAGCTTCGCCAGCAAGGATTCGAGCACCGGGCGAAGCGTATCTCCTGGAGGTGCGGACGGCATGCCGAACTCCGGACCGAGCGCTCCTTTGGTCTCACCGAGAAGACGGGCCTGGCCGGTGGGGAGAGAAGCGGCCGGTTGCTCCATTGGAACCGCCGCTCCGGTGCTTTCCAGGGAAGAGGCAAGCGTCGGTGCTTCCGCCGCCATGACCGGTGTGAGCGCCAGGGCTCCCGCCAACATGGCCGGAGCGGCGATCTTGCCGGTCAGCCCGGTCATGAATCCGAATGCGCGGGTCATGGCCTCGGCGGGCGCGGACGCAGCCTTGGTGATACCTCCGGCCAGGGTCTGAATCAGCGCAGCGCCGCTTCGGGTCAAGTCCGCGAGCGGGCCTTCCTTGGCATCGGAGAATGGCAGCAGATTCCGTACGAACGAAAGGGCCGACTTGGCGGCCTGGTACGGCGCACTCACGGCGGACTTGATGCCATCACCCACCGCGATCATGAACGCCCTGCCGCTCTCGAACGCCGAGTTCGCCAACGAGGACACGCTGGACGCCAGAGACCCGAAGGCGCTCGATGCGGCGGTCTTTACTTGTTCCCATGCGGACGATGCGGCCGATGCCAACCCCTCGAACGGGGCCTTGATCCACTCCCAGGCGCTCTGCGCCATGGTCCTGAGGGTGTCCAATGCCATCGACGCCGTGCCGGTGATCCGGCTCCAGGCGGAGGCAGCGCTCCCGGCGATCCAGTCGAAGGGCGGGGAAATTAACGACCAGGACGACTGGAACAGTGAACCGATCCGGTTCCATCCACCTTGGAGAAGGTTGGCGATTCCATCCCAGGCCGCACCGGCGGAGGTTTTGACCTTGTCCCAGGCCGCTCCCGCGGAACCGGCGATCCACGAAAAGGGCGTGCTGACGAGCGACCAAGCCGTGCTCCCGATGTTCCCGAGGCTCCCCCAAAATCCGGTTGCGGCGCTTGCGATGCCGTTCCAGGCGGTCCCGGCTGCGGACTGCATCCATTTGAAGGGCGCGGCCAACACGTCCGCAGCTCCACGACCGAGCGTTGTGATGCCGTTCCAAGCGCTCGATGCCGCAGTGCCGACAGTACGCCAGACGGCGGACGCGGCCTCCGCTCCTTTTTTGAACGGCCAGGTGACCGCCGCAAGGATGCCGCTTCCCAGATTTTTCAAACCGGCCCACACCCAGCGGACAGCGTTCAGCATTCCTTGCAGCGCCAGACTCAGAATCTTGCCCGGCAGGGAGAGGACGCCGAGCATTCCCTTGGCCAGCGTCTTGAGAACGGCCGCGCCGGAGTCGGTGAGGTCCGACAACGGACCGGTCTCCGAGTCTGAAAAAGGCAGCAGTCTGCGGAGCCACCCGAGAGCCTTCTTGAGCCTGTCTCTTATACACATCTGACGCTGCCGACGAGTT
>JAUCQB010000023.1 GCA_030372985.1 Phycisphaerae bacterium
CATCTGTTAGGGTCCGACAGGATGTGTCTGGCCCACGAGATGTTGAGGGTTTGGGCTTCTCGATCCCCTTCAGCTTGAATTCGGGGAGGTGAAGAATTCTTTTCGATTTCTGCAAATCAGATTTGACAGCATCACAGACCGTCCGGCCGGGGGCAGTCAGTCGTCGTACCGTGCCGCAGCGGCCAGGAGTTCGTCATGGATCTCCCTGCGCAGCCAGTCGGGCCGAAGGAGGACGGCTTGGTCGCCGAAGCCCTTCAACCACTTCTTGAACTCGATGACCTCGGCCAACTCGAAGGTGGCGACGAGAGAATCTCCCTTGTCTGGTTCATGATCAAACAGGTTGGCGGTGGCCGGTAGCCATTCGAGCTTCTGACTGTCGTGCCATATCCGTTCTTCAACCACCGCGGCGGCGACGCCTCTGAACTCCACTGCAATCTCGATGGGTTCCTGGTCGGCCTGGATGATGCCAAAACTGCCCCGAAAGAAATGCTCCAGGTCAAAGCCCTCGAGGCGCTCGAAACGGACGCCGGTCGGGGCTGCCGACAAGATCCGGCTGGCCTTGAAGATCCGAACCGCATCGGCGCGATGTGATCGGCCCACAGCAAACAGGTCGTCCAGGTGCAGGACCAGGCCGTAAGGGTCATACAGCGTCTTGTATCTGTCCCCGCGCCAGAGGGCGTGGTATTCCACCTCGACCGTCCGCTCGTCCAGGATGGCTTCGTGGAGGGTCCTGATGATGTCGGCGTGTTTGGAGAAATCGGTGGCGGCAACGGTGCGGACCAGCAGGGTGCTGCCCAGGCCGGAGAAGTAGTCCATGGCCTTGGCGGGCATCAGGCTGCGGATCTTATCTTGGATGCTCTGGAGGCCATCCACGAAATGGGTTCCAGCCAGGGGTGCAAACATCCGCTCGGCAAGGTGCAGGGAGATCGCCTCGGTCAAACTGAGGGGCAGTGGCCCAGTTTTGAAGAAGTTAGGTGGCATCCGCCAGAACCGCTTGCCATACTCATCCTCACCAAACTCGACAGGAAACCCGAGTTCCTGAAGAAGCTCCAGATCTCTTTGGATGGTTCGCTCGCTGACATCACACTCCTGGGCAAGCTGGGCAAGGGGAATCCCCTCACCGCGAGTCTGGAGCATCCGCAGCAGGTTCCATTGACGTTGAATCTGTTCGCCACGAGGCATAAAAAACACCTCCCGATGTGCCTGGAAATCACTTGTTGCCGGATAATAACGCCAGGTGCAAGGGTAGGAAAGCGCCGGACCTGCACTGAATCGGCGGCGGCCAAAAAGCGAATGCCCGAGACTGCGGGAATGATCGGGACTCAAGAGTCAGGCTGTCGCGCGGACCGGAAATGAGTGAAGCCAAAATCTTCGAGATCTCCTTCCGACTGAAACTTGAGAACGCTGCCCAGAGGTATCGTCAGCGTATTCGCTCGATCTCATCGCGGTGAAAGGAGCTGATGTTCTTGGCATGGTACTGGTCGAACCACTTGGCCAGGTGCATGGTGCGTTCGTCGATCTTTTTGTTGAGGGCAGTAACGAGATCCCCTCCGGGGCCAACCTGTTTCTGAAGGTCGGTCACCGTCTTGGACACCTCGGCCAGGCGCTTCTCGATCTCGGCCAGCCGCTTGTCCTGTTTGTCTGCTCGGCTGATCTCTTCCCGCAGACCCCCCGCAAAACCCTTGGCTGACCGAACGCTTTTCTCCAGATCGGCCACCGACTTGGCCAGCCGACTCATGGCTTGGCTCAGCTCACTCTGAGACTGCTCCAGTTTGTCGATTCGCTTCGAGAGTTCCCGAAGCTCACGGTCGCCACTGCTGCTCGTGGTGACCAGACCTGCAGCCAGACAACAAGCGGCGACCAGACCAGCCAGATAAATGCCTTTCATCTTCGTATCTCCTTGGCAGGGAGGTGCGTCAGTGCTCGAGGCAGACCGCCTTTTTGCGGGCCGCCACCAAAGCGTGCTGCGATCCAGAAACCTGCACGCAAGCCGCACAGATCTCTGGCCGTAAGGTTCTCATAGATAGACCCGCACGGACCCCTCGAAGTTAGTCCGGCAGGCCAATAGAGCCGTGATTCGGCGCACGAAATCGGCGCTGGCCGGGCGCAAAACACCAACAGGGCGGGAGAATCGAAGATTCTTTTGACCAGGGCGGGAAAGAGCAAGAACGCGGGGGGCTCGTCACCAGGATCTGTCACCCCCGAAAGAGGGCACCCGATATGCCCCCGAAATTCGTATCCATGCTTTTTGCCAGTTGCCTCAGCCTTTGACCAGGATCAATCCTGGATGGGTTCCCGTGATGCTCCTTCCGCCCTCGGGCGTGACGATGAAGGTATCCTCGATGCCGACCATCCCGACGCCGGCGACGCCCTTCTTCGGCTCAAGGGCCAGCACCATGCCCTCGACCAGCGGCTCATCAAATTTCTCGGCAATCACGGGGAGCTCATCGATCTGCAGGCCGACCCCGTGACCGAGGAAGTTCGCCTGCCGGTCTCCAAAGCCCATGAAGTTCTGAAGGAATCCCGGGGCGAGGCCGCTCATGACCGTGGTGTAGATATCCGAGGGTATGGCTCCGGGTTTGATCAGCGAGGCCAACTGGTGCTGAATCTCCACGCACCGCCTGTGAATCGCGATCACCTCGTCCGGCAGCGGCCTGCCGAACATATAGACCATCGTCTTATCCGTGTGATAACCGTCCAGTGCAAAGCCGATGTCCACGAACACCAGGTCGCCTTCGCGGAGCTTCCGGTCGCGGCTGCCCAGGACCGGTGCTGCCGGCCCGATGCCCAGGCTCCCGCCCGGTCCATCGAAGCTGGTGGGATAGATCGAATTGGCTCCAAATCCCAGTTGTCCCACCGCAATGTCGACGCCGAACGTGCCGAAGCGGATGACCCCCTGGTGCCCCTCGCGGACCATGAGCGAGAAGAGATCGCATCCGAACTCGGCCTCGGTCATGCCCTTGCGGAGCAGCAGGGGAACGCTCTCCTCCAGAATCCGTCTGTGGATGGCCCCGGCCCGTTCCATGATGGCCAGCTCACACGGGCTCTTCACCGCCCGCAGTCGGGCGAGCTGCCGGTCCAGCGACGCGATCTCGTTGCAGGGAAAGTACTTTCTGAAGCGCGCAAGCAAGGCTACGGGAACCAGCTCGGTATCGACGTGGATGACCGCCCCTGCACCCGGCACCGCCGGCGCCGCGTCGCGAAAGCTTTTCATCGGCCGGATGTCGGGGAACAGCGACTCTGTGCATGCCCGCTCATAGCTCTTGCGTACGCAGAACACGGCCTCGGCATTTCGGGGGATGAGCAGGACGCCCTCCTGCATCGTGCCGGTGAAGTAGTATTGGCTGACACGGCCGAAGATCGCGGCCAGCTCCCAATTCGGATTCTCCGCGTCCATGCAGGCTCTGAATCGCTGCATCCGGTTCGTCAGCTCTGAGATGGGCACTTGAGTCATTCTGTTTTGTCCATGGGTTATTGGGCTCATCGAGGATACCGCGCCGGCCAAAGGACGCCAAGTGAACGAGCTGGACAAGTGGAAACCCTTCCGCCACCTGCACCCGCTGACCAGGATACGCTCAAACGGCGGAGAAATCGAAAGCCTATTGTCGCCTCGGCGGAAATCTGCGAGGGGTGGCGGCTGGTCGCGAGGATGTAGCTCCCCGACCAGGCGAACCGTACCGATGAACCATGACGCATCCAAAAACAAGACTCGTCAGATGCCGAGGCGTCTGATTTTCGGCTCTACCCGGGGGTACTGAATGGCCACGTGACCTCCAGCACGCCACAGGTTTCGAGGTTCAGGGTGGAATCGTATTTCCATCCCTCCCTGGTCACGTCCGTCACACAGAGCCGGTACGTGCCACTTCCAGCCCACACCTGGAACATGGCGATGCCCTGGAAGTCGGTGACCGCCGTTTTCTCCTGGACAGTATCATCGGGCAGCGTCCCTTCTCCCGTCAAGGTTGCCGCCGCAACCGCGGCCATGTTCGCGTTCCCGACATGAACCATGGCAACGACCCTGTCGGGCGAGCTGGAAGATCGGCCGTTGTAGGCCTGGCGGACGCGGCTGGCCAAGCATTCACGCGAATATGAGGCGCTGTCATCTGACGCCGATAGGTCTGTTCAACGTCAATGCGAGGCGGCGGCATAGCGCTTACGGCGTCGGCAATCCGGGCAAGATTCTGGCCGATGGACCTGAGCAGACTGAGCAACTCGCTCTCGCACATGACAATCTCCCATCAACGACTTCCCGTTTCACGGCGTGAAGGGAAGAGGTAGAATACGCGCCATCATGGCTGCAAAGAAACGCACATCCACAAGAGGCATGACATGGGTCCGAGCGCTGACTCAGCGGGATCTCGATGAACTGCGGACTTTGCTGACGAAAGGTGAGAAGAAGCGGGCCGAGTGGCAGTACAAGCTACACCGCGACAACATCATCATCTCCGTGCCGGTCATACCGTGGAACCCCAAGACCAAGAAGCCGGATCCGTCGCTGCGCTACATGGCCAAGTTCCTGCGAGTCGTTCCAACGCCCGGCGGGCCGTTCCAGCTTGAGTACATGCGACACACCGGGCAGTGGTGGCCGATATTCGACGCCAAGGGTGATATCGAGGCCATCGCCAAGTTCATTGACGACGATCCCTACTACGGCAAATCCGAACCGTTCGACTGATTTGAAGGGCAGGAAAAGCAGTCACGTCAGGCTGGTCCGATCACACCACGCAACATCATGCGGCTCTGCGGACCAGCCCCCGTCGGAATCAGTCAGGGCGATGGGCATCACCCTCTCTTGGCGGGCGGCACTTTACTTTCGGCCAGCGTCATCAGGCGGCGGACATGGGTAGCCATCTGATTCGCTTCGGCTTGCCTGATCAGCCGCTCTTCATATTCGACCAGATTCTTCAGGGCGATCACACGCTGAACATGCTTGGACGCCTGCCCACCATCCTTGCCAAGATGATCCGCCAACAGGGTTACGATCTGCCGATGGTCTCGCTCGGCAGAACGAATGCCCACGAACGCCGCAAGCATGGCGTCGCCCGCTGAAATCGCTGCATGGACGGCGGCCAGCGCTGCCGCGTTCCACCGCTTCTCCTCCAACGCAGATTCCATTGCAGCCGCAAACTCCTGAGCTTTCGTCAGGTAGTTGCCCGCAGCCTGCGGCGACACGGAACGGTTTCTATGAGCGGCGGCCACGCCTCACCTCCTCCAAGGATGACCCAGCCACGAGTTGCCCTTCCTTCCGAATCTGCCTGACCAGGGGGCTGTCCCACGCCTTGACAAGCTGGCTTCTGGTCTTGACATTGACTTCAGGCATGAAGCTCCAACCCTCCCTCACGAGTTTCTCGACCTTGGGTTGAGCCTTCTGGACGAAATGTTCAGCAGACTTGTCGTCCTTGACCACGACAAGAAGATCCACATCACTTGCCGAATCGGCTTCGCCACGGGCAACACTCCCATACACGACGGCAGAAAGACATTGGCCGCGCAGGGCTGTAGCCAACTCTCCAGCGAACCGCGTCGGAGCGGTTCCTTCCGCTTTGAAGATGGGATCGACCAGGTGTCGGACGAGACGATGTGTCCGTTTTAGCGTGTACAGGTAGGCTCGCCCTGCGGCCCGCCGTTGAAGCAGGCCCAGCCGCTCCAGATCATCCAGGCACCTTGTGGCGGTCAGGTTGTGGACACCAGCAAGCTGCTGGACTTGCCTGCCCGTGACGGGGGCGGGGGCTTTCCACAACGCTCGCAGGACGGAAATCTGGCCAGGGGCGCGAAACAGCCGTTCCAGGTCTATGCCTAACATCATATGCTCCATGCCTAATACCTTAGGCATAGTACATGTCGGAACGGGCATTTGTCAACCCACTCGCGATCTCGTCGATCACGCGTGTGCTCTGGCGTCGTCCGACCATGCCGTCATCGTGCCTGTGCCGCCCTGACCGCCCTGCGCCGCCTTCGGGGTTTGAACTTGTCAATCTCCTTCTCGCCCGATAACAGGAACCTGAACAAGGACTTGTCCTGGAAGCGACAGGTTTGCGCAATTCTCAGCAGTCGCAGGTAGTGGTGCATCGGGCGCTTCGCCCTGAGCGCCGTCTGCTGTCCGCTTCCTGACATGGGAGGGCAGTTCGTGGCGGTGAAGTGTGGCGAGGTGGGTGGTCCGAGCGGCGGCGGCACGATCCTCTGTGACGCGACAGAGATCATGCGGCGTTTCTTGGGGGTCGCCCCGCAGCAGGAGGAAGGCCTTTCGAGGACACAAGGAATAAGCTTCGACGAGTTCGGATGTGATGGTGGCGTTCATCGGGCGCTCCCACCCCACCTGCGATTGTTTGCGATTGCGGCTGCTGATGGGAGTGCGGGGATCTGACAGGAGCAGCCAGGGCACAGGATCTGGCGGACTTGCACTGAAGGACCGACGAGTCGCCGTGCTGCGCCCACGAGTGGTCGCCGACAATTCTAGGCGCGTTATGTTTATCCTGGTCAGCGGGCGGGCGATTCGTTTCGGCGATGACCGCCTCATCATGCAGTCCGTGCTAGAGCATTTCACGAATGGGTGTAGCGACCGGCATCCCAACCGGGCGACCGCGGACCGGGAGGTCAGCAGCTACGAGCAAACGTGAAATGCTCTAGCCACTTAACCATGACCAGGTAGGAGATAGAGGAGAGCAAAGTGACCCCGTCAAAACTGTGAAGATGATGCCGCTTCTGCCTGTAATGCCTTGTGGATACATTAGTTAAAGGTGCTACTGGCGCTTGGGCCGATCAGCAGGATGTTGTGTGCCCGCCCGCCGCCGCGACGGTGACCGCCCGTTTGACCGACTCCTGGCCGCGGACCTCTGAGAAGTCCTCTTCGTATCGCGAAGCATCAGCGAAGACGGCGTCGATGTCGATGCCAGTCGGCTCCAGGGGCAACTGGCCGGTGAGGAACCCGACGGCCTCGGCCGGGGTGTCGATGCCGATGACTTCGATCTCCTCGACCACCGCCGCTTCGGGGGCGTTCTCACGGGGCAGGATCAGGCCATTAAACCCCTTGTCGCGGGCAAGAATGGCCATCGACAGGGCCCCCTTGACCGGCCCGCACCCGGCCTTCGAGGGCCGCGCGTTCGTCATTGTCCCTGGGAGACATAAGTCAGTTCAATCGCCCGCACGGCATCCCACAGGAAATCGGGCGCGAAGGCCAGCCTCTTCATCCTGCGATTCAATGCCGTGATCCTGCTCTGGCGCTTCCTGCTCGGACCGTCTCGTTTGATGGAAGGACCGATTGCCTGCCTCGGCTGTTTCTGGATTTTCCGCAGCCTTGTGATTTCCTCTGCAAGGGCCTGCCGTCGCTCTTCCGCCTGGGTCCGCAGGGCCTCGATGTCGTAGCCCCTGTCGGCCAAGTACCACTTTCGGTATTCGATGCCGACCTGCGTAACGGTCAGTATCCTCCCGTCGGGATTGGTCGAGTTCCGCTGGCTCTCCCACACGGCAGCTTCCCGCGGGCCGAACATCTCGGTCAGAGTCTCTCTGTTCACCTCAGACGAAGGGCGCCCCTTGCCATATTCCGGGTTGAGGCGAGAGTACCGCTGGGCTTCAATCAGCTCAGGATGGGCATCGATGAGGTCTTCAGGCATGCCCATGGACAGCAGTTCCTCCCTGGTCTGGCTGCCCTCAGGAAGGACCCACATAGGCTCAGCGATGGTCAGCTTGTTGTAGGCAGCCTTGGCCCGCCAGAGGTCGAGGTCGCCCTTGCCAAAGTATTGACGTTTTCCGTCACGTATGATGTAATAACCACCGTCGTTGGACCATGAGACTCCGTCAACGGTTTTGCCTTTGTGTCTGACGTATTTTCGAGGTTTGGGCATGGCTGCCATCCTGGGCGGCTCAAGTTGTTTGTCGTTCAGGATACGAGGTATGCTCGCTAGTATCTTGACAAGCGGGACGTAGCCGCAGGGTCAGTGACCGTATGGGCGTGTGCCCGAGTGGCCAAAGGGGACGGGCTGTAAACCCGTTGGCTTACGCCTTCGGTGGTTCGAATCCACCCGCGCCCATTGCTTTCGGCTTCCTGTCAGTCCCCCGTACACAACCTGCAGCGATTCCGGATGCCGAGTGCGCCGGTAGCCTGGCTGGTCCGACAGCAGGAAGGGCCCGGGATGGGCTGACCAACGAAGGCCTTGTCTTATTGCTGAGAATGATTAAGATCGAGTGGTAGTTAATTTACCAAGGCGGGACCTCGCTGGCCGATTGCTCCTAAGTTGCCTGTTTAGAATTGCTTATAACGGATCGGCTGGACCGGCCGACCAACAACCGGCCTTCGCAATGGCAGCAGCGACCAGCGTCTTTGGGTGATGTTTGAGGCAGCCAGCAAGCGAGTTGCCGAATGACCCGAATCAGTGTCATCCTCTTTGACTGGGGCGGAACGCTTGCCCACGTGCGGACCCAGGCACAGGCTTTTGCCATCGGTGCCGCCAAGGCGGGCGAGATCCTCTGCGGCCTGGTCGGCCAGGGGGAGGTCGAACGACTCGGGCGGGCGATTCTCTCTGCGGAGGCCGCGGCCGCCGCGGACCCCAGCCATCGTGAGGCCGATCTCACCGCCATCCTGGCCGAATGGGCCGCTCCTATGAACCCGCGCTTCACGCGCCAGCAGCTCGACGCCGCTCGCGACGCCCTGGGCGAACAATGGATCGGCTCGCTGGAAGCCGTTCCCGGGGCCGTCGAAGCGGTCGGCGAGCTCCACGACCGCGGCTTGCGCGTCGGACTGGTCAGCAACTGCAGCGTTCCCCCCGAGTACTGTCGCCGAGAGTTTGCCAGGCAGGGTTTTGGCTCGCTGATGGACTTCACCCTCTTTTCCAGCGAGGTTGGTTATCGCAAGCCTTCGCAGATCATCTACCAGGAGGCCCTCAAGCGGGCCTTCTCTGATGGTCAAGCCAGCGATCCATCCCGCGTTCTGTTCGTAGGCGATTCGCCCGCGCTGGACGTTATCGCCCCGGCCGCGATGGGCATGAAAACCGCCCTGGTCGCCAGTCCTCCGGGTTTCTGGCCCGATGAAGATCACGCCCAAGCCAGGCCGGATCTGCGCGTCGGCAGCGTCGCCGAATTGCCGGCATTGCTCGACGGTCGGTGAGCTGATCCCGCCGCCGGACGGCAAGAAGCCAAAGACCGGGTGACAGAGGCTTACGTCCAGAAGACTCAGAGAACGACGAACTGGTCTGCGATCTGTCGAGCAGTCCTCTTCGTGCAACCCGCTTCGTCGGCGAACCTCGCCCATCGCGCGAGCGCCCCGCTGACCTGTTCGAAGATGGTCTCGACCTCGACCTTGCGGATTCCAAACCTGCCCGCCAGCTTGAGACACTGTTCGGCGGTGGGTCGACGCCCTTCGCCGGCCACGGTCATGGTGTGTTCTCCACCTGGCCCCGGCGCATAGACAAGATCGTAAGCCGGCGACAGCGACCACTCGCCATGCTCATCCATGACGAAAGCGAAATTCTTGACATGATCGTCGCGATTGTGCGCGGCGACGTTGAACGCCATTCGGCGGAAGACCCGTACGATATCCTGCTGGTTGCGGGTCAGCAGGCTGGTCACCTTGAGCAGGTCGGCATAGTCGCTGCCGGGGATGCGGAAATCCGCGTGTATCAGGCCGCCGAAGGCATGAACATGCAGCCGACGGTTGCCGGGCCCCCGGTCGAAACGCCGAATGGCAAAACACCGCAGACGCTTCGAGACCTCCAGCAGGCGAACCGGCGGCACGTCGATGCCCGCGGCGATGGCCATCTGAGCATAGGCATATTCAATCGGCCCGGCATCGCGGGTTTCCTGGCGTGAGGCGAATTTGACGATCCAATGCTCGTAGCCTTCCGGCACGTTCTCCTCCCCGGAGATGACCTCGTCTCCCTTCAGGCCGACCAGTACCTTCGGTCGTGTGCCTCCAGGCGACCCTCCCGCTCGAAGCAGTTCAGGCAACACCTCCCTCGTCTCCCCGGCCAGCAAGGCCTGGGCGTTCATCGCCATTTTGCCGAGATCGATGATCCGATCACCCGGCGCCAACCCGGCCGGCGGATGGTAGGTCAGCGCGCCCATGGTCCGCGTGCCAAGCCAGGAGAGCCGCTCGAGTGGAGAGACGCTATCCGGATCGAGCCCCGCCAGCCGAAGACCACGATCCATTAACAGCAGGCCCCACGCATCGGGCAGCGAATCGTCGAACAGACCGGGCAAGGGGCCGAAAGACCGATCGACATGTTCGATCAAGCCGGCCTTGAGCGGGAACTTGAATGGCGAGAGTTGCCACCCGGTTTCGAGAAACGCGGGCGCGTACTCGAAGTAGATGCGATGCTCCGCCTCGGCCAGTTGCCCGACCGACATCGAGTCCCCAGGCGAGCGACTCAGCCTGACCTCAAGCTTCTTCATCGTCGACCTCGTCTCGGCAGCGGTTTCGAGATGCGAGACTCAAGCTCGGCCAGCGAGCGCGCCGCGGGCGGCTGAAGGATCTGCCCGAACTCATCGAGCCGCCCGAGTGCATGACAGATTCGCAGCAGACTCTCCAACGAAATCTTGCCGGTCGTCTCAAACCTCTTGAGCGACGCCAGCGTCACTCCCGACCTCGCCGCCAGCGTGGTCTGCTTCCACCCCGTCAGCAGCCGCAGATCCCTGGTCCGCCAGGCCAATTGTTGCCCGATCTCTTCGGGGGTATGGAGTTGAAGCGGTGTGTCACTCATGGCCCTGTCCTCGCTATCGGTCAATAACAGCGATTATGTTAGCTATTATAGCCTCGAGCGCATTCAAAAGCTAGTATTTTATTTTTAACAAGGACAACGGATGAACCGGCACAGCGGCGACCGACTGGAGTCCCGTCTTGAGTCGCCTTATATGAAGGCCCAGGAGGATAGCTCATGAGCCTCATCACTTTAATCGTGATGCTGACGGTGGGTGTTCCCGTCAACACATCAAACGACACCCGCTCGCTCACGTCTTTCGAAGCGGCCGACGACCTGAAGGCACTCCGCGCGCACGAAGCGAGCATTCAGCCCCTGGCTCGCCATGCCACGGACGGATCGACCGCCCTGGAGGTGACCTTCAAGCCGGCCGAGTGGCCGAACGTCAAGATGGTCGCACCGACGCCGTGGGACTGGAGCGGTTTCGACGGCTTGGCCATGGACATCACCAACCCCGGATCGACCTCAATCGATTTCGGCGTCCGGGCGGATGATGACCTGACCGGCGGGCCACAGCACTGGCGGCAGGGATCGGGCAACTTGAAACCGGGCGAATCTGCTACGTTTGTCCTCCCCTTGGGACTGGGCCTGGATCCGATGACCTACGGGATGCGGGGCCTGCCGACTCCGCCGGGTATGCGGGGTTTGCGAGGCGATCACAGCAAGCCGATCAACCTCGCGCACCTCATGGCCTTCCAGGTCTTCATGCACAAACCTGCTGCGCCCACGGTGCTGGTCCTCGACAACATCCGACTTGTCCACTCGAGCCGGCCACTCGATCGCATCGTTGATCAGTTCGGCCAGTACGCCAATGCCGACTGGCCGGGCAAGCTCAAAAACGCATCCGAGTTCGCGAAGCGCCTGGCCACAGAACGCAAGGAACTGAAATCCCATCAGGCATTGCCCGATCGCGACAGCTACGGTGGCTGGCGCAAGGGGCCGAAGCTCAAGGCCTCGGGCTTCTTCCGGACCGAGAAAGTCAAAGACAAATGGTGGCTGGTCACGCCGGAAGGCCGACCGTTCTGGTCGATCGGGATCGATTGCGTTGGCACCGAAGCGTCCACGATCACCACGGGTCGCGAGAACATGTTCTCGTGGCTGCCGGTCACGGGCGACCCGCTGTCACGCCATGTCGGTCAGGTCAAGAACGTACACATGGGCCCGGTCAAGGAGGGTGCGACCTTCAACTTCTACGCCGCCAACCTGCAGCGCAAGTTCGGCCCGGACTATCTTCAACCTTGGTCGGATATGACCCTCCTGCGGCTCAGGTCCTGGGGCTTCAACACCATCGCCAACTGGTCAGATCGCCGATTCTACGGCAATGGCCGCGTGCCCTATGTGGCCACGGTCCACATCGGCGGCAATCACGGGCGGCTCAGCAGCGGCTCGGACTACTGGGGCAAGATGCACGATCCCTACGACCCGCAATTCGCCGAAAGCACGGCCAAGGCGATCCGGCCGGTCGCTGAGAAGGTCAGGAACGACCCGTGGTGCATCGGCTACTTCGTGGACAACGAGCTGAGCTGGGGCGGCTTCGGTGACGAGGCCGGGCGCAGCGGACTGGCACGCGGGGCACTGGCCGAGTCGTCCGCCTCACACGCTAAGAAGGCCTTCCTTTCGCAATTGAAAGCCGAGTATGGAAGCATCGATCGGCTCAACGAAGCCTGGGGCACCAAGCTGGCCAACTGGGAGACTCTCGATCAGCCATACAAGCATCAGGGCAATGAAACGGAAGCCATGACCGCCGACATGCGTGCGTTCGTGAAGGACCTGGCCCGCCGTTATTTCACCATCGTGCGGGATGAGATACGCAGACTCGACCCTAATCACCTGTACATGGGCTGCCGGTTCGCCTGGCAGACCGAGGAAGCGGTGCAGGCCTCCGCCGAGATCTGTGACGTGGTCAGCTTCAACATCTACGCCGTCACGCCCGAACCGAAGCGGATGGCGGCGGTCGAGCCGTTTGACAAGCCCTGCATCCTGGGCGAATTCCACTTCGGAGCCCTGGATCGCGGGATGTTTCACACCGGCCTGGTGGCCGCATCCGACCAGAAGACCCGGGCGGCCATGTACCGCGACTACGTGGAGCACGCTTTGGACAACCCGATGGTCGTTGGCTGCCACTGGTTCCAGTATCTCGACCAGCCGCTCACCGGCCGCAGCTACGATGGCGAGAACTACAACATCGGTTTTGTCACCGTGACCGACACGCCGTATCCCGAGATGGTCGAGGCCGCTCGCGAGGTTCATGCCGACGCGTATGCCCGACGATGGGGCAAGGCGGTACAATGAGGCTCAGCATGACACCCAGCAGATGCACCGTGGCTCTGCAAGCTCGTTGGCACCCGCGTCTGCGAAGGTGAGGTTCGTTTCATGTCGCCTCGTGAGACTGTACAAGCCGCCTTTCGGTTCGAGCAGGTCGAGCCCGTGCCTTATTGGCTTCAGTGGGACGAGGCTTTGGACCCGGGGTTGGACGAGCACTTCGGATCTGTCGACTGGAGGGAGCGAGTCGTTCCCTATGTCGTCGGGCGGCACTTCGGTCACCGCGAGAAACCCATCGGCGCCGGGTTGAGTCACGATGCCTTCGGGTCGGTTTTCCACATCGGCAACATACTTCATGTCGAGCAGCCGGTTCTGTCTGAACCAAGCCTGGAAGGCTATCACTGGCCCCTGCCCGACGAGCTCATCGACTGGGACGAGATCAGCGAGTTTTTCGAGCCCTTCCCCGATAGCTTCCGCATGTGCGGCCTGGCCATGGGGCTGTTCGAGAGAAGCTGGTTGATGCGCGGCTTCGAAAACATCCTGGTCGACATGATGCTGACCCCCGACTTTGTCCATGAGCTGCTCGACGGCATTCTCGATCTGCATCTGCGGGTGATGGACAAGATCGTTGCCCGCATACCGCTCGACGCCTACTTCGGCGGCGACGACTGGTGTGATCAGCGCACCGTGATGATGGGCCTGGACCGCTGGCGGCAGTTCTTCAAGCCGCGGATGCAACAGATGATCCGCCACTGCCACGAACTTGGCCTGGCCTACGTGCTTCATTCCTGCGGCAATGTCGCGCCGCTGGCGGACGATCTGCTGGAGATCGGGCTCGACGGACTTGAATCACTGCAAGCCGAATCGATGAACGTCTACAAGTTCAAGCGCAAGGTCGCCGGACGGATGGCCCTCATCGGCGGCATGGGGGTGCAGCGGCTGATCCCGTTCGGCAATCCCGACGAGATTCGCGAGGAGACCCGCCGCTTGATAAAGGAACTCGGAGAGGGCGGCGGCTACGTGCTGGGACCGTCCAAACCCATCCCCGCCGGCACGCCGATCCCCAACGCTGCCGCGTTCATCGAGACGGCCCTGCAGCAGGATGCATCCCGCCCGTAACATGGGCTGTTCCAACGGCCGTGGCCGGCAGAAAAGGACTCCACGGCCGAGGTGGACAGTCTCGGGCCAAGTGCTATGTTGTGGATCTGGAACCGGCTTCACAGCAACCTTGTCGGGAGTACTACCGAGATGACCCGTGACCAAGCCTGGATGCTGCTCAACGAGTACACCAAGTCCGATTCACTGATCAAGCATGCCCTGGCCGTCGAGGCCGCGATGGGGTGTTACGCCGAACGGCTCGGCGAGGATGTCGAAACCTGGCGGGTCGTCGGGCTGCTTCATGATTTCGACTACGAGCGGTGGCCCCAGCAACCCGAGCACACGCGTGAGGGTGCCAAGATCCTGCGTGAACGCGGTGTCGACGAGGAGATCATCGGCGCGATTCTCTCTCATGCCGAGTCGAACCACGCCGAGTACCCGCTGGACCGCCCGATCCGCAAGGTATTGACGGCCGTGGATGAGTTGTGCGGCTTTATCACCGCCGTCGCGTATGTCCGCCCGGAGCGGCTGACCGGGATGACGCCCAAGAGCGTGCGAAAGAAGCTCAAGCAGCCGTCTTTCGCGGCTGCCGTCAGCCGCGAGGATATCGCCAGAGGCGCCGAACTGGTCGGCCTGGACCTCGACCAACACATGAGCAACGTCATCGCGGCCATGCAACGTGTCTCCAAGGAGCTTGGTTTTGCATGAGTGGCCGTGCAGATGAAGCGTGTTCGCCGCGACGTCTGGAATCGGCAAGGAGTTCCCAGTGTTCCGAACACTGCATTGTCTGATAATCGTCCTGTCATTGTGCGTGGCCTCCGTCGCCACGGGGGCTCAGCGCAAACCAAATATCGTCTTCATCCTGGCCGACGACCTCGGCTGGACGGACGTCGGTTGCATGGGCTCCAAGTACTACGAGACGCCGCACATTGACCGTCTGGCCTCGCAGGGCACGAAGTTCCTCAATCACCACCACTGTCAGAACTGCACACCGACGAGGGCGGCCCTGATGTCCGGCCAGTACCCGCCGCGCACCGGTGTCTACACGGTCGGCTCGCTGGAGCGAGGAAAGGCCGAGCATCGCAAGATGACCGTCCCGCAGAACCGGACGGACCTGCCGCTTGATCGCCGCACCATAGCCGACCAACTCAAGGCCGCCGGCTACGCGACCGCCATGTTCGGCAAGTGGCATATTGGTCAAGAGGGCCAATACCATCCGGCCCAACGCGGTTTCGACGAAGCCATTGTCAGCATGGGCCGCCACTTTGACTTCGTCACCCGTCCACCCGTGAGCTATCCGCCCGGCACGTACCTGGCCGACTTCCTCACCGACAAGTCCGTTGATTTCATCACCCGCCACAAGGACAAGCCGTTCTTTCTGTACCTCCCGCACTTCGCGGTGCACACGCCACACCAAGCGAAAAAAGACCTGATCGCCAAGTTCAAGGACAAAGCCCCCGCAGACGGCCACGGCGACCCCACATATGCGGCCATGATCTACAGCATCGATGAAAGCGTCGGCCGGGTGATGGCCAGGCTTGATGAACTCAAACTCACCGACAACACGGTGGTCATCTTCGCGTCAGACAACGGCGGAGTGGGCGGATATCAGGAGATCGGCGGGAAGGGCGTCACCTCGAACGCCCCGCTCCGCGGCGGCAAGGGCATGCTCTATGAAGGCGGCGTGCGTGTGCCGTTCATCGTTCGCTGGCCGGGAAACACCAGGCCGGGCACAACCTGCAACGAGCCGACCATTCACGTGGACGTGTACCCCACGTTCCTGGAGCTGGCCGGCGCCCCCAGGCCGCCGCAGACCCTCGACGGCGAAAGTATGGTCGCACTCTTCAAGGATCCCACCGCCAAGCTCAAGCGAGACGCCATTTGTACGCACTTCCCCGGATACCTGGAAGGCTACGGCACGGGCAACTGGCGCACCGCGCCGGTGGGCACAATCCAGATGGGAGACTGGAAACTGCTTGAGTTTTTTGAGACCGGCCGACTCGAACTATACAACCTGAGGGACGATCTCGGTGAGAAGAACAATCTCGCGGAGAAGATGCCCGAGCGGGTTGGGGATTTGCACACCCGCCTGGCCGAATGGCGAAAGTCGACCAACGCCGCCATGCCCAAGTAGAAACGATCTCTAGCCGAGATGTGCAGTATGCAGGAGCAGACCCGGATGCCACCGAGTCGGGGCCGCCGCAGGGGCAAAATGGGGACTGGCTCGCACGTGACAGACCCACAATAAGCGAGAGGTAACCGAAATCCGGACATTTCTCTCAGGCGGCAGGGCGTGGCCGCGTGCCTGTCCCCATTTTGCCCTCTTCTACGCCAAGCGATCGGCCAATCCCGCCGCCTGAGCGGCCTTGCGGATGCGGGCATCGAGTTGGCGTCTGTAATCACAGCGGAAGCCGGCGTCGAACAGCACCCTCTGATAGCGGTCATGGAGCTCAGGACGGTGGCGGCGCAGAACCTGCTGGACGGCCGGCCAGACGCGCGGACGCGGGTTGATCGGGTCGGTCCAGATCCGCTCCACGCCCGTCTCGGCCGCTATCGCGAACAGTCGTCCGAGGGCCTCCTGCGTGTCGCTGATGCCCGGCAGCAGCGGTGCGAACATCACGACCGTTCGCAGACCCGCGGCCTTGGCTTGCCGAAGAATCTCGATTCGCTCGGCCACGGTGGACGCCCCCGGCTCCCAGATGGCCGCCCAGTTCTCGTCCGGCGTGGTGATGGTTACACCGATCTGAACACGCCCGCCGGTCAGAATGTCGAGATCGCGCAGCACCAGCTTGCTCTTGGTCAGGATGTTGAGCTGGAACCCGGCCGCAACGAGCAGGCGGCAGCACTCGCGTGTCAGTCGATAACGGGCCTCGATCGGCTGCCAGCCGTCGCAGGCGCTGCAGGTGAACACCGAGCCCGGCTCCAGGCGGCGAAGTTGTCGCGCAAGCGCCTGCACCGCGTTGATGCGAACATCGACAAATCGCCCCCATTCCTCGTCGTGCGGGTGAAATCGCTGCATGAACCGCGCATAGCAGTACCCGCACCCATGCCCGCAACCGACATAGCAGTTGAACGAGTAGTCATCGATCCCGCATCGGTTGAGCAGGTTGCGGCACTGCACCTCGCGAACCACGACGCCGTGCTCGGTCCGTTCCGGCGGTGCCGGCGGCTTGAGGTTATCGAACAGGGATGGTTCGCTCTTCCTGCCCACGACAGCCATGATAACCGACCGGGATTTGTCGGCTACGTGTGCCGCAGGTGAAGCTTGACGGTCTTGCCCGACGGCAGCCGGTAGCGTCGCTGGCCGGCGACGGCCGCCGCCGTCGGTTCAAGCTCGACGCGCTCAGCGTCGGGCAACACCAGTTCGCCCGCCATCCCCGGCGGCAGCGAGATCCTGATCTCGCGGTCGCCTTTGACACCTTTGGATGCAAACTCCAGCGGACCGCGGACCGTCAGGCTCAACTCGCGCAAATCAGCAGGCTGCGGCCGGATCTCGCAGCGGCCAAAGCCCGGCTCCAACGGTCGGATCCCCGCGACACTCATGTACAGCACGAACAGCGGCGAAACCGGGCAGTGGCTCCACTGCGAGCCGGAATCCGGTGTCACCTTCCAGTCCTCCTGCAGCGTGTTATTCAGCAGAACCGAGTCCATCGTCGCCCATCGTTCGCGCAGGTCCTTGAGGATCACATCGGTCCGCCCCATCCTGCCTAGTGCCCACAGCCGCCAGTTGGCGTTGGCCGGATACGAAAAGCCCATGTTCTTCGGACAACCCACCAATGACCGCAACGGCGCGTCCGTTGGTCCATCCGGACACTGGTCGACGAGGATGGCCGTCGCCAATGAACGATCACACACCCCATCAGGGCAGCAATCGCCGCTCGGACGCGTTTTGTCAGAGAATCGCAGGCCTGTGCTTCAGGACGAAGGAGGCGGTATCCGAATATCGGACCCTTGCGACGAGCGCGACTCCTGGGCTTCGATCTGCACGTCCGCATAGGTCGACAGGCTGGCCGATGGCCTCGTGTATCCATTCACCCAAGAACAGCCATTTCCAATTTTCATTTGACATCCGTCGATGTGAATTGGATCTTTGGATGACTGCTTTTCACTTTGAGCCGGAGGCGCACGGGTTCAGGTATGCTGGCGGGCCGGCACGTGTCGGTCGAGGTGGTCGCGGGGACAGACTGCCGGTTTGTCTGATTCCCGGGGCATCCGAAACTGATACATCGTGAGCCTGTTGCCAAGGGCAGTTCGCACACGCGGCCGACCGTGTGGTGCGAGGAATGCGTTTGACAATGCGGCCGGTTGCGGGGGGAAGTGATGCGCGTACCCACGGTGTTGATAGTGGACGACTGCGAAGAGGATCTCGACCTGGTTGAGCAAGCGCTGGGCGACGAGGAATACAAGATGTACCGGGCTCGCTCGGGTCCCGATGCGATCGGGCTGATGATGAGCACCCGGATTGACATGGTTCTGCTGGATCTCGATCTGCCGGAGATGAGCGGGATCGCCGTACTGGAGGTGATCCGCTACATCCCGCGGCTGATGCGTTCGCAAGTGCTGGTTCTGGTTTCGCCCGAACAGACCCACAACGTCCGGCGGGCGAGGGGCCTGGGGGCCCGCGGCGCGCTGAACAAGCCGCTGTCGTCTGAAGAGGTTTGTTTTGAGGTCCGAGCGGCACTCAACGAAGCCACCGAGATGCTGATTTTCGCTGGCGTGATGTAAGCCCCGTGACCGGAGGATCAGCCCAGGATCGGCTTGATCCCCGTGCGGATGTCTCATGAAGCTCCGGACGACGCGGACGTGGTTTGACTGACATTCCCTCCTCCTTCTGCGATTGCCTGCGATTGGGTGCCCCGCGGCGGCCTGAGCCGTCGCGGGGCCCGCTTTTTCTCGGGTGCTATTCGCCCCTGCTTGCCGGATACGACTCGTGTCCCTACCATGCCCCTCAGCACAGGCGGGCTGACCGTCTTGCCGTGAAATGGAGCCCCGGTCGTGCCGAGTCGCAGAACGCTTTTGCGGGTCATGCTCTGGAGCCTTGGGCTCGGTGCTCTGGTGGGGGTCGCGGCGATCCTGGCGGGTAACGTCCATGACATCTGGCGCGTGAGCTTGACCGCGTTTGTGACGGCCGTCGCCGTGGGGCTCATGATCCCGGTCTCCATGCTGATGGACAAACCCGCCGGCCGACAGGCCAGCATGCTGGGTATGTGGGCGATTCTCCTGGCATTCCTGCTGGCCATGCTGCTGACGTGGGATCTGGTCCACGTCCTGCCGATCCGCGGCAGGACCGAGACGGTCGCTCTGACCCTGGTATTTGTCCTTCTCTGTTCGTTGCCCGCGATGTTCTTTCTCGTCATTCTCCGGAATGCGAGCGCCCGGGTCGCCGGCAGCGTCGGCCTGATACTGACCGCCGCTGTGTTCGCCGCCCTGATGATCGGTACATGGGGATTCTTGGGAACGCCGCCTGGGGACAAGTGGTTCAGCACCGCCGGTGCGGCCGCCTGCCTTGGACTGCTTGCGGTGGCGAGTCTGGTGCGGATTGAGGCGAAGGGACCCGGAATCGCTGCGATCTGGTTGGTCGGCATTCGTCTGGCCGGCGCCATCGCGGCCGGTTTGGCCCTGGCCGTTGCAGTCTACGCCATCTGGTTCAATATCCACCGTGACAGCGGGTTGCTGACAACCCTGGTGTGCATCGCTGCGGTCATCGCGCACGCCAACCTTTGCCTTCTTGTTCCGCTGACCAGATCGCAGGAATGGGTCCGGGCGGTGACCATCGGCGCGGCCTTCGCGACCGCCGTGTGCATAGACCTGATGTGGGTCACCCAGCTCGGAAGAACTGATCGCGACTTGCTCGTGCGGCTGGCCTCGGCATCCGCACTGGCGGCGTCTTGTGGTTCATTGGCGCTGCTGGTGTTGGCGCGGATCAACCGGCGAATCGTCGACCAGCCGCCGGTGTTGCAGGAAATCCGTGAGATCACCTTGATATGCCCCGGGTGCCACAAGACGCAGACCCTCACAGTCGGCGACGCCGCCTGTCCGACGTGCCGGCTCCGCATCCGCACCAGCATCCATGAGCCCCGTTGCCCCAAGTGCGAATACCTGCTGTTCATGCTGACCTCGGACCGCTGCCCCGAGTGTGGTGAGCCGATCGAACAGGGGCTTGTGCGAACCGAGGGTCCGGCCCCGCCCGCCAATTCTCATTAAGGTCTTGTGGAAGCTTGCTGTGCCGCAGGTGGCAGGTCGGGCTCTCCGGACGTTTCTTTGCTTGTGCGCGCCGTAACGGGCAAAGCCCGCTCACCGGTTCAACAGCTTCGCCACGTCCGCTTCTACGCTCTCGACATCGGTGTCGATGACCCCGCAGCAAGGCTGGTGCTTCAGGGCGTCCAGATCTTTCAGACCGGCGCCGGTGAGCATCAGCACGACGGTCGCATCCGGGCTGAGGCGGCCGGCATCTACGAGTCTCCTGACTGCCGGCAGCGAAGTCGCCGCTGACGGCTCGACAAAGAAACCGGCCCTGGCGAGGTCCCGTTGTCCTTGGAGGATTTCCTCTTCGCTCACGTCCTCGGCCGGCCAGTCGCATCTCCGGGCCTTGTCCAGGATCTCGTCACCGCCCGGAGGGTTACCGCTGGTAATGGCCTCGGCCACGGTGTCGAAGTCAGTGAAGGGCACCACGTGATCGAAGCCCTGCTTGATGGCCGTGACCACCGGGCTGCAGTTGCGGGCCTGCACCACGATCATCCGGGGTAGTCGGTCAATGAGCCCGGCCTTCTGAAGCTCTCGGTACCCCTTGAATATGCCGCGGATGTGCCCGCACGCGGAGGTCGGAATGGCGATGAAATCGGGCACCTGGCGGCCCATCTGCTCGAACATCTCGAACGCGATCAGCTTGTATCCTTCAACGCGGATCGGCCCGTTGCCCGAGACAATGCGCAGCTTCAGGCGACCGGCAAGCTCGAGGACCGTGTTCTTCATCTGTGTGTAGTCCGGCGCGGCGACCCTGATCACGCGGGCCCCGTGCATGGCCATGGCCATGAGCTTTTCCTGCGGCGTATACGGCGGAACGAACACCACCGCCCTCAGCCCCGCGTTCGCGGCATAAGCGGCGATCGAATGGCCCATGTTCCCCGTGGAAATCGTCGCCACCGTGTCTTCGCCAAGCTCGCGAGCCAGCAACACGCACATCAATGAGCCCCGGTCTTTGAAGCTCCACGTGGGATTCTGCGTTTCGTTCTTCAGCAGCAGGTTCTTGATGCCCGTGACGGCCTGCAGACGGCCGCCGGCCGGGATGAGCGGCGTGTCTCCCTCCCCCAGCGAGATCGCTGCGTCCGTCCGGTCAAACGGCATCCAGTCGGCGAAACGCTCCCACAGATGCACCCCGGCGCGAACCTTTGCGGTCTCGATTCCGCAGACGCGAACCTCGAGTGACTCGCCGTTCTCCGCGAACTCCTCGATCCGCTCGAAGGGGTACTCGCGGCCGGATATCGTCGAGACCAGTCTTTGCTCTTTCGTCACGCCCGTCTCCCGCCGATTGTCTCTGTTCCATGCGACGCTTCGGATTCGTCCGTAGCGGCCGACCTCGGCTCGACGGCTCGATTGAGCTCGCCGAAGTCTGAGCTCGCCGAAGTCCGAGTCGGCGGTCAGCCAACCGCTCAGTCGGATTCCGCCCGACATCACCTCGACCCGATCGGGCGATCTGTTGGCATGGTGAGCCGCATCGCCTATCGTAGTGACCGTTCGGCAGTCGTGGATATCTTACATCCAGGGGTGGTCAGGAAGCGATGACGGGAGGTACCGGCCGGATGGTCTATCGCAGCATTCTGTCCGTTATGACCGCGGCGTTGCTGGTATCGGCGGCGATGGCCGCGGCGACAACTCAGTCGGCGACGGGAACCCAATCCGCCCCGGCCGGCGAGCCGCAGGCAGCACCGTTGCCATTCCCCATCTACGTCGCTTTCCGGATCGACGGAGCAATCCAGATCGACGGCCAACTCACCGAGCCGGCCTGGCGGCAGACGGCCCTGGGTTGGGGGCTCTCGCACGGCATGGAACCGAACGTCCTGTGCCCTGATGCCACCCTGTTTCGCATCGGCTGGGATAACGAGGCCTTGCTCGTCTCGCTGGCCTGCTACAAGCGCAAAATCCAGGATGATTTGCCGGAAAACATCTGGAAACCACAAGAGCCGGAGATCATCGATACACAGGCCGTGCCGCGACATGCCCGCGAACGCGGCGTTGCCCCGCCGGTCAACACCGCCGATGTGCTCATTTCGCGGCAAGGGCGCACGGTCACGCTCAGCTTTGTACCTCCGGCCGCCCCGACCGCGTCGGTACATGATTCCGTCGGCAGTCGACCGCTTGATATGGAGATCGAACACGCCTACCAGGGCGGCCCGGACGACGACCTCTGGACGGTCGAAGCCCGCGTCACCTGGCAACAACTTGGTTTCGAGCCGCCCACCACCGGCGAAGACTGGGCGCTGAACGTCTATCGCGACATCCGTTTTTTCTCCAACTGGGCGTTCATCGCCTGGATGCGCGACTGGGGCAAGGCCGAGTACTCGCGATACGACCTCGTCGAGCGATTCGGGCGAATCCTGTTCGTAGCCGACCGGCCGGACGACGCCATCGACAAGATCGTCAAAGAGACTCTTCCCCGGCGCGGGCCGGTGCGTGTATTCGCCACTGACACCCTGGTGCTAGCCGAGCCCAACGGGCAGACCCTGCGGCAGCGATACGGCGAGCAAGTCGAGGTTCTCAAAGCCTACGCCGAGGGCATCAGCCGCCAGCGGAGCCGCATCAGCAACGACCTGCCCTATCACCCGTTCTTTACCGAGAAGAAGCCCCGCGACCACCTGGCGTTGGCCTCCCGTCAACTGGCCCGGCTGACTTGGGCGGTAAACGAGAAGCCCTTGTGGGACGACCCGGCCTGCACCGTTGCCCTGATTTCGCATGCGATTCCAGAGGCACGCGAAGGGCTGTCCGCCTACAAGAAGGAAAGGTTATACCGTGGTCTGTTTGAGTAGGTACATATTCGTCCTGCCGGTTGCCGGCCTCCTGGCCGGCCCGTCTGGCGGTGCGACGGCCGGAGAGCGCATCGGGCAGCTCGGCTGGCGACTCGACGGTGATGCCCTGATGCGATTCGGTGAGGGCCTGGAGACGCCTCACACCCCATGGGCCGATCCGTGGTATGCGGGCAAGCCGAAGGTCCTGTTTTTGGCCAACGGAAGCGGCGCCTACGATGTCTGCGAGCTGGCCCGGCGTCTGCCGATCGAGGTCCATGGGTTCCCGACGCTGACCTGGTTCCGCCTCGGCGACTGGTACTGGCTGTGGATGTGGCTGGAGCAGTCAACCGGCAGCGAGCGGGCCGCGACGCTCGAACGCATGCTCGATGACCGCTTTGATGCCATCGTACTGGCCAACTTCCGCCTCGCCTCACTCAGCGAGACCATCCAATACAAGATTCTCCGCCAGGTGGCCGACGGCGCCGGCCTGGTGATGTTCTATCAGCACGATTTCGACTCGCGGCTGCTGCAGGGCGCCGTTGCGGACGCTCCCGCCCTGATCGCCAACGGCGTCCCCTTCGCAGGGCTCGAATTCTACCGCAACTGGTTGATGCCCAGCCGCGACATCCTCACGCCCGATCGGATCGCGCCCGCTCTGCTGCAAACGCACACCTTCGGACAAGGTCGCGTGGCGATCGTCGACTACAACGAGCAATCGAGCATCTTCGCCGCCGCCCCCGGGGCCATCGTGCCGACGATGGAATACGACTACACCGCCGAAGTCCAATATGACTACCACATGGCCCTGGCCGCGCGCTGCCTTCTTTGGGCAGCCGGGCGCGAGCCGCGACTCCGCTGGACCGGGAGATTTCCCGACGGCATGGAAATCGAGGCGTTGTCCAAGCCGCAGCCCGTCCGCGTCGAGGCGGCGTGGTCGCCCGAGCGGGGCGAGCAACTGCGATCGGGCCTGATCCGTTGGCTGCGCGTTCGCAATCTCTGGGGCGAGGTCCTCGAAAACCGCGAGGATGTCATCGTTCCCAAGGGTGACAGTCTGCAATGGGATCTGGCTCTGCCCGCGATGCCGGCCGGCCGGCATTTCGTCGACTGTATGGTCAGCAGCAGGCAGGGCGTCGAGAACTGGGCATCGTTCGCCGTTTGCGTGCGCTCGCCGCTGGCCATCCAGAGCATCCGGCCGGCCAAGGGCTTCTACGAGACGAGTGAGCCGGTCAAAGGGCAGATCGCTCTCTCGGCCATGACGCCCGCGGGGCAAGAGGTGAGACTGGACCTGCACCTTCAGGACTGCTACGGCCGGGTGCTCGCGGCCCAGACTCTGGAAGTCGCTGCTGGTACTGACCGAATCGATTTCGAGATTCCTCCAGGCCAGGTGGTCAGCTGGGGCGCGCGGCTTCGGGCGAGCCTGATCGTCGACCGGCAGACCGTTCACCGCAGCGAAGTCGAGGTCCGCATTCGACGCCCTTCTCGCGGCGAGTATCCCATCGCCATGTGGGGCGCGATCCCCAACTACGGCAACCACATCGGCAACCTCCAGATGAAGGCACTCGGCTTCACCGCTGTTCTTTCCGGCGATCCGCTGCCTCAGGCCCGCGACGACATCGGCTGGATGACCTTCGGTGGCGGCCAGGGAGCGATCATCCATTCACTCGGCGATGAGATCCCCGTGCCCAGGCCCGCAAAGGGCGAGAAGTTGAATGTGTTCCTGAAAAAACGCTATGCATCACTCGATGATCTCAACAAAGCCTGGGGCACGAGCTTTGCCGTTTGGGAAGATGTCGAACCGGCCTACAGCGCCGTCGACGGCGATGCCGGCAGCTTCGTGCGGATGCACGATTGTCTCTCGGCCGGCGAGTTCATGTTCGCCGACAACATCCGAACGCGCCGCGAGGCTATCGAGAAGGTCAACCCGCCGGGCGTCGTCGGGCCCGAAGGCTCTGAGGTCGGCGATCCTGAGCTGACGCTGGCCGAGGCCACGTTCTGGGGCCCATACCTGACCGTGCGGGACAACCTGCTGGTCAACGCCCTCGGACGACCCGGCGTGCTGCGCGGCAACTGGTTCGGCGGCTACGTCGAAGATCGCCGCGTGCCCACCCGCAACCGCCACGTGCTGTGGCTGTCGATCCTCGGCGGCAACAACATGATCGAGTATTTCACCATCGGCAGCGGTCTGCTCGCCCCCGACCTGACGATGATGCCGTTTACCCAGGAATTCCTTCCCTCGTGGCACCAGATCCGCCTGGGCCTCGGTCCGCAACTGGCCAGGTGCCGCCCGGCCGGAAACCCCGTCGCCCTGCTGCACTCGCAGCCGTCCCAGCACATTGGCGAGGTCGGCGGCGATTCGACCGACACCATCAAGGCCCACGAGTACCTGCTCAACCTGCTCGGCGACGCGGGCTACTCGCCGCAATATGTCTCGACCGGCCAGGTCCGCCAGGGCCGATTGGGCAAGGGCGACATCAAGGTCCTGTTCTTGGTCCACGCGTTCGCTCTGTCTGACGAGGAGATCAAGGCCGTCCGGCGGTTCGCCCACGAGGGCGGCACGGTCATTGCAGACATCCCGCCGGCGTGGTTCGATGAGAGGTGCCGGGTCCGGCCGCAGCGGGCGATGGACGATTTCTTCGGCATCGTGCAATCGGCTCCTGTCGCATCGATGCAACAGCGGCGCACGCTGATGAGTACGGCCGTCTCCGTCGAAAGCCGATTCGGGCCGGTACAACTGCGAGGCCGTCATCCTGAAATCGCGGATGCTGCCGAGGGCAAGCCTGCCTCCTTCCTGGGTGTCGAGCACGGCAACGGACGCTCCATGCTGATCAACGGCGTGCTCTGGAAAGAAGGTCGCGAAGATCCCGAGACGGTGCAGGCTTTTCGGAACCTGCTGCAGCAGTTCGCCAACGTTCAGCCCGTGTTCCAGTTCTCCTACGCCCGGCCCCTCGGCAAGCTCGGCACCAAGGTGTATTCCTACCAGCGCGGCGACATCTGGATCGACGCCATCCTTCCGCCCGAGGCCACCGACCCGAGCATCCCTGTTCAGATCACGATGACCTGGCCCGACCGGCGGCACACGTATGACCTGCGGCGATCGACGGCTGTTGTCCCCGATTTGACGGAATCCGAATCCTCCGCGCTTGTCGAGCCGATCATGGGTCGGGGGGGCCGGGAACGAGGCCGGCCGGAGCCCGCATCGGCCGACCCGCCTTTGACGACGCAGCAGGCCATCGAAGCCCGGATGATTGACACCGTTGACCTGGAGGTGGAGCGAAGTTCGCCCGTGGTCGTGGCTCGTTTGCCTTACAAAGTCGGCGGTATCACCCTACAGGTGCCTGAATCGGCACGTCGAGGCGACACGCTGGAGTTCCGGGCCGCCGTTCACGACCACGACAACAAGCCGCGCCCCGGCCACGTGATCCGCATCGAGGTCTTCGGCCCCGACAAGACCGAGCGGCCCTGCTACGGTGCCTGGCTCGACGGCGACGGACCGGAGCAACCCGGCCGTATCCCCTTCGCCCTCAACGACCCCCCAGGCCCCTGGAAAATCACCGCCACCGACGTCATCAGCGGTGTGTCGTCAACTGAGACCTTCGAACTGACCAGGTGACCCGCCCAGGTGGGGCCGACGCCCTCGTCGGCCCTTCGGTCTCTTCTTCTCCCCTTGCCAAGGGGCCTGTCCCGAGCACGTCGAGGGGGGACAAAGGGGGGTCGCATCGGCAGGCCCCGGGTCCGAAAAGGTGTCAGGATGATTTTTCTCTTTCATCATGTTGTTTTCGTGGCCGCCCACGGGGACGCAGGGTGATTTCCAGGCCGAGCCGGGCGGCGATTCTCGCCTTCCACTCGTCGGTCCCCAAGGGCATGCCGCGCATGGCCGACTGCCGCACCAACTTCAATGCCCCATCATCCATCGTACGGTTCACGTCCGCAACCCAGTTGCGGGGCCGGTCCACCGGCCAGGGCCTCAGCCGACCGCTCAGCTCTCCCTCGCCCGTCCGCCGGGCTCGCAGACTGCCCCACCGCCAATCCTCCGCCCGATCCACCAACCCCGCACGCAACGCGTTCGCCTCGACGTACCGGCAGACGGTCAGAAAATGAATGTCGTCCTGAACTGGAAAACTCTTGAACCGACCCTGATACAGCGGGCCTTCACCAGCGCTATGGTAGTGGGCATGCCAGCGGTGGGTGTGGGTCACCGTGATCCACTGCATCCATGTCGACAGGTCCGTTGCTCTGCCTGCATCAACCACCAGGTGCCAGTGATTCGGCATCAGGCAATAGGCCAACAGCTTCGGGGCGTCCGGCCGATCCAGCCCCTCGGCCAGCACCCGCTCGAACGCCGCATAGTCCTCCTGCTTCTCAAAGATCGTCAGCCGCATCACCCGACGATTCAGCAGGTGGTACGCAACCCCAGGCTCGGTAATCCGCGGCGGCCGTCCCATCACCTCAGACTACCATGACCCCAGCCCAATGTCAATAAAAATCATCCTGACACCTTTTACAATTTCAGGCAGACACCCACCAGGATGTTGGTCGGCTCGGAGCTCGGGTTCATCGCCAGCGCCTGCTGCAACAGGGGCAAGGCCGCTTCGTAGTTGCCGTCAACCTTGAGCTGTTTGCCTTGCTCGTAGAGCGAGTCGAACGTGGCCGTCGGCGGCGAGGCAGGCGGGTTGGTAGTGCCGCCGCCCTCCTGGGCGTGCGCCCAGCCCCACATGGCCAAACCGGCCGTACCGAGAACCGCCAGGACGATAAGTGTCTTTTTCATCGAAGCCTCCCGTCGAATGGCCGAACCGCCAGTCAAGTGTGTACGCGCGCACCTGCCGCCTGCCTTGCCGCCAGGAGCGATCAAATAACACCTGACCGGCAAAGCCGTTCAGACGAGGAAGAGAGGAAGAAGAAGACCGAACCGTTTTCTACATGCCGCTCACTTCTCCTCTCGTCTCCTGCTTGGTGCCACAACTGTAGGGAACATACACCAAAAAAGGCCGGCTGTCAACGCAGTGCCATGAATTTGTTCGAGAATCTACGTTTTTTTTGAAGCTGATCGTTCACGATGGAAGGAGTGCGAGAGAGTTCTTGATGAATCCCGATTGTGGTATTACTGAACGGCGCGTCCAGTCCCACTGAAAGCCTGCTTCCGTGTCTGTTGATTTCAGCCGCTCGTGCTGGAGGCGATTAACCGTCTGACCCAGCCTCCTGCTCTGCCTGCCATGCTCTCTCACCGACTTCGGGCCCCTTGGTCGGTCCAGCGCTCCTCTTGTGTCTTCTCGATCCCAGGGAAACCAGATCCTAACCAGAAAACGAGACGGGTTCGTTGTCCCAGCTCAACACTCGCTCACCTCAGCCTCGGCCTTCATCCGTGTAATCGGTGTGGTCCGTGGTTCACTCGGTTTCCGGCGGGCGGGTACGTGTTTAGCGTGCTGGGGTCCGGCTCTTTTTGCCCAAATGCGGTTCGCCGTGCAATCTGGAGTGGTTGGCTGAGTCAGGCGGGGGCTCGGCGGCGCGAAGAAGACGGCAAAAAGTGCCTGACCCGCTGTCTCGCACGCTAAACACGTACGCGGGCGGAGCCCGCCCTACCCGACAAACCCATTCCAGGCGGAGGTCAGTCGGTCTTCCGAAATCCCTTCGAGACGAACGAATAGCTGCCAGAGCCGATCTGGCAGACGGCCGCCCCCTCGGACATCTGGAGGAACTTCACTCCTTCGGCTGTGGCGGCGGGTGTGCCGCCTTCGGTCACGGAGTTGGACGAGCGGGCGGGGATGTGCACCGTGGCCGTCGTGTTGGGCGGGATGGTCACCTTCCAGTGGAAATCGCCGCCTTCGATCCACCAGTCGCTGACAATCGGGCCGCGGATGGAGTCGTACCGGCCCTTGACCCAGGTCAGGTCAGCGACAAGGCATGGGCGGAGGATGATCTTGTTGAAACCGACGGCCTGGGAATCGGGTCGGATGCCGGCCAGGTACTTGACGAACCATTCGCCGACCGAGCCGAACATCGGGTGGTTATGCGAGAAGACGTTGTCGCTGAACTCCCAGTGTTCCCACAGGGTTGTCGCCCCGTTTTCGAGCATATGACCCCAGCCGGGGAAGGTCTTCTGGTTGGCAATGGTACAGGCCACGTCGGCGCGGCCGAGGTCGCTCAGGGCCATCAGCATGAACCGGGTGCCGAAGATACCGGTGCTGAGATGGCCTTTGTGTGTCTCGGTGATGTCCTTGATCAGGGCGTCGAGCACTGTCTTGCGGCTCTGCTCGGGCACCAGCTCCATGAAAAGCGCGGTTGACTGGCAACACTGTGTACCGGAGGCATAGACGCCGGTCTGGGCATCGAGGAACTTCGAGTTGAACGTATCTCTGATCTGTCCGGCCAGCTTGCCGTAAGCTGCGGCGTCCTCCTTCCTGCCGAGAATCTCAGCGATCCGCGACATCAGGTACACGTTGTAGTAGTAAAAGGCCGTGCCGGTGAGCGGGATCATTTTCGGGACGAGGGTTTCGTGGTCGCCGAGGCCGTTGTCGATGATGTTGTCGACCGCCTTGGACTTGAGCAGTTCGATCCATTTCGCAGCCGCGTCGTACTGCTCTTCCATCAGCCGCTTGTCGCCGTAGTACTGGTACAGTTGCCACAGCAGGAGCGGATGCGCCGTGCCCCACTCGATCGGACCGCTGCCTTCGCCGAAGCCCGAGTCGGCGATGCCCACGAACGGGGCGGTTTCGGTGAAGCCGCCGTTGGGGCGGACCGAATCCTGCAGGTCGCGGACGGTCTTGGCGTAGAAGCGGGACATGTCGAAGTTGAGCAGGGCGGTTTCGCCGCAGGCGAGGATGTCGCCGCCGTAGCCGAAGCACTCGCGGTGTGGGCAGTCGGACTGGACGCTGAACATATTGCTGAGCTGGGTCCAGACGATCAGGTTCTGAATGCGGTTGAACAACTCGTTCGAGCAGGCGAAGCTGCCGACCGTTGCGACGTCGGAATTGAGGGCGTGACCTTCGAGCGTGTCGAGCGATGGGGGCGAGGGCAGGCCGGTGATCTCGACGTATCGAAAGCCGTGGAAGGTGAACCGCGGCGTGTAGCGCTCGGGGGCACCGCCTTTGACGACGTAGGTGTCCGACTGGTAGGCCACGTCGGGGGCGCCGGGGCCGCCGATGCCCGCCTTCTTGATCTGGCCGCAGACGGAGGTCATCACGTTAAGCGCACCGTCGGGATGGAGCAGTTCGCCGTAGCGGAGCTTGACCGTCGTCTCGGCCGGGGCGGCGACCGTCATGGTGACCCAACCCGCGAAATTCTGCCCCATGTCGAAAATGAACACGCCGGGCTTAGGCTCGGTGATCTTCCCCGGCTTGACCGTGCGAGTCGCGCGGATCGGTGGGCAGAACTGAGCCTGCAATGGTCCGAGCTCGCCCTTGGCCTGCACGGGCGGCTGCCACTTGCTGTCGTCGAAGCCGGGTGAATCCCAACCCGCTTGCTCGGCGCGGGCGTCATAGATCTCGCCGAGGTAGATACTGTTCCTGCGGATCGGGCTGTCACCGACCTTCCATGTCGGGTCGGTGACGACGGCTTGGCGCGAGCCGTCCTCGTACTCGATGTTCAGTTGCAGGATCAGCCGGGGGCGGCCGATGGTCAGGTGCTCGCGCGGGTTGATGTGGCCCCACATCCGCAGCGGCAGGGGGTTGTACCAGCCGTTGCCGAGGATGGCACCGACGGCGTTGTTGCCCTCTCGCAGCAACTGGGTCACGTCATACGTGCTGTAGAGCACTCGCTTGCCATAGGCCGTCCAGCCGGGATCGAGAACGTGGTCGCCGACCTTGCGGCCGTTGAGGTGCAGCTCGCAGTAGCCTAAGCCGGCGACGTAGGCCCGGGCCTGCCGCACCTTGCCCTTGAGCTTGAACTCCTTTCGGAACAGTGGAGCGGGGTTCTCTTTGTACAGGTCTTCGTCGCTGGTCGGGTCGGGCTCATCGCGGCAGATCCACCCGCCGGTCCAATCCTTCGGCGACAGCAGGGCCATCTCCCACCACGCGGGCTCGCTGTAACCGGCGGGCTGGTCACGCTTGTCCCACACGCGGACCTTCCACCAAACGCGCTGGCCCGATCGCAGCGGCTTGCCGGCGTACTCGATGCCGATGGACTGGTTCGACTTCACCAAGCCGCTGTCCCAAAGGTCGCCTGTATCGGCGGAGAGCTTCTCCTGGCTGCTCGCGACGATCAGGTGGTACGCAATCTGTACCTGACCGCGCTCGCTCGATTCGAGCGCCCAGCTTAACCGCGGCCGGGACTCGTCGATGCCCAACGGGTTGACCTGGTACTCGCAGCGGAGGTTCGTGGGTCCCAGATTGGCTATTGCCACCATGGGGAACATCAGCATGGCCATAGCCAATACGACAAGAACGCGGGTCGAGGTCATCTGTCTCACCTCACTGTCTCCATTCGTGTGCCGGCCCCAGAATCCCTTCTGGGGCCGTCCGCGTGCAGGATTCGCATCCTCATTCTCGCCGAACGCGGAATGGGTTCCGCCAGGCGAACCGGCC
>JAUCQB010000024.1 GCA_030372985.1 Phycisphaerae bacterium
TCGCCGCCGGAAACGTGAATGTCCGCCGAACGGGCCCTGCGAAACGGAACCACGCCCGGATCCAGCCGGTGCACCACCGCCCCAAGTGCCAGGAAGTCCAGCTCACACGAGTCTTTACGCACATTCAAACCGCTCATCGGTACCTCCGAAGTCATTCGAGAACAGCATGCAGATATCCGCCGTCAAGCGCGATGTCAACCGCGCCGCTCTTTCAGAATCGCAAGCGCAAGCGAGCAGGCCTCCAGCTCTTTCAGAACCGCGACCGTGCTTGCCACGCCGAAGCCCGGGGAAGGCGGGAGGGAGCGGCCCTCGAGCTCTTTCAGAAGCGTAAGCGAGCGGGCCGAAGACGACGACTGGCTCGCTCAATTCTCCTTGCCGGGTGGTTTCATCCCACGGGTAATACTTGAGAAGGCGGTCGCCGGCTGACTTGAATTCCGCGCCTGTGCCCGCTTTCGCACAGGCGGCCCGAGCGTCATCACCAAGTCCGCCGACGACGGTGTAAACAACCTGCGGGTGGTGATCCTTGCCCCTTGACATGCCGCCGACAGGGGGGAAGATGATCCGGAGCAGGGGAACGAGGGTCAGGTCGGGGTGACAGCAACAAGCGTCAAGAGTCGAGTCGATGCATGTCCGGTGTGTGCGTTGGAGATACAATATGGAGGCTGATGCAAGCTCTGAAAAGAGCTGCGTCCCCTTGTTCCTTCTTTTTCCTTTGGTGCCGTTAGCATGTTGAATACGCGAGGCAGACTAGCTTGCTGGAAACCGCTGGGCTTGGCAGCCATTGGGGGATTGTTCCTTGTTCTCTATCCCTTGAGCTACACGCGTGGTTGGGGTCAACGGTTTGGCCCGCTAGCGTGGGTTATCCGGGATGGCAGAGTCTTTGTCGGTTTCGAAAGGGATCCTCCTGTTACTAGTAGAGGTCGTCCTATTGGTGCGTTACGGTTGTGGGTTTTCCAGAATAGGGTCAAGGGTGGCTGGCGATCCCAGGTAATGCCGGCCATGCGCGTCTCTCGCTGGCCATCAGGAAGCCTTGACGCAGTCCTTACTGCTGTGCCACTGTGGCTGCCATTCGCCGCGTGTGCATCGCTTGCGCTGTGGTCGTACTCGAGGATGAGGAGCCCGGCATCTGACGACCTCGCGTGTAGAGGGTGTGGCTACAATTTGACCGGCAACCTTTCCGGTATCTGCCCCGAATGTGGGAAGCCGACAGACCCCAAGAGGGTGTTGACAGGGGAGGCGGGGTCGAACAACGGAGGCGCGGCCAGCTCTTGACATCCGCAAGATGACCGGTTGTCTGAGGTGAGGGAGTCGCAGGTGTGACCACGGAACACGCTGAATACGCTGACGACAAAAAGGGGACGCAGCTCTTTTCCAAGAGTGACACAAACCTTCTTAGTGAGGCCCTGTCTGCCGTGCGAAGATATCTCCGCGTTGTCCTCGGCGTCCTCCGCGGTTGAAACGAGCACTCAGCGGTCAGCGATCAGCCTTGAGCCTTTCACCGCAGAGGATTCAGAGGGTCGCAGAAGTGTAGAACCGCTGCATTGAGGTTGCGAAGGATTGATCGGGAGTTCAGATCGATCAGGAGCTCCACTCTGACGCGTTGCACTCTGCCCCTTCCCTACCAAGGTGGTGCATCAGGCGTCTTAGTGGGCTGGCTAAAGCCAGCTAGGAGAAGAATATAAGAGAAAACGAGTGGTTGTTCAGAACCGGCCCTACAAGGGCCGGCCTATCAGCCCGCCTTTGGCGGGCAAGCCCCGTCGAACGGGGCTAAGGGTAAACGGCCCTGCTCGCAATCTGATCTGCTTGATGCAAAAAGTTGTGACAATCAGGGTTCTGGATGGTTTGCCGGCTATTCATCGGAAGACATGGCCGGCTTGGTGTGCGGCGCGGCGGTCGTGAAGAGATCCTTCTGAACAAACAACGCGATGTAATGGTTCGTCCCGGTGATCAGCTCATAGCGGACCGGGACCCAGCCGGCCTCCTCGGCCTGCTCGATCAGGAGGCTCACCGGCCAGGCGTGTTCCTTGCGGTCGCCTGTGATCGCCGGGTACCTCTCGATGATGCACACACGGCCGGTCGGTTTGACGACCTTGCGAAGGTGGCGAAGGTAGGCGACGTGGCCGTTCTCGTTGAGATGATGGTATGTTTTCGAGAGGAAAGCGAGGTCGCATGAGTTCTCCGGAAGGCCGGTGCTGTCGGTTTCGCATAGATAGGGCTTAATCTGCGGCGTGTCATACTTGTCCAGCATCCGGTCGACCAGTTTCTGATCCACCTCGGCCGCATGGACCACGCCGTTGGGCCCGACCAGCTTGGCCATTCGCTCCGTCCACCATCCGTCACCCGCGCCGATGTCAACCACCACGTCGCCGGGGCGCAGATCCAGCTCCCGCAGCACGTAGTCGCTTGTTTCCCGATAAGGGTATCCGCCCTTGATGGTGCAGACGTGCTGGTCCGGGCTGACCACGCGCGTGCTTTGGTGCCACTCGGCGGTCATCGTAGTCGACGACTGCACTGAGGTCACAAGCAAAGCGGGCATCAACAGCAGATAGGAGAAGCGACGCATGGGAGAGCTCCTTGATGTCTGAGGCGGCGAGAAGGGCAGCAATCCGCATCATTGATCACAGGTCGCGGGCCCGCCGAGACCATTGTACCACTTCGGCGACCGGCGTGTATGCACCCGCCAGATGTGTCACGCACCCGTCACGGCCCGCCCCGGCCTCCGCTGGCCTCTGCTCGTGCCATCTGTCGAGGTCGAGCATACAATGCCCTGGTTGCGCTCCGGAAGCACGCCGTCAGGCAGGCAAGGGCAATGATGGATCAGGTGCGTACAGCCATCACAGGGAGAGTCATTGCTTTGGCGGTGCATGGAGGCGATCGCTACGACGCGTTTACCCTGAAGAAACGAGCCGACGCGCTCAATGAAGTGATCGAGCAGGTGCCCGACGTGCCCGAGCGCCGCCGTTCACCCAAGACCCCGAAGTCAAGAAGGAGGAAAGCGTGAAACCTATTCTGAAGGCCAGCGGGTCGTCCCGCCGCAGTGTCTTGAAGATGGCGGCTGGCGTGGCCGCAGCGTTCCTGACCGGGAAGGATTCTCTCGGCGCGGCTTTTGGCGACACGTCGACGCGGGGCGACCGCAAACGGGCCCTGCGCATTGCCCACCTGACCGACATTCACGTCAAGCCTGAACTGCAGGCCGACAAGGGACTGGCCACTTGTTTGCGCCACGTCCAGCAGCACCACAAGCCGGACCTCATTCTCGACACCGGCGACACCATCTTCGATTCCATGGCGGCCGAGGAGAGTCGTGTGCGGTTGCTGTGGGAGCTGTCGCAGAAGATCTGGAAGGCCGAGTGCGGCGTGCCCGTCGAGCGGGCTATCGGCAACCACGACGTCTGGGGCATCAGGAAGAAGGGCAGCAAGACGACCGGAAGCGAGCCGCTGTACGGCAAGAAGTGGATCATGTCGCTGCACGGCTGGGAGCGCCCGTACCGCAGCTTCGATCGCGGTGGCTGGCACTTTGTCGCCCTTGACAGCGTGTCGCCGAAGGAAGACGGATACATCGGCCACATTGACGACGAACAGTTCGAGTGGCTCGGTCAGGACCTGGCCCGCGTGGCTCCCCGAACACCGGTGCTGCTCTTCTGTCATATTCCCATCCTCTCGGCCGCGGCGTTCTTCAAACGAGAGCCCGACGAGTCGGGCGACTGGCGCGTGCCGGGGTCCAGAATGCTGATCGACGCCCGGCGGCTCAAAGATCTGTTCTACAAGCACCGGAACGTCAAGGTGTGTCTGAGCGGCCATCTGCACGTGGTCGATCGAGTCGATTACCTGGGCGTCAGCTACCTCTGCGGCGGCGCGGTCTCCGGTGGCTGGTGGAGAGGCAACTGCCAGGAGTGCGAGCCCGGATACGCCGTCATCGACCTCTACACCGACGGCACGTTCGACAACAAGTACGTCACCTATGGGTGGAAGCCCCAGGCGTGACAGCCGAGGTGGCCCGCTGCGGTGCATGGTCTGCGATTGGCCGTTCTGCTCACCGCGGACGTCTGGCGGTGATCAGAAACACCGGAAAGTCGCGTTCGCTGCCGTCCTGCACGAGCCTGCGAATGGTGTGAGCGGTGGTGCCCCGGATCTCCTCAAACCCGATTTCCTCAAGTCGGCTCTTGAGTTCGCCCCGGTCGAATCCGTGATGGTGCACGCTGGCGGCGGCGTGCGGGGGATGAAAGATCCCCGGCTCGGTGTCCAAATCCGCGATGCACAGCGTTCCGCCCGGCAGCAGCAGTTCGTGGAATGCCTTCAGCACGGCGCCCGTGTCGGCAACGTGATGAAGGGTCATGTTGGTAATGACGAGGTGATAGCGTTCAGCGGGCAGGGGATCGTGCTGCAGATCGAGCCCGATGGCGCTCATGTTGCCGACGCCGCTCTCGGTGATTTTCTTCCGAAGCACGTCCAGCATTGCAGAGGAACTGTCGGCCCCGGTGACGCTGCGGACGTGCGGCAGGATGAAGAGGCCGACCAGCCCGGTTCCGCAGCCGTAGTCGAGAGCATCCATCTCCTTGGTGGGTCGCGCTTCGCGGAGTATTGCCTCGCCGACCACCTTCATCATCGCGATGCGACGCGGCTCGTTGTCCCACGTGGCGGCGGCGTCATCGAAGTAGTTGGGCTCCGCCATCCTTCTTCATGGTCCTCATGCGCCGCTGGTCAGGGCGGCGGCGGCGTGGATTCCCGATATCGCGAATGTGCTACGTCGCTGGCGTCTCAGCCGATTCGATGAGCGTGCCCAGCGTCTGCTCGACCTCGTCGTTGAAGCCCGAGAACGCCTGGCCGCGGTAGAAGATGATCGGCAGGTACTGGAAGGTCGTCGAGACGCCCTGACTCTGGCCATGCTGCAACTTCAGGTCTGCCAGGATCGAAACGTTTGCCGGGTTTGTGGTCAGGTACTCCTGGACAACAAGGTCAGGGTGTTCCGTCTGCATGGTCTCAAGCCAGGCCAGGGCGTCCAGGCACATCGGTCCGCTGCCGTTGTCGAAGATGATCAGCGTGTCCTCGCCGGGCCATTCGCCCGGAGGGGCGGGTGTGCAGCCACACACCAGCGCCCCGATGGTGCCGACGATCATGCTCACCGCCGTGGATCGCTTCATGGAGCACCACACGGGTTGTGTATCTGATCGATGTCGTCGAGCTCGTCCATGGGCGTTGAGGGTGTCGGTGTTGTGTACTGCACCTCACGGTTGACCGGGATCAGACTCAGGGGCACCCGGATGATGACGCCGTTTTCCGGCTTCATCCAGTCGTCGAAATCCGCGGCCCAGCGAACCTTGCCGGAATCCAGCAGCGAACTGTAGACGTCCCACCAGGCCTGTTTCTTGCCGCCCAGGTAGGCGTGCGAGGCGAACATGATGCGTTTGGGCATCTTGGCAATCGAGTCCTCGATCACTTGCTTGAACTCGTCGGCCGTCGATCCCCTGGCCCACAGCGAGTAGTCGCACAGGCTGCCCCGGCCCATGTCCTCAAAGGTCACGTTGCTGACTGAGATGATGTTGCACTTGTATTCGTCCGGATCGTAAACGATGACCTCGACGTCGCTCGTACCTCTTGCCAGGACGTATTCGATGCCCAGTGCGTCCGCGGCCTTGAGCGTGTTCTCGTCGTAGGCGAAGTACCTCGATCCGAAAACCCTCATCGGTTTGCCGGTCACCTGTTCGATGAGCGTCTTGGTCTCCGACATGATTGTGTACTGGGTGTCATAGTCAACATCCCAGAAGGCCTGCTCTCCGTAGCCGCCGGCGATTTCGTGGCCCTGATCGGCCAGCCATTTGATCTCGGTCGGGGACTCCTCGAGCATGTTCTTCTGGATGAACGCCAGCACCTTCAGGCCGCGCTGCTGCAACTCATAGCCCCAGTTCATGAGCCCCTGCGTATCCTCGAATTCAATCAACTGGATCAAGCCCACCGGTTTCATCCGCGCATCGGAGTCCGTACCGTCGGGCGGGTTGAGGCAGTCGGCTCCCGAGAGGGTCAGAATCGCCGCTGCAACAAGAATGATTGCGCGTTTCATGCCATTCTCCTTATTCTTGATGGACAGGATTCACCCCAGCCTCCTTCTTGCCGGGGCAACAAACCGATGGGCCTCAACAACAAACATGATCGCTCACGCCTTCCGTTTTTTCTCGCAGCCGGCTCCTCGAACTCGATCCGTGTGCCGGCCACGCAGTGGGAGCATCGGTTCGGCGGTTCGTGGTGCGGCCGGGCCGTCGCGGTACATCCGGTGCAGTGACCGAGGCCCGGTCGTTCGATCATCATACTCGACAACTGCCCGGCCGTCTTGGCCATCCGTCGCTCCCCCGCGGCCGGGAGGTGCATCCCGCCCGTCACCGCATGCATGCGGGCATCGCCGCTCGCCGCGCCAATGTGCTCCAGCGTGTTCACGACATTGGCATGTGCGCAGGCCGGCAACAGCGAAATGATACCACCACGCATCTTTCCTGCGTAGCCTTGCAGGGCCCGATTCCCGGTCGGGTCGCCTCGGTCCAGCCGCGGTGGCTCAGGCGGAAGACCGCCTTCAGGCCCAACGGGTCTGCCGGGCCGCCTGCCTCGGGCATCGAGCACCGGCCGCTGTTGCCACGGCTGAACGGCGGCCCAGAAAACGAGGGCGAACCCGTTCGGGTTCAATCGGGTATCCTGTCCTGATGGCGCTGCCGCGCCGGCGGTCTTGGGCGTTCTCGCGACCGTCGGCCGGTCCACCGGACCCGCGGGCTTGACAAGCTCCTGGCTTAGACCTATTCTAAACCCGATGCAGGACCTGATCGCCATTCTCCGTCGGCACGGCATTCAGCCGACGCCGCAGCGCCTTGCGGTGGCCCAGGTGGTCCTGAGCCGCCAAAGCCATCCTTCGGCCGAGGAGGCCTGGGCAAAGGTTCGCAGGCGATGTCCGACCATCTCCCGGGCCACGGTCTACAACACGTTGCACCTGTTCGTCAAAAAGGGGCTGATGAGGCAGCAACTGCTCAAGGAAGGATTGGCCCTGTTCGATGCCGAGGTCCGGCCTCATCACCACTTCATCGACGAACAGACGGGCAAGGTCTACGACGTGCCCTGGGAGGCCCTTCGCGTGACCGGCGCCGAATCGCTTGGCCGGTTCAGAGTTCGGGAATATCAGGTTGTGCTTCGCGGCCGCCGGCGGAACAAGTAAGTTTTTTTCGTGACTATTTGGATTATATCTAAAACGGGACTTGGTCTTGAATCGCTCTCGACTCGGAAAGGAGAATACGATGGATGAGAAGAAACTCACCACCAATGCCGGAGCGCCAGTGCCGGACAACCAGAACGTCTTAACCGCCGGGCCGCGCGGCCCGCAGTTGCTTCAGGACGTCTGGTTCCTGGAGAAACTCGCCCACTTCGACCGCGAGGTCATTCCGGAGCGGCGGATGCATGCCAAGGGCTCCGGGGCTTACGGAACGTTCACCGTCACGCACGACATCACCCGCTATACCAGGGCGAAGATCTTCTCCAAGGTCGGCAAGAAGACCGACCTGTTCGTCCGGTTCTCCACCGTGGCCGGGGAGCGTGGTGCGGCCGATGCCGAGCGCGACATTCGCGGGTTCGCCGTCAAGTTCTACACCGAGGAGGGCAACTGGGACCTGGTGGGCAACAACACGCCTGTCTTCTTCCTGCGCGACCCGCTCAAGTTCCCCGACCTCAATCACGCGGTAAAGCGCGACCCGCGTACGAACCTGCGCAGCGCCCGCAACAACTGGGATTTCTGGACGTCGCTGCCCGAGGCCCTGCACCAGGTCACCATCGTCATGAGCGACCGCGGGATTCCGGCAAGCTATCGTCACATGCACGGCTTCGGCAGCCATACGTTCAGTCTGATCAATGCCAAGAACGAGCGCTTCTGGGTCAAGTTCCACTGGGTCTGCCAGCAGGGGATCAAGAACCTGACCGACGCTGAGGCCGAGGCGGTCATCGGGAAGTGCCGCGAAAGCCACCAGCGCGACCTCTATGAAAGCATCGAGCGAAAGGACTTTCCGAAGTGGAAGTTGTGCATCCAGGTGATGCCGGAGAAAGACGCCGCCAAGTGCCCCTACCACCCCTTCGATCTGACCAAGGTGTGGTTCCACAAGGATTACCCGCTGATCGACGTCGGCGTCATGGAACTGAACCGCAACCCGGAGAACTACTTCGCCGAAGTTGAGCAGTCGGCCTTCAACCCGGCCAATGTGGTGCCCGGCATCGGTTTCTCGCCGGACAAGATGCTGCAAGGGCGCCTGTTCTCCTACGGCGACGCTCAGCGTTATCGCCTGGGTGTCAACCATCATCCGATTCCGGTCAACCGGTCGCGCTGCCCATTCCACAGCTATCATCGTGACGGCGCCATGCGGGTTGACGGCAACTATGGCAGCACGCTCGGCTACGAGCCCAACAGCTATGGCGAATGGAAACAGCAGCCGGAGTTCGCCGAGCCGCCGCTGGCTCTGGACGGGGCCGCTGACCACTGGAACCACCGCGAGGATGACGACTACTACTCGCAGCCCGGTCTGTTGTTCCGTCTCATGAACAAGGAGCAGCAGGAGGCCCTGTTCGGCAACACCGCCCGCGCGATGGGCGACGCACCGCGGGAGATCAAGATCCGCCACATCGGCAACTGCCTGAAGGCCGATCCGGCCTACGGAAAGGGCGTGGCCAAGGCGATGGGGATTCCGCTGAGCGAGGTCCCCCAATAGGTCCCGCGAGGGGCCTTCAGGGCCGGCAGGTCCGGGATGCTCCGTTGGTGTCGGGAAAAGGGTCGTGTGCGGGCCACGGGATCCATCGCCCGTTTCCTGGCATGGACGTTCGGCCACAATCAGGAACACCGGGAGGCCCCGTTTATCGCCGCCCGCGCGTGCTCCGCGGTCACCACGCGCTCGGGCCGCGGCAGCAACCTCCCCCTCGGATCTAGAAATCGGCCAGGCCGGCGAACGCGGCGACCATCGAGAGCAAGAACAGCACCCTCATGCGGGTGAGCTTGTGAACCGGGCGAACGAAGACGGCTTCGTCGTCCTGGGCCTGCAGAAGCTTCGCCGCCCCAGCCTCGTCGCCCGACAGAAACAGCCGGAGACTCTCGCCGATCACGGTGGACAAGCGCGCTTGCAGTTCCGAGTGGTGCAGCGCCGTCTGTGTCGCGTGCGATCGGAGCTGGCAGGCATCCCGTGGTGCCAGCTTCGCAATGCAAGTGCCGTCCGGTGCGACGCCGATCGAGGAAGAGCCGTTATAGCGGGCAATGGGCCACAGAAAACTGGCCGCCAGGCTGTTCCGGACCGGCGGCAGATACATCGTGCAGCCCGATCGCCCCAGCGAGTAGTCAACGGCCAGGAACCTCTCACCCAGGAATCTGGCAAACGCCCGCAGATCTTCCGCTGAAGGCCGGCGCGGGCACGTTCCTGCCGAACTCGCTTCCCGCAAGCCTCCCTTGGCAGCCCGCAGAAAGAGGTTGTAGTCCGCGCGAGCGGGCATCGACTTGAGTCCCCACCAGAGACCGACATTGAAGACGAGCATCGCTGCGAAGAACACTGAACGCGGCAGCCCCAGGAGCCCGACCGCCAGAAGAGCGACGGTCACGCTTGCCGTCCCGACAACGATTGCGATCATGAACGGGCTGCGGTTGACGCGCAACATCAGCGCAGCTTGGGCAAGCAAAGGAACAAGGTAAATCGCCAGAATGGTGAATAGGGCGCGATGGCCCACCTGACGGCTGAACCAGGCGCAAAGCACGACCCACGGCACGACAAACAGAACCAGCAGCGCGAAATTCTGCCAGAGGATCCGCCTTCGAAACTCACCGCCTTCCCGGTAGTTGTGAGTTATCTCAAGGCCGACCCAACTCACCACCAGGAGCGCCAGCAGCGGCGAGAGCAGCGAAGCCCCGACGACCTGCAGCCCGCCGATCAGCGTACTGAACGAAAGCCCCTTGCCGCCCCAGCCGATCGGGCAGACCGGCATCGCCGCCAGAACCTGGTCTCGCAGGCGCTGCGGCGGCCGCAATCTCTCGATGGCCGGCTCCAACTTGGCTTCCAGCTTCCCTCGGAGATCCACTCGAGCCCGATGGAGGCGCGTCCTGAAGGCGTTCTCACTGATGCCAAGCGCATCGGCGGCCTCACGGCTGCTCCTGCCCTGGAGGTAGAACAGCACCAGGCACTCCCGGTGCGCCTCGCTCAGGTCCTCGAGCGTTTCGCTCAGCAGTTCCTGCACCGGTTTGTCGAACATGCCTTCATCGGTGTCCTCGCTGACTGCGGTTGTGCCCTGTTCGAGTTGCCAACGATGCAGACTCCGCAGCGTACGGCGATTTCTCTTCTGGAGCCGCGCGGCGGCATTCCGCGCGATCTTGCCGATCCAGAACCCGAAACGCTCCGGACGTCGCAGCGTACCCAGGAATCGGAATCCCTGGACAAATGCCTCCTGGGCAGCCTCCTCACTCAGGTTGCTGTCGCCCAGGCGGCTCCAGGCGATCCCGTAGACCAGCCGCGAGTACCGCTCCACCAGTTCGGCGTAGCGATCTCGATCACCTGACTTGATCGCTTCGATGGCAATGGCGTCTTCGTGCAAGGTCGTTCTCCTTTGTGCCCTTCCACACCAAAGAGCACCGACCTGCCAGAAGGTTACACCACCACCCGAAACACCGGAAGGTCGTTCTAAGCCGCCATGGAGAAAGGACTTGCCGCCCCGCGGGCCAACACCGCCGTGTGCCACTGCTCTGCGAGCAGTGTCGGGGTGGCCCAGGTTCTTCTTGAACCTGGGCTGGCGATTGTGAGGCGGAGAACAACCACCGTTCAGGCAAACAACCGCGCCCTCGCGGCCTCCGTGATCGCCACCACGGCGGGGTGCTTCAATTGTCGTTCGACGCTGATGGCGTAGAACTGCCCCTGATACTTCTGGATCGTGCCGATCGCCTCGACCCGATAATCGCGGACAATCTCGTCTTCAATCACGCTGTAGCCGGCGAAGAAGCCGTGTCCGTGCCGGCCGCAGACGCTCAACAGCGCGATGTCCTCGAAGTGGGCGACGATCCGTGGCCGCACGCGAACGGCCTCGAACCACCTCTCCATCGCGATGCGCAATGCGCTGCCAGGCGCCGAGAGCAGGGCCGGCGCCCCATTCAGCGACTTGGGGAAGCCCTTCCGCAGCCGCCGGGCAAGCCTGGGGGCGGCGAAAAGGGTGATCGACGACTCACCCAGCAGGTGACTGTAAGCCCGCACCCGGATCTCCGGGCTGACCGGCGCATCCGAGAGCACCAGGTCCAGTTCGTGAACCGCCAGCGGCGGGAGCAACTGGGCCGGGGTCCCCTGAATGCACTCCACCCGCACCGGGCCGGCCAGCCGGAACACCGGCTCGATGAGCCGGTAAACGATGGGTTTGGGCAGCACGTCGTTGATCCCGATGCTCACCTGGATCGAGGTGCCGCCCGGCCGGCCCTTGATCACATCCACGAACTCCCGACCCAGCGAAAAGATCTCGTCCGCGTAGCGGTAGGCCACCCGTCCGGCCTCGGTCAGCACCAGCCCCCGCCCCGAGCGGGTGAACAGCTTCTCGCCCAGGGCATCCTCAAGCTCCCGAATCTGGGCCGACACGGTGGGCGGCGAGAGGAACAGCCGGTTGCACGCGGCGGTGATCGAGCCTTCCCGGGCGACCATCCAGAAGTAAAACAGGTGGTGATAGTTGAGCCAGTCCATGCGTTGATTGTCGTTAGGAATTATCGAAAAGTCAATTCGAGATTTCATCTCTTCCTCATCGACCGAACCGCCGTACAATAAGGGTGTGGACCAACAAGGTCAGAGGCTCCCTCCGGGGAGGCGGACATGCGCCTGTGTATCTCGGCACGCGGTGTCGTATTGGAGGACCCCTCGCGGGGCGTTTTGGAGCAACGTTTGCGACTGCTCCTCGGAGGATGGGCGTGTCGGATCAGGCAGGCGAAGGTGTTCATTGAGGACGTGAACGGTCCCAAGGGCGGCCTCGACCTGCGATGCACGATCGAGGCCGTTTTGACCGCTTCAGGCACGGTGACGGTGCGTGCCCGAGGCACGGACGTTGACATGGTCTTGCGAAGCGCCGCCAGACGGCTGGTGCGGCGCGTCAAACGGGAGTTTTGCCGGAGGCGATTTGGCGTGAGAGCAGGCGACCTGTTCGACGCCGGCTCGTTGCACTCCGGCGAGAGGTCCCTCCAGGCAAACCGTTGATGTGTGTTTTTTGTTGTCCCGACCGCGAGGCCAGGGAGGATGGTGTCATGGCCAAAAGAACAATTTACATCACCGAGGATGATGCCAGGAGACTCGAGGAGCTTCTCAAGGCCGGACTGCGGCACAGCGGGCGAGACATGGCGAATCTGCGCGTGCTTCAGGACGAGCTCAGGCGTGCCAAGATCGTCGCTCCCGACGAGATCACGCCGGACGTGGTCACGATGTACTCGTGCGTGCAGGTCAGGGCCTCCGGCGATGAAGAGCCGATGGTGTTCTCACTGGTCTTTCCCGAACAGGCCGACCCCGACCGCGGCCGCATCTCCGTGGTCGCACCGATCGGCGCGGCCGTGCTCGGCTACAAGGCCGGCGACACCATCCGCTTCAGCACACCCGGGGGCGTGCAGCAGCTTCACATCGAACAGGTGCTCTATCAGCCCGAGTCCGCCCAACAGGTCGGGGCGTGAAAACCCGACCATCGCGGCTCGCACGACCGTCTGAATGCGATCTCCCCGGAAGCGGGCCGCTTTCCGCGCAGGGTCCGCCCCGGCGGACTGCCCACCCGCCACTGTTTACCGTCCGGCGGTCATGGCCCCCGGGTTCATAAAATCATCCTGACACCTTTTTCCGGCTGACACCTTTTTCCGGCGTGGTCCTTCTCTCATCTGTCCGTGTTCCCGCAGCGCGACCGGTTGGCATCTAAATGCGCTCTGACCCCAGAGCGTCCGCTGTTTACCGTCCGGCGGTCATGGCCCCCGGGTTAAAAATCATCCTGAGACCTTTTTCCGGCTGTTGGTCTATTAATGCGTGAGTCCGTTGGTCTGACGAGAGGATGTCGTGCGGAGCACGACCTACCGGGCTCTTCTGATCAACCACGGATATCACTGATATCACGGATCAGAACTCAAGCGTGACCCTCGATCCGTGTCATCCGTGCAATCCGTGGTCCTTCTCTCATCTGTCCGTGTTCCCGCAGCGCGACCGGTTGGCATCTAAATGCGCTCTGACCCCAGAGCGTCCGTGTTCTCACTGGTCTTCCCCGAACAGGCCGACCCCGACCGCGGCCGCATCTCCGTGGTCGCACCGATCAGCGCGGCCGTGCTCGGCTACAAGGCCGGCGACACCATCCGCTTCAGCACCCCCGGCGGCGTGCAGCAGCTTCACATCGAACAGGTGCTCTACCAGCCCGAGTCCGCCCAACAGGTCGGGGCGTGAAAACCCGACCGCCGAAGCTCGCACAAACACCTGAATGCGATCTCGCCGGAAGCGGGCCGCTTTCCGCGCAGGGTCCGCCCCGGCAGACTGCCCACCCGCAACTGTTTACCATCCGGCGGTCATGGCCCCCGGGTTCATAAAATCATCTTGACACCTTTTTCCGGTTGACACCTTTTTCCGGTGTTGGTCTATTGGTGCGTGAGTCCGTTGGTCTGACGAGAGGATGTCGTGCGGAGCACGACCTACCGGGCTTCTTGTCGTCGATCCCGTTGACATCCCGCCGATTCCGGCCGTCGCAATCTCGACGTACCCTCGCGAATAGACTCCAGCCTATCCCCAAACACTGTCGGATACAACCCTCAAGAGCCAGACGAGCGAACTCATCGGCGTATTCAGCGTATTCCGCGGTCAAGCGCGCTCTCGCCACCTCGGACATCCAGTCGTCTTTCAGAGACCCGTTGCGACGCATTAAGCGCGGCAGGTCGGCGCTTCGCTCTGACCTGCCCTACATGTGAGGTGTCACGAGCCCGATGGTACGGCGGGCGGGGGTATGTTGATGACCCGGCGGACTGTGTCGGCGATTTCCCGGTGGCCGTCGTCGGACAGGTGCAGGCCGTCGAGCGTGCCTCTTGCCGAGCCGATCACGTCGGACAGGATGCGCTTGGGGATCAGGGCGACGTCGAACTCTGACGCCAGCCGGCGTTGAATACGGCCAAACCTGTTGGAGAACGGCGGCAGCGGCAGTTCGAACATCACCAGCCGTCGAGAGTCGCCCTTCAGAGAGTCAAGAAGCCGGCGGAGGTCTTCTTCGAAGGCATGCGCGGGCGTGCCGCCGAGAAGGTCATTCCCGCCAATCTCGATCACGACCGTCGCCGGGCCTTGGGGCACCTGCTGGGCCTGGTTCATGGACGTGCCGGCCGTCGCACCGGCGGCCGACAGGTTCACAACTTCGACGGGTACGTCGGCCGCAAGCAGCTTGGGCCAGGTTGTCTCGCCTGCTCCCATGCCCGCGCTGAGCGAGTCGCCGATGACGTACACTTTTTCCTGTCCTTGCGGTTCGAGCTTCGGCAGCAGCCGGTGCGGAATCTCCATCGCGGCCGCCGCCAGACAGAACAGCAGCGAGCCGATCCGCAGAGCGATTCCGACCTCGCGCTTCAGCATGGGCTCTGACTGATGGATAAGCCAGGCGACGGTGGTGACCAGCCACAGGCCATAGAACCAGAGGGGAGCGGGAGTGGACGATAGAATAACGATCACGCCCCCGACAATCAGCAGGATGCGAGATCGCTTCGTTGTTTTGCGCGTTTTACGGCCGGCCAGCAGAAGCAGGCCTGCGATGATAAGCACGATCCCGAGGAAGTACGCCCGTCCGTCGGCGAAGAACAAGGCTGTTCGCAGGGTCAACATGTTGTCTTGTCCGCCACGAGAGGTCGATTCGCTGATCTGCCGGCGCTGTCAGTTGGACCACCGGCGGCGAGCCGGTAAGACGCCGTTTCGACAGCGGGCCGCACACGCAAACAGGCTTTGCCCTCGCTGACTTCCTGGTGTTCATCGGCTCGGGCAGGTACCGCACTATACGGATATTGCCCCCCGGACGCCAATGTGGACGCTTGGGACAAACGGCGCTACAATCGCGAGCCGCCGATGTCGGGTGACAGGGCCGGCCTGCGAGAGGCAGGCTGCGTTCAGCAACCCAACCCCAACGAGGTGATTATGCCTGAGAAAGTCGTCATCATTGGCTCCGGTCCCGCCGCGTGGACGGCCGCGATTTATGCCGCCCGGGCGAACCTCAAGCCCCTGGTCTTCGCCGGCCGTCCCAAGCAGACTCCCTCGACCATCCTGCCGGGCGGCCAACTCATGCTGACCACCGAGATCGAGAATTTCCCCGGCTTTCCGGAAGGGATTACCGGGCCGCAACTCATGGCTCGGATGGAGCAGCAGGCCGTTCGCTTCGGCACCCGGATCCAGACGGACAACGGCCAGACCCCGGACGTCTCAAACCCGGACGACGGCCACTCGTATTCCTACCACGATTGCAGCAAAGTCGACCTGTCGGCCCGCCCGTTCAAGGTCTGGGGGGAAGACGGCACGGAGATCGAAACGCACAGCCTGATTCTTGCCACCGGTGCCACCGCCAACTGGCTTGGCCTGCCCAACGAGCAGCGACTGGCCCGCAGCGGCGGGGGGGTCAGCGCCTGCGCCGTTTGCGACGGGGCCCTGCCGGTGTTCCGCAACAAGGAACTCGCGGTCGTCGGCGGCGGCGACTCGGCCGTCGAGGAAGCCACCTACCTGACCAAGTTCGCTTCGAAGGTGTTCATGATCCACCGCCGCGATCAGCTCCGTGCCAGCAAGATCATGCAGAAGCGGGTATTCGACAACCCCAAGATCGAGGTGCTCTGGAACAAGGTTCCCGTTGACGTGCTCGGCGACAAGCTGATCTCCGGCGTTCAGCTCAAGGACACCAAGACCGGCGAGGTCAGCGACCTGCCGGTCGGCGGGCTGTTCCTGGCCATCGGTCACACCCCTGCGACGGCCTTCCTGGAGGGGCAACTCGAACTCGACGAGAAGGGCTACGTCAAGCTCAAGGACGCCTACCGCACGACGACCAGCGTGGACGGCGTTTTTGCCGCCGGCGACGTGGTCGACAGTGTCTACCGCCAGGCGGTCAGCGCCGCCGGCATGGGCTGCAAGGCGGCCATCGACGCCGAACACTGGCTGGCCGAGCAAGGCATCGAATAGAACAGGACCTTGGAGCCGCGCCGGATGGATCGGGACGCGATGGCGGATTGCATCGCCTCATCATTCTCGTGTTCTTGGCTCGGCCATCAGCACCGCAATCCGGTACATCCACGCATCGGCCGTCCACTCAAAGGCCGGTTGCGTTGCCTGGACAGCCGGCCGTGAGGACTGCGCAAGACCTTTGCCTATCGGGGAGAGGTGTACGACGATCTCGCCGCTGATGCGGTCCTCGCGGGCATAGAAGTTGCTGAGAGCCGTCCATTCCGGCTCGCCCGGTCGGCGATCCTCGATCACCAGCAACGACTTTTTCCGCAGGAGCAACGATTCGGGATCGACTTCACCGACAACCAGCGGATAACGCGGTGAGTTGCCGCGCGGGTTCGACGGGCAGATGTTGCCGATCCAGCAGATTCGCCCGCTGCTGTGCCGCAGGAGCTGGCTGCACGAACTCGGGGAGTGGAAGGACTCGTTGTTGTCGTATGTCCACGGCCTGGGCGGCGACCAGCTCCGGCCATGGTCGCTCGACACTGCGTACCACCGGTAGCCGGGCAGGTTCGGCTTGCGGTCGTTGCTCCCGCGAAGCACCATGAGGATGCGGCCATCGGGTGCCTCGATAATCGTCGGCTCAAGCATCCCGCGGGTCGAACGGGTCGGGTCGCCCTTCACCAGGTTGGACAGCTCCCAATCGAGTGTGCCCGACTCGGTCCACCGGCCGATCAGCACGGCCGAATCGTGATAGGTGTACCCGCCGCCCGGGTTGTGATACTGGCCGTCGGGGCCGATCGGCGTGATCTGGATCGGTTGGAGGATTTCCCCCGTCCGGATTCTGATCGGCACGCACGTGGTGTCGCCGATCATCGCCGAGTTCTTGCCCACCCAGACGTTCGGCAGAGGATGCTCTCGAGAATACTCCGTCCCTTTGTGGACAATCGGCCCCTCGTGGTAGTTCGTTCTCCCGCCGTCGCGACTCAAGGCGCAGTGCAACGTCCAGTGTTTCATGCCCTCAAGCGGATTGTCCGTCGGCAGGATCGCCTCCTGAAACACCGTGACGAGCACGTCCCGCGTCGGGTCGACGAACCCGGGTTTCATGGCCCGCCGTCGCGTGCCGCCGGGAGCCGATTCGTTTGTCACCGGTGCGGAGACAGAATGGGCCGACGAGGGCGTCGGCCCCACTGAGCCGCCGGACACGTGCTCGTTCGTGATCAGCGAAGAGGGGCTTGACCATGTTCGCCCGTTGTCACCGGAGAACCGCTGATACGCGATGTCCGCCTTGTCGCTCTTGGTTTGCTCGGAGTGCCGGCTGATCATCTCCTGGCCCCGGCTGCGAACATAGAAGGCCTGGGCCACCACCCTCACGCCCGGCCGGCCCGGAAGGAATACTTCCTTGCTGACGAGCCTGAATGCCGGATCGGTCTGCGCGTGCAGGGTGGGCGCGAAGGCACACGTGACTACCCAGGAGAGCAAGGCATGGCCCAAACGCGTCTCTCGGGCAAAGATGAAACCGTTCATGTATCTGTGTCCCATTATTGAATGTGCAAGAAGCGGCTGTTTTCGCCGTTGTCGGCTATAATAGCGCCACTTTGTTGGGCTGACCAGTCGGGCGCAGCCACTTGATGTCTTTACGGGATAGGAGAGTATCAGCTTGAAGACCGATCGCACTGCCAAGTTGCCGCCGTTTTTCACTCATCCGATCGGGTCGCTGCCGCGGCCGAAGGCCCTGCTCAGCGTCCTGGCCCGTCGCAAGGAGATGGATCGGGGTCGCCTGGCCCGCGTCATGGATGATTTCGTTCTGTTTGCCATCCGGCTTCAGGAAGAGGCGGGCATGGACGTGGTCAGCGACGGCGAATGGCGGCGCGAACAGTACATCCGCGAGCTGCTGGGGCGGATCGGCGGTTTTGAGAAATGCCGCCGTTACGAGCATCAGGGTGAGACAAAGTACACCGACGTCGTCGTCCGCCGTATCGCCGCCACGGAGCCGGTCTTTGCCGAGGATGCGTCTTTCCTGGCCGGTCACACCGATCGGGTGACCAAGTTTGCCCTGCCGAGCCCGTTCCTGATCGCCTTGCGCTACTGGCACGTTGACCACAGCCGCGAGGCGTACCCGACCATGGAACACTTTCTCGAACACCTGACCGAGATCCTGGCTCGCGAGGCCCGGGCCCTGGTGCAGGCCGGAATCGACATCGTGCAGGTTGATGATCCGGCACTGGTTTATTTCTGCGATCGCGATCTCATGGCCGGGACCGGTTCGCATGACGAGCGTCTGCGGCGAGCATGGAATCCCGAGAAGGAGCTCCCCATGGCAATCGCGGCCATCAACCGTGTGGTCGAGGGTCTCCGCGCCGAGACTCACCTGCACTGCTGTCACAGCGTCTACAAGCGGCGCAGCGACGTCACCGGCAACTACAAACCGCTGCTGCCGGCCTTCGCAGATCTGAAAGTCGACCGAGTCAACCTCGAGTTCGCCTACAAGGGCACCGGCGACATCAGCGACCTCAAGCTCCTGCCTTCACATTTGTCCGTCGGAATGGGGGTTGTCGACGTGCGTGGTGAGCAGATCCCGACAGTGGAACAGATCGAGGTCCTGGCGGCCGCCGGGGCCGAGATCCTCAGTCCCAATCGCATTGCCTTGAATCCCGACTGCGGTTTTGCTCCCGAGGCCGTCGAGCCGCCGACGATCGACGAGGCGTTCGAGAAACTGTCCCACATGGTCGCGGCCGCCGCACGGCTGCGAAAGCGCCTGTCTTCGACCAAGCCCAATGTATGGGGCTAATAGCCAACAGCTAAGAGCTAATAGCCTCCAAGAACGCGTGTGGAATGGGTAGGGCACGGTCGGAGCCGCCGCAGGCGGCGCAGACCTGCCGGCCCGAGCTCGACAATATGGCAGGGGGGGGGGGGCGGGGGGGGCGGGGCGGGGGCGGCCCGCC
>JAUCQB010000025.1 GCA_030372985.1 Phycisphaerae bacterium
CGAGGACCATCCTTGCGCTCTGGGTCGAGCCCTGGGAGGTCATGCGGCAGATGTAGACGCCGCCCGGGACGGGTGCGCCGGAAGCGGTGCCGTTCCAGGTGACCTGATGGCTGCCGGAGGCGAAGGAGGAACCCTCGGCCAGCGTGGTGACGAGCCTGCCGCTCATGTCGAAGACCTCGATGCTGACAGGGCCGCCGTTGTCGAGGCTGAAGCTGATGGTCGCCACGTCCCTGAACGGGTTCGGGGAGACCCCGATGCCGGACACGGACGAGACGTCGCCGTCGGAGATGCCCGTGTTGTTCCAGCTGTCGAACCACAGGGAGTAGTCGGTGCGCGTGTACAGGACGGCCGAGTAGGAACCGGCCCAGCCGGCGGTGGGGCCCCAGTTTACTGCAGCCTCGTCGTTGATCTGGATGGGATCGGTGAAGTTGTCAGGATCGCTGGCGTTTGCCCATGTGAAATTCACGATATCGCCAGGATCTGTGTTATAGGCCAGAGTGAGGTCTCCCAGGGTTTTCCTGGCGCGGATGGATCCGGCCCACTCGTCGCCCTCTCCGCTGAAGAGTCCGCCGTAAGTCCAGTCGACCCCGGAATTCGTCGAGAAGTAGTAGCCGAAGTTCCAGTCGCCGGACACGTCGAACATGAGGGTCACCCAGGCCGAGGAGCCCCTTGCGTGGGCTAAATCGAAGCTGGAGAGGTCGAAACCGCCGGTGTTGTTGCTGACCTGCTCGGAACCGAGCCAGGAGGATCCGTAGTTGGTCGAGCGCTTGATCCTGACCTGCTCGTAAGTGGTGAGCCTGGTGTCGTTGAAGGCTACCGATACGACGCCCCCGGTTCCCGCGGCGATGGCTGGATACGGAGCGGTCTCGGTATTGCTGTAGAGGCTCGCCGTATTGACCCAACCCGCACCGGCGAGGGCGTTGCGGGCGGCATAGACGTCATTTGTACCGGCCGGCACCCAGGTGGCGTACATGTAGGCGGATGTGCCGATGTCGGCATCCATGTCCGCACGGTCAACGTCGGCCGCGACCTGCTCCCAGGTAGAACCGGAGCCGTCGGCATGCCACCTGCGGGTCCAGAGGATGTCGGCCGCTGCCGTGTTCTGGCGCATCATGTTGCAGATGTACGTCACTCCCCCGGTGGTGGCCACGCGGATCCTGGCGTTGTCCATGCTGCCCTCGGGATAGTAGCTGACCTGCCATCTGGACCATGTGGCGCCGTTGTCGGTGGATCGGTAGACGATCACGCTGTCGTTGGTGGAGTGATATGTATCGAGGGTGGCATAGATGTACCCGGTGTTGGGATCGTAGTCGAAGTCCTGGGAGGAGCCCACGCCGCTGGGGCTGTCGTATACCAGGTGGTCGGAACCCCAGTCGTATCCGCCCCAGGCCGGGCCGGAGTACTCGTTATCCCGGACGGGCGGGAGGACGCCTTCGAGGGGAGACATCAACCCCCCGGAAGAAGGCGGACAGTCGGGATAGGCAAGGTCCTCGGAGAGGATCGAGCCGAAACCTTCCTCGATGATCACTTCTCCATCCGGATTGTCGGCCGTGGAGCCCGAGCCCCACGAAGCTGCAGTGAACAGCAGCAAAGAGACGATAATCCTGAACATCGCTTCCCTCCCCAGGCGGAATTCCGCCGTTCGCCATGGATGCAATCGATCGACCGATACCCCGGATCGGCGACCGGCAGGATTGTCCTCTATCCTAAGCCGTTTGTCAACAGTGCGGTATCAGTATTCAAAATAATGCAGGAGAAGAACCGCATCGAGAGAGGATGACGGCCCTTCGGCGCTTCGTTTCCTCTGATGCAGAGATGTTCTTCGGTACTCTAACTGCCGGCCAAGCAGATAAATCCGGGACTTCGTCATTCGAGGACAGTAGCGTCCATTTGAGTGGTGTAAGAACGCCCTGACTTGAGTGTGGCGGTGGGTCATCGCATCTTAGGCACTTAGAACCACCTAATTGCCTACTCCCGAAGGAGATGATGCGATGACCCGGGAGAA
>JAUCQB010000026.1 GCA_030372985.1 Phycisphaerae bacterium
ATCATGGCCTGCTCGGCGAGCAGGTAAAAGCCAACCACGCCAGCAGCAAGCAGAACCAGCGCCACCGCAAACTTGATCTTGTCGGCCATTTCTATCGCGATCTTATTCGTTAGTGGCAGGGGCAGAGGGTCTCGAACCCCCAACCTTCGGTTTTGGAGACCGACGCTCTGCCAATTGAGCTATGCCCCTGCGGCAGAGACTGCGAGGCGCCGGATTTTGGCGCCTCTCGTTCACGCACTGATTACTCGATCACCTTGGCCACGACGCCGGCGCCGACGGTGCGGCCGCCTTCGCGGATGGCAAAGCGCAGGCCATCTTCCATGGCGATCGGGGCGATCAGCTTCACCGTAATGGTGATGTTGTCGCCCGGCATCACCATCTCGGTGCCCGCCGGCAGTTCAATCGAGCCGGTGACATCGGTGGTGCGGAAGTAGAACTGCGGACGATAGCCGTTGAAGAACGGGGTGTGACGACCGCCCTCGTCCTTGCCCAGCACATAAATCTCGGCCGTAAAGTGGGTGTGCGGCGTGATCGAGCCGGGCTTGGCCAGCACCTGTCCACGCTCGACCTCTTCCCGCTTGGTGCCGCGCAGCAGCACGCCAACGTTGTCGCCGGCCTGGCCTTGATCCAGCAGCTTGCGGAACATCTCGACGCCGGTGCAGGTAGTCTTGACCGTCGGACGCAGACCGACGATCTCGATTTCCTCGCCAACCTTGACGATGCCGCGCTCCACCCGGCCGGTCACTACGGTGCCGCGGCCGGAGATCGAGAAGACGTCTTCGATCGGCATCAGGAAGGGGCCGTCGATGGCACGCTTCGGCTCGGGGATATAGGAGTCGAGCGCCTCGGCCAGCTTGAGGATCGAGCCTTCGCCCAGATCGCCCTTGTCGCCTTCCAGCGCCTTCAGCGCCGAACCCTTGACGATGGGAATGTCGTCGCCCGGGAAGTCGTACTTGCTGAGCAGCTCGCGCACTTCCATCTCGACGAGCTCCAGCAGCTCTGCGTCATCCACCATGTCGCACTTGTTCATGTAGACAATGATGTACGGCACGCCAACCTGGCGCGCCAGCAGGATGTGCTCGCGCGTCTGCGGCATCGGGCCGTCAGCGGCCGACACCACCAGGATCGCGCCGTCCATCTGCGCCGCCCCAGTGATCATGTTCTTCACGTAGTCGGCATGGCCCGGGCAGTCCACGTGGGCGTAGTGACGGTTCGTCGTCTCGTATTCGACGTGCGCCGTGTTGATGGTAATGCCGCGCGCCTTCTCCTCCGGCGCCGCATCAATCTGATCGTAGGCCTTCGCCTCACCACCAAATTTGCTCGACAACACCGTCGTGATCGCCGCCGTCAGCGTCGTCTTGCCATGGTCCACGTGTCCAATCGTCCCCACGTTCACATGCGGCTTCGTACGTTCGAATTTGCCTTTGGCCATGTTTCTATTCCCCTAAAGAACAAATCACTTCTTGTTGATGATCGCCTCGGCGACGTTCTTCGGCGCCTCGGAGTAATGCTTGAATTCCATCGAATAGGTGGCGCGGCCCTGGCTGAGCGAGCGCAGCGTGGTCGAATAACCGAACATCTCGGCCAGCGGGACCTCCGCCTTGACCAGCTTGATGCCGCCGACCTGGTCCTCCATGCCCTGTACCATGCCCCGGCGACCAGAGAGGTCGTCCATGACGTTGCCCATAAAGTCTTCAGGAGTCTCGACCTCGACCGCCATCATCGGCTCAAGCAGGACCGGGCTGGCCTTGCGCATGCCACCCTTGAAGGCGATGGAAGCAGCCATCTTGAAGGCGTTTTCGTTCGAGTCCACATCCTGTCTCTTATACACATC
>JAUCQB010000027.1 GCA_030372985.1 Phycisphaerae bacterium
ATTCCGCTCCCATCAATGCGAACAGCAGGCCGCCGATGAGCAACAAGCGCCAACTCCACGATCTGACCGCATGCCACATGATTCATGCCTCCTCTTGGACCTGTAGTCCCCATGTTCACCGTATCCGACCCCACGGACTGCGGTACCATGGAACGTCCACCGCAACTCCCGCCTGCTCCGCACGCATCGAGACGAGGCGGGCCATCGCCTGACGACCCTTGCCGATCAGGATTCAGATAATATCGACTTCTTCGTCCCGGCAAGAACAGGCATAATCGTTGCTCGCATCGGTTCAGCGCCATGGCGTGCGGAACGACGGATTTCTTGTCCCGAATCGGCTCGCTGTCATGAGCGAGCCTGGTGGTCGTCGCCGCGGGCGGATCAGCGGAACGCCTTCAGAGCGGAGAGATTCGGCAAAGCTCGGGGCCCTTGACACCACGGTGGTTGTCAACGAGACTCAGTTCCTGTCAGGCTGCTGCTGTGGGGTCCCGGTGGCCATGATGAAACGTACGGACCCCCCATGAATCGGGATCCGGCCATGAAGGACACTATCCATTCGATTTCGTCCCGTCGTGTTTTCTTGAAGAACACCGGTCGTCTTGCAACCGCCTCCGCCCTGACCAGCGTGGCCATACCCTCGGTCCACGCCGCCGGCAGCGACACGATCCAGTTGGCCCTGATCGGCTGCGGCGGTCGGGGTGGGGGTGCGGTCAGAGACGCATTCGGCGTCAAGGGTGCGTCTGTCAAGCTGGTGGCCATGGCCGACGTCTTCGAGAACCGACTCAAGGGCTCGTACGACGGCTTGAGCAAGGGACACGCCAACAAGGTGGACGTTCCCGCGGATCGCCGCTTCCTCGGGTTCGACGCCTACAAGAAGGCTATGGACAGTCTCAAGCCCGGCGATATCGCCATCCTGGCCACGCCGCCGGCGTTCCGCTGGGTTCACTTCACCTATGCGATCCAGAGGGGCCTGAACGTCTTCATGGAAAAGCCGGTGACCGTCGACGGCCCGACCAGCCGCCGTATGTTCAAGCTGGGCGAGGAGGCGACGAAGAAGAACCTCAAGGTGGGCGTGGGGCTGATGTCTCGGCACAGCCGGCACCTGGAGCAACTGGCCAAACGCGTTCACGACGGCGAGATCGGGGACATCGTGCTTCAGCGGGGCTACCGCATGGCCGGTATCATCGGCACCTTCGCGTCGACGCCCAAGCCCGAAGGCATCAGCGACCTGATGTATCAGATTCAGCGTTTCCACAGTTTCCTCTGGTCGGGAGGCGGATGTTTCAGCGACTTTAACATCCACATCATCGATCACCTGGGATGGATCAAGAACGCCTGGCCGGTGAAGGCCCAAGGGGTGGGCGGCCGCCACTACAAGACCGACGACAAGGGCGTCCCGTACGTGGACCAGAACTTCGACAGTTACGGCGTGGAATACACGTACGCCGATGGGACCAAGTTCATATTCGACGGCCGCTGCATGCCCGGCTGCAGCGATTTCTACGCGAGTTATCTACACGGTACGAAGGGGTCTGGAATCGCCTCCAAGGGCGGCGACTGCGGAGCCCCCTCCAGCCTCTACAAGGGGTTAGGCACGAAAGACTCGGACAAGATCTGGGAGTCCAAGAACCTGCCGGGCGATGAAGGTCCCTACCAGAATGAATGGAACGACCTGGTAGACGCCATCCGCAACGACAAACCGTACAACGAAGTGAAGCGCGGCGTCGAAGCAAGCCTGGTCACTTCCCTGGGCCGGATGGCCGCCCACACCGGACGGGAGATCACCTACGAGCAGATACTCAACTCCGACCACGAGTTTGCTCCGGGGCTCGACAAGTTGACGGAGGATTCACCCGCCCCGCTGCAGCCGGACGCGGACGGCAAATACCCGGTGCCGACGCCCGGGCAGAAGAAGGACCGGGAGTACTGAGACATGATCATTGTCTCCAGAAGCACCGACTCGATCTGACGGTCGATCCTTTGATGTCCGCACGCCGGTGCATTCGCGGAGTACTTGGATCCGCGCGGGGAAGCGCTGCTGCGTACAGAGCCGGAAATGCCAACTGTCAGATCACCCAAGGGGCCCGCATGGGCCTCGAGCGGAAGCCGTTTGCGTCGGCGTCGGCGAATTCTTTCTTTGCGGGGTCGTATTTCATGTCCCGCTTGAGCCACATGCAGATGTTCGCGGCGTGCACCGTGGACATCGAGTGGAACATGACCTCGGCGTTGGCCACCGTGGGCTTTCGCGACCGCACGCAATCGAGGAAGTTCCGCGCGTGGTTCATCGGCCGGCCCGTCCGCTCCATGTAATCCTTCACGATCTTGTCGAAGTCCGCCAGCATCGCCGGGTTGGAGACCTCGGGCTGCTTATATCCGTCGGCGGCAGAGACCCAGCCCTCGGTTCCCTCGAACCGCATGCCGCACGAGCCCTTCCACCACCCCTCGCGGTGCAGGATCATCTTCACGCCGTTGGCAAACTTCGTGACCATGCCGTCGCCGGTGGGGTTCTTCACGTATTCGTATTCGACGGGCGAGGTGTCGAGCAGGTTAAGGCCGGCCTGAGCCTGGGCGAACGTATGGGCGCCCCACTCGCCGATACAACTGGTGTGGAAGTCGTAATGACCGCGCCAGCCGCCGCGGACATACGAAGAGTTGAACGGCCGCCACGGGCATGGACCCAGCCACAGATCCCAGTCGACCTCGTCCTTGGGCGGCAACGGCTCGGGCGGCAGCCAGTCGTGCTTCAATTCAGCCGCGTCCCAGGGCGCGGTGTGTGCCCGGGCGGTGTGAACCTGGCCCAACCGGCCGCTGCGGGCCATCTCGATGCAGAACACGAAGTTGGCTTCGCTGAGTCGCTGCGTGCCGGTCTGATAGATGCGGCCGTGCTGCCTGGCGGCGTCCACCACCGCCTGCCCCTCCGCGATGGTCATACACGAGGGCTTCTCGCTGTAGACGTCCTTGCCGGCGCGCATGGCCATGACGGCAGCCGGCGCGTGCCAGCGGTCGCCGGTCGCGATGAGCAGGGCATCGATGTCGTTGCGCTTGGCGAGGAATTCGCGCATGTCGCCGTAGACGGCACAATC
>JAUCQB010000028.1 GCA_030372985.1 Phycisphaerae bacterium
AACCGGCACTGGCACTCGTATGCTGAACTGATCGAACGGTCTGAGTATTACCAGTGGCGGAACGAGGCCTCATACGAAAGCCGCCGCCGGAAGGCAAAAAGAATGAATACGGCGTAGCGCTGTCATATTAGTCTGACAAGAGGGTGTCGTGCGGAGCACGACCTACCGTGCTATTCCCAACACAGCTAATCGGCCATAAGTAATTGGAAACACAGGGATTATGCCATCAATCGCGCATATGATCCAGCAGTCACGTTGCCCGGAATCAACACCCCTGCACATTCCGGCCGACGGCGGCCTGAACGCCTGAATCATCGCGATCAATGTAACTACTTGCTAAGAAAAAGCTTAGGTTTGATCGTGGCGGCCCGCGGTCGTCTGGCACGGCTGGCACCGCCTTTGCCCAAAGAACTGGCGAAATCGCCTGCCAGCCGTCCGGAGGAGGGTGGGGACGCGGGCGGGCCGGTGACCAGCCGGTGGGAAGCAGCAGAAGTGGTAAGATAGCGTAAGAAGGTTTCTTTCACAAGAGGCTCGGTGAGCTGGTCAGTGAGATGCAAACAATGCCCGAGGTGGAAAAGAGCAAACTGGCGAAGCTGGCGGAAGAGACCAAGCACCGGCACGAGCGGCTCAAGAAGACGGTGAGCAGCCTGCAGGAAAGCATCGATTTCCTTCGTCTCTCGATCAAGTACCTTCTTTTTGATCTGGAAGCGACCAAACGGGAAAACGCGCAGCTTCGCAAGATGTTGGAGGAGCGTTCCGGCTCGTAAGCCGGATTCTGTCGGATGATCCATTGCTCGGCCCGGAACCCGCGGCAAAGCTGCCGCTCGCAATGGAGCCTGAAAGCCGACGAGAGGAGTCGGCCAGACCCTTCAAGCCTGAGACCTGCAGCGAAAGGGGGAGCCGAGGGGACGCGCAGGGGGAAGAAGTCCCGATCGTTCGGGAATGATCGAAGTCTCCGAGCCGCCGTGCCGATACCGCGCTTGGAGACGGAAAACGGCGAACGCCTTCCACTCGCTGCGTTCGCCGTTTTCCTGCGCCCGTTTCGGCTGATCGGTCCGCCGCGCGATTCTGCCACGAGACGACCGTCGAATGATCGATCAGAAGAAGGGCAACCCGATGAAGAAGTTGAACACGCGCGTGTCGTCCTCGCTGTCCTTGACAACCGGCCAGGCAAGGTCGAATTCCATCGGGACGGTCCCAAAGATCTCCAGGGTCAGGCGGACTCCGCCGCCTATCGACGCTCGCCAGCTCTCGATGCCGAAATCACGCTCGACGGTGCCCATGTCGGTGAAAAAGACGCCGCGGATGACTTTGTCGTACATCGGGAAGGAGTATTCCGCGCCCGTCAGGACCATGAAATCGCCGCCGACGCGGTCGTTCTTGAGGCCGGAGCGGGGGCTGATTCCGCGGAAATCAAAGCCGCGCATCGACCCGATGCCGCCGGCGTAGAACCGCTCGAACACCGGCGCATCGCCCAGAATCTGCCCGACGTTGGCCCTGGCACTGACCACGCTTTTGCGGTCCTGCTCGTCAATGGCCACCGTCCAGTGCTGGGTGTATCCGGCCGTGAGCCTGGAATGGGTATAGTCGCCGCCCAGTACGCCGGCCTGTTCCCAGGACAGGCTTGCCCGGTGGCCCTTGCCCGGGTCCGTCCGACTGTCCGTCGTGTCATGGACCAGCGAGAACTTGATGGTGGACAGGTAACTGCCGCCCGCGACGTCCTGAATGTCCCTGGCCGAGAACAGTTCGACGTCATCGACGTTGACATATTCCGGCCGCAGGGCGATCTCGCCGAGCCAGCCCTTGAGCAGGCCCTCCTCGAACTTCTTGTCGAAGCTGACATAGACACCGGCTCGTTGTTCGGTGTACGCGTCTCGCGGGCGATCAAACAGGAAGAACCCGGTATTGAAGCCGATCGGTCTGTCGTTGAGGTACGGCTCGCGGAAGTCAATGCGGAATCGCGTGTATTCGGTGCCGGGCTCGAATTGCACGCGCGTGGTCTGTCCGGCTCCTTTGTAGGCCCGGCCCTTAAAGAGCTCATCCCAGGTTCGAGGCGCGTCAAACAGATCGAAGTTGGTGTTCTCCAGCACGATGTTGCCGACCAGGCCGCTGTCGCTGCTGGCCCCGACGCCCGCGATGAAGTTGGTGGTTTTCGTGTTTTCCTCGACGGTCACCCGCATGTCTCGCACGCCGGCTTGCGGGGTGGACGGTTCGACCGCTTCGACCGTCGCGCCGATGAACAGCCCCGTCGCCTTGAGATCCTGTTCCGCCTTGGTCATCTTGGTGATGTCATAGATGTCGCCGGGGTAGAGGCCCACCTCGCGCCGGATGCATTTTTCCTGGGTCCGCTCGTTGCCATCGACCTCGATCCATCCGACGGTGAACTGCTCGCCCTCCTGGATGTTCAGGGTCAGGATGACCTTGGCCGGGTCGGACGCGAATACCCAGCTCGCGGCCACCCGCACGTCAATATAACCCTGAGAGCCGTACTTGGTTTCGAGCCGTTTCACGTCGCTCTTCAAGCGGGCGTCGACCAGGAAGTCGCCGGTCTTGAGGTCCATCTCGTTGATCAGCTCATCGGCGGTGAACACCTGGCTTCCCTGAACGCGGATCTCGGCGACGCTGTATCGAATGCCCTCGTTGACGCGAAAGATCACGTCCAGCTTCTCCCGCGCCACGTCCTGAAACTCGGTCACGTAGCCGACCTCGGCGTCGAGGAATCCGCGGTCGCGATAGTATTTCTGCAGGGTCGCGGCATCTCTTGACGCCTGGTCCGCGTCGAAGTTGCCGGTCCGGAAGATGGGGATGTAGCTCTTGGTCTCGATCTGCCTGGTCAGTTCCCCCGAGTCGTAGGTGACATTGTTCTCGAACCGGACCTTGCGAATCTTGACCCGCTGGTTTTCGACCACCGTGTAGACCACCCGACGTTCAGTGGCAAGCAGGTTCTCGTCGTAGGTCACCGAAACGTAGGCGTAGCCCTTCTCGCGGTAGAGCCGCTCGATGGTGTCGCGGCCCTGCCTCACCTCGTACATGTCCAGCGGGTCCCCGGCGGCAAAGGTCAGCTCTTTGAGCAGGTCTTTGGTCTTGATTTTCTGGTTGCCGACAATTTCGAGGGCCTCGACCTCGGGCTTCTCCACGAGTGTGAAAGTGAGGTTGATCTGGCCGTCCACCATCGCCGGCTCGGCCTTGACGTCGAGAAACCGGCCGGTTCTGAGCAACTGTCCGCGGTCTCGCTCCACCTGATCCTGTGAGTAAGCCTCGCCGGCACGCGTGCGGATGCGATTGCGGACATAAGCCTCGTCAATCTGCCTCAGGCCGCTGATGGTGAGTTGCCGGACTTGACGGCCGTCCAACGGCGAGGTTGCCCCGGCCGGCAGCGTTGCCGGTGCCTGAGCCATGAGCGGCAATGCCGCAAGGGGGAAGGCCGCAAGCCCTGCCAGAAGCAAACATAACCACCACCGCCGGTCGTTGCTCAACCGAGTCGCGCGCTGTCGTGTCATTGTCGTGTGTCCGTCAGAAGTCGTTTTGAGACGCCAGTGACCGCACCATAGAGTGGTATGATACGCCTGCCGGTACGGCTGTCAAAAAAGGACCGTCGTCCGGTCTCAACCGTTGGGGAAGAAGAACGTTTCGGCCGTTTTTCGGAGGATCTGCTCCCTGTCGGAGCGGCTCAGGAAGTCGCATCGGTCGCGGATCAGGGCCAGCGATGCCTCATAGGTGCCGTGGACGATCTGGAAAGGACAGTCGGTTTCCCACATGCAGCGTTGCGGGCCGAAAGCGCCCACAACCTGCCGGATCAGCGGGAGCAGATCGTGGTAGGGCGGTTTCTTGCGGCCCAGGGCATAGAACGCTCCGACCTTCACCATGACCCGCTTGTGCCGGCTCATCCGGCAAAGGGCATCGACTTGGCTCTGGTCGATCTGGCCGGAAATGCCGATCCGACACAGGTGGTCGATGATCACCGGTGTGTCGGGATAGCGCCTGCACATGCGGTCGAGTTCCGGCAGGGCGTCGGGGTCAATCAGGCAGCTCATGGCCAGGTCAGATTCGGCGCCGACTTTGAACATCTCGTCACACCCGTCCGGCCGCAGCCACTCGGCCGGCGGGCGTTTGACCAGGCCCGGGTAGATCCGAAACGCCCGGACGCCGTGAGATTTGAGCCGCCGCATCTGGTCGCCAACGTCTCGGGCGGTCAGGTCAACGATGGCCGTCCCTGCAAACCGGCCCGGATACTGCTCCATGACGTCGAGCATGTAGCGGTTGTCACAACCGTAGTAGCTCATCTGGATCAGGTTGATCCGCCGGACGCCGCAGGGCTCGCAGTGGGCAAACAACTCCTCGGGGGTGAAGGTGGGTGGTTGCAGCTGTGATTTCGTGAACCCCGGCGCCAGCGGATAGTGCGACACGTCATCTGTCCACACGTGCACATGGGCGTCGATCCAGCCGGGTATATCCGGCCTGCCGGTTGCCTGCTTCTCCACTCGCGTAGCGGCGCAGCCCGACAGACCGATCATTCCTCCGACGGTCGCTTTGACGATATCTCTTCTTGATGGCCTCGAGGACATGTTGGCGATCCTCCTGGAACTGAGGCTTACTGCGCACATTCGGGATCACCGGGCGCGCCCGGGCCCGTCAGACAGCTGGTGAAGAAGTGGAGATCGTCAGTGTCGATGTCGTCGTCCGATTCGCGGTCGAGGCAGGTGCACTCCGGCGGCACGGTCACCGGCCCTGGACCGGTGATACATTGCTGGAACACGCCGAAGTCGGCCGAGTCGACATCCTGGTCGAAGTCGGCATCGCCGAAGACAGCCGGGCAGAACTCGCAATTGGCATTGTTGTCGCCGCAAATGGTATTATCACCCAGATAGGTGCCCGTCGGGTTGCTTTCACAATCGGCCTGTGTTGTGATGCCGCAGGTGCCGGCCCCCAGGGCGGTCCGGATGCAGCACGCCCCCGTCGGGATGGGCACGATGAGCGTGCCCTGCCGCAGCTCAATCTGGTCCACGTAGTTGACCTTGCCGCTGGCATAGATGGTGTTGCCTACCACCAGGCTGATGCGATTGAAACCGTCCTTGTACTGCCGGGGCAGTTCGTGCGGCGCGTTGATCGGTGTCCCGCCGAGGTTGTCGAGTTCATAGATGACCGTGTCGGTCTTGATGATCATGCGGAAGAGGCACTGCAGGCCGTCCGACCGTTTCCACAAAGCGGCATTGACGCCGTGGATGTCGGTGACCGTCTTGCTGTAGTGCCATCTGCGGCCATCATACAGCATGGCGGCGCCGAACTGGCCGCTTCCCGGACTTCCGTACGGCTTGTTAACGCCCGCGAACGAGCCGTACGCGAGAACACGGTGATCCTGGCCATCGGTCCATGGGCCCTGGTCACCGTTGCCCAAGTCGCCGTCTTCGGTGTACAGACCTTCGGTGCTGTTGCGCGGCGCCTGGTCGTCGCTTGTACCGTTGTGGTGGGACAGCTCAATGTAGAAGTTCGAGTAACTCCCGTACGCCTCGGCGTTGAAATCCACCACAAACTCCAGAACGAGCGGTTCGGCATCCGTACCCTGAACCGTGTTCCCCGCCCCGATGCCCTTATTGCCCTGGCCGTAGGTGGCCGTCATGTCCGGCTCCAAGTTGGCGGTCATGCGGTAGTAGTTCTTGGTGGTGTTCATGGCCGCGCCGCACGTCGGATTCCAGCCCTTGCCGAGGATGAACGTGCCGTTCGAACTCGCCCACGTTCGGGGCCAGCGGGCCAGCATGGACGTTTGGTCCCACGAGCCGACCTTGTCCAGGCCCGTGCAGGTCCCATCGAACTCCTCGTCGATCCACTTGTTGCCTGTCGGGTCGCCGTCGCAGACATCTCCGATGCCATCATCGTCCGTGTCGAGCTGATCGGCATTGGGATCAGCCGGACAGTTGTCGCAGACGTCGCCTACCGTGTCCTGGTCTCCGTCGGCCTGGTCGACGTTGGCATCTGTCGGGCAGTTGTCGCACGCATCACCCAGGCCGTCTGAGTCAGTGTCAGTCTGGTCGTCATTGATGCGGCTTGGGCAGTTGTCGCAGACGTCGCCGAAGGCGTCCCCATCGTCGTTGATCTGGTCCGTATTGTGGATGAGCGGGCAGTTGTCCGAGGCGTTGGGCACGCTATCGTTGTCCATGTCCGGGTCGCAGACATCACCCATCCCATCACTGTCGGTGTCCCGCTGATCGCTGTTGGGCTCGTTTGGGCAGTTATCGCAGGGGTCGCCGACGCCATCATCGTCGCCGTCGGGCGGCGACAGCGGCACGAGGGCCTGGCCTTCGATGATCTTCTGCGCGACCTGGTGGCGGAAGCTGTAGAGCGTGGCGGGGTCGCGCGTGTAGCTGGTGAGACTGGCCACGACGTCGGCCGGGACACTCAGCAGCGCGTCGGCTGAGCTGACGAAGGCGAGTTGCTCCGGTGTCGTCGGACACCGGTTGACGACCCGTGTGACCGATCTGAGGAGTGTCAAATACTCGAAGTCCTCGAGACCGTCGCGCATGTTCTCCAGGCGGAAGGTTGGAATCGGGCCTGTCGGTCCGGGATTGAAAAGACTGCCGTCGCCGTTGACCCAGCCGTTTGAGTTGTCGTTGTAGACGGTGCGCGAGTCCCAGTCTGTGTAAGGGCCGGTGGTAATGGGCCCGTCGTTGAACCCGACCGGCCAGTTGGCCACGGCATAGTGAAGGAAACCTCCGACCTTGTACTTGAACGGCATGGTGCCCATCAGGTGCCGCGGCTCGATGCCCGGGTATTCGATGAAGAGATTGGCGTAGGGGTGGCGCGGCGACACGCACACGTACCACCACATGTCGTTGCCTTCGGCCCGGAGCCGCTCAGCTTCATCCAGCTTGTACTTGGTTGGTTGGGGTACCCAGATGTCAACCGCCGATCGCAAGAAAGACGTTCCCGGCGAGGTGCCGAATGAATCGTCGAACGCGGTGGTCATGGTTCGTATGCCCGGATAGTTGTTGTGGACGGCTGTGAAGGTGTTGTACATCACCTGATACTTGTCCGAGGTCGCCTCGTCGTACCCGTAGGTGTACAACTGATGCACGCGGTCCTGGCTGTTGAACGTGCTGTACAGGCTCGCCAGGGCGGGCTCATTGGCGCACGGCACCTTGCTGGCATTGAACATCGTTTCCCCGCGGGCAAACCAGTAGTTGATGTCGCTCATTGGGTCGGGCACGTTCTGGTAGAGATGGGTGATGTTCATCCGATGGGCGAGCTGCATGTCCCAGAACTTCAGTTTGATGCCGTAGGTGGTCCACGCGGTGCTGCCGTACAGGCTCTGCGCTTTGCCGAGATCGCAGGACATTGCCGTCGGCAGCGAGGAAAGCACCGGTACGTTGAAATCCCAGACGGTGACGTTGAGCTGCAGAGTCACCGGCGACTGGCCCGCCGCGGAGACGGTCACCGCCGCGGTGTAATCACCCGGCGGTGTGTTGCCGGTCGTGGCGAGGTCCACCCAGAAGGCCACGCGGTCGTTCGCGTTGATGCTGCACGTGTTCATGAAGGTCAGCAGCGGGTCCGGCCACCAGCCGGTGTACCCCACGAGATGCGGCGGATAGGCGATGTCGAGGTTGTCAATCGGGTCGTCCGAGACGTCCACGTGCCCGACCAGCCAAACCTGAACCGCGCCGTCAAACGGACCGGCCCCGTTGAGGCCGGTGAGCGACGAGACGCTGACATTGACGTTCGACAAGGCCTGGTCTGACCACACAATGACCTGAAAGGCCTCGTGCTCGTTGCGGGCGAGGGCCAGATCGTAGTGGTCGGCGACCCAGCCCTCCAGCGGCCAGCCATTGTGGATGGCCTTGATCATGACCTTATCCATCGAGGTGGCCAGCCCGACGTTCATGGCGGCTGAGGCACCATCGGCCCCGACCAGCCCCAGGAGGCACACCCTCACCAATACTCTCATGTGAACTGCCATTACATTCCCCTCGGGCACCGAGTTGCGTTCAGTCCCATTCTGATGAGGATCATCGGTCTCCGCGGTAGAGCCAGTGACATTGTACCATGCACTCCTCTGCGCACCTACAATGAAACGCGGTTTGTATCGACAGCCAGACGGAGACATGGGTAGTGCAAGTGAGATCCCGCTTTGCAGGCCGTCCGGCCATCAGTCCGGTCTCAGACCGGCTTCAGATCGACCTCACGGCCGTTATTGCATCGACGTCGTTGACAGGGATGGTCTTGTAGCGGTACTTTCCGCCCAAACCGACTAGGCGTGCCCGGTCGGCCACATCGAGGGCAATTTCGAACGCCCGAGGGGGCATGAGTCATGAAACGCGCGTGGATTCCTGTTGCGTGTATCTCGGCGGCCGGCGGTTGTGCGCAAGTCAATCCCGGTCCCCGTATCGATGAGGCCGCGGGGCTGGTGGAACAACGGCTGGGGCAGAAACCGGCGTGGACCGCGCCGTGGGACGATCAGCCGCCCGCGTGGGACGGCCGGTCAATCCTGCATCTGCAGGACGCCGTGGCCACCGCCCTGCGCAACAACCGCGATCTGCGAGCCGATCTGGAGATGATCGGGCAGGCCGACGCTGATCTGGCGCAAGCCGGCCTCTTGGCCAACCCGACGATCAACTTCATGATCATGTTCCCAAGCGGCGGGGGGCGAAGCATGCTTCGCGGCAGCGGTTTGCCCATGCAACAATTGCAGGATTTGTGGATGATCCCCGCTCGCCAGGAGGTCGCCCGTGCCGCGTTGCAGGAGACCATTCTTCGAGTGGCCGATCGCGCCGTTGTCATCGCCGCCGACGTCAAGACGGCGTATGCCCGCTTGCAGTACACGCAACGGGCGATCGAACTGATTCGCGAGAACATGGAGATTGTGGATCAATCCACACGCATCATCGAGACTCGCCAGGCGGCGGGGAGGGCTTCGCAGGTGGAGATCAATCTCTCGCGAATCCGTCGTCTCGGTCTGAGGTCGGAGTTGATGGCCGTGGAGGCCGATTACCGGGCCGCCCAGCGCGAGCTGCTTGGCCTGATGGGCTTTGCGGGAGCCTCCGACGGGTGGCAGGTAGAGCCCATTCACGAGACCCGGACGCCGGTCGATGCGCCGAATGCCGAAGAGGAGTTGGTGCGGCTGGCCGCGGCGCAGCGACTGGACCTCAAGGCCGCGGAGTGGCAGGTGCTGGCTGCCGAGCACGAAATCGAGCTCATGCAGCGAGAAGCCTGGCCGGAACTGGCCCTCGGGCTGGGCTTTGAGCGAATGGCTGCTCCGCCATCGCAGAACCGGCAACTGATCGGCCGGTTCGGCAACGCAATGAGCCAGAACCTCCTGGATCAGGCATGGGGCATGCCCGGTGATCCCGGCCCGCCCATGATCGAGCCTTTCGGCCCGAAAATGCGAGAGGTCGAGTACACCGTAGGACCTATGATAGATATGGAGCTGCCGATCTTCGACCAAGGCCAGGCCCAGATTGCGCGGGCCGTCCACCTGCACCGCCAGAGGGTGGCCGAGTACGAAGCCCGGCTTCAGGGAGTTGTCCGGATGGTTCGGGAATCGTTCATCATGCGGCAGCAGGCAGGTGAACAGGTTGATTTCTACCGTCGGGAGATGCTGCCCGAAGTCGAGCGAAATGTCGATCTGGCGAGGCAGTCGTACATTGCCGGGCAGGAAGACCTGACCGTGTACTTGCAGTCGCAGGAAGAACTCCTGACGACCCGGCTCAAGGCGTTACAGTTCCTGCGAGACTGCCTGGTCAGCCAGGCCGAGCTGGAACGAGCCGCCGGTGGACGATTGACGCGGATTGATTCTGGTGAGCCGTCTGAAACCGAACCGGCAACCCGGCCGGCCGAGCAGGAGCGTTCTTGACGAGCCGAGGGGGTTTATCCCCTCGGTCTTACGGTTGAAGAATACGGAGACACAGGTGGCCGAGCCCGCCGGCTCGACAAGACAGTCGGGGCGGGACGAGCCAGCATATGCGGAGCAAACGATGACTACCGATTCGAGGGCCGGCGAGCCACGGCGGCGCGATAGAGTCATCATCTGCGTGGTGATCGCGTTGCTGTGCCTTGTTGCCGGGGCGACGCTCGGCTGGCTGTTGGCATCGGGCGGACAGCCGGTTACGGTTCCCGCCACGGTGCCGGCGGATGACGTTCGCTACTGGACCTGTTCCATGCACCCCCAGGTCAGACTCCTGAAGGCCGGGCAATGCCCCATTTGCTTCATGGATCTCATCCCGGTCAGAGCCGGCCAGGATGCGGCGCTTGACGAGCGTCAGATGACGCTTTCAGAGAGGGCCAGGCTGTTGGCCCGCGTCGAGACTCGCCCGGTTGAGCGACGTTCCCTGGAGCATGAAGTTCGCATGGTGGGCAAGGTGGCCGTCGACGAAACGCGAATTACCTATATCAGCAGCTACGTGCCGGGCCGCATCGACCGTCTTTTCGTCAACTATACAGGTATCTTCGTCCCAAAGGGCGTGCACTTGGCCGAAATCTACAGTCCCGAGTTGCTGGTTGCTCAGAAGGAATACCTTCTCGCGCTGGACGCCGCTGAATCCGCCAGAAAAGACGCGACCCGTCCTGCCGCCGTTCGTGAAACGGCCGACGCCTTGCTCCAGGCCTCGCGGCGGAAGCTTCAGTTGTGGGCAATTCCAGAGGATCAGGTCGCCGAGCTGGAGCGCGTCCACCAACCGCTCGACCACATCCGCATCGACGCTCCCGAGGAAGGCTGGGTGACCGATCGTCAGGGATACGAGGGGATGTACGTCGATACCGGTACGCGAATTTTCACTCTCGCGGACTTGCGGAGCGTGTGGGTGCTGCTCGACGCCTACGAGTTGGACATCGGCTTCATTCACTACGGCCAGCAGGCGCATTTTGAGACCGAGGCCTATCCCGGTCAGGTCTTCACCGGCCGGATCGCCTATGTGGACCCGGTACTCAACGAAGCGACTCGGACCGTCAAGGTCCGCGTCACTGTCGCCAATCCGGAGATGAAGCTTCGGCCGGGCATGTTCGTGCGGGCGAAGGTCACTTCGCAGGTCACCGAAAGCGGCCAGGTGGTTGACACCTCGCTGGCCGGCAAGTGGATCAGCCCGATGCACCCGGAAGTGATCAAGGACGGACCAGGGCAGTGCGACGTATGCGGCATGGATCTGGTACCCGCCGAGTCGCTGGGCTTCGCCACCACGCAGGCGGCCGTTCCGGAAGTGCTGGTGATCCCGCAGACCGCCGTTCTGCTGACCGGCACGCGGGTCATCGTGTATGTCGAAACGGATCACACGGGCGAGCCTGTCTATGAAAGCCGCGAGGTCCGCTTGGGCATACGGGCAGGCGACGACTACGTTGTCCTTGACGGTCTCAGGGAAGGGGAGCGAGTCGTCGTGCGCGGCGCGTTCCAGATCGATTCGGCGATGCAAATTCAGGCCAAGCCGAGCATGATGCGGCCGCCACAGGAAGCCGACTCGCAACCCGAATCGCCATCCGAGCCTCCCAGGTCGCACGCCGTCGCCGGGGCGATGTACCACGACCACTTCAAGCCCGTGCTCGAATCGTACTTCGAGCTGGCCGCCGCGCTGGTGGCCGATGATGCCGACAGAGCGACTGCGGCGTCCGCTGCCCTGCGCAGAGCCCTCGGCGGAGCGATCCCTCACGGCCTGCCGGCCGAAGACGAGGCCCTGTTCAAGAAGCAGATCGCTGCGATCGAAGGCGCTCTTCCCGCGGCCGACAAGGCGACGGTCGAAGAACGCAGGAAGCGACTGCCCGCACTGACCGCTGCACTGCGGACCTGCCTGCACCTGTTCGGCCACAACCTCGGCTCGCCCGTCTACCGCGTGCACTGTCCGATGGCGTTCGATGACAAGGGTGCCGACTGGTTGTCGCCTGCCAGCCAGGTGCTAAACCCCTATTTCGGAAAGAAGATGCTGCGTTGCGGAGAAGTCGTGGGACAGATCGGGCCCGACGGGCGGGAGAGCCGCTGACATGCAGCCTGAGCTGGTCACACGCCGCGGACTGATCAACGGGGTCATTCGTTTCTGCCTCGAAAACAAGCTCGTTGTGTTCCTGATCCTTGCCCTCATCCTGCTGTGGGGCTACCGCGTCATGCCCTTCCGGATGGAGAACGACCTGATCCCGCGTGATCCCATTCCGGTCGACGCCATTCCTGACATCGGCGAGAACCAGCAGGTCGTGTTCACCGACTGGCCCGGCCGTTCGCCACAGGATGTCGAGGACCAGATTACCTATCCGCTCACCACCGTGCTCCAGGGCACGCCCGGCTTCAAGTCGATCCGCGCGTTTTCGATGTTCGGTTTCTCGGTGGTCTACGTGATTTTTGATGATGTTCACGATTTCTACTGGTGCCGCTCGCGGTTGCTCGAAAAGCTCAATGTCGCCCAGCAGATGCTGCCCGCCGGCGTGACCCCCGGTCTCGGCCCCGACGCCACGGGACTCGGGCAGGTCTTCTGGTACACGCTGGAAGGGTCTCACGGCGGTTTCGGCCATGAAGAGCTGCGCAGCATTCAGGACTGGTACGTTCGCTACGCCCTGCAAGGCACACCCGGCGTCAGCGAAGTGGCCAGCGTCGGCGGCCACGTCCGCGAATACCAGATTGATGTCGATCCCGACGCGATGCGGGCCCACGGCGTGCGTCTCCAGGACGTGTTCGCGGCCGTGGAACGATCCAACATCGACGTTGGAGCCGAGACGGTGGAGTGGAACGGCGTCGAGTACATCGTTCGGGGCAAAGGCTTCATCAAGGGCGTTGCGGACATCGAGAACATCGTCGTTCGCGTCGCCGACAATGTTCCGATCTACGTCAAGAACGTCGCCCGAGTCGCCGCCGGCCCGGCTCTGCGCCGCGGGGCGCTGGACAAGGAAGGCGTCGAGGCCGTCGGCGGCGTGGTCACCGTCCGATACGGGGCCAATCCGCTGGAGGTGATCGAACGTGTCAAGCAGCGGGTCTCGCAAATCGCATCTTCGCTGCCCGTCAAGACCCTCGCCGACGGAACCGTCAGCCGTGTCGAGATTGTGCCGTTTTACGACCGGACCATCCTGATCCATGAGACGCTCGACACGCTGAAGAATGCGCTGTTCGAGCAGGTACTGGTCACCACGTTCGTGGTGCTGATGTTCCTGCGGCACCTGCGGAGCTGCATCGTCATCAGCCTGACCATGCCACTGGCGGTGATGATCTGCTTCATTCTCATGAAGCTCTTCCGTATCGATTCCAATCTGATGAGCCTGGGCGGCATCGCCATTGCTATCGGCACTATGGTGGACATGGGCATCATTCTCTCGGAGAACATCGTCCGGCACATGGAGAATGACGAAAGCCGCAACCGGCCGATGATCGAGATCGTGTATGAGGCTTCCAGCGAGATCGGTCCGGCGGTCACCACGGCGATCCTGATGACGGTGATTGCGTTCCTGCCGGTTTTCGCCCTTGAAGGGCCGGAGGGCAAGCTCTTCAGACCGCTGGCCTACACCAAGACGTTTGCTCTTCTCGGGTCGCTGCTGGCGGCGATTCTGATTCTGCCCGCGCTGGCTCACCTGGTCTTCACTCCGCTGGGCCGGCTGCGCGGCTCGCGACGCTGGGTCATTCCGGTGCTGTTCATCCTCGGCGGCGTGGTGATGGCCGTGTTCGGATGGCGATGGGCCGGACTGGCGTCAGTGGCTTACGGCGCGTTTTCGCTGGTGGAGGCTCGCCTGGGAACAAAGGCACTGAGGTGGGCGGGGCTGCTGGCCAGTCTTGCGGTCATGGCGGCCGTACTGATCGTTCTGACCGGCCACTGGATGCCGCTCGGGCCGGGGGCCGGGTTTACGCGAAACCTGCTCATCGTGCTGGGTCTCAACGTCGCCTGGGCGATGCTGCGGGTGGTGTTCATCGATTTCTATCCCGGCCTGTTGTCATTCTTCCTGCGGCACAAAGTTGCCTTCCTGATGGTACCGGCGGCGGTCATCGTGCTCGGCCTGACCGTCTGGCAGGGCTTCGGCCGGACGTTCAGTTGGCTGCCCACACCGAAAGTGAAGGAGGGCGATGCCCGTCCTTCCATCTACCAGAAAGTCTGGACGCTGGGTGTCCACGGATTCCCCGGCCTCGGCCGCGAGTTCATGCCGCCTCTCGACGAAGGGTCGTTTCTCTACATGCCTACCCTGATGCCGCACGCCGGCATCGGCTCGGCCCTCGACGCCGTTTCAGCACAGGACAAGGCCATCCGTGCGATTCCCGAAGTGGAAAGTGTCGTCGGCAAGATCGGACGTGCCGAAACCGCACTGGATCCGGCCCCCTTGTCGATGATCGAAACCATCGTCCTCTACAAGACCGAGTACAAGCGGGACCCGCAAACCAACGACCTTGTTCTGGACGAGAACGGCAAGCCGATTCGACAGTGGCGAGACCACATCAAGACGCCGCTGGACATCTGGAACGAGATCCAGAAAGCGGCGGAGTACCCCGGCGTGACCGGCGCGCCGCGTCTGCAGCCCATCGCCGCCCGACTGGTGATGCTGCAATCGGGCATGCGAGCCCCCATGGGCATCAAAGTCTTCGGCAACAAGCTTGAAGACATCGAGAAGGCCGGATACCAGCTCGCCGAGGTGCTCAAGACCGTACCGTCGGTCGCGGCCGAAGCGGTTATACCCGACCGCGTGGTCGGGAAGCCCTACCTGGAAATCAACATCGACCGCCAGAAGGTCGCCCGCTATGGCGTCAACATTCGCGACGTGCAGGATGTCATCGAAATCGCCCTTGGCGGCATTCGAGCAACGACCACGGTTGAAGGTCGCGAGCGTTACCCGGTGCGGGTACGCTACGCCCGCGAGACCCGCGACAGTGTTGAGGCCATGCAACGGGTCCTGGTCCCCGGTGCCGGCGGCGAGCAGATCCCGTTAGCTCAGTTGGCGAACATCGAATACGTCCGCGGTCCGCAGGAAATCAAGAGCGAGGACAACTTCCTCGTGTCTTACGTCCTGTTCGACAAAAAGCCCGGTTTTGCCGAGGTGGAAGTGGTCGAAGAGGCCGACCGGCTGATCAAGCATTTGATCTCCACAGGCCAACTGACTCTGCCGGCTGGCGTTCACTACAAGTTCTCAGGCAGCTACGAGAACCAGATACGTTTCCAGAGAAGACTCATGATGATCTTGCCGATGAGCCTGCTCATGCTCTTCGTGCTTCTGTACTTCCAGTTTCGTTCCGTTGCCCTGTCGCTGATTGTGTTCAGTGCCGTTCCGGTCGCCTGGGCCGGCGGATTCATCGGCCTGTGGCTGATCGCCCAAGCCTGGTTCTTCAATTTCCCGCTGTTCGGTGAAAACGTGCGAGATTTACTCCACTTCGGGACCTACAACCTCAGCACGGCCGTCTGGGTCGGCTTCATTGCCCTGTTCAGCGTCACCACCGACGATGGCGTGGTGCTGGCTACCTACTTGAACCAGGAGTTTCAGCAGCGGCCGGTGCGCGGCATTTCGGACATCCGCTCGGCGGTGGTCTCGGCGGGGGTCAAGCGCGTCAGGCCATGCCTGATGACCTCCGCCACCACGGTGCTGTCGCTGATGCCGGTGCTCACCAGCGACGGACGCGGAGCGGACGTCATGATTCCCCTCGCGCTACCCACCGTCGGCGGCCTGACCATCGAACTGTTATCCTTGTTCGTTCTGCCGGTGTGCTACTGCCTGATGAAAGAAGTGTTCTGGCGAACCGGCGCTCGAAAAGGCCAGTTCGTCGAGGCCGATGCGTCGGCATGATCGGTGAGTCACCGGATCCTGTCGGGCGGCGGCTGCCGTGTCAGAACCGGGCGTCATCTTTAGGCTTCATGGCGACGGTGACCTCGATCTCGCGACCGATGGCAACCAGGTCGTCCTGGAGACGCCCGGCGTCGACAGAAAGCGGAACCTCCACTTCGATCAGCATCACGTACAGGGGCTGGGCGTGATGGATGACCTCGGTGTGCAGGTTGGTGATGTTGACGCCGAGTTCGGCCAGCCGCTTGCTGATCCGGTGGACGATGCCCTTGCGGTCGGCACCGTACACGTGGATCAGGTGCTTGGATTGGGAGGACTTGGCCTCACCAGCCTCCTCCGGCCTCAGGTCCTGCAAGTACATCCGCAGACCGAACTGCCCGGCCATGCCCGACAGACGCTCCTCAAGCTGTCGGCTCACCATGCCCTCCGGCATGCGAATCATCAGCATGCAGGCAAAGGCGCAGGCCAGTCGGGCCATTTGGGAATCCTCGATGTTACAGCCGCTCTCCAAGAGGATGCCGGTGATGGCCGCGACGATTCCGGGGCGGTCGGGACCACTGGCAGTCAGCAAGGCATAGTTGGGCATTCCCAGGCACCTTATAAAGGCGGCTCGGCAGATGAGCCCGACGGACGGGCTACCGCAGCGAGGCCGGGAGAACATCCGGTCAGTGTAGAAACCGAACCGGGCTATTTCAATCTGCAAGCCCGGCCGGTTTCAGCAATTAGGTGAGAGACCGCTCCGGTGGACCCCGTCTCGGACACTGGCTCGTTTAAAAACGTATTCCAGCCCGGCGAGCCTGAGGCCTCCCGTTGTCCGCGTCACGGCCCGTGGTCTTTGGCTTGCGACAGGCCCGGGCCGCGAGGCTCCGAGGGTTCGCACTCCCGGGCCTGTAGCAGGCCGGCGGTGGCAGATGGCAGTGGTCAGGACGCCTAAGACGGTCGGTGGACCTCGGCTCGCGATGCTCCGGAGGCCAAAAACGGGGGTTTGGACGGGTTGGTTACAGGTGGCGGATTTTCGCCCGGGCGTAACCTTTTTGACTGGAAGAGGTTGGACAGAAAAGGTTGAACGCCATCCTTGACGGTCCGAACAGAAGCTTTATAATCGTGGTTGACCTGCTCCGCTGATATGGGCGCGGAGAGGTATTATCATACGGGAATTCGCCTGAGAGACTGTCGTTCACACGGATTCGACGAGGGCGGCGGTGAATCGGCGAGTTCAGGTTGAGGTCTTTCGACCGTATGGTCGGGCCTCGATCGTCGGGAGATTCATATAATCCGGATGGTGCCTTGCCTGGGGCAAGGTCAATCCTGAGGTTCACACAGACGGTGATGTCTGCCGGCTTGCCGTGAAGGATGTCGGGAGATATCCGGGTGGGGGCTAAGTCCCCAGCGCGTCCATCGGTGGTGACGGCCAGCGCGCCGAAGAGGTGGTATCAACCCTGAGCCAACGTCGCACGGAATAAGCAAGGTGACTCGCTTGAGAGATCCAAGTGGCATGAGCAAAGCGACTTGCGGACGTCGGACAGACGCCGTGAGCAGGACCTGCGGGGCGTCCAGCTTTCCGCGGATCGCTGCGGTTCGCACCGGATAGATGCCACCAGCGCCTTGCCGCCTGCATGTGACTGAGGACCTGACGCCATCGACGTGCGGCGTTGGCAGCTTCCAGGCGCTTGCCTGTCGAACTTCGGTCTGACTTTGCCCGCGGCGATCCTCCCTGTCGAATCCCAGGGCCGGCTTCCGGTAGCCCTCCTGACCGTATCTAGATGATTTACTTCAACCCGCTCCGTGATCCGGTGGGCGTGTCCCGAATGGTGGCGCCCGGCCGGCCGGCAGCATAGAGATCGGTCAGGAAGGTGTGACATGGGATTGCCTGTCATGTTGGCATACACGCTCGACCCGATGGCGCCGTTGTACTTTGTCATCGGCCTGCTCATCGGCGGCGTGGCCGTCTTCATGGGCCTGCGGATCTTCGGAAAGCAGAAGATCGCCACCGCCCAGCAGGAAGCCGCCCGAATCATCGAGAAATCTAAGAACGAAGCGGAGGTCATCGTCAAGCGGGCGGAGGTGGACGCCAAGGGCGAGTTCATCCAGCGGATGGATGAGTTTGAGAAGAAGAGCGCCGCCATCCGCGACGAGTTGAAGGAGCAGGAGCGTCGCCTGGAGAAGCGGGCTGATAATCTGGATAAAAAGCTCGACACCCTGGTGACGAAAGAACGGGGCCTGGAGCAGGCCGAGCAGAGACTGAGCGGCCGCGAGGCCTCTCTTGCCCAGAAAGAGAGTCAACTGGCCGAGGCCCTGGAACAGCAGCGGGCCCAGTTGTTGCGGATCACCGGTTTGAGCATCGACGAAGCCCGCAACCTGCTTCTCAACCAGATCCGGCATGAGGTCGAGCACGACGCCGCCGAGATCGTCGAGAAGACCTTGACCGAGGCCCGCGAGACGGCCGAAAACAAGTCACGCGAGATCGTGGTTACCGCTATCCAACGGTATGCCAGCGAGCACACCAGTACCAGCACCGTCAGCACGGTGGATGTGCCTTCCGACGACATGAAGGGCCGCGTGATCGGCCGTGAAGGCCGCAATATCCGGGCGTTTGAGAAGGCCACCGGCGTGGACGTTATCGTCGACGACACCCCGGGCGTCGTGGTGGTCAGCGCCTTCGACCCGGTGCGCCGTGAGGTGGCCCGCCTGTCGATGGAGAAGCTCATTCACGACGGACGCATTCACCCGTCGCGGATCGAGGAGGTCGTCGAGGAAACGGGGGCGGAAGTTGCCCGCGAGATCGTCGAACGCGGCAAGAAGGCTTCCGTCGAGGCGAACGTCGGTGGTCTCAATCGCAAGATCATCGACCTGCTGGGTCGGTTAAGCTACCGCACCAGCTACGGGCAGAATGTCCTCCAGCACAGCATCGAAGTGGCGTTCCTTTGTCAGGTCATGGCCGATGAACTCGGCCTGAACGGGGCTTTGGCCCGCCGATGCGGCCTGCTGCACGACATCGGCAAGGCCGTCGATCATGAGGTCGAGGGCGGCCACCCCCAGATCGGCGCTGATATCTGCAAGCGGTTCGGCGAGCGGCCCGAGGTGATTAACGCGATCGTCGGGCATCACGGCGACGTCGAGGCCATCAGCCCATACACCGCCCTGGTGGCGGCCGCCGATGCAATCAGTGCTTCGAGGCCGGGCAGTCGCCGCGAATCGCTCGAGCGTTACGTCAAGCGGCTCGAGCAGCTTGAGGGCATCGCCAACGGCTTCCCGGGTGTGAGGCAATCGTACGCCGTTCAGGCCGGACGCGAGATCCGGGTGATCGTCGATGCGGCCAATGTGGACGACAGCACGGCCGCCAAGACGGCCTACGACATCGCCAAGCGCATTGAGCAGGAGATGACTTACCCCGGCGAGGTGAAGGTCACCCTGATCCGCGAAATGCGGGCGGTCGAATTCGCACGGTAGGAACCGCGCCAGACCAGGTTTTCGAGCACGTTTCCGTGTGCCACTGTTCTGTGAGCAGTGCTGGGATCTCGGTTCACTGTTCGCGCACCATTGGGATGTTTCGGCGCCGGCCCGGCCGCCGTGCGTTGCCAGCCGCGTGCAGTTATACTCCTCCCGTCTCAGAAGGTCGTTCAGACTGATATCGAGGGCCACAGCACGTTCTGTGAGGGTATCCCATGAGCATGAAGAAGGACAGCGTGTGTCCTCAATGTGGATCAAGAAACGTTATGCTGGGCGTGAAGCTCGATGACCGTGCCGGGGGTGCGGGGGCCCGATGGGATGCGACGTTGTCGGTCGAACAGAATCCGGATGCCATCTTCTTCAAAGAAGCGACTACGGTGGACTTGAAGGCTTGTGTTTGCGCCCAGTGCGGACACGTCGAACCGTATGTGGCGAATCCATCACAGTTGTGGACGGCATACCAGACTGCGCGGAGCGAGCAGAGGAGGTAGCAGAACAATGTTGGTTCGAGGAATACTGCACGTGATCGTGGCTTGCCTGGTCGTTGTCCCCGCGTTTTTCACTACAGTTTTCGCCGCCGATCGCCCGCCCAACCTCGTCATCATCTTCGCGGACGATCTGGGCTACGCCGACCTCGGCTGCTACGGTCACCCGACGATCCGGACGCCGAATCTGGACCGCATGGCCGCTGAGGGGATGCGTTTCACACAGTTCTACTCGGCCGGCGAGGTCTGTACGCCCAGCCGTGCGGCATTGATGACCGGTCGGCTGCCGATCCGCAGCGGAATGTGCAGCGATAACCCGCGGGTTTTGTTCCCCGCTTCCGCTGGGGGCATTCCCGACAGCGAGGTCACGCTGGCCGAGGTTCTCAAGGACCGAGGCTACGCGACGATGTGCGTCGGCAAGTGGCATCTCGGTCACCTGCCGCAGTACCTGCCCACGAAGCACGGCTTCGACGGCTACTTCGGGATTCCTTACAGCAACGACATGAAGCCGACGCCGCTCATGCGGAACGAAGAGACCATCGAACAGCCGGCCGTTCAGGAGACGCTGACGCCGCGATACACCGAGGAGGCCGTCCGTTTCATCAAGGACAATCGCGACAAGCCTTTCTTCCTTTACTTCCCGCATACCTATCCGCATACGCCGCTGCACGCCTCGGACCGGTACAGGGGCACAAGCCCGCGAGGCCTTTATGGCGACGTGGTTGAGGAACTCGACTGGAGCGTCGGGCAGGTGCTGCAAGCGCTGCGGGACCTCGGCCTGGCCGAGAACACGCTCGTGTTCTTCACCAGCGACAACGGGCCATGGCTGATCCGCGGGGCAGACGGCGGCTCAGCCGGATTGCTGCGAGATGGTAAAGGGAGTACCTGGGAAGGCGGTATGCGCGAGCCGGGCATCGCCTGGTGGCCGGGACGAATCAAGGCCGGCCGGGTGACGACGGCGCTGGGCGGGACCATGGACCTGTTTCCGACGTTCATCAAGCTGGCCGGCGGCGAGGTTCCCAAGGATCGGGTCATCGACGGCGTGGATATGAGTCCCATACTGTTTGGAACAGGGCCGAGCAATCGCCATATGCATTTCTACTACCGCGGGGCGCGGCTCATGGCTGTTCGCAAGGGGCCGTGGAAGGCTCACCTGATGACCCAGATCGGCTACGGCCAAAAGGAGGCTGACACACACGATCCGCCGCTTCTCTTCCAGGTTGAGCAGGACCCCTCCGAGCGGTTCGACGTGGCCAAAGAACATCCCGATGTCGTGGCCGATCTGCTGGCCGAGATCGAGCGGCACAAGGCCACGATCCGGCCGGTCAAGTGCCAGCTGACCGAGCGGCTGCCGGGCAAATAGCCCGTGGTCGGCCGATCTTTACGGAACCGTGCCGGCGGTGTAGTCTTGCGCCTTGGTGGCCGCTCATGTCAGGCGGGATGAAGGAGCTGCCGTGCGGGTCATCTTGCCGCTCGTTGTTCCCACAATTCTGTTCGTTGCTCGACTCGCCTGCTCACCCGGTTCCGCCGAGGCCAACGGCGGGTAGCACCCGCCATGACAGGAGATTCCAGCCGATGTACATGAATGCCGTTCGAACAAGTTGCGTGCGGCGCCTTTCTAACTGGCCGACCGTTTTGATTGTGACCGCGCTTGTGCACTGGGGCGGCAGAACCGTCTTGTCACAGTCAACCACCGGGCCCTCGCGGGCAGCCGGGCGGCCGAATGTGCTGGTGGTTTTTGACGATCAGCTTCGAGCCGATGCCTGCAGCCTGTACGGCGGGAGGAACATCACTACCCCGAACATCGATCGGCTGGCCTCGCAGGGCGTGATCTTCAACAACGCCGTTTCTATCTGTCCGCTCTGCACGCCGTACCGGGGCATGCTGCAGACGGGCCGCTACCCGACGCACAGCGGCCTGGTTCTTAACTGGGTCGAAGCCAACCCGCGCCAAAGATGCATAGCCCACGTGTTCCGGGACGCCGGCTATCGCACCGGCTTCATCGGCAAGTGGCACCTGGCGGCCGGCAGACAGAAGAAAGCCGGCAAGCACGCCGTCACGCCGCAGGACAAGCAGCGGATCGAGCAGGGGCAGGCCGAATACCTGAAAGAAAACCCTGAGACCGAGTACGTCCCGCCCGGCCCGGCCCGGCTGGGCTATGAACACTGGCAGGCTTACAACTTCCACTCGACATTCCACAACGCGTTCTACTATGAAGACGCGCCGCAGCGGCTGATCATGAAGAGCTACGAGACCGACGCCGAGATGGACATGGCGATTGAGTTCATGCGCAAGCAGCGGGAAGCGAAGCAGCCGTTTTTCCTGATGGTTGCGCCGCATCCGCCGCACCCGCCGTGGAAGCCCCAGGACTGCCCGGCCGGCTACCTGGAGCAGATTCGGCAGGACCTGATCTGGGACCCGAACGTGCCTGACGACCATCGCCTTCGTCAGAATCCTCTGCCTGCTCGCTGCTACTACGCGATGGCCAAGAACTTCGATGACGCCTTCGGGCGACTGCTCGATTTCCTCGACAAGTCGGGCCTGGCGGAGAATACCATCGTGGTGCTGACCGCCGATCACGGCGACATGCTCGGCAGCCACGGCCGTCAGAACAAGATGGTTCCCTACCGTGAGGCCGTGAACATTCCGTGCATCGTCCGCTGGCCCGGGCGCGTTTCTGCCGGGAAGCGGATCGATGTCCTGGTGACGCCGATGGATCACTTTCCGACGTTGTGCGGCCTCGTTGGCCTGCAGGCACCGCTTACCTGCGACGGCATGGATCTGAGCGGCGCGCTGCTGGGCACCAAAAGAATCGACCGTGACGCGGTCCTCATGGCCAACTATGTGTCGCATTGGGATTTCTTCGACAGCGGCACGAACTGGCCTGAATGGCGTGGCATTCGGACCGAGCGATACACGTACGTCAAATGGCTTGACGGCAAGGAAGAACTCTACGACAACGTCGAGGACCCCTATCAGCTGAAGAACCTGGCCGAGAGCGAGAAGGATTCGCCTGTTCTCAAGAGACTGCGCGTCCGGCTGGCCGAGCTGCTGGCCGATGCCCACGACGAATTCCTGCCGGGCACCGCCTACGCCGACTGGTACGACGACGAGCGAAACCTCGTGAAGACCGCGTTGGGACCCGTCGAGCGATAATGGCTGATTGCGACAGGGCACTTGGCAGCCGGAGCTTGCACAACCTTAGCCTTGCGGCACCCGGCTCCAGGGATCAATCATCCCCCGGATCGAGGATGGCCATGAAGGCCTCCTGGGGGATGGTGACCTGGCCGACCATTTTCATGCGTTTCTTGCCTTCCTTCTGTTTTTCGAGCAGCTTGCGTTTGCGGGAGACGTCGCCGCCAGCGCATCTGGCGACTTTTGCCCGCTGGAATCGATCGGTCAACTGAAGAGACCCCTTTGTTCGCCTTAGGGATGCGCGATCTGCCACACGATTTCTTCCCAGATACGCGGATACCCGGCTCGCAGATCCGAGAACGGGGACTCCTTCTTGCCGTCCTTCTCGAAATACCAGGAAGTCAGTCCGTAGCCATCGTTGTCTCGGACGGCGGCGAGCAGCTCCTGCTTCACCTCCGGTCTGACCTCAGCCGACTCCGGGCCCACGCCGCACAGGAAGGCCCGTACAGCCCGCCGCAGATTCCGGTCGGTTCGCTGTCGGCCCTCAGTAATCGGGTCTGTATTGAGAGGAAGGATGCCGGGGTCGGTCGTCGCGGAACCCTTCGCGTCCGGTTTGCCGCTTTGACGGTCGATCCTCGCCGTCACATTGCCGGTGTGGGCATCGTAGAACAAGTGCTCCCATGGACCGTCGTTCGTTGGGTCAATGAGCAGAGGTTGCCCCGTGCTATCGAGAGGGAATTGGTCACCTTTCTGTCGATTACACCCTGTGCACGCAAGAAGCAGGTTCTCCCAGACAAACACACGCTGTTTGTAGCGGGATTTTGGCCAAAAGTGATCAATGTCCGTGCCACGAGAGTCTTCACAAAACATGCATCTCGCACGCTTGCCGGACATCTGCACAAGCGTAGTCATAACGCCGGACATCGCAGAGGTGGCTCGTGCTGTCCTCCAGACCTTGTGCACATCCTGCCCCGAATCGACCTTAGCTTGTTGTCTTGCAAGATAGCCCTGAGACCGTCGCGGCAGGGGCACGCGTTCAATCCTGCGCATCCGGTTGCCCCTCCAGGTCAATATCGGTGAAAGGAAGATACATTTGCTTCTCTCGTTTCTCATCCGGAGACAACCCAACCGCGCTCTCACGTGCCCGAAGCTCGGCGTAGCGCTGTCGGGCTTGAACAGCCTTCGGGGATCGTACGTGACGCATTCCGAATGCCGGGCTGAGGTAGATCGCGTTCGGTTGCTCTTTGATGATGCGCTTGTAGTCCTCGTCACTGATCTGGAGCGGTTTGTCCGGCCCACCCGAAGGGGGCAAGTGAAACAAACCCTTCTCATCTGCGGCCTGGCAAATGATCGGGCTGTGCGTCGTGACAATAAACTGGATATTCGGAAGCTTCTCTTTCAACCAGAAACCGATTCGACGTTGCCACTCTGGGTGCAAGTGAGAATCGATCTCATCGATCAATACCACGCCTTGATGTGGGACGACTACCTTATTATCTCGGTTTTCGATCAGGGGAGTATCGGGGTAAACCGAAACAACGTGACGCAGTAGGTCAATCAACATCGCCAGGGCGGCGCGATAACCTTCGCTCATGTCGGCCAGCGGAAGAACAATTCCATTACGATGTCGAAGCCACAGACCCTCAGAATCAACCCGTTCTACGGAGACCCCGCTTTGCAGGTAGTCCTCACGGATCAATCGAAGCACAGAATCGAGGATAGTGCCTTCCCTATCGCTTCGTTCGAGTTGCTTGTGGTGCAACTCCTTCAGCCATATCTCACACTCGCCGAGCGTGGCATCCTCGCGGAACATTGTCGCGAACCGAGCAACCCGACTTGGGCCTGACATGACGCGTTGAGCTTCTGGCGATGCCCCATACAGTCGGCGGAATGGCCCGTATCCTACACAAAACCATCCGTCGGGATTGTCAGCCCATGGTCCGCGGACAGGACCTCTGCCTTTTCCCTTGTATCTGGAGCCGGGCGCCAAGGACACTTCCGGGCCGCCGTTCTCACGGAGGCTCAGCTCTGACCAGAACGGCTTGCTGTATGCCCGTCCTGCAGTCACGAAGTGGTCCTTTTCTCCTGTTTCTATCTCGACGGCAATCGTTGCCTCTTTGGCATCCTTCCTCACCCAGCCGCTGAAAGACGGCTGAAGGGAACGTATGGCATCCGGCCCAACAAGAGCCGCGGCAATTGCTTTCAGAAGGGATGTCTTCCCGGAGGCATTGTCGCCAGTGACGACTGTCCAGCCCGCGTATTTGCCACCAGGGCGACCGAAGCTGAAGTCGAGACGCTCGAAACCGCGAAGGTTCTCAAGAACGAGCCTCTTGATGTACATGATGACGTGCTCCGGCTACCAGTCCCTGAGTACGCAGTCCCCGACTCCAAGGCTATGGCCGAACACGGCCCAAGACCCTTACGTGCGGCCACGCCATGGGGCGAAAGCCTAATGTCCGGTCGACGGGGGCTCGTGTCAAGACCTCCGTTGCGAGCCCCACATCGGCTCAGTTATCGTCCCCCGGATCGAGGATGGCCATGAAGGCCTCCTGGGGGATGGTGACCTGGCCGACCATTTTCATGCGTTTCTTGCCTTCCTTCTGTTTTTCGAGCAGCTTGCGTTTGCGGGTGACGTCGCCGCCGTAGCATTTGGCGGTCACGTCCTTGCGAAGGGCTTTGATGGTTTCGCGGGCCAGGATCCGGCCGCCGATAGCCGCTTGCAGCGGAATGTCGAACAGGTGCCGGGCGATCTCCTTGCGAAGCCGTTTGATCAGCGCCCGCCCGCGACGCTCGGCCTTCTCGCGGTGAACGATGATTGACAGAGCGTCCACCGGCGTGCCGTTGACCAGGATGTCCATCTTGACCAGGTCGTCGGCATGGTAGCCGTGCCATTCATAGTCCATCGTACCGTAGCCTTTGGTCGCGGCCTTGAGCCGGTCGTAGAAGTCGAAAATGGTCTCGGCCAGCGGGAACTCGTAGGTCAGCATCACCCGCGTGGTCGAGAGGTACTCGGTCTTGAGGTACTTGCCGCGGCGGTCCTCGGCGATCTGCATGATTGAGCCGATCGAGTCGGCGGGCACGATCAGGCTCGCGGTGATCATCGGCTCGCGGATCTCCTCGACGATGGACATGTCCGGCAGCTCGCTCGGCGAGTCGATGTGGATCACCTCGCCGTTTTTGTTGAGGATTTCGTAGGTTACTGTCGGGGCGGTCTGCACAACATCGATCTCGCCCTCGCGCTCCAGCCGCTCCTGGATGATGTTCATGTGCAACAGGCCGAGAAACCCGCACCGGAAACCGAAGCCCAAGGCGTTGCTGTGTACCGGCTCAAACGAGAATGAGCTGTCGTTGAGCCACAGGGTCTCCAGAGCCTCGCGAAGCTGCGGGGCCTCGGTCATCGGGCCGGGATAGAAGTCGCAGAACACCATCCGCTGGGGCGGCTGATAACCGGGCAGGGCTTTTGTCGCCCGGTTGTTCTCCAGGGTAATGGTGTCGCCGATGTTCACGTCGTGGAGGGTCTTAATGCCCGCGACCAGGTAGCCCACCTCGCCCGCGGCGATCGAATCGACCGCCTGCGGTTTGGGCATGAATTTGCCGATTTCTGACACGGTATACCCTCGCCCGGCGGCCATCAGGATGATCTTGTCGCCACGCTTGAGCGAGCCATCTTTCACGCGAATATGACACACCACGCCGCGATGGACGTCGTTCTTGGCGTCGTAAACCAGGGCTCTCAGCGGGGCATCAACGTCGCCCGCGGGCGGCCGAATTCTCTCGATGATTGCCCGGAACAGTTCGTCGACCCCAGTCCCGGTCTTGGCCGAGGTGAAGATAGCATGTTCGGCCGGCAAACCCAGGATATGCTCAATCTCAAAGGCGACCTCTTCCGGCATGGCTCCGGGCAGGTCGATCTTGTTGACCACCGGGATGATGTCCAGCCCGGCCGCCACCGCCAGGTAGGCGTTGGCCACCGTCTGGGCCTGTACTCCCTGGCCCGCGTCGACCAGCAGCAGCACCCCCTCGCACGCCGCCAAGGCCCGGGAGACCTCGTAATGGAAATCCACGTGGCCAGGGGTATCGATCAAGTTGAGCATGTATTCCCGTCCCTGGTGCTCGTGGAAAACCGTTGCCCGGTTGGCCTTGATGGTGATGCCCCGCTCCCGCTCGATGTCCATGTCGTCGAGGAACTGTGCGCGCATCTCTCGTGCTGACACGGCTTTAGTGGCAACCAGGATTCGATCGGCCAGGGTGCTCTTGCCGTGGTCTACATGGGCAATGATGCTGAAGTTGCGAATCAGTTTCCGGTCAAACATCGTCGTTGGGAACTCCCGTTTCGCGTGCGGACTTCATAGTGTACCGACTGTCGGGCAGTTATCAACGAGCTCGGCCCTGGTTGTTCTGTGAGCCTTCCGTTGCTTCGCGTCCTCACCGTGATAGACTTACGCCCGTCGGACCTGTTGGTATGGACCTCGCCGTCACGACTGAGTACTTGCCATGGAAACCTACGAGAAACTTGGGGCATTCTATCTTGGTCGCGCCTATGACCTGCAAGAACGCAAGCCCGCCAAGGAACTGGTGCTGTACGACAGCCGCGATCTGGTCACGCATGCCATCGTTGTGGGCATGACCGGCAGCGGCAAGACCGGTCTGTGCGTGACGCTTCTGGAGGAGGCGGCCATCGACGGGATTCCCGCGATCGTCATCGACCCGAAGGGGGATCTGACCAACCTGCTGCTGACCTTTCCCGAATTGCGTCCCCAGGATTTTCGCCCCTGGGTGAACGAAGAGGATGCCCGCCGCCAGGGGCTCGACCCGGATTCGTACGCCGCGCGGCAAGCGGAGTTGTGGCGCCGCGGTCTGGCCGACTGGGATCAGGACGGCGCCCGCATCCAGCGTCTGCGTGACTCGGCCGAGTTCGTTGTGTACACACCGGGCAGCGACGCGGGCCTGCCCGTCGCGGTGTTGAAGTCGTTCGCCGCTCCACCGCCGGAGGTGTTGAGCGACTCCGAGGCCCTGCGGGAGCGTGTGGCGGGCACGACGGCCGGGCTGCTCGGCTTGTTGGGCATCGCGGCCGATCCGCTGCAGAGCCGCGAGCACATTCTTCTCAGCACGATCCTGAATGACGCGTGGAGCCAGGGTCAGGGCCTCGATATGCCCGCCCTGATCGGCGCGATTCAGAATCCGCCGTTCAGTCGGCTGGGCGTGATGGAACTGGAGAGCTTCTACCCGGCCGCGGATCGGTTCGCGCTAGCCGTCCGGCTGAACAACCTGATCGCCTCGCCGGACTTCGGCCGCTGGCTGGAAGGTGAGCCGCTGGACATCGGCGCGATGCTGTACACGCCGACCGCCAGACCCCGGGTGGCCATCTTCTCGATCGCCCACCTCAACGACGCCGAGCGGATGTTCTTCGTTTCGCTGCTGCTCAGCGCGACTCTGGGCTGGATGCGGAGCCAGTCGGGCACCACGAGCCTCCGGGCGTTGCTGTACATGGACGAGATTGCCGGCTACTTCCCGCCGATCGCGAACCCGCCGTCGAAAGCGCCGTTGCTGACCCTGATGAAGCAGGCCCGGGCCTTCGGGCTCGGGCTGGTGCTGGCCACCCAGAACCCGGTAGACCTCGACTACAAGGGCCTGGCGAATGCCGGCACCTGGTTCATCGGCCGGCTGCAGACGCAGCGCGACAAGGACCGGGTGCTGGATGGGTTGGAAGGGGCCGCGGCCAGTGCCTCGAGCGCGTTCGACCGCGCCGCCATCGACAAGACGCTTTCGCAACTGGACAACCGTGTCTTCCTGATGAACAACGTTCACGAGGATGCCCCCGAAGTCATCCACACCCGCTGGGCAATGTCCTATCTTCGCGGACCGCTCACCCGCCAGCAGATCCGAACGCTGATGGAGCCCTGCCGCCGGATCGCCTCGGAGCAAGTCGCGGCGCCAACCCCGCAACGCGGGGGGCCGTTGCCCGCGGAGAGCGCCGCCGCCCCGGTCATGCGGGCACCGACCAAGGGCGGTTCGAAGCCGATGCTGCCGCCCGGTGTTCGACAGGCGTTCATCCCCGCTCGCTCGCTGCCGACGGGTGCAGACGCGGTCTATCGACCCATGCTGCTGGCCTGCGGCACGCTCCGCTACGCCGATGCCAAGCTGAACGTCGATCAGGAGGAACGACTGACTTACCTGGTACCGCTGGGCACGCGAACCGGCTCACCGGTGGAGTGGGAGTCGGCACAGACAACGGACCTTGGCGAGGCCGATCTCGACGCCGAGCCCGCGGCCGGCGCCTCCTTCGCCCCATTGCCCCCGGAAGCGGCCAGCGAGCGGTCATATCAAACCTGGAGGAAGGACTTCGCGGACATGCTGTATCGGGAACGTGCTCTGGAACTGCTTCGATCCGCGAGCCTCAAGGCCGTAAGCCGCCCGGGCGAGAATGAGCGCGAGTTTCAGCTTCGGATCGCGCAAGCCGCTCGCGAGCGGCGCGACGAGGAGGTCACCCGGTTGCGGCAGAAGTACGCTTCCCGGCTGGGCGTCCTGCAGGACCGTCTGCGCCGAGCCCGGCAGGCGATAGAGGCCCAGCAGGAGCAGTCGCGGGCGTCAAAGCTCTCGACGGCCGTCTCTTTCGGAGGTGCGATCCTGTTGGCCCTGTTTGGCAGGAAGACGGCCAGCGTTCTGAACGTGGGTCGCGCGGGTAGCGCCGTTCGCGGCGTAGG
>JAUCQB010000029.1 GCA_030372985.1 Phycisphaerae bacterium
AGGTACTGGTCCGCTCGATCTATTCCGATCTGCACCGGCACGCCGAGGAGATCGACCGGCTGCACGCCCGGGTCGGCTCCAAGATGGGGACCGAGACCATGTGGAAGATCGTCGGTCTGGTGTTGACCATCGGCAGCACCATCGGCGGACTCATCGGCTTTCTGATCCATCTGTTGCTGAAGGTGAACCCATGAGCTCCCAGGCGCGACTCGGCGACATCAGCAGTCACGGCGGCGTCATCATCACCGGGGCGAGCCGGACGCTGGACAACGGCATGCCGGTGGCCCGCATGGGGGACCTGCACGTCTGTCCCATCCCGGGGCATGGCGTGACGCCCATCGTGACCGGCAGCTTCGACACCATCACCGAAGGATTGCCCAACGCCCGCATCGGCGACATCACCGCCTGCGGAGCCATCATAGTCACCGGCAGTCCAAACACCATCGACAACTGAGGGGGACGCGATGAACAATCTCGAACAGCCGCAGGAACCGCACTACTGGGATGTCTTCCCGAAACTGATCAGGGTCTCGCGATCCCCATACGTCCAGCGCATTCCGCTCTCGATCCGGGGTCTACCCGAAGCACCGGTGTTCGAATCGTCCAATCCCGACGTGGCCAGTGTCGATGAAGACGGCAATGTCGAGTGCGGCTTCGTTCCCGGGGCGGCCATGATCCTGGTCTGGGATTCTGCCGAGCGGCTCAGCCTGCGTCACGTCCAGGTCGAGGTCTATGGCGGCGGCGTCTCCGCACCGGTGGAGGTACCTTCATGACGGATACCCCGCCAGCCTTCAGCCATTGGGAGGTACAGCCTCGCTCCATCCGCCTCTCCGCTGGCGAGTTCGAGCAACGGATTCCGCTCTCCCTGCGCGGCGACGTTGACGCCCCGGTCTTTGTCTCCAGCAACGCGGAGGTCGCGGAGATCGGGCCGGACGGTGTCATTCGCTGCGGCTGGACCATCGGCAACGCCGTGGTCATGGTCTGGCGATCCTCGGTCCGGGACAGTCTCCGCCATGTACTGGTGGAGGTTCGCGATCCGTCCTGGTTCGCCGATCACCCGGACTTTGCCAGCGGAGCATCGGTCTTCCTCAGCGGCATGGTGGTCAACGCCCTCAATACCAGCGGTGTCGGAAACGCGCTGATCGAATTCCGCCGCTCGGAAACCGGCCCGACGGCGTTCCAGACCTTCGCCAACGCCTATGGCGGGTTCGAGCTGTCCGTACCTGAAGGGTTCTATTACTGTCTCTTATACACATCTCCGAGCCCACGAGACAGCGCTGTGTATCTGGTA
>JAUCQB010000030.1 GCA_030372985.1 Phycisphaerae bacterium
TTCGGAACTCGTCGGCAGCGTCAGATGTGTATAAGAGACAGGTCGAACATCAGCCGACCGGTTCGCTCGGCTCCGCAAACGCGTTGCCGAATGTCTGGTCGCTCGTGGTGACATCGACCGTGATCTTCGTGAACACACACTTGACGAGGCCGAACTGCCGGCCGCCGCCAAGCACGCCCGCAGTCGCGGCGAACTTCTTCGCCAGGTCCACGTCGCCAACGATCAACTTGCCGTCCTCCCAATGCAGGTCACCGATCAAGGTAACAGCCGCATCGGGCTCACTGTGTACCGGAACACCATTACCCATTTGAACACCCCTTGTCTTACTCTGTCGCACGTTGGTACATGCGCCCAATATCGGTCAATTGACCGACTGCTGTGAGCAGCGACGGATCGCCCGAGGCTGCGCAATCCCAATACGGATCGCCTGCGCTACACGGCACGTAACTCACGAACGGCGCGTAGCGCGTCCAGAATGCCGACCGTTCCAGGTACTCCGTGAACTGCCTGATCTGCGCCTGCCAGTTGGCCGTTGCCGGGGTAAACGCAAACTCGGTAACCCAACCTTCTTGAATGCCCCAGACTTCAGCGAGGCCCTCGAACTCCTGCGCCAACGTGATGCAATCGTCTGCCGTGCGCCAATAACAATGCATCGCCAGTGCGTCGATGCGCGGCGCTTGCCCGTAACGCTCCTGATAGATCATGTACCATTGCACCAGCCATTCCGGATGCAGGTGGCTCGGCGCCGGCGCCACCAGCCGCTTATCCGGCCAGCGCGTCTCGATCTCCCGCCACAAGACAGCCGCCTCAGCCGGCAGCAGACACGCTTGCTCAGGACACAGGTCCGGTTCGTTGAAGCCCATGAGCCAGTCCGAGTTACCGCCCAACTGCGTCACGTTGACGTTCGTCGCGTCGCGGATCATCGGCACGCGCTCGACGCCTGCGGACGCACCCGGCCACGGCGACCACGAGTAGCACCACGCACAGCCGAGCGTGACACATGACCCGCAGCCTGCCAGTCCTAGCTTCGTCGGCGCACCGGACGCCAGCGGCAGATACAGCGTTTGCGACGCGGCCGGCGCGGCCAACGGTGACTGAAACAGGATCGGTGGCGGCGCGGTGCAACCTACCAACAGCAAGCCAACCAACGCCGACAAACAAAAACGCAGAGGCACGAAGTTAGCCCCTGCGCTGACAACGCACGGCGTGTTGGTATAAGCCGCGCTGATATTTCATGCACCGTAGTATAAGCGCATTGTGGTTACGTTGTCAAGAGAGATGTGACCACACGTTACTTGAGGAGGTTAGCAGCACAAAGCCTCAGCAGACAGCGCCAAGTGCCAAGGTTCGGTAACGTTGGAGAATAGCTGATTGTTAAGAACACTTAACACAAACTCGCACCGAAACCTATTGACAACGCCTTGCTAGTGTGATAAGATTGTCACAGAGTAAAGAAACACAAACGCACATTCACAACCTAGCCCACCCCGCACCTACGGCCCCGAGGGGCTCCCGACCCGACTGAAAGCCATGAGCTTACAGGGAGAGGCAAAACCGATGAAGCTACGGATTCGGCGCAAGGACGGGCACACGGGACGACATGACCGCAATAGCCCACCTCCCCGCGGTGCGGTCGGGTAACGCTAACGGGCAAACGTAACCACACACACGGAGCAGCTACCATGACACAACTATACGCCTTCACCGTCTCAAAAGACAACAGATGGCCCGAAGGACCGAAAGGCCCGGGCCTGCAGGCTACTTCAGAAGAAGGTTTCAGGTTCATGGGCTGGTGGGATCGTGAGCAGTTCAACGACTGGATTGAGTCACGCAAGGCCAACATCACCGAATACGCAGACGGTACTATCAGCGTTATCGCTCCACTGTCACCCAAGCTCGTAAAGGCTATGAAAGGCTACCGATGACCCTCAACGACTGGCTGAAAGAGAACCACATGACGCAGGCCGACCTCGCCACCAAGCTCGGCGTGACGCGCGAGACCGTCAACCGGGCGGCGAACGGCAAGCCCAGTGGACTGTTTTTGTGGGAGTTCGCCAAGCTTGCCGGCTTCGAGACCGCCAAGCAACTCGCAGAAACCACGAAGGAGTAACGACATGGCACGCAAATGCAAAGTGTGCTGCGCAAAACGCCCAGCCACATGGATCATGCAATATATCGCCAGTGATGAGCCGATCTTCGTTCTACCAGGATCACACTATCGGGGCTTCAAGACGACGCCAGTCTGCGACGCCTGCAAAGCTGAGATTCAGAAACACGCAAAGGAGCAGTAACTATGGCACTCATCAAAGTCAACGGTTGCACGATCAACCCGGAGAAGGTCACCATGCTGGCCCGCACTGCCGGCCGGCACTGGTCCGACGAAGCACACGACATTGTGGACTACTCAGGCGTCACCGTCCACTTCGACGCCGGTGGCAAGACCTGGATCGAAGACCCGACCGCCGAGCAGATCGAGGCCGCATTCGAGGACTGGGACCGGGATCGCCCGCTGCCCTACTGACACACACACACGAAGGAGACAGACATGTACGCCAGCGAATCAATCAGCGAACTGGCAACCGCAATGGCCGCAGCCCAAGCCGAAATGAAAGCCGCTGAGATGAACGCGAAGAACCCGTTTCTGAAGAACAGTTACGCGGACCTCGGCAGCATCATCGAAGCTATCCGACCAGCCACCGCCAAGCACGGCATTAGCTTCACACAGATGCCCAGCTTCGATGGCGAGAAAGTCAGCGTTGACACGATCATCATGCACGCCTCCGGTCAATGGCTGCGGTCAACCCTGACGCTAGCCATCGAAGGCGAGAAGGGCTTGAGCCTCGCACAAGTCATGGGCAAGGCCATTACCTACCTGCGCCGCTACGGACTCAGCGCCATGTTCGGCGTGTACGCTGACAAAGACGAAGACGGCAACGAGACAGGCGTCGAAAGCACACAGCACAAGGCACCGGCCCAGCAAGCGGACAGTCATGCACCGACCTGCCCGAAGTGCAACGGCCCGATGTGGGACAACCGCGAAGGCAAGACTAACCCCAAGCAACCGGACTTCAAGTGCAAGAATAAGGAATGTGGCGGTGCGATCTGGCCGCCCAAGGATGCGCAACCGTCTGCCCAGCCAGAACCACAGAACGAGGACGCGCCTAAACTGGCCGCCATTCGCACGCCGAAGTTTGGTCCCTACGCCACGGCGCTGGCCGACAAGTGGCCGAAGTACCGCAACCCGCAAGGCAGTTTTGACGCCGCGCACATCCAGGCCAGCATCGCCACCAACCTGAAGGTGTATGACATCACCGACGCCAACATTGACGCGCTGTTCGCCAAGCTGCACCAGAGAGCCATCGACGCCATTGACGCGGAACAAGCACCCGCATAACCACACACCTGCTGCCGCGTGCGTGACGAGGCTGAAATGCCGGGCCGAAGTACAGCGCACCTGGACGGCGCGGCGGCAGGATACTACGAAGGAGACAGAACATGCGCGACGAATACTGTCCACGGTGCAACAAGATGATGGTGCAGAACTGCTATGCCACCGCAGATGACTGGTTTTGTCGCCGTTGTGGTCTGTCAATCACCCTCAACGACGACGGCGAGATCGTCGGCACGAACGAAGATGTCAAGCTCGCCTACATACTCAGGGCAGCAACGGGTGGCGCCGCCCGTCGGATATACGAGCGTTCGGTACCGTCACACGCCGAGAAGTTAGTCAACCCTGCCGAAGACAAGCGAGGAGTGCCAACACAGCGACCGTAAACGACAACACAATCCCTGGGACTGGCCCGGAATTGGCCGGGCCAGTTTCCCCCTCGTGAGGCGCGAGGGTTG
>JAUCQB010000031.1 GCA_030372985.1 Phycisphaerae bacterium
TCCGCGAAGAGGGCGGGCGTCGGATCCGGGACATACGGAGGGACTGGGATAATGTCATTCGGGAACCCGTTGGCCAGTACCGAGTAAGCCTGCCCGAGAGGTGAGACCACGCCCGACTTGACCAGGGCGACCGTCGCCCACTCGCCGCTGTCGCTGGAGACAAACCAGAACCACCGGCTGATCCCGGACTGCTCCAACCGCGGCAGGTATCGCTGGGCAAACCAGATGATCCACTCCTCGCTGAGCGCACCCATCCACTCGCCGATGGGCAGCTCGGTAATCCAGACTTCGCAGCCGGCATAACGGCCGCCATCCACCGTATGGCACCAGTTGATGAACGGCACCACGAAGTCGTTGATCGGCTGGTCGGGGGTTTCAATCTGCGTCGGCCCGCAGTAGCTGTGGATGTTCCAGATATCGATGGGCATCGGATAGCCGTAGTTGGCCTGATAGTAGTTCATGACGTACTGATACCAGTTCGTCGTGTTGGCCAGCGAACCGGCCGTGGACCCTCCGGTGACGGCCCCGATGCAGAACTTCGCCGTCGGGTCCCGCGGGCTGATGAACTCGTAATAGGTCTTGTACATGTGGGCGTATTGCTCGCGGGTCAGCCCATCCTGCGAAACGAGGTCGGGTTCGTTTCCGATGATCCAGACCCGGCCGGGGTTGGCGGCAATCCACGCGTCGAATTGAACCGGATCGTTGATCTGCCCGGTCTGCTCGTTGTAACCCCACCAGCGAACGGGGATCCCGATGTAGTTGTAGTAGTGATTCGGCCGGCACATCTGGGCGAGCGTGCCCGGATGCAGCCCGTTCCAGTCGTAATCCAGGCAGTCGGCCGGCATTCCGAGCACACTGAGCTTGCCCCAGCCGGCTATTCCGTAGGGGTTGGGTGCCTGGGCCAGGGCCGCCGTCAGCCAGACACAGGACCACAGAACGGTCAACAACGCCGCGATGCTTCTCATCCAGCCTTCGCCTCCTGGATTCGTCTGCTTTCAGCCCTGTGTGGAAAGCCGCCGATGCATCAGGGCCTCATCCGCTGTATTCTATTGTACAAGATCCAGAGTCGAAATGGGAGAGCGAGCTCAGCGAGAGCGGTTGGCAGGTCCGTGACAGACCCGGGCAAACCTGTTGTCGGCAGACGCTGGTTCCACTAACCCTTGCGAACGGCCGATCGTACTGCTCAAATGCTCTGCGCAGCCCGGCGAATACCTGTCGGGCGTCAGGCTTGCTGGAGCCCCCGGCTCCTGCTGTACCTTTGACAGGGAGCCCATCATGAACCGATTACTCACTTGCCTGGTCATGCTGGTCGGCCTGCTGCAATCGGCCAGCGCGGCCGAGCGCCGGCCCAACGTGTTGCTCATTGTCGGCGACGATCACCGCGCCGAGGCGATTGGGGCTTACGGCAACAAGATCGTGAAAACCCCCAATCTCGATCGCCTGGCCGAATCAGGGGCGAGATTCGAGCGGGCATGCTGCAATTCGCCGATGTGCACTCCGTCGCGGCAGTCTTTCCTCATCGGCCAGTATCCCCACGCCACGGGCGTCACTCTTCTGAACCATGCGTTGACTGAAGACACCATCACCCTGGCCGACCGGCTTCGCGAGGCCGGCTACCGGACCGGTGCGTTCGGCAAAATGCACTTCAATTCCGACAAGATGCACGGCTTCGAGGTATATGCCCGGCCGGAGCAATTCTGGAGGGAACACGGCCGGCGGGGCGACAAGCCGCTACCGGAAGGCATGGATTTTCTGCCGGTCTGGAGGCCGTTCAAAGACCCGGCTCGCATCTGGCTGAACTCGTTCTACCGCCCGATGGGGCGGTACGACGATGAAATGCCCGACACCTGGTATGCCCGGCAAGCCATCGAGTTCATGATGAAACATGCCGCTGAGCCGATCTTCGTTCAGGTCGGTTTTCATCAACCACATTCGCCGTTCCAGTTCCCCGTGGAATTCAACCGCAAGCATGATCCTCGCAAGATGCCCGTACCCGAGCCCGGCCCGGAAGACGGGGGGCAGATTCCCAAGATCTTCACGGAGCTGACTCGGGAGGAGAAGCAAGGCATCGTGGCCAGCTACTACACGGCCGTCGCCTACCTCGACCACAACATCGGGCGCCTCATCTCAGCCTTGGAGGAACTCGATCTGGCTGAGAACACGCTGGTCATCTACCTGGGTGACAACGGCTATCACCTCGGCGAGCACGGGCGCTTCGAGAAACACTGCTTCTATGAGCGGGCCGTGCAAATCCCCCTGATCATGAGCTTCCCCGATCGAATCGTTCCCGGCATGTCAACCAAGGCCCTGGTCGAAGGCGTCGACATCGTCCCGACGGTGCTCGATTACCTCAACCTGCTGACCGAGTCGACCCCGACGCCCGATCGCGTGCTCCACGGCATCTCGCTGCGGCGCATTCTCCAAGGCCACGTCACCAGCGTCCGGGATGCGGTCTTCAGCGAGTATCAGCCGACGCAACAGGCGATGATCCGAACCGATCGGCACAAGCTGATCTATCGCACCGACACCCAGGAGGTTGACTGGCTGGGATACGAGCCGGTCGATCCGAAGCTGGGCAGGACCGTCTGGCTGTACGATCTCGAGGCGGACCCGGAGGAGATGCACAATATCGCGGAGGACCCCGTCCACCGCCCCATCGTGTCGGCCTTGCTCGACCAACTGTCGGACTGGTACCGGCGCATTCCGCCTCGGGATGAACGCATACCGGGCGACCTGACGCGGGTCGACCTGCTGGACTGGGCCATCGCTCCCCGCAACGTGCCACCACCTCGCCAATAGGCCGCTGCGTGCTCCGAGTCACCTCTGCGACCGCGCCGTCCCTCGACGTCCAGGATGATCCGCTTGTACAGCGGGGATTCCTCGCTGCGGCGGAGCACGCTTGTTACAGCGTCGCTGCCACTCGGCGGAAGTGATGACCGATGATGGCCAGGGTCATGGCTTCGGGGAACGCACGGCGGTGGAACAACACCGCCCGACTCAGGAACTTCCAGTACTCACGGCGGCCGCGGTTCCAGACCCCCATGACCCAGAGCGACTTGAGGAACGCCTTGATGTCGCACCACGACAGGTGGAACCGGGGGCCCTGCGGGCGGTACTCGGAAAGGAACATCCGAATCCGCCGGTAGTACATCTTCGGGCTGTACAGGCGCTTGACCAGCGAGCGGTAGCCTTCGATCAACACCTCACGGTCCAGCTTCGGGATGAAGTTGAGGGCGGCCGCCACGTTGTTTCCGGTTGCCTCACTCAGCAGGCGGCCCTCTTTTTCGAGCCGCGAGAAGAGCTGCGTCCCGGGCAGGGCCTGCAACAGTCCGACCATGGCGGTCACGACGCCGGCTTCCTGGATGAACTTGATCTGGCGTTCGAAAATGTTCGGCTTGTCGCTGTCAAAGCCGAGGATGAAGCCGCCCATGACCTCAATACCCGCCTGCTGGATGGTCCGCACCGAAGCGATGAGGTCCCGCTGCGTGTTCTGAAGTTTCGCGCACTCGACGAGGCTTTCCTCCTGCGGCGTCTCGATGCCCACGAAAATCTTCTTGAAGCCAGCCTCGACCATCAAACCCAGAAGCTCGGCGTCGTCGGCCACGTTCAGCGACGCCTCGGTCGTGAACTGGAACTTCACACCCCGCCGCCGGCTCCAGCCGATGAGCTTTCGCAGGAACTCCTTGACCTTCACCTTGTTGCCGATGAAGTTGTCATCAACGATGAAGATGGGCTCTTTCCAGCCCGCATCGACGAGGCTCTCCAGCTCGCTGATCATCTGCGAGGGTGTCTTGGTGCGCGGCACACGGCCGTTCATGATGATGATATCGCAAAACTCGCAGTTGAACGGGCAGCCTCGCGAAAACTGAACGGGCATCAGGGCGTATTGCCTGAGCTTGATCAGGTCCCATCGGGGCACGGGAGTGCGGGTCACATCCGGCCTCTCCTCGCAGTGATAGAATGGCTTCAGTGTCCCGGCGGTCATGTCCGCAACCAGCGAGGGCATCACGTTCTCCGCCTCGCCAAGGACGAAGTGCTTCACTTCGGGAAACTGCTCGTGGCCGGTGGTGAACAACGGACCGCCGGCGATGACGGTCTTGCCCTTGGCAACGCACCGGGCGATGATTGATCGGGCCGAATCGGCCTGCACGATCATCGCCGACACAAAGACATAGTCGGCCCATTCGATCTGCTCGTCAGTCAGACGACCGGTGTTCAGGTCCACAAGCTTGAGGTCCCACTCGCGCGGCAGCATGGCCGCCACGGTCAGCAGTCCGAGGGGCGGAAACGCCGCCTTCTTGGAGATGAAATGGAGAACGTGCTTGTAGCTCCAAAACGTATCCGGTGTGGCAGGGGAGGTCAGCAGGACTCTTATTCTTCTTCTTCTCTCGCCAGTACTGCCGGGAACCCGCACTGGGAGCGCTTCAACCGCGGTGGGCATTCTGTTTTTGCCTCGATCAATGAGCCGTCGCTGCTCCAAGTCGCGACTGACTCGGCAACAGGATTATCGGTCATTCTAGCACAGTTCGCGTGTTTGGACACCTTTCGCAGCGCATCCGCTTGCGCCCCCCCCAGGGCCAGGGAGGACGCGCCAATGGCGCTGCATCGCAAATCTTTGCTGCATAAGCACTTAAGGTGAACTCGGCTCGCAATCACCGAGCAGGTCTGTTTGTTGACCGCCTGGATGGGTGCGGATATGGTCTGCCTGTGCCCTGCGGTGCGCATGGGGTTCCGTAGGAACGACGTTCCGCGTTTTGAACCGGCTTGCGGCTGTGCCTGTTCGAAAGGAACCAGGAGCACGAGGTACCTGAACAGGTCCTGGCCGGCAGGGCTGTCGCGCGTGGCCGGCCGACGGTTTCGCACCCTGCCGAAACCAGAGCAGAACTGGATGTGTCGAATCGGTCTGCCATCTGCGGGGATATCGGATTGACCCGTTCAGCAGAGGACTGATTGACTGCGGAGAATGAGAAATGCGGTGCGGCAGGACACTCACGTGGCCGTTCTTCTTGGTTTGCCTGGTTGTCGCCACTGCTGCGAGGCCAGGCCTGTGCGGGGCGGCCCAGCAGGGCTCCCGCGTGATCGACGTGGGTTCACGCAAGCAACTGTTCATTGACGATCGCTTCATTGCATCGAGCGAAGGCGTGCGGCTGACCATGAACCCGCCGGTGAAGATGAACGATCCTGTTCTTGCCAACTACATTCCCTGGGAAGCTGAACAAGGTGCATCGGCCGGCACCTACTCTTCCGTCGTCAAGGACGGCGGCAAGGTCCGTATCTGGGGCGCGGGCAAGGCCCTCCTGCCGGTCAGCTTGAAAAGTGGCGGACCGGTCATCGATCTGTACGCCTATGCCGAGTCCGATGATGGCGTTCGTTTTACGAAACCGAACCCGGACCGCTATCGCTTCGACGAGAAGCTGGTCGAGGTGGGCAAACACGGTCGCACTGGCGGCGTCTCGGTATGGGTTGATCCTCATGGACCGCCGTCAGAGCGATACAAGACGCAGGCCAAGTTCTATCCGCCCAACGCTTCGGCTGAGTTTCACGTCTGCGCTTCCCCGGACGGCTACCGCTGGACGCTGCTGTGCAAGCCGGCCATCGAGGAGATGGATACCCAGAGCATTGCCTTTTGGGATGAGCGACTTGCGAAGTACCTGCTGTACACGCGAAAGAACCTGCTTCGGGGGACCCCCGGGCGATACCGGGTCGTGCGCCGGTTCGAATCCGCAGATCTTTTGAACTGGCAGAACGAAGTCTTCGTGATGCAGGCGGACGAGATCGACACATCGAGCTACGCGCCTCCGACTCCCCAGCCGCCGGTGGATTACTACGGTGCGGCGGTGTTCAAGTACCCGGAGGAGTCTCCCGACAGCGTGTATGTGATGCTTGCACAGGCTTTCTGGCACTGGCAGCGACGGCCGGTCGAGCAGCGGCAAGGGGGGTACCCGGATCACAAGTTCAGCGTTGAGGTGCTGGCGCCGGCGACGCTGGATGTCCGGCTGGCCGTCAGCCGCGACGGGATCCGCTTTCAGCGAGTCGGCGACAGAAAGCCGTTCATCGGCCTCGGTACGGAGGGGACCTTCTCAGCCAGGCGAACGTGGGCTTTGCCGAACCCGATCCGCATGGGCAATGAACTCTGGATCTATTACTTCGGCGAGAACCGCGATCACGACGGCTTCGTCGATCCGGCAGCGTCCAAGTATCGGTGCGGCATCGACCGGGCGATTCTACGGCTGGACGGTTTCGTTTCCGCCGACGCGGACTACGCAGGCGGCGAGATCGTCACCCCGCCGATCACCTTTGCCGGCAAACGGCTGGAATTGAACTTCGACGGCGGGGCGGGCGGCACCGTGTGCGTGATGTTCCTGGACGAGAATGACAAGCCCATCGAGGGCTATTCCGGCGCCGCAGCCGAGCCGCTGTTCGGCAACTCCGTCCGTCTGCCGGTGCGCTGGGGCGACAAGACCGACGTCAGTTCACTGGCCGGCAAGCCGATCAAGATCCGGTTTCGCATGCGCGACTGCAAACTGTACGCGTTCCAGTTCGTGGAGTGAGCGTTCAGCCTCGCGATTTCGGCGATCAGACAGTGCTACCCCATGCATAGCCGTGAGTGTCTGCCCAAACCGTGCATTCATCTGAGGTCCCTTTCGCGACCTTATACACCTCCGGTCCATCAAGGTCGCCGGTCGAGCACCGGTTCGCGTCTCTCCTTGCGCAACAGGAAGTACGCTGCCCCGCCGCCAAGATGGTGGGCCTCCCGTCCAACAGACTAACAGACCAACAGACTTCTTTCACACGATCTCGTGCCCGGCGGCGGAGGACATGAGGCGGAAGCGGTTCTCGACGTACTCCAGCCAACTGCTCTGAAGCATGGCGTACGGCCGGAACTGCTCGAACAGTCCCAACTCCTCGCTGTGCAGCAATGCGCGGTACAGTCCGAGCCGATTGGCGGCCGGTGAGTCGATCAGATTGCTCGAATCGGCGGCGCTCATCTGGAAGAGCACGCGGTTGTCGAACTCGCGCATGGATTGGCGGTTGAAGGTGCGGTCGAGCGTGACCGGCGTGTCGGCCCAAGCCAAAGTGTGGATTCCGTTGTGCGGGCCCTCGCGCAGAAGCTCGCTCAGCTGCCGGCCCGGGTCCGGCGGCGCATCCTCGTCGGTCCTGGCAAAGCTGAACTCGTCCTCCTGGCGGCGCAACGGTCGGTAGCGTTGCAGCCCGTAAATGATCAGGTAAATCGAGGCGTCCGCGGCCGTGACCTCGCCCTGCTGGCGGCGCTGCAACTCGATGGACAATTCGTTCATGGCCTCGCCCAATTCGCGGTATTCAACGATCCGCGTGGCGTGCGGCAGTATCGATGCAACGCGCTGCAGGTACCCCGCCCAAGGGGCGTCCGCGGGTGAGCCGTCAAGAATGATGAAGCGGGCCGACCGCGGCGGCTGCTGGGCGGCGAGGCTGACCATGGCCGAGGCCATCATCGCCAGGGCGGCCTCGTCACGCTGGCCGACCATGAGCAGGTTCGAGCCGCTCTGCCGCCGGAAGGCCACCGAGGTCGGGTCCTTGATCGCCACCGCATCGCCGAGCCAGGCCTGCGGAGCAGCGGAGGTCACCGGCCAGTTCGGTGCGGCCAGCAGGCGACTGAGCAGGCGGTTGCCGGCGATGTCGGAAGGAGCGTTCCCCTCAAACACGATGAGCGGCTCGCGCTCCACGGTTGTTTCCTCAGCCTTGCGGCTGACGCGTTCGAGCAGTTCGTCCCGGCGATCGTCGGCCAGCCAGGCGGTCTGGAAGGGGCTGTTGCCGGTCATCAGGCCACCGGCGTCGTTGTAGATGGCCTCGCCCGGGCGTGAGAGCAGCCGCGCGGCCGCATTTTCGTCATCGAGGATCAAGCGAGAATCGGCATCCGAGCACTGCAGGGCGATCCGGACGGCCATCTGGCCGATGGTGCTGCGAGCCAGCCCCGACGTCCCGCCGAGTGTCTGCGAACCGAGAATGACGTGAATACCGAACGCACGGCCCTGCCGGACGAGCCGGTCAAGCAGGATGGCGGCGTCCTGGGCCAGCTTGTCGTCCTCGGAGAAGAAGACCTGGAACTCATCGACCATCAGCAGCGTGCGCGGCATCTTTTCGCCGGTCGCCTGGCGATAGGCAGGCAGATCCTGCACCCCGGCCCGTCGCAGCAGATCGCCGCGGCGGTTCATCTCCGCGTCGATGCGGCGGAGCACGCTGAGGCCGAACTCCCGATCGCTCTCGATGGCCACGGCGCGGGCGTGCGGCAGGTCGTTGGTGACGTAGGTCTTGAATTCGACGCCTTTCTTGAAGTCGATCAGGTACAGCTCGACCTCATCGGGCGAGTACCACAGGGCCAGGTTGGTGATCATCACGTGCAGCAGTGTGGACTTGCCTGATCCGGTCTTGCCGGCGATCAGAGCATGCTGCGCGACACCGCGGCCAAGTCGCAGTTCCTGGATACGCACCGCGCCCGTCCGACCAACCGGGATTCTGAGTTCCTCGGCGGCGCTGGATGACCAGATTCTATCCGGCGGCGGGGCAATGGTGTCGAACGGCACCTCGACGCGGTTGGCGTCGCGGGCCAGGTTGCCGACGGCATGCATCAGGCGGGTCAGCGTCGCTTCGGCCGGCGGCGCATCCACCGTCAGGGGAAACTGGCGACACACCTCGTCCTGCCAGACGAACCGGCCGCTTTCGCGCACCAGGGTGATGCTGCGAGCACTGATGTCGTCAACCTGGACTCCGATCGGCGGCTGCTGGCGGATGTCGTGGGCGATCAGCGTGTAGACGCCGCATCGAGCCCCGCTGCTGACAATGCTGCTCAGCCGGCGGGCAGCCTCTTCATTGAAGCCGGCCGGGAAGTCGGCCACCACCAGAAAGCGGTACGGCTCGGCGAGCTCGCCGGCCTGGCGGTTGTACGCATCGATCGACTCGAACTCGTTGCGGAGATACTTCTGGATCACGTTCTCCATGTGGTTCGTCAGGTCGTTCAGGCGCTGTTCAACGTGGGCGGCTTCCGTCCAGATGCGCGAGTCAACGAGGGCCTCCTGGTAGTCCGCCAGATGCATGAATCCGGCGAAATTACGGCCCAATCCGACGGGGTCAATAATGGTGAATCGTACGCGGCCGGGCGGCAGGGAAGTCAGCAACCGGGCCATGACCGCCTGCAGAACCGCGATGGCCTCGTCGCGACCTTGTTGATCAGTCTGAACCAGCAGCGAAGCGTGATGCGGCAGAGTCAGCACGGCCGGCACGCGCAGGTTGGCGGGGTGGTCCGCGGCAAAGTCGCCCAGCTTCAGGACGTCGTCAGAGAGGCGCTTCATCTCGATTTCGATCTGCCCGAAGCGGATGACCGGACTGAAACGACTTGTCGGCCGCCATTGCTCCCAGGCCGGGTCGCTCCAATCCATCAAGGCCCGCGGGTCGAGACCGGCCGTTCGGTCCAGAAACGCTCGAATATGGTCCAGGCCCCGGCGACAGCGGACTTCAAGATCAGCCCGGGCCCGGTCGTAGGCGGCCTGGCAGGCGCCCATCTCACGCTCGTAGCGGCCCCGAACCGCCGTCGTTGAACGTACCAGACGCTGTTCGAGCCGTTCGATCAGCGGCTTCCATTCGCGGTCGGCTTGCTGTCGGTTGGTGGCGTAGCGTTCTTCAATTTCCCGCTGCAGCCAGGTGTGAGCCTCGTCGGCTTTCTTCATCGCGGATTCGGCGGTTTTGCGGGCTTCCGCCAGTTCTGCATCGAACTTCTTCTTTGCCCGGCTTTCCTCGGCCTCGCGCTTGCGGACCGACTCGGCCTGCTTCTCCTGCAGACGGTGCTGGAACTGCTCAGAGTACTGATCCAGCGCCATCCGGGCGTTCGCCAGGGTGGCCCGAATCGGCAGGTATGCTTCCCGAACGCGGGCGGCGGCCTTGGGCGCGACGAGCCTGACCACGCCGATGACGGCTGCGAGAGACAATCCAAGCGCCACCGGCCCGGTCACCGCGAATGACGGCCATCCGGACCAGTCGAGCAACTGCGGCAATGCGGCCAGCCCGACGGCAATGGCACACACCAGCATCGCCAGCAGGTAGAGCTTCGCGCCGCTCAGCAGACCGGGCCAGCTCAACTCAGCCAAAGCCGCAATCTGTTCCTGGGCCAGCTCGACCTGCTGCTGAAACGCAGCCTGCGGGTGGCCCGACCCTGGAAGCTGGCCGGGCGGGTCCTCGGTTTCCGCGAGGCGCATCTGACCATACTGGTACAGCAGCCAGTCCGCCTGTTCGCGAAGCGTCGTGACCACTGCCTCCTGACCGGGGAAAGACTCCCTGAATTCCTTGAGGTCCCTGGTCACCTGTTCCCTGGTCGCCTGGGCAACGCTTTCGCTCAGCCACAGCTCGTGATCGAGCTTGCCTTGGGACCGTTGCTCGGCCTTGGTCAACTCGTGAGCGATTCGCGATCGCAGCGACGCGGTGTTGTCCTCGAGCGTGTGGAGATCCGAGGCGTGGAGCGAGTCGATCTGACCAATCTGTTCCTCGTAGTGCCGCCGAGCGGTTTCGAGACGAGCCTGGAGATACCGATCGAGCTTGCTGCGTGCCTGGTCATACCGCTGCTGGGCCTTTCTGGATGCCGACTTGTACTTGTGCTCGAAGGGCGACTGGGCCGCCTGTACGGCCTCCACCGACAGGTCAATCCATTGACGCAGCGCGGCCCGCTGCAAGTCAAGATAGTCGGGTCCGCCGGACGACCCGTCAGGAGCATGTTCCTTGTCTTCCTGCGACATCGGCTGCACTCCCGGCCGCCACCCTACTCGCAGTCCTGCCGTATCTGAACGACCACCGAACCCATGTGCGCCATCGCTTCCTGGGTGACTCTGACTTCGCGCAACAGCGAGTGAATGTACTGCTCCTCAAACTGCCTGGCGACCTCATCACGCCACAGGGCCCGCACCTCACCCCAGCGAGCGGCGAGGTCTTTTGAGGCCTTCCTCATGTTTGCCTGGCCGGTATGAAGACTCATGTTCCCCTCCTTTTGTCGGCAGATTGAGCCGGCGCGGGCCAGAGGATCGTATCGCGATCGTCGAGCAGGGCCTCCACCGTATCCGCCCGCAGGATCAGCAGCGTGCCAACCGGCAAGTCGAGAATCGGTGCCCATTGAGGCCCCTGGGCCAGGAGTTCCCCGATATGCACCGCCTGAAAGCGGTCCGGAGGGTCGCCTTCGACGGGCCCTGCATACCACCCGCTGTCTTCGGGTCCGGCCGGTTCGCTTCGCTCGAGGTAGAGATCTGACGCGGTTTCGCACCCGGCCGCGAAGACCAGTCGGGAACCGGGGGACGGCGCGGTGCGAGTGAGGTTGAGGCTCGTGATTCCGTCGCGATCGGCCTGACTGACGATGCGCCCGGCCAACGGCTGGGGAATCGACCCCGCCGGAGCCTGCTGCCGGATTTCGGCAGACGGGCTGAGCTTGCGCAGTTCGGCACAGGCGGCCTCACGCGATTCGGGCCAGGGACTGTCCAATAACTCGCCGAGGCCGCTGCTGCGTGCAACACTGGCAAAAGCGGCGTGAAGGTCCACCTCTTCCCCGCTTGCCGCCTTGAGCGAGACGTAGGATTCCAGCGACTCAATCATGCGGTCAAGTCGTGCGATGGCTGCCGGCAGTTCGCTATCGACCATCCGACCGAGGGCCTGCACCTGCCCCTTGTACTCAAACACCTCTTCATCCAGGCGGCGATTCCACTTCTGCACATTGGCCAGTTTCGTCTCGGCCTCTTCCAGCCGTCGACGCGCCAGTTGCAGGGCCTTCTCTTCATCGACGCAGGAGTAATGCCCGCCCAACGGCGTCTTGGTAAGCTTCTTCTGGTTCAGGGCGATCTTGGCCCGGGTGAGCAGTTCGCTGCGGCTGACGATCTGTGACTTCCAGTAGCGAAGCTGCTCGTTCTTCAGCCACAGGCCGACGCGCTGAATCTCGGAATCGGCCTCGAGCAGTCCCGTTCGCGCACTTTCGGCGAACAGACACAGCGCGACGCGCAGGTCTTTCAGTCTCTCGATCGATTCCACCCGGGCGGCCTGGCTCATCGGCAGGTCCAGTAAGCTGGGACTGGGGACTGGGGATTGGCGGCCGGCACAGATGATGCACAGTGCCGGCGCCCCCGTCTTCTGTACATCTCGCTCATGATCGGCAATCCTCAGGTCCAGTGCCTCGACAACAGGCGGTTCTAATGCTGCTGCAGGTAATCCTCAATGTATCCGGCCTTTTTCAGGAGGAACGTCACATGGCGCTCCGACAGCTTGAGGAAGGCGTTGAGCACTCTCATGGTCTGCTCGAACTCTTCGGCGAACTTGCGCTGCTCCTGGTCCCGCCAGGTTTTCTCCAGGCTGAGCATTCGAGCATGCAGGCCGGCGATCAGGCTGTGAAGTTCCCCGTTGAAGCGATTGAGGTCCTGAGCGAATCGCCTCAGCTCGGACGGGTCCACATAAGCCTGGGCCATGAGCGTCTCCTTGCGTTGGTACCGGCCGATCAGCACGGCGGGGAACCAGCCGGCGGCCCTCTTGCAGGCCTCAACTGATTTTATCCTGAAACCGGTCTGATTTCGACAGGGAACCTGCACAAGTGCCGGTGGCCACAGGCCCGCCTGCCACGGCGGGCAACTGACGAGGGCCTTTCCTGTAATCGATTCTTGAAATGTGTGCGAAAACCGACAAAGCCGGTCGGTAGGGCACGGTCGAGGTCGCCGCAGCGACAGAGACCTGCCGTATTCTGCAGCCAGGACTTGGCCACGAGAGTGCTTACGTCCTCATCAAGATACAGGCGAATGAACAGGTGGCTCATTATTCCTGAACCAACGGATCGATCAGATCGTCCGGCACGAGGTTGCGCTTGATGTACGCCTGGATCTGGTCCTGGTGGTCGCTGTAATAGCTGAGGGCATCAAAGACCTGAGCCAATGTGAGGTGAGGGAGCTGCGTCGGTATTTCCTCCGGCGAGAGCCCCATGCGCCAGAGTTCTACGATCGCCCTGACCGACGTTCGTGTGCCTTTGATGATCGGCTCGCCGCTCAGAATCTGCTCGTCTGAGACAATGTAGCGATGTCCTGTTCCAATCGTCACCCGTCTGGCCCTCGGCTTTGCTGCATCTGGGTCCGCATACCGGTACTTCAAGTATAGCAGACTCCGGTGGGCTTTGCTACTGTGTTCATACCCGCTGGCGGAGCAGAAGTCTCATCAAATGCGGGCCATGATATAATGTCGCGTCATGGTTGCCGAACCGCCAGAAGGAGAAACGCCCAGAAAGTCGACGGATGAGCCGTCGCCCGCGCTGTCGGCCGACCCGCGCGAGGCCATGCTGAACAAAACCCGCCACCTGCCCAAGACGCCCGGGGTGTATCTGTTCAAGGACGCGCAGGGCCGGGTGCTCTACGTGGGAAAGGCCAAGGACCTTCGCAGCCGCGTCAGCAGTTACTTTCAGAACTCGACCGACCTGCTGGCCACGCGAGGACCGGAGATTGCCCACATGGCCTCGCTGGCGGTGGACCTGGACTTTCTCGATTGCGAGACGGAGGTTGACGCCCTTCTGCAAGAGAACCGGCTGATCAAGGACATCCAGCCGCCGTATAACGAGCGACTTCGCGACGATAAGACCTTTCCGTACCTTGAGATCACGACCTCCGACGACTTTCCCGGCGTTTACGTCACGCGCAAACCGCGAATCAAGGGCAGCAAGCTGTTCGGGCCGTTCACCAACGCCGCCGGGGTTCGCGACGCGGTCAACGCACTTCAAAAGGTGTTCAGGTTCAGAACCTGTGAACTGGAGATCGTCGACGGCGATGAGCGGCGGCGATATTTTCGCCCATGCCTGCTGCATTCCATCAGCCGCTGCACCGCCCCCTGCGCCGACCGCATCTCGAAGGAGGAATACCGGAAGGACATCGATCGGCTCAAGAAGTTTCTGGCGTCCAAGCGGAGCGTCGTGCTGCGGCAGTTGAACCGCGAGATGGAGCAGGCCGCCGCACGCCGGGAGTACGAGACGGCCGCCAGGCTGCGAGACGAGATCAAGGCTCTCGAAGCCCTCTCGCTGTCGGGTGATCCGCATGCGGACGTGCAGCCGGAGGTGTTCTACATCGACCCGGCCGAGGGGTTGGCCAGGCTGGGTGAGATCCTGGACCTCGACCGGTCTCCACGGTCCATCGAAGGGATCGACATCGCCAACCTCCACGGGGGGGAGTCCTGCGGTTCGCTGGTCTGTTTGATCGACGGGAAGCCGTTCAAGAACGGCTACAAGCGTTTCCGGATCCAGACGGTCGAGGGCATCAACGACTACGCGATGATCCGGGAGGTGATCCTGAGGCGGTACCGGCACGCGGCCGAAGGGGAGGAGCTGTATCCGGACGTCATCCTGATCGACGGCGGCCTCGGGCAGCTCCACGCCGCCCTCAGCGCTTTTGACGAGATGAATGTCCGCCCGCCCATGGTCATCTCCCTGGCCAAGCGGGAGGAGGAAATCTACATCCAGGCCCGCAGCAAGCCGGTTCGCCTCGCACGTAACCATCCGGCCCTGCGCCTCTTACAGCAGGTCCGCGATGAGGCCCACCGCTTTGCGCAGCACTACCACCACCTCCTGCGGCGGAAGAAAACCTTCGACGAGGACGTAGCGGCCGGACGCAAGCCGCCCAGAACCATCTCGGCAACCAGACGGCGTCCGGGAAAAGCGGGCGAGTCCGGGCGATAAGCGGCGTTTGTCTGCCGGCCCTCCTCGGTCGCCCGGCGTCCGGAAACGCGTGACACGGGCGAGGAGTCGGAAACCTTCCCTCCGGCAGGTCAGAATGAACAATTCTTCGTCTAAGCCGTCTGAATATTGTGACGATTACCTTGCGTTGGGGCGTGTTCCATCATAGGATTCAGTGGACTGCGGCCAGGGCCGTGCATATCAGGCGTTTGGCTGGCATAAAGGGGTAATCTGGTGGCTGCGCCCAGTAATCGGGAGGCCTGCACGATGTGTGTCTTTTCGCCGGCATGGGGGTGGTCGGCAGGGACCGATAAGCGCCTGACGACCGGCCTGGCGGCTGTGATCGTCGCGGCGTCGCTGCTGCTCTGCTCGTCGAACGCCCTGGCTGAATGCGCATTCGATTGGAGGCCGGGGGAATCTCTGCAAGGTTTAAGTTATGAAGGCTATGCCATGGCCGTCTACGACGACGGCGACGGCCCGGCCTTGTACGTCGCCGGCGGCTTTGAAACGGCCGGCGGAGCCAAGGTCTGTGGTATTGCCTGTTGGGACGGCCGCTACTGGTCGCCCGTCGGGGGCGGTGTCAGCAAGCCTTCGGGGTGCGGTCAAGTCAAAGCCTTGCTGGTCCATGACGGCGAGCTGGTCGCGGGCGGTTCGTTTGCCACGGCCGGCAACACAGCAGCAGCCAATATCGCTCGCTGGAACGGCACTCGCTGGGCTCCGCTGGGCGAGGGCACGGATTTCGATGTCCTGGCGCTGGCCGTTTATGAAGGTGATCTGATCGCCGCAGGGAATTTCAATGCGGCTGGCGGCGTGGCCGCCAACCGGATCGCCCGGTGGAACGGCGAATCATGGTCGCCGCTGGGCTCAGGGCTGAATGACGCGGTCGGAACCCTGCACGTTCACGGCGGGGAGCTGATCGCCGGCGGGCGATTCACCGTGGCCGGCGGGGTGAAGGCCAACCAGATCGCTCGATGGGATGGCTATGAATGGCTGTCCCTGGGAGGCGGGGTGACGGCCGGGTCAAACCCCAACGTCAGCGCCTTCCTCAGCTACGGAGACAACCTGCTCGTGGGCGGATTCTTCGCCGCGGTTGGCGGGGTCCCCTGCAAGAACATCGCCATGTGGGATGGGGTCACGTGGGCGCCGGTCGGCGAAGGAACAGATGCGTCGGTCCTGGACTTGACGCTGTACAACGGCGAAGTGATTGCCGGTGGCTTCTTCGAAAAGGCCGGCGGAAAACCGGCCCGCCATATCGCCCGATGGGACGGCGAGAAGTGGAATCCGTTGGCCGGCGGGCTTCTGGGCTATGTGATCGCCCTCACGGTCTGTGGAGACGATCTGATCGCAACCGGCTCGGGCACGGTCGCGGGCGGTATTCGGGCTGACAACATCGCCCGGTGGGATGGAACCCGGTGGCTCCCGCTCGGAGCAGCGATGGATCACAACCTCTACGCGTTTGCCGACTACAACGGCGAACTCGCTGCGGGCGGAGAGTTTACGTACATCAACGGCGAGAGATGCAACAGCATCGCACGATGGGACGGCGAAGCATGGGTCCGCATGGGAGAGGGTGTTAGCGGGGGGAAGGATGCAACCCAGGTCAGGGCTTTGACCGTCTACAAGGGCGAGCTGATCGCAGGCGGCAACTTCAGCAAGGCCGGCGAGACAAGCGCCAGGAACGTGGCACGCTGGAACGGCAACTCGTGGGCGCCGCTCGGACAGGGCTTTAATGGGCAGGTCCGCGCCCTCATCATCTGCAAGGGCGAACTCATCGCCGGAGGCACATTCACTCGCTCGGGCGGGACCACTCTGAACGGCATCGCTCGCTGGGATGGCGAGGCGTGGACGCCACTGGGCAGCGGCGTCAGCGGGACCTGGAGCCCGGGCGTCTACTGTCTGGCGGTGTTCGGGGGAGACCTTTACGCGGGCGGCCTGTTCTTGAAGGCCGGCGATGAGACCGTCAACCACGTCGCCCGATGGGATGGGGCCGGATGGCACTCGCTTGCCGGAGGGATGACCGGATCGGGATACCCGGAGGTCCCGGTTGCGGCCCTGGCGGTCTTCAACAACGAGCTGATTGCCGGCGGCCTGTCCACCGCCGCAGGCGGCACCCCTGCGGCCGGCATAGCCAGATGGGACGGCACGGAATGGGCCGCCATGGAAGGCGAAACCGCCGGGGGGCCGCGTCAGGTGCACAGCCTTACGGTCTATAACGGCCAACTGATGGTCGGCGGATCGTTCCCCAGCCAGGGGCTGCTGTCGGCGGACAGCCTGGGCCGCTGGGACGGGACAGAGTGGAGCCCGGTCGGCCGGGGAATCGCAATGGGCTCAGTGTATGCGATGGCAGTCCACAAGGGCGAGCTGTTCGGCGGCGGTTCCTTCCTGGCGGCCGGAGGCAAGACCTCGGCCCGGTTTGCCCGCTGGGCACCGGTTGAACCCACGGCCCAGATCAACCAGTGGCGGAGCAGCCGGTACCACGGCGGTTCAATCAACAGCGAGTTAGCCGTCCGGATCGACGCCTCGGCCACCACCGGCCGGCGGATCACCACAGAGACTCGACAGGGCGGCATCCAGAAGGTTGTCATCGACATCACCGGGTCCCAGGACAGCGAACTGAAGCTTGAAGGCCAGGTGATCGCAGAGGAGGTCGGCGGATCCGGATTCACCTACGCAGCCACGCACCAGACGCTGACCCACGACAACGACAGCAGTTACACGCTGGTACTCGAATGGCCGGAGGGGCTGCCCGATCAGCAGTGCTATCGCATCGATCTGGGCGCCAACATCGCCTGCCTGAAGGGCGATACGGACATCCTGATCCGCAGCCTGACCGGCGACGTGACCGGCGACGGCATCGTCGACTCGGCCGACCTGCTGGAGGCCAAGTCGCGCATCTCGCGGCCGGTCATGCCCGATCACATCGCCCTCGACGTCAATATTGACGGGGCGCTCAACGCCGCCGACGTGTTGACGATCCGTGCCTTCCAGGACCGAGCGGCCATGTCACCGTGAGGACGCAAGCACTCTCTTTCAGGACCCGATCACAGTCCTTCCGCGTTCTGCTTCTCGCGCCGCCAAGCCGAAACGGATTCGCACAAGAAGGCGGCCACGAAGGAATATGATGATCATTTTCGGCTCCGCGGGTCGGCCGCAGCGGCAGAACGGCATAACCACCGCCTGTCCCTGCCGAACCTCGGCTTTCATATCACCTGTTGAGCGGCGCGGCGACCGACGGCTCTTGAAGGCGGTGCAGCATCGGGCCCGGCGCGGCTGATCGGGTCGCCTCAGAACTTGTAGATCACGTCAAACGCGGCCGTCATCTGGCAATTGCCGGCGAACGGCGCGTCGTTGGCGGACCAGTCGGCCCGAATCTCCGGGCGGATGATGAGATTCCTCAGGACACGATCGTTTGGAAACGGGGTGATGCTCAGGCCCGTGGTTGCCTCGAAGAACGTACCCCGATAGCCGGTCCTCACTCCGTGGTTGTCGGTGAACCACTCGGCGCGGCCGGTAGCGCTGAGGTAGTCGTTGAACGCGTAGTTCAGCCAGTACCCCAACCCGTACCAGGCCGAATCGCGCACCCCCGGCACATCGCCGTCTCCCAGGGCCCCCGGAACGTCGTCCTGGAAGCCGTAGTCCGCGTTGATGTGTTGGGTCAGCTTCTCCGTCCATCTCCAGATCCAGACCACGTCCAGCAGTACTCGGTTGCCGGGCCAGCCTTCGCCGGTCTGCTCGGGGCCGGCGATCACATTCACGGCCAGTTGCGAGCGAGGGTTTGCTCCCATGAGCTGCTTGCTGGACAGTTGGAAGCCCCCCATGAACGTTGCCCCGTCATTGTTGTCATCAAAGACATCCCATCCGCGCACCACCCCGAAGTAGGCGTAGTTGACCGGGTCGAAGTAGTAGGTGAGCTTCAGTCCGGTATGTGCCACCGGCTGGGCGAAGCTGAACAGATAGCCATGAGAATAGAGGAAGTTGGAGGAAGGGACGGTCACCTCACAGCCGACCGGGGTGAACCACTTGCCGAATATCACGTCCAGGCCCTGCCCCCCTTCGCCGGTCTTGAACCACAGCTCTCCGTAACCTTGCAGGATGTCCGGCTGGGCTTCGTGGTTTTGCTTATCGAGCAGCCCCAGTGAATGGGTCAGCCTGGCATCGGTGCCGTAGAGGAAGGTGAACGTCCCGCCGGCATCGAAGCTCTTGCTCGTGTCCACGGGACGGTCGAGGAAGAGCGTCAACTGGTTGAGACGCAAGTTCTGCGGCCGGCGAGAATCGAAGCTGCGCAGGGGCAGGCCGGTGTGCTTGTCCCCCGGGCCGCTCAGTTCGAAGGTCATTCCGGCTTCCACGTACCCGTAGGTTCGCAGGCCCAGTTCTTGCATCGGCTTGCCCAACCCGATGGCGTCCAGGCCGTCCATCATCAGACCGGGAGGCCAGCCTGCGGCGGCCGGCTGGGTCTCGGGAGTCTCCTGTTCGCCGCTGCCGGCCGGCAGCACTGCGGTCTTGGGCTCAGGCGAGTCGGAAACCAGACGCACAGGGTCCAGATGAATCGCGTCCGGCTCGGCGGCCATGGTCTTCTCACGGCCTCCGCTCGCCAGCGTCAGGACCAATACCCATAAAGCCGGTCGCATCGCCACAGAATTCATGTATGTCTCTCCTCGGGGCCAAGCTGAATCCGCCCCATCGCCAATTACCGCACGGCGGGCCATGAAACCCGCTGACCACAGCACGATAAAGGCCACCGTCAGGTATGATTCCAAAAACGGAGGCTACACGACAGTAGGAACACCTCCTCGCTTCCGCCAGGGAGCCTGTCTTGTGGCTCATTGCGATAGAGCTGGCAATAGGCGTGCCAGAGCCTGCCGCCGGCTTTCCGATCTGGTCCAGCCGTTCGGCGGAGCGACCAAGGCAAGGATTACCGTCGGTCAACGAACCATCGGGTTCTCATACCAGATGACTCCCAGCCGCTCGGCCTCTTCGGTTGTCATGACATCGAGGTCGCCGTCGCCGTCCAGGTCAACCAGTTGCACAAGGTCGAACTTGGCACCCTTGAGACCTGCGATATCAAATGAAAGCCAGTTCCGATCGGTCAGCACCTTGGCACACTTCATCCGCATCAGGCCGCGTTTGCCCTCTGACTTTTCACAACTGAAGACTACGTCCTGGCGGCCGTCTCCGTCGACGTCCGCGACGCTCACACTCTTGCCCGTTCCGGTGTCGGCCGGCAACTCGATCGTGTAGCTTTCCCACGCCGGGGGCTTGGCCACCGTTCGCCGGTAGTAAACCCATTCACGGCCGGCCGTGGCCGCCACTACGTCCCGGAGACCGTCACCATCCAGGTCCGCCACGGTCAGGAACATATACTCACGATCGCCCGCTCCGATCCGATGTATCGGCCAGCGACTGGTGTCGGCCCGGTCTGGACCCGGGTTCTCGATCCACAGGCATCCGCGAGAAGCTCCCTTTCGATCCGATGCCAGAATGTCTCGATCGCCGTCGCCATCCATGTCTTCGGCAATCAACGACATGATCCAGCCGGCATCGAACAAGGGGTGCCACTTCCACGCGTTGAGATCGTGTGCGTCGGGCGGAGCCTCGAACCAGCCGATCCTGGCAGCCTCATTCTTGCCGCCGACCACGAGATCGACGCCGTTGCGCCCATCGACCTGTATCGGCAGGCAGAACATCCACTGGCACAACCCTTTGGACGCGGGCAGGGCCTCTGTTTTCCACGCCGTCGGATCAAGATATCGCGACCGCTCGCGGGGTGCCCAGTGAAAGAAGACGGTTTTCTCCTGGCCCTCGCAGCAACTGACCACGTCCACAACTCCGTCGCCGTCGAGGTCGGCGAAGACGGCGTCCTCCGGCGAGCTGACCTGCCCCACCGTGACCGCCGGCCACGGTCGCCTGGCTGCCCGCGTGCCGGGATGCAGGTAAACCCGAATCAGGCCGCCTTCTTCCCACCCGGCGGCGACGTCCGGAAGTCGGTCGCCATTCGCGTCCGCGAGCCGAACGCCGTCGGCGCCGGCCGATGAGTTGTCGATGACGTGCATGGGCCAGGCTGACGGAGTGCCACGGTCCGTCGCCACGCAAGCGATCGCTGCCGGAAGCAGCAAAACATTCAGAAACCAGCGGACCCCGCCGGGTGCGGATCTCGTGCGGTACGAGTCTCGTGCTTGCTCCATCAGGCTCTATTTCTCCTCGGTCGGATTCGTGTCTGCCGACCACGCCTGATCGCCGACCAACTTGACGAACCGGACCGGCAAACGTGGTGTCTCGATGACACGCCCGTTTTCCAGCCTGATCAGTGTCAGCGTCTGCTGTGCCACGCCGCCAACCGGGATCACCAGCCGTCCGCCCTCGCCCAGCTGCCGCACCAGCGATTCCGGCACGCGTGGTGCAGCCGCCGTCACCATGATGCGGTCAAACGGTGCGAATTCCGGCCAGCCGAGACTGCCGTCACCCTCACGAGAGCGAACATTGCCTACGCCCAGCGAGTTCAGCAACGCCCTGGCCGCAGAGAGCAGAGCTCCGACGCGTTCGATGGTATAGACCTCGGCGGCCAGCCTCGCCAGCACCGCCGTCTGATAGCCGGAGCCGGTCCCAACCTCGAGCACGCGATGGTGAGCCTGCACTTCCAGACAGGCCGTCATGTATGCGACGACGTACGGCTGCGAGATGGTCTGACCGCAGCCGAGGGGCAATGCCCCGTCGGAAAACGCCGCGTCCCGTTTCTCGGGCGGCACGAACAGCTCGCGCGGCACCTCCTCCATGGCCGCGAGCACACGGGGATCGTCGATGCCCCGCCCGCGGATCTGTTCGTCGACCATTCGTCGGCGGGAGGCGCGGCACTCTTCGAGCATCCAATCGTGCATGACACCATTGCCTGAAAGACAAGAAGTCACGAGGCGATGCGCATTGTACGAACTCCAGTACCCGCGCGTCCATTGCTGATCACGACATGAGCCGCGGGGAGGGCTTGTGCCGGGCGCCGAGCAGTCTTTGCTGTTTTCGGCAGGTCAGTCGGGCACTGGCGGACACGCCGCCGGTGGCGCCCCGCAAGCGCCCTGCCGAGTGACCTTTCGCGCATCGGCGAGTTCCAATAGAATGACCCGCCTGCGGCGGGCGTCGGTCGTGCGCCGAACTCGATTCCGTACTCCGATCAAGTGGGAGGTGCTCAATGTCTCGCGGTTTCATCGCAGGTCTGTTATTCGCCTCACTGACGACCCCGGTGGGGGCGGCGGACGACACCCAGGTCGTCTGGCGAATCGGCAAGGCCGACAAGGATTATCGCGACCTGGCCTACCTCGCCAATCTGGCCGACTTCGGCAAGACGTTCCCCGACGGCATGAACTTCACAGTCGGCAAGAGCGACCCGGCCAAGGACGTTCCATTCATCCACCCGGGCCCCAAGGATGCCTGGGCCGGCAACCGCGAACACCCCTTCACCATCAACTTTGAGCTCCCCTCAGCACCGGAGGGCGGCTATGAACTGCAAGTCGATCTCGTCGACACACATGCGGCCGCTCCGCCGACGCTCGTTGTCGAGATCAACGGCCAGCGCGGCGAAGTCATTTTGACGCCTGGGACGGGCGATCCGACGCTGATCCGGCCCGAGAAGGGCAAGCATCGGACACTGCGATTCTTCTGCAATACCAGCGTGATCAAGCAGGGGGCCAACAAGATCACTCTCACCGCCGCGAAGGGCTCGTGGTTTCTCTATGACGCGATTACCCTGGCCCGCCTGTCTGAAGAAGCCGCATCGGCGCTGGAGTTCACCGTGACCCCGAGCATCTTCTTCGTCGAGAAGGACGGCAAGCTGCTGCAGGAATTCAACTGCTACATCGCCGGCGTGTTGAGTGTTGAACCGGTCGAGATTGAGGTTCGTACCGGTGACGGCCTGCTGTCGAGCAGCAAGCTCACGCAGGCCTCACTGGGAACACTGAGTGGACAGGTGCTCATACCACCGGCCGACGGCGTGCGTTCGCTGGTGATCCGGGCCATCTGTGGGAAGCAGACCGCCGCGGTCACCGTCGAGCAGAAGCCTCAACGCAAGTGGCACATCTTCTGTGCTCCCAGCACCCACACCGACATCGGCTACACCGACCTGCAGGAAAACGTCATCGCGCTGCACAACCGCAACACCGATCTGGCCCTGCAGCTCATCCAGGAGTTCCCGCTGTACCACTGGAACCTCGAGTCCTCCTGGGCCGCCCAGATGTGGCTTCGTGACCGGCCCGGATGGCGGCACAAGGAACTCTACGAAGCCAGCAAGAACCATCGGGTTGGCATCGAGGCAGGTTATCTCAACATGCTCACCGGCCTGTGCTCGGAGGAGGAGCTGGTCCGCAATCTGTACTACTCCGCCCGGCTGCATCGCCAACACGGCGTGCCGTTCGAGAGTTTCACGCTCACTGACGCACCTTCCCACGTGTGGAGCATTCCGACGATTCTGGCCGGAGCCGGCATCCGTTACGTCAGCGTGGGCATCAACGGCATCCGCGCCCCGCTGCTCAAACAAAACCTGCACCACAAGTCGCCCTTCTGGTGGGAGGCCCGCGACGGCAGCAGAGTGCTGACCTGGTTCACCACGGGCTATTCGCAGGCCGGACAGATCGGCCTGAACGAGGGGCCCGACCGAATGCGGGCGGCCATCGAGAAAGACCTGTATTGGTGGGACCATCGCGACGATTACCCGTTCGATGCGATTCTGCTGCACGGGGCCTACTCCGACAACGTGGCCATCGGCCGGGCCATCGCCGAGTCGCTCACCGCCTACAGCGAGCGCTACGCGTACCCCAAGGTCATCCTCTGTGCCAACAACCACTTCTTCGAGCACATCGAGAGGAACTTCGCAGACAAGATTCCGACTGTTCGTGGCTGCGGCGGCAGCTGGTGGGAGGACGGAGCGGCTTCCAGCGCGATCGAGACGGCCATCAACCGCGTCGCCCATCAGGACGCGGTGGCGGCCGAGGTCATCTGGGCGGCCGGCGGCAAAGACAAGGCAACCGCCGCAGCTCAGAGCGCCTTCAACCGCGCCTGGGACAACATTCTGCTCTACGACGAACACACCTGGGGCGCGTGGAACAGTCTGAGCGCGCCAACCTCCGACTTTGTCACGCGCCAGTTCGCGGTGAAAGCGGCCTATGCCACGGATGCGGCCCGGCAGATCCGTCAGCTCATGAGTCGCGGCTTGAGCCGGCTGGCAGCGCGGGTAAACGCGCCGGCGGGCTCGTTGCTGGTATTCAACCCCTCGGGCAGCGTCCGCACCGGTGTGGTCCATGCGGAGATCCCGCGAGGCATGCTGGTCGTGGACGAAGAAGGCCCGTTGCCGCAGCAGGTGGTCAGGGAGGACGTGCTGGACAACGTTACCGTCGCGCTGCTGGCTCGCGACGTTCCACCCGTCGGGTACCGGACGTACCGGATCGTCAAGGACGCCGGCAACCTTTCGACCCCGCCGGCACGATTCAAGGACAACGTGCTGGAAAACGACTTCTACCGCGTGACCTTTGACCCGAAGACCGCGACCGTTGCGAGCATCATCGACAAGAAGCTCAAGAAGGAGCTCGTTGATCAGGCGAGCAAGTACAAGCTCGGGCAGGTGATCTACGGCGCGGGAGGCGATTTCACCGGCGAGAAGGAGTGGTGGGGTCCGGACCCGGCCAAGATCGTTTTCAACGAACTGACCGGCAAGAGCGTTGAGGCGGGGGCTCGCGGGCCGCTGTTCAGCAGCGCCAAGTGCAAGGCGGAGATGAAGCGGTTCCGGAACATTGAACTTGAGACCATCCTGTACGAGAACGAGCGTCGGATCCAGTTCGTCGTCCGGCTCAACAAGGAAATGACGTTCGACCGCGAAGCGTTGTACGTCGCTTTTCCGTTCGCCGGGGCCAACCCGCAGTTCCGCTACGAGGTCGGCGGCGGGCACGTCAAACCCGACGAGGAGCACCTGCCGGGCGGCTGCCGCGACTGGTTCGCCGTCCAACGATGGGTAACAGTGCACACAGACGACGCGGCGGTAATCTGGTCGCCGGTCGATACGCCGCTGATCACGCTGTGCGACCTCACGCCGGGCAAGTGGCTCGACAGGCTGTCGATCACCAACGGCACGATCTTCGCCTACTGCCTGAACAACTACTGGTTCACCAACTACAAGGCGGGCCAGGACGGCAATTTCACCTTCCGGTTCGATCTGACCAGCGGCAAGTCGTTCGACCCTCAGGCCGCGTGCGTGTTCGGCGAGTCGGCCGCACAGCCGATGCGGTCGATCCGGCTTCACCCCGGCCGAGGAAAGAAGGGCCTGCCTGCAAGCGCCAGCCTCTGCCAGGTCGGGCCGGCCAACGTCATGCTCACCGCCTTCAAGGACGCCGACGACGGCCGGGGTGTGATCATTCGCCTCCGCGAGACGGCCGGAAAAGACACGACCGCGGCGATCAAGACCCTTCTGCCCGACGCCAAGAAGGCCACGCTCTGCGACCTCGTCGAGCGAGACCAGGGACCGGCCGAGTTCAGCAACGGCGAGCTCAAGGTGCCGGTGAAGGCCGATTCGATGGCGGCGGTGAGAATTGAATAGCTGTCAGCGATCGGCAATCAGCGGTCAGGAAAAGCTATTAGCTCTTGGCTGTTAGCTATTAGCGAGGTAGGGCGGGCTTTGCCCGCTGGCGGGCGGAGCCCTACCTACTTGGCTTCATCCGCGTCAATCTGCGTGATCTGCGGGCCTGACCATTGGCGGGCGGAGCCCGCCCTGGCTCGGATTCCAAAAAGGGTCACAGTCCCAACGCCGCTGCCTCAGCGGGGTTGTTGGATCAGATGCTTCCTCGCCGTGACGGTCACGGCTTCGCCGGTCCAATCCTGGCCGGTCTTGTTGAAGTAGATCTTCGTGCCGTCGGAGAAAGTGGTTCGGAAGATGCCTGGGGCGAGCATGCGATGGTCGGTGATGAATTCCCAGGCCAGCGGACCGTTCCACTGTTGGGTTTCGACGTACTTCTCGCGGATCTTGTCGATCTCGTCCTTCGTAGGCGCGGCGTTGAACTCGTAGCCGGTGCGCCCGGCCAGTTCGGCACCGCCGCCGTAGCAGCACAGGCCGTGGTAGATGACGTGCTGCATGGGCACCCAGTGGTCGACCAGCCCGGCCTCGCAGAAGCCGTTGCTCGGGAACTTGCGCGACGCCCCATCGCCGGGGTACGTGGTGTTGCCTGCGTTCACGATGATTCCGAGCAGCGGCACGATGCTCGTCTCGCAGCCGACGGTGCCGAAGATCTCCGCAGCGTATTTGAAGTACTCGATCGCCCCCTCGCCGTACTCGCGGCGGGTGATGATGCGGTTGTTGGGCACGCCGCTGCGGGCCGGGAAGGTCTCCTCCATGACCGACAGGCAGGCGTCCCAGTAGTGCATGCCGCGCAGGCCGAGTTCGCGCAATCTGGGCAGGTCGCGCTTGCCGAAGCGCTCCAGCATTTCCTGGGGGATGCCCTGGTATGAGAAGCCGCCGATCCACGCCCCGTGGTAACGCAGCTCGCCCCACTCGTTGACCTGAATGGCCTGCGGCGTCCAATCGGGCGAGCACTGGTAGACGTCCTTGTAGTTGAGGTGCAAACACGCCCGGTATCCGGCCTCGTTGAGCTTCTCCATCATCCTCTTGAACGCGGCCTCGCCGCCGTGGGCCGGCTCGAGCGGGAAGACCGTCGGGTGTGCGCCGTCATGACCTTCGAAATTGGCGCCGACGAACACGAAGTTGATCTTGTCGAAACCGGCCTGCTGGAACAACGGGATGGCCTCACGGAACTGGTCCCACGACTGGTACGAACGCATCTCGCCTTTACCGTCCAGCGAGGATCGTTTCATCCCCATCATCACCCGCAGGTACACCGAGTCGACGAAGTATTTAACCTCTTCGTTCGTCTCGGCCCGCTGGCGAAGCGTTCTGACGCCTTTCTCGCCGATCAGATAGTTGCGGAGCAGGTTGCCGACGCCCGAGTAGCTCGCCTGGTCAGGACCGAGGGCCACCAGCCGCACGCGCCGATCGACCGGGTCGAGCTTTGAGTGCCAGTAGCGACGGAAGTGCCAGATGGGGTTGATTGAGCATGTGCGGTTTGGGCCCTGATCGCGCCGGGCGCGGACCTCGGTGTCGTACTCGCCGCTGATCAGAATGCCCGCCAGTCCGGCCCCGTCGCGGATGGTGGCATACACCGGCTGCTGCGACTGGTCTTCCCAGGCGGCCTGCAGGCCGTACATCTTCGTGCCATACTCGGCCGGGGCGTCCGGCCGAAAGCTCCAGCGTGTTCTCTGGCCGCTCTCGGTGGTCATGTCGCCGTGACCGGCCTGGGTGTATTGCGCGTTGGCTCGCGGGTGGTTTCGGTCGAAGTAATACACCGCCCCCGACCAACTCGGAATGACAATGTAGCCCGGTGAACCGGTGCGTGTGGCGCCGAGGTGCGGGAACAGTTCGACGTTCATGAGCCGCCAGCGTTGCGGCAGGTTCTCCTTGAGACTGGCGATCGGGACGGCGTATTCCAGCGTGTTGTCTTTGAGCGTCAGTTCAACATCGAGTGAGATGCCGAAGCTTTGAGTGCCCATGGCCGAGGCCGAGCCGGCGCCGGTCGACAGGTGTACGACGGCCTGTGTGTCGTTCAGGCGGTCGATGCCGACCTTGCAGGCGAATGTCTTGAAGTCCGGGCTGATGATCAGTGCCCGCATGCGGTCTTCGGTGCAGTCCCAGACGCGGATAACGCCGAAATCGGTGGCCTCATACGTTTGGATGGTATTAAGATCCTTCAGATGTAAATATCCACCTTCCAGACGAAGGTCGATATCCAGCGACAGCCGCTCGTTGGCCAGCTTGAGGGCGGTTTCGTCTCCCGTGACTGCGGCTGCTGACAACGCACAGACCCACAGGCCGATGACCAGCGTGACATGACGAGCAGACCGCATGCTTGCGTGCTCCTTTCAGGAAACAGCGACTCTCCCCGCATCGTAACCGGGACTCGGCATACCGCAATACGGGTGCAGCCCGCCGGCGGGCGGAGCCCGCCCTACCTGGCTGCCAGTGTGACGCATTCGTCACCGAGACACAGAAACGGGCATTCAGGCTGTTGCGCGAACGAATCGACAAAATGAAGTCGTGATTCTATGCCCTTCCGCGCGGCGTTTCACACGGGCTTTCAGGCAGACTACAGGCTAGACGCAGACGGGGGCTGACGCTACTATAGAAGTAGCCAGCGAATTGCTGGCAGATCAGGTGCCGGTTGTCCGGAACGTTGGGCAACCCAGTCAATCACGACTGCACGCGAGAGTGGCCCCTGCGCCTGTCTTGTTTCTGTCGAAGGAGAGGAAGGATGTCCCCCTGGTCTGCAGCTCATATTGCGGTTGTTATCGGATGTTTTGTGATTCTGGCCGGCCCGGCCTCGCTGCTGGCCGCGGAAGCCATCGTGGACAACACCGACGCCGGCTTCGCCGTGTTATCCGGGACCTGGAGCACGCGAACAACCGGGAGCAACGAATACGGCACGAATTACCGTCGTGAGAGCACTGCAACCACCGCCAGCGCAGCGGTGCAATGGCAACCCACGATTCCGACGGCCGGTGACTATGAGGTGTTCGTGTGGTATCCGTCAGGAGACGGCACTCATATCACTGACGCGCGGTACACAGTCCACTACAACGGCGGCAGTCAGACCTTCTCCGTCAACCAACAAATCAACACAGGGCAATGGGTTTCGCTGGGCACCTTCAATTTCCTGGCCGGCTCGTCGACGAACGGACGGGTCAGCCTGACCAACCAGTCGGCCACCGCGGGTGTCCGGGTTTATGCCGACGCTGTCCGGTTTTATAAGTCTGAACCCGTCAATCTCACCATGGCGGTCAGTCCGGCCGGCGCTGGGACGACTACACCCGCCGAAGGGGGGCCGTACAGCTACATGTCCGACGACGTTGTTTCCATCGCGGCCGTGCCGGCGGCCGGTTACCAGTTCAGCCAATGGACCGTTTCGGCCGGTGCGAATGTGGCCGATCCGGCTTCGGCCAATACCACAGTGACGATGGACGTGAGCAAGACGGTCACGGCCGTGTTCACGGAGGCGACGCCCGAGTTCCGGGGTTTCTGGGCAGATGTCTTTCACGTCGGCATGCAGAACGCCGCTCAAGTCGATCAGATGATCAGTTTGGCCGTGCAGGGAAATTACAACGCGATTGTGCCGGAAGTGCTGGCATTCCACGACAACGAGGTCGGGTCTCACGGCGCGTACTGGAAGTCCAATATCGTGGCCCGATCGAGCTATGTGACCACATCATTTGACCCACTGGCCTACATGGTCCAGCAGGCTCATGCCAATGGGCTGGAGGTCCACTGCTGGCTGGTGGCGTTCCGCGTGTCGTCCACATGGCCGCCGCCGGGCAATGCCTTTTTGGCCACCCACCCGGAATGGCTCAAGGTCCCCCTGGCCAGCATGGGAACCGTAGCGAAGGTCGGGAGCTACTACGAGTTTGACCCCGGTTCGCCGGATGTCCAGGACTACCTCGCCTCGATCGTCCGAGAACTGGTGACCGACTACGAGATCGACGGCATCCACTGGGACTACATCCGCTACACGAACAGGGATTCCGGATACCCCGCGGACACGAGCTACGAAAACTCCAGCCTCAAGCGGTTCCAGCGAATCTATGACCGGACCGACGTACCCAGTCCCACGGGCGACACTCAGTGGGACGATTTCCGCCGCCGCACCGTGACCGAAACTGTGCGCCGCATGACCTGGGAGATCCCCCTGATCACCAGTAACCCGCGCCAACCGGTGCGATACTCTTCGGCTGTCGTGACCTGGTATCCGTGCAGCACCAACTTCCATAACACGCGGCCCTACTACGAGGTCTTCAGCGACTGGGACGATTGGCAATCGAAGGCCTATCTGGATTCGCCTGTTCTGATGGCCTATTTCGATGAGGACGGCTCCTACACGCAGACCTACCGCGACTGGGTGGACAACAGCATCAATCTGTGGCGCTACAACCGCCAGACCATCATCGGTCCGGGCATCTACATGAACTCGTTCGCCAACAGCCTCATCCAGATGGAGTACGCGCGCAGCGCCGGGGCCGACGGTTTCTGCACGTACTCGTACGGTACGACCAACGACACGGGTACCACCTGGACCGACTGGTACACCGACCCCGTCAACGGGGTACAGAGCTTCTTCACCTCTCCCGTTCCGGTTCCCCCGATGCCCTGGAGGGACCCCGCGACCGCGACCGAAGGAACGCTCTACGGCCGGGTCACTGACGGCAGCACCGGCCTGCCGGTGGACGATGCAACCGTCCAGGTAGGGGCGTTTCCGAGCGTCCAGACCGACGGGGGCGGCTACTACATCGTCACGAATATCACGGCCAGCGGCTCCGGGACGAACTACAGCGTGACGGCCACCAAGACGGGCTACACACCTGTGACACATTCGAGTGTTCAGGTTGTCGCCGGCGACGTCCGCAGAGATGACCTTGTCTTTGGCGGCGGCGTCCCGCCCACGATCACCCAGCACCCGGCGGCGCAGAACGTCTGCCCGGGCGGCACCGCCATGTTCACTGTGGCAGCAACAGGCGATACGCCTCTTTCATATCGGTGGCAGAAAAACCAGAGCGACCTGAGCGACGGCGGGCAATACTCCGGCGCGACCACGGCGACTTTGACGGTCTCGAACGCTGAAGCGGGTGACGCGGCGAACTACCGTTGCGTCGTCACCAATGCATACGGCAATGCTACATCGAACGAAGCCTCGCTGACGCTCAAGGCGTCCACCGCCATCACCCAGCAACCCGCGGCGCAGAGCGTCTGCCCAGGCTCGACCGCGACATTCACGGTTGCGGCCACGGGGGACGGAACGATCACCTACCGGTGGCAGAGGGACGGAACCGACCTGAGCGATGAAGGGCACTATTCGGGCACCGCGACGGCGACCCTGACGGTGTCGAACGCGGACAGCGGCGACGCGGCGGACTTCCGGTGCGTCGTCACGGCCGGTTGCGGCAGCGTCACATCAAGTGTAGCGGCACTGACGCTGAAGCCGCTCGTCGCTGCCGATTTCGACCGCGACTGCGACGTGGATGCTGCCGATTACGATGCCTTCGAGATCTGCGCTTCCGGTCCGGGTGTGCCCTCGTTCGCAGGTTGCGAGAGCAAGGACTTCGACGGGGACAACGATGTGGATCAGGCTGACTTCAACGCGTTTCAGCAATGTCTCAGCGGCGAGAACATGCCGCCCGACCCGGCCTGTGCCGGTTGATCATCGCCTGCATAACCGGTGAGAGGGCCCGGTGGTCGCTCCGGTGTTGACGTGATGAGCGATTGGCGCAGGAAGAGGACCTGCCTGAAGAGCCTTTGACGCATTCTGTTTCGCCGGTGTCGTGCCAGGCACGCATTCCGGCGGCTGATTGCGCCGCTTTTCGGGCAGGCCCCAGAAGTTCGTGTCGAACCTCTCTCCGGCGTCTGCCAGTTACGAAGCCCCGCCAAAAATGGAGCCGAGTGCCTGGAAGATCGCCAGGAGCATTGCGATGATACTATACGGACACATCAGGAAACCTCCTCAGTCTGGGAACCCCCTACCTGGCCGTCGACCTTCCCAGAGAGTCGGACGGCCATGAGAAAACCCGGGCAAAGGGAATGCCTTTGCCCGGCCATCTGGCCCGACGCACGCCGGCTGATTCATCGGCTCTGAGCCCGGTTTCACTCGATAAATTCTGCCCTTGGCGCGAATTGACCAGATGCAGGTGCGCCAGCGGAACAGAACGCAGTCAGCGGAGCAACTGCGGCTGTCGCGGAAGCGAAGCACTGGTGTTTGTTCTGGCAACAGATATTGTCTGGCAACCGCCGGATAAGTGATTGGGACCGCTGCACGAACCGAGACCGGCGTCATCGCCTGGCTATGATAAGCATGGCGGGGCGAATCCTCGGGCCCGGGAAGAGTCTACCCGAGAGGGCACGGTCGCAGGGAGGTATCACCCTATACGACCCCTTGTATCTTGGCGCCTCCATGGCATAATGCACGCGCCTGCAGAGGCCGGCACGACGTATTGCCGGAAGCGACCTCTCAAGAAGCGGGTGAGGCTCCGCAAAGGGGAAAGATGACCGCCAACCGTAGCCGGGATGGTTCCGGCAAAGCCGGGGCGAAGGAGATGGTCTGTGATCTGGCTCAAGCGGGTGCTCGTCGTCTCGGCCGTCGGGCTATCTCTGTTCGGAGCTTACCTCAGCACTCAAATGCTTTTGCAGCATCTGTTCGGCAAATCGACCAGCACGCTGCTGACTGCCATGTGCGACGCAGCGGGCGGGGGCTGCGACAAGATCGCTTCGAGCCGGTGGAGCACCATCCCTCCCAAGCCCAAGAGCCCGGAGCAGACCGCGGCTGTACCCGGCAAGGACGGCGGGGCAGCCGCTCAAAGACATGTCGGGGTCCACGTGCCAGTGCCCATTCTGGGATTGCTCTATTTTTCCTTCCTGGCCGCTTGGTTTCTGGGTGTGGGCTGCCCCAATCAGTTGGGGCGACGATGGCAGTTGGTGCCATTCCTAGCGGTCCTGGTCGGAAACGGTTGGTCCGTTTTCTTCATGTACGTGATGGCCAAGGTCGTCAAGGCGTGGTGCGCCGGCTGCCTGACGATTCACGGGATCAACCTGCTGTTGCTGATCATCGTGCTTGTGACGTGCCCCCGTCGGCGACGAAAGACCGCTATTCCTTCACCGGCAGCTGATCATTCGAGCCCACCGGCGGTACCGCTGATTCCTCATCCCACGGCTCGCCTGGCGTTGGTCACGCTGGCGCTGGCGATGAGCTTCGGGCTGATCGGGGGGGCGATCGCGGTTGCGGCGGCTTTCGCCTTAGAGGTAGCCAGGAACAAGCCCATTGTCGAGGAGGTCGTCGGCGACCCGGAGATACTCGCTCGGATGTACTCGAAGCGGGACAGGATCGAGATTCCCATTGCCCCGGATGCGCCCTTTCTCGGTGGGAAAGCCAACGCACCGCTGACGATGATCGTCTTCAGCGATATGACCTGTTCGAGGTGCAAGCAGTTCGAGGAGCTGCTGACCGAGACGATCATTCCCAGCAGCGGCAATCGTCTACGGGTGGTTTTCAAACACTTTCCGCTTTCCGATGCCTGCAACCATTATGCCCCGGGGCGTGGTTCGACGCACTCCTGTGAAGCGGCCCGTGCCGCAGAAGCCGCCCGCCTCCAGGGCGGCAACGAGCTGTTCTGGAAGATGCTCGCCAGGGTGCGCGCCCAATCCGAGGACCTCGCCTCGCTCGACTATCGGGCCGAGGCGGTCAGACTGGGGCTTGACGGCGACCGGTTTGTCCGAGACATGCAGAGCGAGAGAGTGCGAAATCGCATCTCTGAAGATGTCGAGCTGGGCCACAAGCTCGCGGTGGAGGCCACGCCGACCGTTTTTCTGAATGATCGGATCGTTCCCACTGTCGCCCAGGACAAGCCCGCATTCTGGGAACTCATGTGCAAGAGGCTCGCCGACGGCCCCACGTCCGTCGAGCCGTTGGCCCCCTCGACTGCGCCATCCTTGACCAAGGCCGAGTCCTCGCCAGGTCTGCCTCGTTGAAGCATGATCCGGTCAGCCATGGCGTCGCCGAGCGGATGTCCGCCAGGCAGTCAGCAACGGCCAACCCCAGCGTCGGCCACAGGCCTGAGATGCCGGCCGCTACGTCTGATCGTTCAATGCGCGAAGTGGGAACACAGAGTCTGTCATAGCGCGGGACGGGCTTCCAGCCTGTCGTTGACCGGCAGAATATGACCGGCAAGATGCCGGTCCTGCCGGGACAGGTTCTCAGTTACCTGTGCAGACGGGGGTCATAAGGTCGAGGCGGCACCAGTCGTTGCTCCAGACATGGCTTCCGTAGCCGCCAACGAAGACGGTGGCCCAGCCATCGGTGCCGGTAGTCTTGGTGAACGCCAGCGATTTGCTGCCCCACTCGGCCCGCGGCGCGCTGGTCGAGAGATCGTAGACGTTCGGGTCCGTCCCGCCGTTGTAGTCCACGCGGATCATGCCGTTGACCCGGTCGGTATCGTTCATCCGAAAAAAAGCCTGGATCGTGTACGGGACACCGACCTTCAGCCAAGCCCGCTGAAAGATGACCGACATCTTGGTACCGGAGGAGGTCCACTTGATCTCCTGCGAATAAGAGCCGGAATAGGCGTCCGTGCTCGCGGCATAGGAGGCGCTGCTTCCGGCGCTGGTCCAACCGGTGGCGACGCCCGAGGTAAACGTCTCAAAGTCGTTGTTGGTGAAGCAGCCGTCAGCAGGAGAGGGAGAAGCGACTTCCAGCGTTGCGGCAGTGGACGTTGCGGTGCCGTGGGCGTTGGTCACGACGCACCGGTACTCGGCCGCATCGCCGGCATCGGCACTGGTGATGGTTAAGGCGTCGGCGCTCGCGCCCGAGTAATGGCCATCATCGCTGAGGTTGACCAGGTTTTTCTGCCACTGGTAGCCGAGCGGCGTGGTTCCCGTGGCCTCCACCACAAAAACGGCCGACTCGCCGACCGCGACGGCCTGGCCGACCGGGTCAAGTGTGATCGCCGGCGGGAAGGGCCCCGCGCATTGCGGGTCCCCCGGAATGCCCGGACCGCTGACGCACTGGGAGAAAACGGCTGCGTCGTCCCGATCCACGTCCTCGTCGTCGTCCAATTTGGCGTCCTGGCAACCCGGCTCGGTCTGCTGAACGCCGACACCGCTGAGGCATACCTGGAACAGGCCGAAGTCGCTCTGGTCTACGTCGCCGTCGCCGTCCATGTCACCTGGTACACCGGCGTCCGTCACCGTGACCAGCACGGTGTCGCTGCCGAATTGGCTCATGGCGTCCGTGACGGTCAGCGTGTAGGTTGTCGTGGCCGCCGGCGAGGCCGTCGGTTGAAGCGATTGGGGATTATCCAAACCCGCGGCCGGCGTCCATTCGATGAAGTAAGGCGGCGTTCCCCCGCTCACCGTGGCCTCCAGGACCGTCGAGCCGCCTGAGTTGATTTCCCTGTCCGGTCCGGCGCTGACAATCAGAGCCGGCGGGCCGCACGGATTGGGATCGCAACCGGTGCCGTCGCCCTGGTAGTTGCCGCCGGCGGCCGCACAACTGACCGCGAGCATCTCGCCGCACGTCTGATCCGGCAAACAGCACGCCCCGGTTTGTGTCGGATCGAGGATGAGGCCGTTGCGCACCGAGACGTTATCCACGAAGCTGTAACGGGCGGCGTCGCTCAGCGGGTTGCCCATCGTCAGACTGACGCGGTTGAAGCCGCCGAGGTAGGTGCGCGGCACCGTATGAGGACCTTGCACGGTCGGGTTGTCGAGGGGATTGGTGAGCTGAATGGTAACGGTGTTGGAGCGGATGACCATCTTGAACGTCGTCAGCCCGCCGAAAGAGCTCTTCCACAGGCCGACGGGGTTGCCGTCAAGGTCTTTCATCTGCTTGGTGTAATGCCATCGGAGACCATCGAAGTAGCAGGCCGCCCCCATTGTGCCGGCGCTCAAAGCGGAGACCGGATCGCGGTTGACGGCGGTGAAGGAACCGATCGCCAGGACGTTGTACACCCGGTCTGCCAGCCAGGGACCCTGGTCGCCGTTGCCCAGATCGGGATCCTCGGTGGTCATGCCCTGCCGGGGGGCCTGTTCGATATCCAACGACAGTTCAAGGTAGAAATTCGAGCGGCTGCCATACGTCTCGCCGCGGAAGTCGACGGTGAACTCAAGCGTCAGAGGTTTGTCGTCGGTGCCGAAGAGCACTTGGCCGGTACCGATCCCGTCATTGCCGACACCATAAGTACTCGACATGTCCGGTTCGAGATTGGCCGTCATGCGGTACGACGTCTTTGTGGTGTTCATGGCGCCGCCGCCCGGCTCGACGCCGGTGTTCGTCGCGAACGTTCCGCCCGCCGATCCGGCGTAGCTGTAGGTCAGGGGCCAACGCGCCTGCATCGACGACAAGTTCCAGGAACCGATGTCCTTGTCGCCGGTCAGCATGCCGTCGAAACGCTCATCGAGCCGCCGGCCGCCAAAGGGATCCGGATCGCACAAATCGCCGATGCCGTCTTCGTCGTCGTCGGCCTGGTCCGGGTTCTGCACGGTCGGGCAGTTGTCACAGAGATCGCCCACGCCGTCGCCATCCGCATCGAGCTGGTCGGGGTCGTACACACTCGGGCACTTGTCGCAAAGGTTGCCCAAGCCGTCGCCGTCTGAATCAAGCTGGTCCAGGTTGTGGACCGCAGGGCAGTTGTCGCAGGCGTCGCCCACGTCGTCGCCATCCGCATCGAGCTGATCCAGGTTGTGCACATACGGGCAGTTGTCGTCCGCGTTGAGGATACCGTCCCCGTCGATGTCCGGGTCGCAAGCGTCGCCGAGAGTGTCGGTGTCTGTGTCGGCCTGGTCCGGGTTCTGCACGGTCGGGCAGTTGTCACAGGGATCGCCCACGCCGTCGCCGTCGGCATCCGGCGGGATCGTGGTGACGGCCATCAGAGCTTGGCCCTGGATGATCGCCTCGGCCAACTGTTGACGATAGCCGTACAGGACGGCCGGGTCGCGGGTGTAGGCCGAGGTGGGCAGGCCTGAGACGACCTCGGCCGGCACGGCCAGCAGCGCCTGAGCGGACTGAACGTAGGCGCCGACCTCTGGCGTTGACGGGCACCGTCCCAGCTTGCCGGCGATGTCCGTCAACAACACCAGGTACTCGTAATCCTCAAGACCGTCGCGGATGTTCTGTGAGCGGATCGACGGCAGCGGCCCGACGTTCACGGGCCCCGGGTAGTAGAGGCACCCATCGGCGTCGGTGAACCCGTTGTACTTATCGCTCCAGAGTGTTCGGGCGTCCCAGTTCGTGTACGGGCCGCTCTCGACGAGCCCATTCTTGGCCATGAGCCCGTCCGACCACAACGCGTATCCGTAGTTGGTGACCGCGTAGTACAGAAACCCGCCCGGATTGTACTTGAAGGTCATCGCCCCCATCAGCAGCCGGGCCTCGATGAAGGGGTATTCGAGCAACCAGTTGGCTCCTGTCGGGTGGCGCGGGTATTCGGCGACGTACCACCACATGTTCTTGCCCTCGGCGCGCAACGCCTCGGCCGCGACCTTGTTATAGGTCGGCGGGCCCGGCACCCAAATGTCCACGACGTCCCGCAGAAAGTAGGTGGTCGGAGAGGTGCCGAAGCTGGCGTCGTAAGCCGTCGTCATCGTGCGAAGGCCGGGATAATTGGAGTGGATAGCCGAAAACGTGTCGTATATTTCCTGAAACCTGTCTGAGGAAGCCTCGTCGTAACCGTAGACGTATGCCTCGTCCAGCCGACCCAGACTGATGAAATAGTTGTACAACGTCGTCAGGCCGCTGGCGCTCTGGGTGGGCACCTTGCTGAGGCAGAAGGCATTATTCAGCTCCAGCCAGGGCGTGAACCAGCTCGGCGATTTCGGCGAGGCGTTGTAGATCTCCGTCACGCTCAGTCGATGGGCCTGCTGCATCTGGTAGTACTTGTTCTGAATCGCGGTCGACCAACTGTTGCCGTAGATCCAGCTTGCCTGCCACAGGCTGTCCATCGAGAAAGCCGTCGGTAATGATGAGCGGGCCGGAAGCGCGAAATCCCAGACACGCACGTTGAGCGACAGCGTCACGGGCGTCTGGCCCGTTGCCGAGACGGTGACGATGGCCGTGTAGTCGCCCGGCGGGGTGGTGCTCGTCGTGGCCACGTTGACCCAGAACGCCACACGGTCGCCCGCGTTGACGTTGCAGGTGTTGGTGAAGGTCAGCAGCGGGTCCGGCCACCAGCCGCCATTGTCGGTGAGATTGTAGTTCACCAGGTACGACGGGTACTCGATTTTCAGATCGGAGCGAGGCTGGGCGGCGCCTTTCACGTGGCCGACGAGCCAGACGTTCACCTGTCCGTCAAACGCACCCTGCCCCCCCGTCGGCTGAAGTGTCGAGACGGTGACGCTGGCGTTGGTGACGCTTTGGTCAGGGATGACGACGACCTGGAAAGCCTCGTGCTCGCCGCGAGCCAGCGCCAGGCTGTAGGTGGTCGCGAAGGCCCCTTCGTAAGGCTCGAAAGGCCAGCCCTCGTGCTGACCAGCGATCATCACCTTGTGCATGGGGGACGAAACGCCCACGGTCAGAGCAGCTCGACCGATCGGCGCGGTACAGACGGTCACCATGATCGCTACGACGGCACATCGACGCGTTCGCATAATCCCCCCCCTGGATCGGGTGTGTTATTGGGCTGAAGAGACTCCGCAACAGGGCCATTGCCCCCCCGTCTGTCCGGGAGAGCCCGGACATCCTTGCCCGATGAGTATAGCGGGCATACTAAAGTATACCAAGCCTCCCACGCCGCGCCCACTTTGTTTTTCGCAAAGTGACGGTGACATTTTGCAGCGCGGGCCGTCCTCCGGGCAGGGAGACTTCCCAGCTTCACAAGCCCGCGGGCTGACGGATGACAACCGTTCACCCCCGTCCCCGAGGTCCTCCGGCGCTGCGTTCGACCGGCATCAGACGGCTGCGGCGGGGTCTCGCGAGAAGCCTCAACCAAGACCGCCATTGACAAGAAGAAAGCTATAAGGAAGATACCCCGCATTCCGATAATAGGACTTACGGTCCGGTGTCTCATCTGCACGGCCGAGGGCGTTCGAGGAAAGGGGACTGCGGTGAACTGGCGTCGTATGTTGTTGGCGGGCGCACTGGTGGGAGTCAGTATCTGGTGTCTTGGTCTGGTTCAGCAGGTTCATAGCGAGCAGGTGAGCCTTGACCGGCCGGACCTGAGGATTCAGACGGCCGAGACCTCCGCAGGCTCCGTGGGCGATGCGACCGAGCCGTCGCCGCCCCATCCGGGCATGCCGGGATGACCCGTGGGCAGCGGCGGTTTGGGGTTGAGCCGCTCCATGGTTCATGGAGGCAGGTTACCGCGCCTGCGGCGCGGGCTTGCGTGTCTCCCCACATCCGATCCCACAGGTTTTGACAGACCACGCCAACCGCAGTATTGCCCATCGAGTAGCCCGTGCGCCGGCATGAAGCCCTCGATCTACTCGTGATGCCCGACTCGTGCGTTTTCACGTCCGGCTACGGCTGCGGCGCCCAGAGGTACATGAATTGCGGCTCGGGCCGCACCCACGTCGGCGGCAGCGCCACGTTGACCAGGTTGACCTGCGGCTGCCCGGCGGGCGATTCGGCATAGACATTCGGCTTCCATCCCAGCGGCCGATGGTAGCAGACCACCCTGGCCTTCTTCAAACCAAGCTGCTCCTTCACGTCGGCCAGGGCATCGCGAAGCGTTCCGATGCGGTCGATCAGGCCCAGTTCGAGAGCTTGCTGAGCCGACCAGACCCGCCCGTCAGCGATCGTCCGAACCTGCTCCTCGGTCAGCTTCGGCCGGCCCGCCGCGACGGTCTTCACGAAGCGGTCGTAGAACTGGTTGACCAGGGATTGGAAAACCTCACGTTCTTCGGGCTTCATCTCGCGGAGTGGCGAGCCTGCATCCTTCATTTTTCCGGAAGTGATCGCGTCAGCTTTGACGCCGATCTTGCTCATCGTTCCGGCGAAGTTGACCATTTGCATGATCACGCCGATGCTGCCTGTCACGGTGGTCGGGTGGGCCACGATCTCGTCGGCAGCGCAGGCGATGTAATAGCCCCCGCTGGCGGCGACGTCAGACAGCACGGCCACCACGGGACGCTTGCCTTTCGTCTCTTTCTTGAAACGCAACAGCTCGGAATACATGATGTCGCTGGCGGTCACGCTGCCGCCGGGACTGTTGATCCGCAGGATCAGGGCCTTGACCGACTTGTCCTTGGCGGCCTTGTCCAGCTTCTCGATCAGCAGCGAGACGGGATGTTCGCCCTCGCTCAGGAAGCCCCCCAGCTCGCGGTTCATGATGATCCCGTCGACGTCGATCAGGGCGATTTTGGGGGTCAGCAGGCCGCCCTCGTCGATCAGCACCGACTCCTCGAGCGCCCGATCGGTGGGAACGGGCGTGATCTTGAACGACTGCGGACCGCAACCCGCCTGGATGGCGAGAAAGGGCATGAAGACCGCCAGGACCAGGACACGGATGTTGTGATTGTGGTTGATCACGGGCTATACTCCTCCATGAAATCGCCGGTAGAGCCAATCAGCACTGCCGGCTGATATTGTAAAACCGGTATGGTTCGTCAACCAGTACCCGGCGGGGAGCCAATCCGTGCGGATGAGCGACGACGAGTTCGAGCTGGTGGTCGATGAGGCTATCCAGTCGATCCCGGAGGGTTTCCATCACTACCTCCAGGAGATCGCGGTGGACATCGAAGAGATACCCGATGCGGACACCTGCCGCGAGATGGGCATTCGGGATCCTCGTTCGCTCCTCGGCCTGTACCGTGGGACGCCGCTGACCCAGCGGCACGTCGAGGATTCCGGTCGTTATCCCGACCGAATTGTTATCTACAAGCGCAACATCGAGCGGATGTGCAAGGATCGCCGCCGCATGATCGACCAGATCCGCAAGACCGTTCTTCATGAGGTCGGCCACCACTTCGGCCTCGACGAACGGCAGCTTCGCGAGTTGGGATACGGCTGAGCCAAGGCGCCGCTTTTCCCGAACCGCGCCAGCCGAACGAGCGGGATCCGCACTGCATCGCGAGGTTGCCGGCCTTCGGTTACGACCAGATCCACGGACCAGAGGATTGAACCATGATTCCCGATCTTGCATGCGTCGTGGCGATGACGAGTCTCCTTTCAACGGCCGGCCCGAAGATCGTTTTCAACTGCACGCCCGACAACGACCTCTATGCGACCCTCCTGCGATCGCATGTGGAATGTCCCTTCTTCGCTACCCCGACTGAGGCGATTGATCGGGCAGAACCAGGATCGGCCGTGCTGGTGCTGGCGGATGGCTACCCCGATCGGCAGACCCGGATCGATCCGGCCGTGTTTGAGCGGGCAACGAAGAAGGAGCTGACCCTGTACGTGGAATACCCCGAAGCGGTGCCGGGACTCCGTATTGCACCGCCGACCAAGGCCGTCTGGGAGCGTCTCATCATCAGCCGCGAGGGTCTCGGCGACCTGCTGCCGCCCATGCGGATCCTCGGCCTGCACGATGGCAGATACGTCGTGACCACGGCATCTGATCCGATACTCGTCTTGGCTCGGGTGGCGGGGTTCGATACCGCCGTATGGGGCCTGCCGGAGGAGCGGTTCCCGATTCTGTTTGAACGACCGGAACGGAAGCTGATCATCTCGACGACGAAGCTCAGCGGTTTTATATCCGGGCGGTTTGCGCCGGCGGGGGAATGGGCGAGCTTGTGGGAGCAGCTCTTGGCCAGACTGGACCCAGGCTTCAAAGGCGTCTCGCTGACGACCACTCCGCTGGTCCGGCCCTCGTACGGTCGTGATGACCCGCTGCCAGAGGATGTTGAGCGCCAGGTTCTGAGGCGGGCCGCCGAATGGTATTTCAACTCCCGTCTGTTGATTCACCCCTCGCGCGAGGCGGCGGTGCACGATCTGCTGAGACAGGGGAAGGAGGAGGTGATCCTGCCGTCGGCCGATTCGCCGGTTGGCGACGGAAGCTGCGGCATTCTGGAAGGCTACGCCTCAACGATCCAACACGACGGCAACCAGAACCAGCGGCTCCCCCTTCGTTCCGACTGCCACGCTGAATCGGCCATGTGTCTGGCCCTGGACTGGTCGCTCAATCGCAGCGCCAGAAGCAAAGCCGTCGCGGAGAATCTGTTGAACTACGTCCTCTTCACCTCCGAGTTCTGCAGGGGTGTTCGCGGTGACCCCAAGCACCCAGCCTTCGGGCTGGTAGCCTGGGGGGCGGTCGCACCGGCCTGGCGGGTCGCCAATTACGGAGACGACGACGCCCGGGTCATCCAGGGCGCAATCCTGGCGGCCGCGTGCCTGGAGTCTGATCGGTGGAACCCGTCGATCACGCGAGCCCTGCTCGCCAACCTGCGAACGACCGGCACTCTCGGCTTCCGCGGAAGCCGCATCGACATCCCTCAACTCGAACGGCTCGGGTGGAAGCACTTCCATGACGCGCAGACCATCAACTTCGCTCCGCACTACGAAGCGGCCTTGTGGGCGTGCTATTTGTGGGCCTACGCCCGCACCCAGGACCGTGAATTCCTCGACAAGGCAAAAACCGCCATCCGCATGACCATGCAGGCCTATCCTGACCGGTGGCTCTGGCAGAACGACACCGAACGCGCCCGCATGCTGCTGACCCTGGCCTGGCTCGTTCGCGTTGAAGACACAGGCGAGCACCGCGCCTGGCTCAAACGCATGGCGGACGACCTCCTGGCTCATCAGGACCCCTGCGGGGCCATCCCCGTGAGGCTGGGCGTCCGCGGCAGCGGCCATTTTCTCGCCCCTACCCGCAACGAGGAGTACGGCACGCGCGAGGTGCCGCTGATCCAGGAGAACGGCAACCCGGTGAGCGACCAGTTGTACACGACCGGTTTCGCTTTGCTGGCTCTGCACGAGGCCGCCGTGGCCACGGGCGACTCTTTCTACAAGCAGGCAGAGGACAGGCTGGCCGCGTTCCTCTGCCGCATCCAGATTCAGTCGAAGCAGTTCCCCTATCTGGACGGTGCCTGGTTTCGGGCGTTTGACTACGGCCGCTGGGACTACTGGTCCGGCTCGGGCGACATCGGGTGGGGTGCGTGGTGCGTGGAGGCCGGTTGGGGGCAGGCATGGGCCACGGCCGCTCTGGCACTGCGGATCAAAAACACCTCCATGTGGGAGATGACCAAAGGACTCGACATCGCCCGGCATCTCGGTCCCGTACGACGGCAGATGGCCGAAAATGAAGGCGGCCCGTGGGCAAAAGGCAAGTGACGAGGCGGCGTGAACGGGGAATCTGGGGATTCTTGACGCTGGCAGCGCCGTCTTCCCGGCCCGCATGCATTTCGGCGTCGCCGGTCTGTCATCGCCGCCTTCGATCGGCCTCCGGTACTCCGCGGGACCTCGCACAGAGGGCAGAGCGGTGCAAACCCTCGATCGGTGCTCGGACCGTAACTTATGTTTCAAGAAGGTGTTATGGCACTCGTCTGCCGCCCCGGATGGTGTCTGGGGCACTCTGGACGGATGAGGGCTCGGCTCCGTCCAGATACCTCAAACTGGCCGGATCCCCGGTTTTTGGGTGGCCGCCGGCGTATCACCAGCACTACAGTAGGTCGGTCTGGAAGATGAGAAGCACAGTGTTTTCGGATCCCTTTGCCCTTCGCAGACCTGTTTCTGAGCGTTGTTCAACGTGTCCGTCGGTGAAAGGCTTGCCTTCGGATACCCGGCCTCTTGAGGCAGACTCTTTCGGAACGAGGAGGAACAATCATGACTCATCGGATCATTGTCAGTATCCTGGCCGTTGCTGTGTCGGCAAGCTCGGCCGCGGCGAGCCTGTACAGTGAGAACTTCGAAGTGGACCCGACGGCGAACTGGACTGTCAACAAAGGCCCGGCCACGACCGACGAAGCACACAACTTCTTCTTCGACTACAGCACGGTCGGGATTCCCGCTGCTCCGAGCGGCGCGGGGACGCGCGGCATGAAGCTGCAGGCCAACTTGTCGAGCGGCGTCTTCGGCGGCATGAGCGTTTCGCCGACGGGCCAGAGCTTTGCTGGCGACTACAGCGTGCGGTTTGATCTCTGGTCGAGTTTTAACGGGCCGTTCCCGGTAGGGGGGAGCGGATCGACGAACCTGTCCACCTACGGCATCGGAACCGCCGGCACGAGCCCGCAGTGGCCCGGCGGCGTTCAGGACAGCGTGTGGTTCGCCAACACGGCCGACGGCAACTCCTCCTCCGACTGGCGGGCATACTCCACGGCAGCACCGACCAGCTACCCGGACATCAGCCCCGTCTACGCCGCAGGAGCCCATGCGGGCAATCGCAACAACTCCGACCTGCATTACGCAGGTTTCGGCAACGTCACGGCACCCGCAGCGCAGATCGCGCTCTTTCCTCAGCAGACCGGTTCCACCCTCGTGGGCAGTGGCGGCATGGAGTGGCATCAAGTGGTTATCGATAAAAGCGGGAATACCGTGACGTGGACGGTAGACAGCCTGCTGATAGCCACCATCGACCTGACCACTGTCAGTCTCAGCGGCGGCAACATTTTCTTCGGCCACTCCGATACCAACGCAACATCCTCAACCGATGTGAACGATGCCGCGCTTCTTTTCACGCTGATCGACAACATCGAGGTGATTCCCGAGCCGGGGACGGCCGCATTGCTCGCAGCCGGCAGCCTGTTGATCCTCCGCCGGCGCCGCGTGTGAGCGTCGGGCCGAAAGTAACCACAATCTCCTATCCTCTCCGCCACCGGCGGACTGCACTCATGGTCTGGGCCCGAAGGTAACCTCTGCGAAGCGACGCGGCTGATGGAAATCGCTGAACGTCGGTGACAGCGCGTTGCGCTCGCTGTCCTTCCAGCCTTTTTCGCGCTCTTCTTCCGATTTCGGCGCCGAGAAGGAACGCGTGGTTCGATAGACATTCATGCCCCAGACGTCGCCCGGGCGGGCAACGGCGTTGATGGAAGCATACGGGATCTTCGCTTCGGCCGACCAGAAATCGCGGCCCTTGAAGACGCGGCATTCCCACGGTTCGTTGAACAGGTCATAGTTGAAGTGCCGCCCTTCGGCGGTCAGGCCGTTCGTGCAGGCGGCGAACTGGTAGTACGTTCGCCTGCTCAGGTTCGGGTCGATGAAGAACTCAAAGCTGTCGTTCTCAAAGATGGCGTGCTCATCGTGTTTGGTGGCAATCTCGATGAGCCGATCCATATCGGGTTCGGGGCATTCCATGGCGTAGTACAACGCATCGGGACCGTAGGCAATACGGACGAAAGTGGCCTTTTCGTTGGGCCGTTCCTGGAGGTTCTTCAGCGGTCCGCGGCGTTCAGCCTTGCTCCAGGCCGGCTCATCGACCTTGCCGTCGATGGTGATCGGCTCGGCGATGTATGCCGCGGTATAGTTGGCCACGGGGCCCAGCCGCTCCTGTTCGTGCCATTCAGGGACATAAACCTTCCGCTTGAGCCGCGGGCCTTCAGGGATCTGCGCCAGGGCGACCGTCGTCTGGTTGTTGCCTTCGTAGATTTCCTCGACGACATGGTCGTTATCGATTACGACGTGAACGCTTTGAGCGTCCGCTCCGACAGTCCAGGGCACGGTCACGATCACGGAGCTGGGGACCATATTGCGTGGCCTGGGCAACCAGGCGATGGAACGCTGCCCGATGAGCCGACCCCCGGGCAATTCTTCAGCCCACACGGAGACATGAGCAGCGTCTTGCGAGCCGATATTGTGTACACGGATCTTCAACGTCGTGGGCGTACCCGCCCCGGAGGCCGGCGACGAACAGAAGACGTCGCGATCGCAGATTGCCAGGTCGGCCTGAGAAGACCCGCCTGGTCCCTTGCTCAACTGACGCATTTCGAGGATGTACTCGACGGCCGGCTCCAGATCGAAGGTGATTCCGGTGCCCCGTTCGACCTTGACAAGCTCCTCGCGAATCGGCCGGTCGACGCGATCATCGGCGTCGGTGTCAACTCCCAGCGTCATCGAGTACGCCCCCGGCTGCAACTCGAAGAACTGAGCACCAAACGCTCTTGTCTGCTTGCCCACGTTGCAGCAGACCGCTTTGAAGGCGGTTTGGCCATGCTCCAGAAGCATCACACCCAACTCGTAACGGCCGTGCCGCCAGCGGACCGCCGGGAAGGGGAGATCGACGTGGTCCTTGGCCGGCCAGCAGTTGGAGCCGAGATAGAGCTCGTAAAGGTGATAGCACAACGGCTCATTGTCCAGTTGGGCTCGGTAGTTGTCGGTCGAGTTGCTGACATTGATGGTCTTGGCGATTTCCAGGCTCTTGCGGGCCAGGTCCACCGCCTTGTGGCCGGCGGTGATGGCCAACTGCCGTGTCGCTTTGAGGGGACGATCCTTGGCGTAGCGGTCATACTGCGTGTCACCGGTCAACGCCCGGTACATCTCCCACAGGTGCTCCTCGATCCCGTCCGTCGACGCCTGGAAGGTCAAGGTGGCTCGGATCGGCAGCAGGAACTCGGCGTCGCCGGTGATCATGTAGTTGACCATCAGCATCTCGTACAGGCGATCGTATCGCGATCGGGCGGCGGCGGACGTCTTCCAGTTCTTCGTGAATCCGCCGGCCTCGTCGGTCTCGAAAACCACTTCAATCGGCAACAGTCCGTAAGGCTTTCCCCATGTTGTTTCTCTGGCGTGGTCGACCCAGGCGCGGCCCCACTCGGTGTAGAAGCGGGCCAGATCGCTGTCGCGGTTGTACCACAGCAGGTGCATCATCGGGATCGTGGCCCGCGAGATGATGGCGACATCGGAAGCGAAATAGGCATATTCCGGGCACTCCTGCGAACTGAGCCAGTTGCAGCGGAAATGGCGATGCCCGGCCTGGTTGATGCTTGTCCATTTCTCGATGTTCTTGCTCGTGGTCATCAATCGCTCGATGAAGATCGGGTTCCCGTAGTCGATGATGGACATGAGCGGAGCGGTGTAGGACGTGACTTCGGAGCCGTGCGGCACATCCCGTGGTGCGGCCACGAAGCCGTCCTGAAGGCGGTCGTCGTGCCAGACTTAATCCATTGCCTTGCGCAGACTGTCGAGAACCCGCTGGTCGTCGGCGGCCAGAACGAAGATCGGCCAGGTCTTGTAGAATTCGCAGTCATCATCGAGACCGAAACCGAGACTGCCGTCGGGCTTCTGGCGATCGAGCCAGTGGTGAACCACCTCGGCAAAGGCACTCAGTCCTTTACATTCGGCCACCGCCCACTCGGGCGGCTCGGCGGCTTGGACGGTTTCGTTGACCGTCGTCATTCCCACGACCAGCAGAACGAGAATGGACCGATACGGACTCCTGCTCATGTTCAGACTCCATGCCGATGGAAAGAGACAGTGACAGCGACTCCGCGTTCCGTGCAGACCGGCAGGTGCAATGGCGTTCGGAACCCCGACCCGGTTGAGTGCGTGCATGAGGGATGCTCCCGGCCTGGTGTGAATACGGACACAAGTCCACGACCGCAATGATCAGCCTCGTCTGACTCCGGGGGCAGTCCAAATGCTATGGATCTTGCAGCGGGAGGTCAAGCCGCAGAGTGCGGGAACGCCGATTCCGCTTTTGTCCAAGAGTAAGGTATGATGTCAAGCAGTCTGCCTTCGCTCTGCCGCCGGCTCATCGCTCGTGTCAGGGTGAGTAGATGAAATCATTCACTCGTGAGGACGGAGTGATCGTTCGGTGGACGTTCTGGGAGTGACATTTGACGAGGTTCGGGAAGCCCTTGGCGTCAGGCCGCACGAAGTCAAGGCTTTGCGGGCCGAGTACCGCGAGGCCCTGGCCGGGCGAGGCGGTGATCGCATGCGGGCCGACCTGCTGCCGGTGGTCCGGTGCGTCGAGGACGGCGACCTCGCCAAGTTCATCCAGCGGACGCACGACGGCCTGGAGACCGAGAGCGTCATGGTGCCCATGCGGCGGCACGGCAAGGAGTGGAAATCGCTCTGTGTCTCGTCACAGGTCGGCTGTGCCCGCGGCTGCCTGTTCTGTGAAACCGGCCAGATGGGGCTGATCCGCAATCTGACAGCGTCCGAGATCGTCGGGCAGGTGGCCGTGGTGCGAACCCACTTCCGTCAGAAGGTCCGCAATATCGTCTTCATGGGCATGGGCGAGCCGTTCGATAACTTCGACAACGTGATCCAGGCCGTTCGGGTGCTGAACGACCCGGCGGGCTTGTCGATCTCCTGCGAGCGGATCGCCATTTCCACGGTCGGGCGGACCGAGGGCATACGGCGCCTCGCAACCCTGGGTCTGCGGCGGCTCAACCTGGCGATTTCGCTCAACGCCCCGAACGACGAGGTCCGCTCGAAGATCATGCCCGTCAACCGCCTGGAACCGATGAGCCAGCTTCGCGAGGCGCTGCTGGCCTATCCGCTGCGCAAGTGCCAGTTCTTCATGATCGAGTACGTTCTGATCCCCGGTCTCAACGACCGGCACGAGCACGCCCTCGAGCTGGCTGAGTATCTCCGCCCGCTGAAGTGCGTGGTTAATGTCATCCCGTACAACCCACGGCGCGAGTCTCCCTGGTCCGCCCCCGACGAGCAGACGGTCAAGCAGTTTATCGCTTGGCTGAAGGAACAGCGGCAGGTGGTCAAGCGCCGGCTCACCAAAGGCCGCGAAAACATGGCCGCGTGCGGGCAGCTCGGCAACCGTGAGATGGTGTGTCGCCGCAGGCCTCCGGCCGGGCTGCCTGTTCCGCCTGTTCACGTCGCATGTGGCCTCGACCCGGTGTGAGAAGTCGGCGAATCGAGCGGTCGACCATCGAGGTGATCGCGAAGGCCGAATTCCAGCGAAAACGCGTACAAGGCTGGTGCCGGGTTCGAGCGCGAACTGCTTGGTATACGCCCTTTATCTCATCCTGCTGCAGACGAGGGGGCAACAACCGTCCCGGTCCGCGAGCCCACGCACGGGGCGCGTGGCATAAAAATGCCAATATGTATGCACGGAACCCAAGCCAGCACCCTTTTCGACGCCCCGGTCCACACCTCTGCCTCTGACCGAAGCCAGCACTGACAGGAGCCATCCCTGCCCCCTTAATGCAGCCCGAGCCGGCGCCACTGACGGTTTTGCGCCCGCCAGCCTTGGACGGAGACCCCCGATGCGTGCCGTGTGTTGCCTGAACATAAGTCCTTTAATGTAAACAATTAACAACAGCATAGGTGATATGGGGTAAAAAAACCTAGGTTTTTCTCGGAATTGCGTTGCATGAGGCAGGTCGCCCCTATAAGATGACGGCTGGAAAGGCTACAGCCCGAAGGCGTTAGCCTGGGGAATTGCAGGGGCAAAGCATAGGAGTCTGGGAAAATGCACACCTCGTCGAATCGATCCCGCGTAATCTGTGCGCTTTTCGTTCTTTTCTGTGGCGTGCCGTTGGCATCGGGTCTGCCTCTGCCGGTAGGCGGAACGTTATACCCGCCACCATTGGAACCCGATCCAATGCCGGGCGGTATCCTGTTCACCACCGGCCCCTTGCCATTTATGGGCGGTGCGTTTAGCGGCACGCTTGAGTCGGTCGTCATTGCCAATGATCCCACGAATCCGTGGGGCGGGCTCACGTTCGCCTACATGGTGACCAACAACGCAGGAAGCACGAATGACATTGGTCGTCTTACCGTGGTTGACTTCACGGGTTGGCAGACCGATGCGAGTTACCAGGCGCCAGGAGCGTCAATGCCCCCGTTGCCCCCGGGAGGTGTGACGGCGCCCGCTTATATCAATCGTCCAACAGCGGATGTCGTGGGGTTCAGTTTCGTAGGTTTCCCCGTCGGTCCGGGGCTGCTGACGCCGGGATCGAGCAGCACGTGGCTCGTCGTTCAGACGGACGCCCCGCAGTGGGTCCACACCATGGCGTATGTTATTGATGGTTCTATAGCCGGCGTCCCCAGCGTCGGCCCCATCCCCGAGCCTGCTTCGCTGGCCCTGCTGGGGCTCGGCACGGCTCTTCTGCTCCGCCGGCGCGAAAGCCGCGCCTGATTGCCGCCGGCCATCACCCTGCAGATCAACAGCCGCCACCTCCGGGTGGCGGCTTTTTTTGATGTACCGCGCCCCCTACCAAGGGGGCAGTGAACGGTTTGGACGGGGAACCGCCCAACTCTATGAAAGCATACCCCGCCCAGGGTGAGAGTTGCGGGCGGGACCCGGCCCAGGCCGCGAGCCCCCAGACGCGCAGAATAGTCTCGACGCAGCCCGCGGGTTGTGGTATGATGCTAAGTGGGAACGTGGAGTCCTTCACAGTGCGAGATGGGCACCCCGCCCGTCGCTGATCGGGAAGATGCCGGTCGCACACGATGATGGTTTCTGCGGCCCTGGTTAGCGTCCAGTCTTCATGACGAGGAGATCCCGGGGCCATCCCCCGGGCCGGAGGGAAAGATGAAAACGAAAAGCCTACCCCAATGCGCAACAAGAATGGTTCTGGCGGTTACGGTTCTTGCCGCACCGGCGGCCGTGCTTGCAGAATTCCTTCCCCCGGGAGGAACGCTGTATCCTTCTCCGGGTGAGCCGGACCCCATTGACGGAACCGTCGTCGCCAGCACCGTCGCCGCGCCTCTCGTGGCGGAAACGTTCACCGGCAGCGTGACAACGACCGTCATCGCCGGGGATACATCTAACCCCCTTGGCGGTCTCACATTCGCCTACCTGGTCGCCAACAATCCCAGCAGCGCGAATATGATCAATACCCTTGCAGTCATTGACTTCGCCGGCTTTCTGGCGGATGCGAGCTACCAGAGTCCCGGGGGGGGCACACCGCCTGCGTACATCAGCCGATCGAGCACCGGGGATGCGGTCTTCTTCGAATTCCTGACCGGGATCGGACCGGGCAGCAGCACCGCCCTGCTCGTGCTTCAGACGAACGCATCGAATTACCGCTCGACGGTCGCTTCTGCCATCGACGGCTCCATCGGCGAAGCTGCGAGCTTCGCCCCGGCCGTGGCCGCGGACTTCGATCACAGCGGCTCGGTGGATGCCGAGGATCTCGATGTCTTCGCTGCGTGTGCGACCGGCCCCGGCGTGCCGTACAGCCCGGCACATCTGCCACCGGACTGCAGCCTCACGCCAGACGCCCAGGACAAGATTGCGGCCGATTTCGACAAGGACGGCGATGTCGACCAATCCGACTTCGGTCTTTTCCAGCAACATCTCTGATACTGCGTACGCTGGCATCACCAGACGCACGAGGAAGCCGCATCGGCGCTTGACCCAGATGTGCCCGGCGGTTCTGAATTGCCGATTCCGCTCAAATCGCTAGCATGAGCCGCAGAGTATCCCGGTCCTTGCTCTTACGAAGGAGTTCTACTGATGCGTTCGGCAATTGTGACCTGTCTGTTGGTCGTCCTTTCAGCCCTTTCTGTCCCGGCTCTGGCCGCAGACGTCAAGCGGGTGGCCCCTGAGGACTTCGCCATTCTTCCGTGGGGCGGCACAAGGCCTGACCCGGCCGTGCTGAAAGACATTGCCGAGTGCGGTTTCAATCTCGCGGGATTCGTGCCCCCTGAAGGGCTCGATGCGGTTCAGGCGGCGGGGCTCAAGTGCATTGTCTCGGGGCACAACACGCATGTGGGCGATGCCGAGGCCAGGCTGGACGAAGGCGAGATCGCCAAACGCGTCGAGCCGCTGGTGAAGCAAGTGGGCAAGCACCCGGCTGTCTTTGGGTATTACCTTCGCGACGAGCCGACCGCCCACGCATTTGCCGGCCTGGCCAACTGGGTGGCCGCGTATCGCAAGGCCGATCCGGACGCCCGCTGCTATATCAACCTGTTCCCCAACGTGGCATCCATCCCCCAGTTGGGGGTCAAGACCTACGACGAGTACGTGGAAACGTTTGTTACCGTCGTCAAGCCGAGTTTCATCAGCTACGACCACTATGCGCTGATGGACGACGGCTCGCTGAAGGACGGCTACTTTCAGAACCTTGAGTCAGCGCGAAGGATCGCCCTGAAGTACGACCTGCCGTTCTGGAACATCGTTCTATCGAATGCACACTTCCGCTACGCCGAGCCGAGCGAAAACGGCCTGCGATTTCAGGCCTACACGACGCTGGCCTATGGGGCCCGGGGCATCAGCTACTTTACCTACTTCGCCCCCCCCACGGGCAACTACCGCATGGCCCCGATCGATCAGTTCGGCCACAAGACGGCTGTCTGGGAGATGCTTCGGAGCGTCAATCTGCAGATCCACCAGTTGGCTCCGACATATCTGAAGCTCAAGAGCGTCAACGTGTTTCATCACCCCGACGTGCCGAAGGAGTGCCAGGACATTGCGAGCAGCAAGTTCGTTCAGGAAGTGAGCGGTGGGAAGTTCGTGGTAGGCGAATTTGAGGGGCCTGAGGGTCGGCCTTTCGTGATGGTGGTCAACAAGGACCTCCACAAATCGGCCAGTTTCACGATCAGGTTCAAGCAAGCCGGTCAGATCATGCAGGTCAATTCCTACTCCGGGGCGGTGCACCCCTGGGCGGGCGAAAACAACTGGCTGGCTCCCGGCCAGGGCATGCTGTTGAGCCTGAAGCAATAGAGTCAGAGGGGGGCGCACCGCGGTGTTGGTTCATCGCAGATGGAGAACTAATCGTTGAGAAACTGCGCAAGAGTGTTGGCGACAATCTGTGCCTTTGTGGCGGCAGGTTGTGCGGACAGGGCACCCGTGGCGACCGTGCCGACAGTGGCCCCATCGTCGGCCCCGGCACCCGCGGCGTCCCGGCCGGCGGTGCTGCTGGAGGCTGCGCCGGGTGAATGGGTCAGCCTTTTCGACGGCAAGACGCTGAGCGGCTGGCGTGTGCTGACTGAAAAGGCGTTTGTGGGCCACAAGGAGGTCCGCGTGGACAACGGCACGATCGTGATGGAGCGCGGCCAGTTGCAGACCGGCATCGGCTGGGACGGCGCCTTTCCGCGCGAAAACTACGAGGTCTCATTGGAAGCCAAGCGGACCGACGGACACGATTTCTTCTGCGGGATGACCTTTCCCGTCGGCGATGAGCCCTGCACGCTCATTGTCGGCGGCTGGGGCGGTTCGGTCGTCGGGCTGTCGAACGTCGACCACATGCACGCGGCCGAGAACATGACCACCAACAGCATGTCTTTCGAGAACGGCGCGTGGTACTCGGTGCGTCTACGGGTCACGACAAGAAAGATCGACGTCTGGATACAAGATCAACACATGATCAGTCTCGATCGGGAGGGGCGTAGCTTCAGCGTCTGGTGGGAACAGGAAGCGGCCCGGCCGTTCGGCATCGCGAATTGGGACACTGGCAGCGCCCTGAGAAACGTCCGCTTCCGTCGGCTCGCCGATTGAAGGCTGCCCGCCGTGGGCTGACATCGGCCCGGTCATGCGGCCTTAAAGCGGTGCAGGCATCGCGCTGATTATGGGACGCAGTAAGCAGGCGAACGTTCACGGTCAGAGTTACCTTTCGGGGACATAGTAAATCCTCTGTGTTTTCTGGCCGAATTCTGAGATATGGCCGGCACTCGCCCTACTGCCGGCCTGTCTGGAAGCAACCGGCGGGCATCGACCCCGATCGCAGGGGTACTGACCGACGGGCTGGTTCGAGCGCAGACGCTTTGCTCGTTCCGGGCTTCCAAGACACACCGCATGATCGTCGGACAGCCCTTGAGGCCCGCGGTTAAAGCACCTGAAGAATCGCGCGCTTTTCGGACAAGGAGGACAACCGGTCTTTCAGATGTTCTCGGTTGGTAAGGCGACTGCCTGTCGGATCGGACTTCAGGCGCCGGGCGGCTTCACGTGCTGCCCCAGGCGTTGCCGGCTCAGTGGAACTCATGAAGTCCGATCGTCGCAGAAAACACGGAGTCTGGCAGGAGAGGCGTGACTCGCGTTTGGGGTCGATCGGCCCGGCTTCTTGCGCCAGGCAAAGGCAAGGGCCAAGTGCCCCCGACTATGGATGAGACCCAGACACAAACCGGCGTTGAGACTCAGGACCGCGAGATCCTTGAGATGCTCCTGGAGGTTGACGAGCAGTCAGCCCGCCAGGACTCTCGGTGGTCCGAGAAGAGAGCCTATGCGCGCAAGACGGCGCGCATCCCGTGCGAGATCAGGTTTATCGGCCTCGACGGCGAGTCGGTGCTCTATACGACTGGCCGGACACGTGAAATCTCCGCAGGCGGCCTGAGTTTCCTGAGCCGTCAGCATTTCGCTCGCCGCGCCGGTGTCCTGGTAACCCTTTCGATCATCGACGGAAAGATCCGGTCGCTGTCGGCCAAGGTGGTCTATTCGCGTTGCGTGCGGGAAGGCTGGTTCCTGACCGGCGTTCAGTTCGGCACGTCGGAGGATCCGCGGCTGGATCCCCGGAACTACAGCCAGGTTGTGGCCAAGGAAGTTGAATACGACAAGCAGAAGCGAGCCGACGAGGAAGACGGCAAGCTTACGCCTCGTCGGCGGATGCTGCAGATTCTGGCGATGGCCTCCATTCCCTCCCAGCGCACCAAAGGCATGGTCGCGAAGGTCGTCATGGCCTCGATGTCTCCCGATCACATCATCCGTCGCGCCTCCATCCCCGTTCTTCAAAGCATTGCCGGCAGGGAAGGGGTGGTTTGTCTGATTTCCGTGCTGCGCGACAGCAACCCGGTCATCCAGGGTGAAGCAGCCGAGGCGCTGGGTATGCTCGGCAATTCGGAGGCCCTGGAACCTCTTCAACGACTCCTGCCACATCGGGATGATGGGGTTGCCATCCGTGCCGCCGAGGCCCTGGCAAGGCTGGGCAACTGGAGCGGGAAGCAGGTGGTCTGCCGGCTCCTGGCTCGAGAAGGTCCTGCCAGCCGTCGGGCAGCCCGGGCTCTGGGGCTGCTGGTGAATCGTGACTTTCGCCCCAACGCCGAGGGCGTTGAACAGGCCAGACGCTACCTTCAGCACCACGATGTCTGATGGACCTGTCGTCCCATCAGCCAATTCGACGATTCCTCACTGTCGATATGCTCTCCCCATCACCGGCTTGCTGATCCCGGAAGGTTCGGGTATCAGTCTCAGATCGAGCGCCGGCTGATTGCGCAGGTGGGGTCACGGAAGGACCCGGGCGGGCTGGTTGACCAGACCGGACTGCTGCATCATGCGACGTCGGCGCACCAACGATCGGCAGGGAGGCACCTATGATGAAGGTCGGCTTGATGGGCCTGGGGCAAGGCGGTCAGCTCGTGGCCGAGGCCCTGTTATCGAGCTCCTGGTGCCGACTGGTTGCCGTCGCCAGCAGAAAAGCCCACCGGATCGATCGATTCGTCGAGAAGCACCCGGATATCGCCGCGTATGACGACTTTCGATCGCTGATCGTTGAGAATCCGCTCGATGCCCTTTTCGTGGCCGTCCCCCCTTTTCTTCGCAGCAAATACCTGGTCCTGGCGGCTGAGCATCGCTGCCCGGTATGGATGCTGCCTCCCGCGGCGCGGCGATTCGACGAGTTAGTCCAGATCATGGAACGATTCGAGAAGGCCGGGTGCCCCATCGCCGTGTCACGAAGTTGGGGAATCGAGCCGTCGCTTCAACCGGACGCCATCGGCCTGGATCGGCTGGGGCGGTTTTTTCTTGCCGTCGGCGGCGTCGATCTCTGCAGCGGCGAGGATCTCGACTGGCGGGGAGATTCAATCCGGGCCGGCGGTGGCGTGCTGCTGGACCGCGGTTATGAGCTGCTGGACACCGTGGTGAAGGTCATGGGGCTTCCTGCGACGGTGTACGCGGCCGCCAAAGGCGTCTCTCGCCCGGGAACCCGGTTTCCCTATGACACCGAAGATACAGCCGCACTCATCTGCCAGTTCTCCAACGGAGCCATCGCGGTGGCCAGCGCCTGTTGGACCTCGGGGCCTGATCGCCGTGACATCGAGTTCTTCGGGACCGGGGGGACGCTTCGCGTCGATGCGACGCGAGTGATCTGCCGCGACCGGGCGGGAGAGAGAACGCTGACGGATTTGCCGCGGGCCTCCAACCCGCTGCTGGCTCCGATAGAGAACTTCCTATCGTCTCTCGCGAGTCAGTCAGGGCATTTCCATTCCTCGATCCGCGACCACATGGCCGTCATGGCCGTGATCCAGGCGGCGTACCTGTCCGCGCGCACGGGCCAGCCCGAGAGCCCTGGTGCCATTCTCAAAATGCACGATGTCAACCCCGGCGCTGCCTGCCGCGACGCCGGGGAGTAAACCTCAGTGTTGCATACGGCAACGCCGGGGTATGAAGAATGGCGGATGCGGAATGGAGAATGGGGCATCCTTCGCCGTCGCCCATGAGCCTCGCCGCCGGTGAACTCCGGGAACAGTGACCAACCGGCATGGAACACCTGATTCACACGTGTCTTGTAACAGCTTCGCGGCGTTTTTGATGCAACTGGGGGGTCTACTTCTCCCACACGGCGATGGCGGCGCAGGTTACGCCGTTGCCTGCCTGTGGATTGGCGGCCTGGTGGTAGGTCAGCAATTCGGGGCGGCCGCCGGGGAGCGCCGTCATCATGGCGTAGATGCAACCGGCGCTGCACACCCGGGTGTCGTTCTCCCGGGCCTTGAGTACCTTGACGAATGCCTCGCACCCCTGGCTGACCAGGGCATCGAGCGCCTCGCGGTCTTTTCGCTCGACCTCTTGAAGGAAGGTCGCTTCCAGATCTCGCTGGTCGCCGAACTGCCCGCCAACATGGCTGAGGTCCGCCCCCGCCACAATCAGCGTCGGCGTGCCATCTGCCCGAACCAGTTCGCCGACGGCCTCGCCGAACTCGTGCAGGTCGGCGCCCCTGCCGTCGTATGGGGCTGTGCCAGTCGGCCCGCAGACGTCCGGGCAGAGCACGGGAACGATCTCGAACCGCTCGGGGCCCAGCAGATGCTGGAGGATGAGCAACTGCAGCTCAACCGAATGCTCCCGTTGATGGTCGAACTCGTGCTCGCAGAGGCCGGTCCCGAGTCGCTTTTCGAGAGATTCGATGAACGGGCCGTCGGTCTTAGTGGTACCCAGGGGCGTCTGAAAGTCCTTGCGTGTGGCCACCACGGACGATGACTGACCGAAATGGTTGGTTCCGAGAATGATCACCCGCCGGGGCGGGCTGGTCGCCGCGACCAGCCGGTATGCCTTTGAATACGCCGGAGCACCTCGCGGATAATCCAGGTGCGGCGCGACCAGACCGACCAGCTTGCGATTGATCCTGCCCGGCGTGTCCTGACCGTCGAACAGCATCTGCCGGATGACCGTGCCCATCTGGCCGGGGGCGGCTCCGAAAGACTCCTCGCCTCCTGAAACCCTTGCCGGGGCGGCTCGATAGTCCTCCACCAGAGAGTTGTAATGGGCTTCGAAGGCTGGGCTGTCGAGGAAATGAGCCTCATCGAGTTGTCGGACCATGTCCTCAAGTTGTTGCCGGGGCAGGAGTTGGAGGGTGTGGCGAGCGAAAAGCTCCTGGATATCCAGCAGGTCGTTCTCGCCGTCCATCAGCGAGAGGATGAGCATGGCGACCGGGGAGAGGGTGATCAGCCCCTGGGCCAGGCCACAGGGGTCGCGAATAACGTACAGCGGCCTGCGGGCTTCGCCGTCGCTTACCGGAAAGGCCTCGACGCGCCTGAGCTTGGGCTTGTCTGGCAGCGCGGTCATGAGCGCGACTCCCCGTGGGTATCCGGTTGAAGGCAGACTCCCCCCGCTTGATTCGCCCCAAGGATACCACAAACCCCTGAGCCACCCCAGGGCGGGGCACCTGGACGGCAAGCGGGATCGCATGGCCCCCCTGGGGGGCCTGGTTGATGCCAGCGGCCCAAATGCGTTATCATAGCACCTCTTATGCACGGTACGGACGAGTCCCAATCCGGTTTGTCTCCGCTGAAGCTGGCCTGGCTGGCCGCGCTTACCCTGGTGGCCGGTACGCTCTCAACGCGTGCCTGGGTCATGCCGACCGAAAACGAGTCGGCGAAGGCCGAATCGGGTCGGTCGGGCTCCACAAACAAGACCGATGACACCCGGCCGGAATCAGAAAACGAGCAGGCCTTCGAGATCGCTCCGCAAGCGGATGTCTGGCACGGCGTGGCGGAGCGCCCGCCGGTGGAACGGCCGGCCGGGACGATCGAGCATCTCTCGACGGTTGCCGGCTGGAAGCCCGCGCACCATCCCCGAATCACGGTCCTGTGGGTCAGCTTGCCGCCGCAGGGCTCGCCGAGGCAACGCTGTCGTTTCATCTGTCGTGACGCCCACGCACCTCCCGTTAATGGCTGACAGGCCATCGGCGTCGACGGGTCATGGCCCGCCGGATCGTTTTTCCGTACGTTTGCCGCCGCCCCGTGGCGGAATGGTTGGACTCATCAGAAGAGAATGCCGTTAGTGAATAGTTGAATAGGACGATGTCATCACGCAGCGGATGCCGTTGCGGTTGTGAGGTAATGGTCATGGGCGAGAAGAATCTGTGGTCGAAAGTCGGCCTGATCGTGATTTTTGCGGGCATGTCGTTGTGGCAGACATACCCCTTTACGACGGAGCAGCTCAAGCCGGGCATCGACCTGGGCGGCGGGCACAGCCTGCTCTTTGAGATCGATGACAGCGGAGACACGAGTTACGATCTTGCGAAGCGGGTCATGAACGTGCTGAAGAATCGCGTGGACCCGCAAGGGAACCGGAATCTCATCTGGCGACCCATCGGGCGCAACCGCCTGGAGATCCAGATCCCGCGGGCACCCGAGGAGCAACGGCGCAACCGTGAGCAATACAACGAAGCCCGGCAGGCTCTCGTCGACACGTACATCAGCGAGCCACAGGTTCGGCAGGCCCTGAGACTGCCGCCGGCCCAGCGAGATGAGACGATCACCCGGCTGGTGGGCAGGTACGAGAGCCGAAGACCCCTGTTGGAGGAGCTGGTCAGAGTCGATGAGCGATACCGGGAGCTCAGTGCCCGCTTCGAGAAAGAGGGTACAGCCACCCAACCGGAGGCGACTCAGCCTTCGGCGGTCAAGGAGGCCACGAGCCGTCCGGGCATGGAGTGGGACGACGTCAATCGATCACTCGCACAGCGGGTCGACAATGCTTTCAAGAAGCGCAATGAATTGATCGGTCAACTGGTTGCCAAGAACCTCGAAATCCGGGTTCTGGAGGACCTGCTGGCCCTGGGCAGGAAGAGCGCCGCTCGCGTTGAGGGCATCGAGCGGCTCAAGGGGGAACACGGCGACCTGGCTGAGCTGATCGACAACGTGATCCGCACCTACGATGCCTGCGCCCGATACCGGGGGTCGCTCGACGACCCGGCGGACCTCATGCGTTTGCTCAAGGGCGCCGGCGTGCTCGAGTTCCGCATCCTGGCCACGCGCGACCCGCGCAACCGGGCCATGACGGACGCGAAGAATCCCGAGCACCAGGTTGAAATCTCGACTTACGAGAACAACCTGTCCCGGTTCGGACCGCGCGTTCAGACCGGTGACAAGTTCATGTGGATCAAGATCGCCAAGCCGGATCCAGAGGACTGGCGCGCGGAGTACTACGTCATCCGCGAATATGCCGGTTCGCAGTACGTTCTGGCCCACGCGACGCCGGACATGGGATTATTGAGGAACACCGGGTGGACGCTGGCCGGGGCCTATCCGGGCCGCGACCGGCTCGGACGCCTGGCGATCGACTTCCAACTGGGCGGGAACGGACCGAAACAGTTCTGGGAACTGACCAACAACAACATCGAGCGGCCGTTGTGCATCGTCCTGGACGACGAGGCGATCTCTTCCGCGACCATTCAAAGCGCCATCTCTGACAGAGGCCAGATCACCGGCCGGTTCGCGCCGCAGCGCGTCGACTACATCGTGCGCACGCTCGAAGCGGGCTCGCTGCCGGCCAAGCTCAAGGAGGTCCCGCTCCAGCAGAACAGCGTCGGGCCGTCCCTCGGCGAGACCAACCGCCGGATGGGTTTCCAGGCATCGGTTCTGGCGTTCGTCGTGGTGGCCGTGTTCATGGCCGTCTACTACTTCTACAACGGCCTGGTCGCCGATATCGCCCTGCTGCTGAACATGGTCATCACGCTGGGCATCATGAGCTTCCTCCAGGCCACGTTCACGCTGCCGGGCATCGCCGGTCTGGTGCTGACGCTGGGCATGGCGGTGGACGCCAACGTGCTCATCTATGAACGCATGCGTGAGGAATTGCAGCGAGGCATCTCGGTCAGGATGGCCGCGAAACTGGGCTACGAGAAGGCGTTCAGTGCCATTCTGGACTCGAACGTGACCACGATCCTCACGGCCGTGATCCTGGGCGTCATCGGCAGCGAGGAGATCAGGGGCTTCGGCCTGACGCTCGGAATCGGCCTGTGCACGAGCATGTTCACGGCCTTGTTCGTGACCCGCCAGTATTTCCACATCATGGTGCCCAACACCTTGAACCGGGAGGAAACAAACAAGGCCTGGCTGGGCACGGGTATTCTGGTGGCGGCGGCGGGGGTACTGATGGGAACGGGGTACCTGGCAAACCATCCCGACACTCTTCAGGATTCACGGCTCTACGGGCTGGGTGTTTTCCTGGCCTGGCTGGCAGGGACGGCGGCAGTGCTGATGGCCAGCCTGTGGCTGTTCCGCTTCCTGTACGGGGCAACCGGCCACCGGCAAGCCAACCGTCTGCCGATGTTCAAGCTGCTGAGCGCTCCGAACATCAACTGGATGGGCAAATATCGCATCTTCTGGGTCTGTTCCGCGATGGCGATCGGCGTCGGTCTGCTCGGCATGTTCATGGTGAAGCCTGCCGATTACATGGACATCGAGTTCATCGGAGGAACCAGCGTCCAGATTGAGGTCAAGGCTGACAGTCAGAAGCAGCACAATGATGAGAAGATCCAGCAGCTTGTCGCCAACGACGCGGCCAACTGGCTCAAGCAGGCCGCGACGTGGCTGGCCGGCGCGACGGTCACCGAGGCGGGCGAGAACCGTTTCCGGGTCACGACGCCGGGCGATCTGACGGCGTCCCAAATCACGTCCTTATTGATGCCGACTCTGGAGGAGGACGATGCGGTCGCCCGTAACGGCGTCACGCCGACCGACGACGGCAAGGGTGTGATCATCCAGGTGAAGGTCCCGACGGCGACCTCGGAAGAGGCGGCTCCCAAACCGTTGGACCTGGCCGGCGTTCAGGAAGAGGTGAAAAAAGCGGCCGAATACGCTTCAAACGCCTGGCGCAATCTCATGTCGGCTCGCGTGCAGACGATTGAGCTCGCCTCGGAGGGGGAGAAGCGCGAGGCATATGAGGTCATCGTCACCGAGCCGCGCAAGACGCTGGTCGCCGAGGCGATGTTGGCAACGATGAGCGAGATTCTGGAGGTGACACCCTCGGTCGATGCTCGCCTGGAAACGGATCCGGAGAAGGCCCCCGAGGGCATCTTCCCGGTTAAGCGGGATGCGGTTGTCCTGGCGGACGTGATCGGCGGGCACTCCCAGGCCCCGATTCTCCAGAGGGTTCAACGGGGTCAGACCGTAGATTCGGACACCATTGATTTCCACGGCGGCCTGGTGATGGTTTTCGACGGCCTGAATCCAGCGCAGACGGCGGCCCAGGTGGAAGCGCGGATCAGGCGGATGCGTTTGCAGCCCGGCTTCGAGGACCAGGGCTCTCGTCCCACGAAAGTGATCGGCCTCCAGGCGGCCGGGGGCGGTGATCCGGCCGTAGCCCCGTGCACGCGCGTGGCCATCATGGTCAAGGACAGCGTCCTCAGCTATCTGGACGAAGAAGACAACACCAAGTGGTTGGGCGACGTGGCTGGGAAGGAGGTTAGCCTGGTGAAGGAAGCGCTGGCGACCAGCCTGTCGCTGCAGCGAGTGACGCAGTTCTCTCCCCAGGTGGCCAGCGAGGCGATCACCAAGGCTATTATCGCGGTACTCCTGTCTCTCATCGCCATCGCCGCCTATTTGTGGATCCGGTTCGGGTCGCTGACCTTCGGCCTGGCGGGCATTATCGCTCTGTATCATGACGTGGCCATTGCCCTGGCGGGCATCTTCATCGCCCACCACGTCTGGGACACGCCGATCGGCGGGGCGCTCATGCTTCGCGATTTCCGGATCGACCTGAACATCATTGCGGCCCTTCTGACCATCGTGGGCTTCTCGATCAACGACACGATCGTCATTTTCGACCGTATCCGCGAGAACCGCGGCCGGATGGCGACGATTTCGGCCCGGCTGATCAATGACTCGTTGAACCAGACGCTGTCGCGGACGATCCTGACAACGCTGACGGTGTTGATGACGCTGTTCGTGATGTACATCTTCGGCGGCGAGGGCATTCACGGGTTTGCCTTTGCGATGATCATCGGTTCGCTCAGCGGCACGTACAGTACGCTGGCCATCGCCACCCCGCTGACCCACCATCCGCGGACCCTGTGGGTGGTGACGGTGGTGCTTGCGGGCCTGACGCTTGCCGGTCTGGCCTGGATGATTCCGAGTCCGACGTTATCCAGGGTGCTGCCGTTTGTGGTTCTGGGGCTGTCCGCGGTCGCCCTGTTCGGTCTGTACAGGAGTTTCTCGCGACAGGATCGGGCCGGCCAAGTGGCTGCCGCCTGATCCCGGCCCGTGAGTTCAGCCCAGAAAAGGAAAGGACCTCGGTTCGCCGGAGCACCCGGTGGACCGAGGTCCATTTCGTTCGAGCGTCATTGCCGGCCGGTGATGCCGGCGATCACGTTCCTTCCATGACCGTGAAGTAGACGCCGACCGCGTAGTCAAGCGTCTCTTCGTCCAAATGGACGGGGATCTTGTTGTACTCGCAGTAGTTCTTGGAAAGCATGACCAGGTCGCGAGGCTGGCAGCAGCGGAAGGGACGATGCGCGTAGTGCTTCTCGATCAGCTGGGTGGTCAGGGCCTCGTCGTAGCTGATCCCGATGCCATCGCACATCATCTTCATCAGCCTGCGATACTCCTCTTCGGATGGGTTGTCCACGTGGACCTTATAAGGAATACGTCTCAAGAAGGCGTCGTCGACGAGGTCCTTTGGCTCGAGGTTCGTCGAGAAGATCAGGAGCTGGTCAAACGGCACCTGGATTTTCACGCCGTTGGCCAGGGCCAGGAAGTCGAAACGCTTTTCCAGCGGGACAATCCAGCGGTTCAGGAGCTCGAAGGGGTTCATCCGCTGCCGGCCGAAGTCGTCGATGACCAGCGTGCCGCAGTTGCTCTTGAGCTGCATCGAGGCCTCGCTCACCCGCGTCGTCGGGTTCCAGCGGATTTCGAGTTGGTCCATGGTCAATTCGCCACCCACCACCACCGTGGGGCGCTTGATCCGCACCCAACGCTCGTCCACCGCGGCGGCCTTGAAGATGGTCGACTTGGTCTCCGGAATCCGTTCGTGGATTTCGGGGTCGAACAGCTTGACGATGAAGCCGTCGATGTGAATGGCATATGGGATGTAGATCTCGCTTCCGAAACACCGGGTAATGCGTTCGGCAATACTGGTCTTGCCGTTGCCGGGAGGCCCGTACAGGAACAGTCCGCGGCCGGAGTTGATCGCCGGCCCCAGGGTTGAGAACATCTTCTCATTGATGAGCAGGTCGGAGAAGGCCTTTCTGAGCTGCTCGGGACCGGGTTTCTCGTTGGTGATGGACTGGGCGGCAACCGCCTGGCAGTAGGTTCCCAGCGGCACGGGAGCAGCACCGAAATACATGCTCTCTTCCATGAATTGCCGCGCGCGGCCGCGGCCGGCCTCGGTCAGGGTGTAAGTGAAGTCGCCCATGTTGGCGTTGCCAACGTAGCCGAGAAGCTGCTGCTTCTTGAGGTCGGTCAGCCGCTCGACGACCAGGGGATGAAGCAGAGCCAGCGTGGATGCGATCTTGGCACCCGGTGCGGAACCGACGTTCATCAGATACTTGAAGATCAGGGCGTCGACCATCTCGTTGGTCAGCCCGGCCTGCTCGAGGGATTCGGGGGGAGCCGGTCGAAACATGTTTGCCGCCGCAGCCGACTCCGTTTGAGCCGGCGGTTCCAGGACTGCGGTGTTGTTGAGTGGCATCCTGACCTCCTTCAGGGCGATAAAAACAGTCCTCTTGCCTCTTCGAGGCTTGCTGACAGGCGTGCTGTCAGACAGAGGTTACCTTGTGGGTCATCGGTGATCGGGGGGCCTGTCTTGAAGTCCGGCGGGTGCCCGATAACTGACAGACGTGGGACCGGCGGGTTATAATCCGCCGCTGATATCGCGGATCTCTCTTGTTGCTGTGTGTGGGGCCGGAATGATGGCGAACCTGCGGAACGTCCCTGTTGCGGTGATGGTTGTTTTTCTGGCGGGGTCTGTGCCGCCGGTTTGGGGTACAGGTGACATCCCGATCGACGGGGTGAGGCTGAAGATTCAGCCGCCGCTGCCGGTGTGGCCCTCTGACTACGAGACGATTACTGAGCGCCGGCCGACATTTCGTGTCTGCGGCTTGTTTGCCGCTACGAAGTATCGCGTGGAACTGGCTCGCGACGCCGCTTTCACGGAGGGCGTCATCCTGAATGAGTTTGAGGTGACGGACACGTCCGGCATCTCGCCGGCCGTCTCGGTGGCTTATCCTGGCGAACCTCTCTCAGATGGACAGTACTACTGGCGGGCCTTCTGCGGGGACACCACTGGCTTCTGGACGCCTCCGGCCAACTACCGCACCTTCTTCGTCTCAGACGTCGATCACGACGCCGTGATCCCGCCCAGCGAGCTGAAGCATCCTTACCTGCTGATTCGGTCGTCCGAGGTGCAGAGTATTCGGGACAAAATTGGCACATCGGATCGGCTGCGGCGCGGATGGCAGTATCAGGTCAACGCCGCATACAGTGCCCTGGAGCTCGAACCCCCGACAGAGACCTATGCGAAAGGCGGCGTCGGCCAGCATGGCAACTACAGCACTTGTTCCGGTTGGTACCACAGGCACCTGGAGAACGTCGCCTTCGTGGCCGTGATGACGGGCGATGAGCGTCTGGTCCGCAAAGGCGTGGAAATGCTGATGACCGCCTGCTCCTACGAGCGGTGGCTGGGGCAATACTTCGACGATCCCAAGCACTTCGATCCGCCATGGCGATCAGCGCTGGAGACGGCCATGATGACCGAGGCGGTGGCAGTCGGCTATGACCTGCTCCATCCGCACCTCACCGATACCCAACGACAGACAGTACGCCAAGCCTTGGCGGACAAGGGTATCCGCATGCTGGTCAAGGAGTGGGCCGATCCGATCGGTTCGTCGCAGCTCCCCCGCCACCAGGTGCCCACCGGCAACTGGGTGATGGTCTGCTCGGCATCGGCCGGGCTGGGGGCCCTGGCCATTCTCGGCGAGCATCCGGAGGCGCCGCAGTGGGCTCGCCTGGTCCGCAACCGTGTTCGCGCGTGGCTTCACGATCGCGGCGGCGACTGGTACGTCGACAACCCCTGGCCTGTGAATCGCCCGAAACCCATTCCCGTGATCGGCCCGTCCGAACCCAACTTCGGCCGCGACGGCGGTTATAAGGAAAGCATCGGCTACATGAACTACGGCACGCGCTACGTGTGCGATTTCGCCAATTCGCTCCGCCGGGTGACCGGTGAGAACCTCTTCGCGCACGTCCCGGACAACCTGCTCGACCACATGGCCTGGAGCATCATGGCCTGGGCGGAAGATCGGGCAGTGAAATCGGCCGTGGTCGATTTCGGCGATGAAGGGGGCACCACTTCATGGTACGGTGATCTGCTGACGTGTCTGATGAAGAACCGCGGCGACGGCCTGGCCGCCTGGCTCTATCGCCGCACCACGCCGGTGGCCAGCAGCCCGCGCATGCTGCTTTGGGACGACGCCACGCTGCTTGAAAGAGGGCCACACGGAGACGAATGCATGCGCGTCTTCCATGACATCGGCCAGGTAGTGATGCGTCAGGGCTGGGGGCCGCATGACCCAATGGCGGCGATCAAGTTTCAACAGAACCGCGGGCATCACGACATCGGCACGTTCTACCTCTTCGGGGCTGGTGGGCCGACCATCATCGACTCCGGCTCGGCCAGCTACAACAGCCCGATCTACGGGAACTACCTTGCCAGGACGGTCGCGCACAACGTCGTCATGGTAGACAACGAGAACCAGGTTCGCGCCGATGGCGAGTTGCTCGCGGCTGTCGGAACTTCACTCATCAGCGCCGCGTCGGGGCAACTCAAGGCCGCCTATCCGGACAGGCTCAAATCCTGGACCCGCGACCTCTTGTTTCTGCCCGGCGGCCTGGCCGTTATCCACGACCAGATCGAAGGCAACGGTGACCACCAGTTCGACCTCATCCTGCATCCTGAGAATCCGTTCGACATGACCGGACCAGGTGATTGGGAGATCGGCCCCGGGCCAAACAGGGTTCTTCTGCAGATCCTGGGTGATCTGCCGCTCGATGCCGTCATTCAGGACGGCTACCACGGCACCCTGCCGAAGAAGTACGTCCGCTTGAATGCCACAAAGCGGGCTTCTCAGACATCCTTCGTCACTTCGTGCGGCTGGCCGATGCCGATTGGCCGCGGCTTGTATAGCGATCCGCATCGTCATATCGTCCGCCGGCTTGGTTCCGGTTTGTATCGTATCGTCGATGGGGACAGCGGACAGCCAGAACGTCCTTGGGTTTCTATTGGCGGCTCGCACTCCGGAACCGAACAAGGGATCCGGTCTGACGCTCGCCTGGCTGCGGCCGTTAGACGGCACGTTAATCTCTCGCCGCTTCCCTCGGAGGCAGGGTATGGCCACGACTTTCTCCTCATCGATGGAACCTATGTCAACTTGCAGGGTGTGGAAGTCCTCAGAGCAGATCATCGTATTTCAGGCGCCATCCAGCAAGACATCCTGTACCTCCCCCTGGTCGCCGAGTTCTGGGCCGAACAGCCAACGTCCGTCACATTGACGATTGGCGATTGGCTGCAGGCAGGGCAGGTCTTCCTCGAACCACAACGAATCGATTTCCGGCGAGAAGGAAATCGGGTGTCAGTCGCCCTTCCAGCGGGCCGGAGTCAACTGACAATCAGCTCCAATCTGTGGCCGTCTGCGACGACCAAGAACAAGGAGTCTTCGTTCCGCGTAAGCGACCTGCTCTCTGTTACGACGTACGCACATGGAACGGCTTGTCAAGATGGCCTGCGCACCCGTACCAGCAGTTCCTGGACGGACGGCGTCGATGCTCTCGACGGCGATATCAACACCGGTTGGGTATCGCTGCCCGGGCTGGCCATGCCGCAGTGGCTTGAGGTGCGGCTGCCCAAGCCGGCGGAGATGACCAGGATGGACATCCATACCATCCTGCCCGCCGCCGGGCGCCTGGAGACATGGGACACGGCGGCCAACGACTGGAAACTGCTTGGTCGCTTCGAGACCACGGCCGATCAACCGGCGGCGACCATTGAGTTTGACCGCATCGAGTCCGACCGCCTCCGCGCCGTCGTCGAACGCATCGACCCGGCCAACCAGTCGGCAACCATCGCCGAATGGCGGTGGTCCGCGCCGGTGTCTCGAAAATGATTCACGGAATGCGCATCTGCCGGCGCGTGCCGCATCCAGCCCGGCGATTCCGTCTCCGATTCCGGCATTCCTCTATACCTGGACCTGTATTATCCAGGTTTTGCGGCCTGGCACCGGTTGATTTGGCATCGCCACGCTTGAATCGGCGATGGCACAGAATCGCCATGGGCCGACGTTCTTTCCTTGCCTAGGATTCCGAGTCAGCGCGCCAACCATCACCGAATCATGACGCACTGCGCAAGTCCAGGAACGTTCTGTCAAAAGGAGGCTTCTCATGCGTCACCAGTCAACTGTTGTGATCTGCGCCACCTGCCTGCTGAGTCTCTTCGGCGTCCCCGGCGGGTGCCTGCCGGACCCGGACGGATCGGGCAAACCCGAGCCGAACGATTCGGCGGTCGTCCGCGTCGTCACCTACAACACGCAGTGCATCGTTCCGGAGATGGACGAGAGCCTTCTGGCAAAGATCTCCAGTGCCGCCGACGACGTGGTCAACTGTCTGGGCGATATCGGGGGCTTCATCGTCGATCCGGTCAAACTCGCCCTGATCGGCATCGATGTGGTCAACCCATTCGACTTTCGCGACGAGGCCGTCGACCGATCGATGCAGCGTGCCAAGGATATCGTCAAGTACATCAAGGAGCACCCGGACGTCGATATTCTGGCTCTCAACGAGGTCTTCCTGGAAGACGCCCGTTCCTACTTCGTGAGCCAGCTCAAGGGTGATTTCCCATATTACGTCGAGCGAGTGGTCGGCGGAACGCCCTGTACCGAGGACAGCGGGCTGATGCTCTTCAGCCGGTTTCCGTTCATGAGCCTGCCGCCCAGCATGATGCCGGGGGGCGATTTCCTGGCCGAGGCGATGGGCATTCCGTGGCCTGCCGTGGCCTTCACCGAATTCGAGGACTGTAACTGCGAGGACTGCCTGGCGGAGAAGGCGGCCGCCTATGTCCGCATTCAGAACCCCAACAGCGGAGATATCTACCACGTGGTCTGGACACACATGCAGGCCGACCCCGTGGCCTGCGTGTCCGAAACCTACGATACCGACATCTGGACAACCCGCGACTCGCAGTTGAAAGACATCGAGAACCTGATTGGCGCGGCCCTCGGCCCGGATGGTTACACCGGCAACACCACCGTGATGGTGATGGGTGACATGAACGTGCAAGGCACACAGTACGACGCGGCGGTCGCGGCCGGCCTGAGCCCGCAGGACCTGTGGGAGTACGGCCTCAAGTTTGACCCGACCCTGGCGGCCGGCCACTACTTCGCCGGCGACCCCTACACCGGGGCCGGCACGCTCTACGACACCTGGGCTCGAACGACTTCACCATGGGACCCCGGCGTCAGCCACCCGGAGTCGTCCCGCTATGACTACATCTTCATGAACTCCGTCCCCGGGGCCGCTGACCGGCGACTGATTCCCCAGCACATGACCATCTGGGCGAATTCGTCGATGAGCGACCATCTGGGAATCCACGCGGTGATTAACCAGCACTCGCAGTACTGCACCCCGGTAGAGGCTCGCGCGCCGCAGCAAGGTCTCAACGCCGCAACCTGGTCGAACGACCAGTACTATTCGGGCAAGATCACCGTGGCCGGGGCGTACCAGTGGTTCCGCTTTGACATACCAGGCACCTATTCATTCTCTCTCGAGAGCTCGACAGGGCAGAATGATGCCAGTGCGTTTGACATGCGAGTCTACACTCACACCGATCTGACCTTCGACGTGTCGAACTACTACGGCGAGGAGACGGACGTCTCGGAGTACTTCCCCCCGCCGCCGAGCACGGTCGGCCTGCCACAGAAAACCATCATTGCCAAGAAGTACGTGATCCCCGAGGCGCCGTTCTATGTCCGCATTTCGCCGAAGGCCATCGACGGCAGCGGGAACTATGTGCTGTATGTCCATCGTCACGAGGGCCGGAGCAAGAAGGATGCGGTTGTCTTGCCGGCGAACTGCACGCAGCCCTACTTCCACGGAACGGCGTATCTGAATACCGAGGACATGCCCTGGTTCCAGTTCAACACCGAAAACGCGGACAGCGGTGCGCTCCAGTCCATACGCTGCATCGTCATGTGGCGAACCGCCAAGGGCCCGGGGCCGCTCGAACTGCGTTTTCAGGACAACAACGACACGGTGGTCGTCAATTCGGCCTCGATGGCTGCGATTTCCAGCCCGTCGGTGAACGACAACGACCCGGCCTACGGCACCGACACCCCCGTCTACTACGCGGAGGTCACCTACGAAGGACCGGAGAGTCTGGGAAACCGCTTCTTCCTCCGCGTTCAGCGCCCCTCAACTGCCTACGACACCTACCTGATGCGATGGGAGACCAACCTGACGGTCCTGCACGGCTATGTCTCCACCGAGACGCGGGCACTGAGACTCGATTGCGACGATGAGACGTGTTACGACTCCACCGGGTCCGACGAGATCAGCCTGGAGGTGTGGGCCGACGGCAAGTACCTGTACCCGGTCGCCAAGAACGCCATCGGATCGAGCGACGTGGACAGCGGCGACACATACTCCTTGGAGGGGCTGATCCACCCGGTCCGCTTTGTCAGTAAGTTTACTCTCAAAGTGCTTGAGCACGACGATGGGTCCCCCGACGTGGGGAACATCAACATCGGTGCTCTCGCCCCGTCGCTCAGCAAGTCATGGAAGAAATCCAGCAGCACGAGCGTGCCGTGCAGCGGCGCCGGCAGCGACGGCGACTATGCGTTCAAATACAACCTCAGCCGCAGCCTGGAATGCGCGTGCGAGTGAAGAAGCAAGACCAGGAGCAGGAGATCTGCGGTCGCTAGGTGGCCGCTCCCGCGGCCTCTAGGACCTGTTCGAGAAAAAATTGTTCTGGCGTGACCGAAGTCACGTCCCTGATGGGTTTGTTCAGGAAACGACCACCGATCTCGCGGAACCGCTGAGGGTTGTCGCTGACGTAACACCGCAGACGCCCGGGGGCCGAAGAATCACTCAACGCCCCCTCGCGGACCAGTAAGTCGCGGGCCGCCAGGGCGGTTGCGCCGGCCGAATCGACCACCGTGGCACGGGGCATTTGTTTCATAACTGCTTGTGCGACAAGTGGATAGTGTGTACAGCCGAGGACGACCACGGCAGGGTCCAGATCTTTGACGCCCTCCAGGTACTCGGCCACAAGCATACTCATGATCGGGTCGTCCCAGGTGCGACCCTCTTCGATCAGGGCCACGAGGCTGGGGCATCGCTGCTGCGCGACCGGAATGTTCGGGGCCAAAGCCGCGATTGCCTTTGCGTAGGCGTTGGAGGCCACCGTGGCTTCCGTGGCGAGCACGGCAATTCCGCGTCCCTGGCATCTTCGGACGGCCTCGGCCGCTCCCGGCTCCACCACACCCAGAACGGGTACCGGCATCTTCTCCCTGAGGTAGTCGAGGGCCAGGGCGCTGGCCGTGTTGCAGGCGACGATCACCAGTTTCGGGTCAAACCGCAGCAAGAAGCTGCAATCCTGCTCGGCAAAGGTCAATACGGTCTCGGATGACTTGGTTCCGTATGGCACCCGGGCGGTGTCGCCGAAGTAGATGACCGTTTCGTTGGGGAGCTGTTCCTGCAGCGCCCTCACGACCGTTAGTCCACCCAGACCGGAATCAAACACCCCGATGGGACGATCATTCATGGGCTCCTCCTTGCCCGAGCAGGTTGCGAAATCCGCTGGGGGCAGAAACCTGCTTCCCAGTATTGAAAGACCAGCCGGCGACGTGTCAAGGCGAGACCAGACAACTCCCGTGCCCGACAGCCGGCGGGCAATCTGCTTTCATTAACTATCGTTCTTTCCGGCCGTTTGATTCCAGGCGAATCCGCCGGAAGCGAAGATCGTCCTTCCAGTCAGCCTGGCCGTCCGTGCCGGCAGGCGTAAATGTCGCGTTGGTTTGGTCCTTCTCTGCTGATTGTGTTTGGCTTCACTGTGGCTCCGGGCCCGTCCGGCGACGGATAGCCGACGCCTCCGGCCGTTGACCCCCGAGACAGCGATGGTTCCGCGTACGGCGGGCGTCATTTACCCCATTGACACATCATACCGGATGGTACAACATGCCAACGGAGCCGGCCATGGATCGCGAGTCCAAACAGCAGCGGGTGAAACGGCTCGAACGACTCTGCCACGAGCGGGGCCTTCCCGTAACCATGCAGCGACGGACCGTCTTTGAGATGATCCTCGACCGAGAGGATCATCCCACAGCCGACCAGATCTATGACCAGACTCGAAAACGCATCCACACCATTTCCCGAACCACCGTGTATCGCATCCTCGATACCCTGGTCGGACTGACCCTGATCACGAAGATCTGTCACCCGGGTTCGGCGGCACGGTTCGATCCGAGGACGCATCAGCACGACCATCTGGTTTGCCTTCATTGCGAGACCATTCTCGATCTCAAGGAGACGCGGTCGTCCAAAGTAGCGTGGCCCGATGTGAGCAGCTACGGATTCGTGATACACGATCACCACATTCACTTTCGAGGCCTCTGTGCCAACTGCATCGAAAAGCGCGGCGCCGAGGAGCGGACAACACAGAGGCCCGGTGGACGTCATCCCCGAACACCGGCGCGGGCAACGACCAGACCCATCGCCAAACAAAAAAGGAGAATTCCGTCATGACATCGCGGTATCGACAGATCAGCAAAGGAGGTTCCCATGATTGAGAGGACCCTTGCGGACAAGGGCCGAGCATCATGTCTGCGCGACGGGTGTGGTCTGGGGGCATCCCGGACCGGACCGCCGAGGACGGCCCTTCGGCGGTATCTGCCAGCTCCGGCCGCGACCTGTGCGTTGCTGCTCGCCTTCTCGGCATCCTGCGTTTCCCAAGTGGACGATCGGATGTCCGGGCAGATTCCCCGGGCGGAACACGGGGCGGCCGCGATGGACTACCAGATCCGCGAGTTCGACCGGCTGGTACCGGAATCCAAGGTGGACGAAGTGCCGCGCGGCTTCGATCCCGTCGTATGGACGGCGTTCATTCCCGAGGACAACCAGATGACCGCCGAACGTGTTGCCCTCGGAAAGAAGCTGTTCTTCGACAAACGACTATCGCAGGACGGGACGGTCTCCTGCGCGACCTGCCACGACGTGACCCGGGGCTTCACCGATCAGCGCCCGACCTCCGAGGGAATCGGGAACCAGCTCGGGCGTAGAAACGCGCCCACAACGATGAACGCGGTATTGCTGCAAACGCTCTTCCTGGACGGCCGCTCGCCGACGCTGGACCACCAGGCCCGGCTGCCCATCATCAACCCCATCGAAATGGGTTTCGCGGACGGCGAATCAGCGGTCAAGGCGATCGCCGACGACCTCGAGTATCAGCAAATGTTCAAGAAGGCCTATGGGCGGGAGGTCAACTACGAGGACGTCGGCCGCGCGATCGGGGCGTTCGAGCGGACCATGATCTTCCTCGACTCACCGTTCCGACGCTATCTGGAAGGCGATGAGAAGGCCATCTCCGCGGACGCGAAGGAAGGTTGGCGCTTGTTCAACGAAAAAGCGCGATGCGTCAGTTGCCACCATATGAGCCTGTCGAATCCGCTCGGCACCGACAACCGGTTTCACAACGTCGGCGTGTCGGCCCGGCACTGGGACTTCGAAGCGCTGGCTCGAAAGGGAATCAAGGCCATGGAGGAGGACCCGTCCGAGGCCAAGCTTGAGCAACTTGCCTTGGCCACCGACATGAGCGAGCTTGGGCGGTTCATGGCGAGCAAGAACCGTTCGGATATCGGGGCGTTTCGCACGAGCATGCTGCTCAACATCGGGATCACGCCCCCGTACATGCATGACGGCACCCTTGATACGCTGTGGGACGTCATGGACCACTACAACAAGGGCGGCGAGGCGAACCTGTTCCTGGACGGCGGGATGGAGCCCTTGGCGCTGACGGAGAAGGAGATCGACCAGGTCGTGGAGTTCCTTTTCATGCTGACGGACGAGCGGTTTGCCGGGGAGAACCGGCGTCAGATGGAAGCCCAGCGTGCCAAGGCGCAGAAGAATCGTCCTTTCCGGGATGACGAGATGGCCAATCGAAAGAAGCTGGCCTTCGAAGACCGGATTAGCAAGTGACAGGAGCAATTTCATGAAACCAAGACATCCGAGTGTTGAAACGAAATACATGGAAGAGCGCCGGCAGTTCTTCAACGCCCTGCAGACGCTCGATCGGCGTTCCTTTCTCAAAGTGTCGGCGGCGGCCTTCGGGGCGGTCGCGGCCCAGGGGCTGCTGCCACCGACGTCGTTCCAGCCCGTGAACGTTGCCTACGGGGCGGACACGTCCGGAGAAGCCAAGTCGTTCCGCTTCGCCTATATCTCCGATTCGCATCTTTACGAGAAGGAGGTGAACGACCGTTTCGCGCGATCGCTCATGCGGGCGGTGGACGACGTCAATAACCTGGATCCGCAACCGGACTTCGTCTTCTACGGCGGCGATCTGGCCCAACTCGGCCAGCCGAAGGAGCTTGATCTGGGCGCCCAGATTCTCAAGAACCTCAAGGCTCCGCTCAAGATCATGGTGGGTGAGCACGACTGGTATCTCGATATGGGCGAGAAGTGGATGGCCCTGTTCGGCAAGCCCATTGAGTCGTGGGACCACAAGGGCATCCATTTCGTCAAGCTCCTGAGCGTGATCGAGGAGGACTTCTGGACCGCCCGCAAGATGACGCCGATGGAGCGAATGAAAACGGTGGCCGGGCTGGACAACGGCGTGCAGAAGCCGTTTACCGTCGGTCCGGAGCAACGGGAGTGGCTCAAGAAGGATCTGGCAAAACTTCCGGACGATGCACCGGTCGTCGTCTTTTCTCACTCGCCGCTCTACAAGCTCTACAAGAACTGGAACTTCTGGACCCATGATGCCGAGGAGGTCCAGGCGATCCTCAAGCGGTTCAAGAACGTGACCGTCATTCACGGCCACACCCACCAGATGCTGACCAACCGGATCGGCAACATCCACTTCCACGGCTTGCTGGCCACCGCCTGGCCCTGGCCCTACGCCCCGGAGGGGATGCCGGAACTGACCATTCAGATGACGCGGCCCGATCCGTTCAACCCGATGGACGGCTGCGGCGACGGCGAGGTCTGCGTCCATCCCGACGGGCTGGTGGACAAGATCCACAACTTCTGGAACCGCAATCCGGTGACCGTGGCGAAAGCTTATACGTTGAGTTGGGGCAAGGAAGCCGTGCCGCCGAAGCCCAACCGGCCGGCCTATTAAGACAAGAGGAGTACGACCATGCAGACAAGAATACGACGCGCCCTTCTGACTTCGGTTTGTGCCGCCTGCGCCCTCCTGTTGTGGGCCGCCTACAACCACGGCATTGCGGCGGACTGCAGCGATGGAGCCTCAGAGAGTGAGATCGCGGCGGGCCAAATCGCCGGAAAGCTGCTTGCCGACGCGCATATGGACCAGTGGAAGCGCAAGAACCCCGAGCGGGCAAAAGACTGGGTGGCCGAAGAGAAGGAACGACATGCCATCAAGCCGCCGGCCGACAACTCGGACCTGCTCAAGGGCGACCAGGGAAAAGGACACAAGTACGGACAGTACACGGAACTCGACATTCTGATGTGGGCCCGCGAGACCGAAAAGATGGTGGTCGACGGCTCCCGAATCTTCCACGATGCGAATGCCCTCGGAAGCACGGTCGCGGTTTCGTGCGACATGTGTCACCCGGACGGGGCCAATACGCATCCGGAGACCTACCCGAAGTTCCAGGCGCAGATGGGCCGGACGGTGCTGCTGCGGGACATGATCAACTGGTGCATCGAGCACCCGGTGCGCGGCAAAAGGCTCGATTCGGACGATTCCAAGATGCGGGCGCTGGAAGCCTATATTCTGGCACAGCGAAAGGGGACGCCGCTGAACTACGGCAAGCACTGACGGGCGGGCAGGGTCCGGCGACCCTGCGACCGCCCGATCTCTGCACGCTTGCTGCGACGAGGCGTCGTGCAAAGCCCCGCCGCTGACCGGGCATGCCTGTCCGGCCTTGCGAGGCGGTCTCCGTGGCGGTCCCGGTCGGTTGGGTCAGCCTGACTCTGTCCGGCTCCTGCTGACTCCGGGCGGAGGTCCCCGGAACGGCCAACCGCCTGGGTGCCGGTTATCCTGGCGGCGGCCTCATCGGCCGCACGCGGTTAGGGCTTTCCGGAAGGGATAGAGGCGGGCGCGATGGTTGCAGGCCGCGGGATCGCGCGTACAATAACTTGAACGCGCAGCCGTTCTGCGGCTCGTTTCTATTGCGGCACATGTTTGTGACAAATCATAAGGAGAAGACCATCATGTCGAACGTCCCCCCTGTTGGAAGAAAAGCATTCGCAGTCGCCCTTCTGGCGCTTGGTGCGGTCCTCGCATGCCTCTGCATTTCCGCGTGCGGCCCCACCGCGGGCGAGCTGTATGAACAACGCGTGGCGACAACCCAAGGACCCGCCATGCACGCGGTGACACAAGACCGCCTCCGCGAGATCATGAATTCTCTGCGATATGCGCCGATACCCGACGCGGACCATACGGTTGCCATGGCCCAGGCCGACCGAGAACGCCAGATGAAGGAAGCCGCCACCGTTGCCTCGAAGATGGCGGATGCCGCCAAGGACGTTGCCCCGCTGGCCGACAAACTGGGACTCAACGCGCAAGAGAAGGAGCTCTACACCAAGCTTGGCTCCAAGCTGGCAAGCCAGTCACAGGAATTGAGCCGTCTCCTGAATGAAGGGCGTTTCGAGGCCGCCTCCATCCAGATGCGACAGACACAAGGAACCTGCCAGGCATGTCATGCCTTGTTCCATCCCAGTGGAACGGTACCCATGCAGGCCAGATAGGAACCGATGGTGTTCTCCTGCGCTCGGAAGCTGGTTGTCTTTCTGGGTATGCTGGCGGCATCGCTTCCTGCCGTGGCAGACGACCCGGTCCAGACGGAGATCGTCGTGGAACCCGCGGCGTTGGCCGCGCTGCTTGCGGGCCGCGGCAACACCCCAGCCCTGTTGGATTGCCGTCCTCGCAAGGAGTATGAAGCAGGTCGCATCCGCGCCGCCCGGTGGGTGGACACCTCACTGCTTAAGAAGATGAGCCTGGCCGAGGACTCGCCGGCCACGGCGGAAAGCTGGGCGGATTGGTTGACCCTGCACGGGGTTGGTACTGACAGACGGGTGATCATTTACGACGACGGCAACATGACGGATGCGGCCCGACTTTGGTTTCTGCTGCAGTTTCGGGGCATTGGCCAAGTCTCGGTGCTCAATGGGGGATTCGCCGGTGCCCAGGCCATGCTGGAGACCGGCCGGATCCCCACGACCTCGGGTCCGGCGTCCCAAGCCGAAGTGACAATCCCGCACGCAGTGATGATCCCGTTGTTGCGGCGGCCCGGCTCGTGCCCGGTCGGCCTGGCTGACAAGGATACGGTGCGGGCTGCCACCAAGGAGACGAAGGCCGTCATCCTCGACGTGCGTACGGAGGCCGAATTCCGCGGAGTCGATCAGGAGAAGAACCCTCGCCATGGCCACATTCCCCAGGCAGTGAACATTCCACACGCCCGGCTGCTTATACCGATCGAAAGGCAGCCGACAACGCAGCCTGTCACCAAGCCCAAGGGGTGGCTCAAGTCCCCGGCTGAGCTCCGCAAGCTGTTCAGCGAGAATGGCGTCACGATGGATCGCCAGGTGATTGTTCATTGCCAGAGCGGCGGACGAGCGGCTCTGGCCGCACTGGCCCTGATTCACGCGGGTTACGGTGACGTATCCAACTACTATGCCAGCTTCGCCGAATGGTCGTCCGATCCGGCCCTTCCCGTGGTGGGCCCGGTGTCAACGACAGCTCCAGCCGCCATCCCATAAGGTCCGTGAGCGTTGAAATCCGGCCTGGCCGGCGACAGGTCATGCGCTTGTCCCCGGCCAGGACGGGCGCGATCAAGGGTGTTCTGAATCGAGCAGAACGCTTCGCGGGCGTGCCGCAGCATCCACGGCCATTTCTTCGCGCTTGAACCGGGCTGGGAGCCGGCGGATCTGGGGCGACTCTGCCGGGCGAAGGCTTGCAGGTCGAGTTGAGGCGGGACGGCGGGGGCGGAGTCGCAGCGAAATACCCGAGATTCAGTCCTTCAAAGAAGAAGGGCGGCATCAGCCGTTGGCCGATGCCGCCCGCAGAATCTCTGAGTCGAACCTGATCGCCGGCTCTTACAGGTCCATCTGGAAACGGACGCCGCCCACCAGTGCAGTGTCCGCGTTGCCGCCCCCCGGATTGCAGATGATCTGGAAGTCGGGGCTGATATGGAGCCACGGGAAGACCTCGATGCTGTAATACATTTCGATCCCGCTTTCCTGCACGATCGGGGCTGGGATCTCGTTGCTGGCGTTGCCGAAGTACCAGCCGAGGCCGCAGGTGTCGCGGTCCCGCGTGGGGATGATACCCTTGCCGCTGACGCCGAAGCTGTAGAAGTACTCAATGGGGTTGACGCTTCGGTCGGCCCAGCCGAAACGACCGAAGATGCCCACGCCCTGGTCCGAACCCTCCGCCTCAGTCCAGAGGTACTGGTCAAAGTTGTAGTAGGCGGCGAGGTTGCAGTCCTGCATTCCGCCGGAGTAGGTCGGCGTATCCTTGCAGGCGGTCACGATGCCGAAGCGCTGGTGGCCGAGCTGACCGAAGGGCTTCCATGTGAAATCCCACTCGTGGATGATGCTGGTGTTAGCATCGCCGTGGAAGGCGGTGTCAAAGCCCGTCCGGGTGGCTCTGCCGTCCGAATCGGCCACTGCGGTCAAGATCGACAACCAGTCGGTGGGGTTGACGATCGCCGCGGCCCCCAGCGTGGTGTAGGGGAGGAAATTGCCGATCATCGGGTAGTTGCGCAGCGCCAGGTTCATGAATTGCGTTTCTTCATCGTTGGCAAACATGTTGGTGTCGAAGGCCCGAGCACCCCAGAGCTTGCCAGCGATGAGCACCAACTTGCCGTCGAAGAGAACCTGCTGGTAGAAGAACTCAGACAGGGTCATCTCGCAACTGTCGTCGCTGTCGGGCAGGAGGGGATCCAGGTTGACCGGCATGAGGCTGCCGACATGGCGGTTCACTCCCCGGCCCCACCTGGGCTCACCGAAGAACACAAACGTTCCACCCGGCCAAGCCCCGTTTGTCATTTTGCCGGTATCGAGTCTCAGTTCGAGCTCGGCTGATCCGGAATACTTGATCGCACCGTTCGTATCGGCCCCACCGTGCATGTTTTCCTGCACGATCTGGGTGATGCGCCAGTCCAGGGTGATTCCCTTGTCGGCCAGGGCCGTGCGGGCGCCACCCCAATCGCCGGTCGCCTTGGACCATTCCGGCCAACTTCCGCCGTAGCCGGCGGGGGCAGTGGTCGTCTGCGCTATGACCACAGGAACAAACAGGAATACGAGTAATGATGCCAGCAGCGTCCTTGTCATGTGTGTGTCTCCTCAACTTGGAAGGGGCGCACCCTTGCACCGATCACACCAAAGATCGGACAAATCCGTACGACCGTACTCTGATGAGGCGGGTTCGCCGCGCCGTGCGAACGCCGTTAACGGCCGCATTATGCGCGTGAGCGCAAGTTAACGCAATACCTTCAATTAGTATCGGCTTTCGGGTCGTCAAATCTCTCGCATGGGCTGGCGAAGAAGTGGCGATAAACCGTCTCCCGAGTTCTCCAGGAACCCCTTTGCGAGCCTGAATCCTGAGCGAGCAGAAGGTGATTTTAAGACTTCGGTGGCTCAAGAACAGAAGCCCTCCGAACGGCGGACATGTTCCTGGCGTGCCGGATCGCCTGGATGGCAATGGCCATCGCCAGGACGACCATGGCGGTCAAGTAGGACGCGGGCAGGCCAAAGCGGTCGCCGATCGCCCCGCCGATGAAAGGTCCGCCAATGCTGGTCAGGCCGACGATCGCCTCGTTTACCGAAACGTACCGGGCGGCGCGGGTGGGGTGCACCAGGGAGTGGAAGACAAAGTAGAAGTAGAACGCCCCTGAGTAGACGCCGAAACACGCCGCCGCAAGGTAAAAGGAGATCGCGGCGTCTGCGGTGGCGAAGAGCCCCAGTCCGGCAAGGCCCCAGAGGCCGAACAAGGCTACCGGCACCGGTCTGTACATCCAGAGTCTGCCTCGACCCAGGCCAAGCCCAACCAGGGCCTGAGTGACGCTCAGAATGAGGAAGGTCGTGCCCTGGTCGGGTTTGGAGAGGTCAAAGGCGACCGCACTGGAAGGGAAAACGCTCCGAATCAGGGCCATGATGGCACAGCCCAAGCCGCCGAAGACCCAGGCCATCCATGCCAAGTCGGGCATGTCGGCATAGCGATCGACAGCCGGTGTCCCGGCTACGTGGCCGTCGGGAGCAGCCTCGGCAAACCGCTTCAGCCGCATGATCCCGCAGGCCATGAACACGGCCAGCAGACCGTTCATCAGGTGGCAGCTCTGCCAGCCGAGACGTACCCACAGGAACCCGGCGATGAACGGCCCCAGGGCGAATCCCATGCTCCACGAGAAAGTGTACAGGCCGATGGAATGAGCGATGCTCTTCCTCTGATTCTCGTCCAGCAGCTTCATGAAGTATTGAAACGGTGTGAAGAAGAACGTCGCCGCACATCCCTGGAGGATGCCGACCAAATACATGGCCGCGGTGCCCGGGACGAGGACGTAGCCGATGGAGACGACAGCACTGACAACACAACTGCCGACCAGAATATGACCGGCGTTGCGTTTGGTGACCAGTCCGCCGGCGGTCAATGAGGCGATCATATAGGCAATAGCCCACACGGACATGAACGACGCCACGGTCAGAGCACTGGCCTTCATGTCGGCCAGACGGACCATGCAAATGAAAAGACTTGATGACAGAATGGCATCCATCATCAATGCGAATGAGTAGATCGCCAGGCGGACCATCAGCGCGTCGGCCTCCACGTCAGCCGGTAGACCCGCCCGGCCGTCAGCTTGAGATCGAGTGGTTCGCCCAGTCGTGTTTTGCCGTCTTCGGAGAGGATGTCGAGGCGCCCCTCTGTCTCGCCGCTGGCCGGCAGGCGGAAGATCTGCCGGTCCGGCCCGAGAGCACCGGTGGCGGTCAAAGTCTTTCCTTGCCGATCGGTGAAGATGAGTCTCTTCTGCAGCCAGCGGGCGAAGAGGCGGTTACGGTCCAGCGAGGGTACGGCCCCGGCGCCGTAGACAAACCCGAGCAGCCGGTCGCCGCGGCTCACCCATCCGACGGCGACGATGTACTTGTCGGCATCGCTGCGGCTGACGGCCATCTCGCGCTGCGGCTCGAATTGCATTCCGTCACTCGAGAGTGCGTACCAGAGACGGCTGCCGTTGGCGTGAAGGCCCATCAGGTAGACGGTCTGCCCATCAACGACGAAGTCGCGGACGTCGTTGACCATCATGGCGGCATCGAGACTGACGCCGTCATACTTGAAGTGGCGCCCGTCGTCCGACGAAGCTCGGTGGACCTGCAGGCGGGCCTTGAAGTCACCGAAATAGAGGCGGTACTTGCCGTTCTCGTGTCGAAGCACGTTCATGCCGTTCATGTCGGCCGCATTGTAGTCAGGATAACCTTCGATCCGAATGACATCGCTCGCGGTCGCCGGATACGGTGCCGGTTTGCCGTTCCAGGCTGTGCCGTCGGGGCTGGTGAAGATGGCAGGCTTGTTGAGGCCATTGGCATCCGGATATGCCGTACACGCCATCCGGAAGGAGCCGTCAGGCAGACGGATGGCGTTGACATTGCACACGTGAATCAACGTGCCGTGCTCGATCTCGATACGTCGTTCGCCGAAGTCGATGAAGTCGGCGGTGAACCGGCTGTAGATGCGGTCGTTGCCGGTATGCACGCCATCCCAGGCTCCATAGAACAGCCGCCAGCCACCGGGCACTTCGACCGGCGAAGGAGCGTAGATGTTGCGGAATGTGCCGCCCTGACACGGGGCCAGCAGGGGATGCCTGATGTCGGGCACGAAGTTCAGCGAGCCGGACCGCCAGATAGCCGGGTCGAACGGGCCCGCGGACACGCCGTGGATCTCGACTGTGCCCAACTTGGCCTGGCCCGGAATGGCATCGATTGTCACCGGTGCGCCGACAACAGGTGCGGCGAACACAGTCAGCAGGGCAGCCATCGGGCAACATGGCCGTCTTCGTGCGATCATGGTCCTCGTCCTCCTCAGAAGGCTGAGCCATGTTAACCGCGGCATTGCATACTGCAACGCCGGTAAATGGAGAATGGCAAATGCGGGATTGATGACGAAGGCCTTGCTGGCTTGCACACCGCCGGGCGGTGTGGATAATCCGCACGTTCCCGTCGCGATGAGCGGCGTGCCCCGCGAATCTTCCGGTTCGGCCCGTGACGAGAGGCGAAAGGTATGCTGGCAGAGTCGGCCGTTGAAATGGTGACACAGAAGCTGGTGCCGATCGAATGGCTGATGGTTGCCATCTTCTCGTTCGGCATTATTGCATGGGGCTTTGCCATGCGGCGGGCGGCGGGCTCACTGGAGGGCTCTTTCCTGGCCGGCCGCAAGGTGCCCGGGCTGCTGGCTTCCCTCTCCACAGTGGCCACCAACCTCAACGCCAACGATTTCATCGGAGGGGCGGGCTTTGTCTACGCTTTTGGCGTGGTGATCCTGCATGGAAGCTGGGTCAACAGCCTGGCTCTGATCCTGGTCTCGCTCTTCCTGGTCCAGAAGCTTCGGCGCCTCAACGTCTTCACTCTCGGCGGCTGGCTCGAGCGCCGCTACTGTTTCACCGTCGGTTTCATGTACAGCCTGGCCTGGTCGGTGATCTGGATGCTGTTCAATCTCGGTCTCTACCTGTATGCGGGGGCACTGGTTCTTCAGACGCTGGTCGGCTGGCCGCTGTACGAATCGATCGTGATGCTTTCGATCATTGCGGCAACCGTGACGCTGCTGGGCGGTTTCGGGGCAGTCGTCGCGGTCGACGTGCTGCAGATTCTGCTGATGTTCTTCCCGTTCGTTTTTGTCGCCTGGGGGACGATGAGCGATATCGGCGGCATCACCGAGCTGGCCAGATCGCTGCCCGCCGACAAGGCCGCTTTCTGGACCAGCGACACTCCGTTTGGGGTGATGCCGATCATGCTTTTCGGGTTGTTCTTCATGGGGATGAGTTACTGGTCGACCGAGGCCCAGGTCGTCCAGCGACCGCTGGCCGCCAAGAGCGAGGAGGATTCGATCATCAGCTACCTGGGCGCATCGTTCTGGTTCAGCATCCTGGTGCCGCTGCTCATTTCCCTGCCGGCGCTGGCCGCGATCAAGTTCTATCCTGACCTCGAAAACAACGATTATGCGATGCCCATGCTGATCCGCCGCGTCTTGCCACGCGGCCTGTATGGCGTGACCGTGGTGGGGCTCATGGCAGGCGTGTTTTCCAGCGTCGAGGCGCAGATCAATTCGTTCTGCGCCATGTTCACGACCGACATCTACCGGCGGGTTCTGGTTCCCAACCGGGACGAGCGACACTATCTTGTCGCCTCGAAGGTTGCGGGGGTGATCTTTGCGCTGGCGGCCATCGGCACGGCCGTGGTGTTCAGCTTTGCCAAGGAGGGCATGATGCTGTTCGCCATCTCGGTGCTCGCGACCATCATGCCGCCGTTTGCCTCCGTGACCATCGTCGGGGCCCTCGATCGGAGGGTGAACAAGCATGGTGCCTTGGCGGGGGTGATCATCGCGGCTGTCGTTGCGATCGGTCTGGTCGTTGCCGACAAGCTGGGGTATCTGGCAAGCATCTCCAAGGAGACTCTCTACTTCAGGACGATGGTTACCTTCTTGACGGGCGTGCTGGTCACTTATGCGGTCAGCCTGGTCACTCGGACGGGCCGTGATCGGCCTGACGCTTCTCATGTCGCCCTGGACTTGTCGATCAAATGGAGCCCGAGGGTGGTGCGAATGACAGTGCTGTTGCTGGCGGGCATGGCGGTGATGGTTGGAGTCTGGTCGTACTACTTCCGATCGGCGGGAGGATGATATGCAGGAAAAAACCACGGAGTACCGGATGCCGATCGCGATTCCCAATGGGATCATCCTTGCGCTGATCGGTGTCCTGGTGCTGGTGACACCATTGGTGGAGACCGTCGAGCCCTCGAAACTGCGAATGAACATCATCGCCGGCGCAGTGATGACCGTTGGCGGCCTGGCCAGCCTGCTCTGGGGGCTCAGGCAGACCCGCCGGCCGGGGGCCTGACCCGCGGACCACCCGGTCTGGCCATTCGTCCCTCTCGCCGGGAGCGCGAAACGGCCGGGGTTTCTGAGGATCATTCTCGCGAGCCGATTCCTGCCGAAATGCACGAACCCGGATCGAAATGATCGTCAGGCGAGCTTCTTTCGGATCCACTCAGTGGCCAGGGCCAGTGCCTGGGGGATGCCCTCGGCCTTGTTGCCGCCGGCCTGGGCGAGGTTGGGTTTGCCGCCGCCGCGGCCGTCGATGGCCGGGACGATCGCCTGGATCAATTCGCCGGCCTTGAGGCCTTTCTTCACCAGGTCATCGGTCATGGCGGCAATGAGCATGGGCTTGCCGTCGCTGCAGACTCCCAGGCACACCGCAGCCGACCCGGCTTGGGTCCGCAGCCAGTCGGCGGCTTCGCGAACCTGCTCAATCGGCACCTCGGGCAGTTCGCCGACGATGATCGCGGCGCCGCCGAGTCGCTCGGCCTTGTCCAGCAATTCCTGGCGCACGCCTTTGACGTCGGCGGCCGCGCCTTTGGCCAGTTGTCGGCGGAGCTTCTTGATCTCTTCCTGGAGACCGGCGATACGATCAGGCAACTGGTCATAGCCTGCCTTCAGGATGCCGGCCACCTGGCGTGCGGTTCGCTCAAGCTGCTGCACGGCCTCGACTGCCCGCGGGCCGGTAGCGGCCGTGATACGGCGAACGCCCTTGGCGATGCCTTCTTCGCTCAGGATTTTGAAAAGACCAATCTCGCCGGTTCTGGACAGGTGCGTCCCGCCGCAGAATTCGGTTGAGAAACCATCGCCGATGGTGAGCACGCGGACCGTGTCGCCGTACTTGTCGCCGAAGAACGCCCGCACGCCCGGCAACTTCTTTGCCTCGTCGATCGGCAGAACGCGCGTGGTCACCGGCAAGTCGGCGCAGACCTTCTCGTTGACCAGCCGCTCGACTTCCTGCAGGTCTTCGTGGGCAATCTGGCTGCCGTGGTCGAAGTCAAATCGCAGGCGGTCGGGATCGACGACCGAGCCGTGCTGCTTCACATGATCGCCGAGCACCTGGCAGAGGGCCCAGTGCAACAAGTGTGTCGCGGTGTGATTCTTCCGGGTCAGATCGCGGGCAGGATCGACTTCGAGCCGCGCGGACTGACCGGCCTCGATGCGGCCGTCGGTGACCGCGCCGATGTGGAGAATGCCGTCGCCCAGCCTCTCGGTGACGGCCACCTCGAACACGCCGCTGCCGGTGATGATCTTGCCGGCGTCGCCCACCTGTCCGCCCTGTTCGGCGTAGAAGCAGGTGCGGTCCAGCACGACGGCCGCCTCGCCGTCGTCGGGCGAGAGCGAGCCGGAGCGAACCAGGGTGCTGTTCTTCACCCAGCCGACGATCTTGGCCTCGGCCTGACGTCCCTCATACTTCGGCGAGTCATCGGTTACCGGCAGTTCGCCCTCGATGGCCACCGCCACGTGCTTTTTCGCTCCGGCCCGGGCTTTCTCCTTGGCCTCGGACATCAAGCGAACAAAGCCGGCCTCGTCGACCCGGATGCCTCTCTCGCCGGCCATCTGGACGGTCAGGTCGATCGGGAAGCCATAAGTGTCATACAACTTGAAGGCGTATTCGGCCGAGATCGACTTGCCGGCGGCGGCGGCCTCCTCGAACAAAGCGATGCCTCGGTCGAGCGTTCGGCCGAAGCCGGCCTCCTCGTCGCGGATCAGCTCGGCCACTTTCTCCGGCCTTTCCTTCAGTTCCGAAAAAACGTGCCCCATGGTCTGCACGATGGTGGGCACAAGCTTGTAGATGAAGGGTTCATTCTGACCGAGCTGCTGGCGACCGAAGCGGGCCGCGCGCCTCAGCAGGCGGCGCAGGACATAGCCGCGGCCTTCGTTGCTGGGCTTGGCCCCGTCAGTGATCGAGAAAGTCAGCATCCGCACGTGATCGGCGATCACGCGAATAGCGATGTCCGTGTTCGAATCGAGCTTGGCCGTGTACGTGTGTCCGGTCAACTCACAGATCCTGCTGATGAGCGGGGCAAACACGTCGCTGTCGTAGTTGCTCTTCTTGCCCTGGAGCACGGCGACAATTCGCTCGAGGCCCATGCCGGTGTCGACATGCCTGGCCGGCAGCGCCGACAGCTTGCCCGCCTCGTCGCGGTTGAACTGGATGAACACCAGGTTCCATATTTCCATGACCCGCGGGTCGCCGGCGTTGACCAGGTTCTCGCCGGAGCCGTCGGGCGTCAGGTCGATGTGGATCTCGCTGCACGGCCCGCACGGACCGGTGACGCCCATCTCCCAGAAGTTGTCCTTCTTGCCGAAGCGCTTGACGTGGGCCGGGTCGATGTCGGTGACTTCGGTCCAGAGGCCGGCGGCCTCGTCGTCGGGGGCGAGCTTGTCCTCGGGGTCGCCGCCGAAGACAGTGGCGTAGAGGCGGTCCTTGGGCAGGCCCCAGATGCCGGTGAGCAGTTCCCATGCCCACCCGATGGCCTCGCGCTTGAAGTAGTCGCCCAGCGACCAGTTGCCGAGCATCTCGAAGAAGGTGTGGTGGTAGGTGTCGCGGCCGACTTCTTCGAGGTCGTTGTGCTTGCCGGAAACGCGGATGCACTTCTGGGTGTCGACAGCCCGCTTATAGGGCCGGCTGCCGGTGCCCAGGAAGACGTCCTTGAACTGGTTCATGCCCGCATTGGCGAACATGAGCGTCGGGTCGTCGATCGGCACGACCGGCGAGGACGGCACGGACGTGTGGCCTTTACCCTCAAAGAAAGCGATAAACTCTTGTCGTATCTGGTCTGCCGTTCGATGAACCATGCACGTTTCCTGCCCGGACAAAGCTACGGTCGAAAGCCGGCGGGCCAGGCAACCCTAAGCCTTGCCCCCGTCGAAGGTTCCCGCGGACCCGGGCAGGGTATTCTAGCCGATCGGCCGCCGTTCATGAAATGGGGGAAGGAGCAGACCACGGTCCGGGTACCGCGATGGATGCCGGGCCTGCATTGCGGTTCATGGGGTGGGCGGTCTACGCCGGGCGGCAGCAGGCCGCTCCAGAGGTCTTTGGCCGGGAGCAAAGGAGCCGGCAGGCACGTGGCGCCACCCCCACTCCAGGCGCGGGTAACCTCCTGTGTCTGTTTGCTTGATCTCAAGAAGTCTCAATATGCTCTGTGAGATCTGATATGCCTTCTGGAACGTTCTGAGAATGGTCATGGGTGGCTGTCGCCGAGCCGCTTCCGTGATCCCCCCCGCTGCAGACGATAGATGCCCTTCGCCAACCGCGATCCGCACGACCGCGAGGGAGATTGGCGCTGCCCTCCTCGCCTGATGGCTGGTCTGCGCGACGGCACATGTCTATATTGTTCTATCCTGGGTCGAAAAGGCGACGCCGAGTGAGACGACGCGTGCCAAGGACTCTTATCAGCTTAAGTCTTTTCGTGACAGCACTTTGTGTCACACCGGGCAGTGGGACCCGAACGTCATCTTGAAACGGAGCTGCTCTATGTCAGACCTCGCCACGACCGGTATTGGAACCCGATGCCTTCACGCCGGGCAGGATCCGGACCCGACCACCCTGTCTCGGGCGGTACCCATTTATGCCACGACCAGCTACGTGTTCAAGGACAGCGACCATGCCGCCAACCTCTTCGCTCTCAGAGAGTTCGGGAACATTTACAGCCGTCTGATGAACCCGACGAACGACGTGCTGGAGAAGCGCATGGCCGCGTTGGACGGCGGGGTCGGCGGCCTGGCGGTTTCCAGCGGGCAGTCGGCGATCTACATCGCGATCTTCAACATCTGCCACGCCGGCCAGAACTTCATTTCGGCGACCAGCCTGTATGGCGGGACCTGGACACTGTTCACGCAGACCTTCCCGAAGCTGGGGATCACGCCGAAGTTCTTCGACCCATCGCGGCCGGAGGAGATCCGCAAGCTGGCCGACGCCAATACCCGCTGCGTGTACATCGAGTCCATCGGCAACCCCAAGAACGACGTGCCCGACTACGCCGAGATCGCCAAGGTGGCGCACAGTCTCGGCCTGCCGGTCATCTGCGACAACACGGTGACGACACCGCTATTGCTGCGACCCTTCGACCACGGCGTGGACATCAACATCTACAGTTGCACGAAGTTCATCGGCGGCCACGGCACGCACGTCGGCGGGTGCATCGTCGATTCGGGCAAGTTCGACTGGACGGCCGACCGGAAGAAGTGGCCCGAGTTCTGCGAGCCCGACCCGTCGTATCACGGCGTGGTCTTTGCCGATGCCCTCAAGCCGATCGGCAACATCGCGTACATCATCAAGTGCCGGACGCACTTTCTGCGGGACATGGGCAGTTGCATGAGCCCGTTCGCGGCGTTTCTGTTTATCCAGGGGCTGGAGACACTGCACCTGCGGATGCCGCGGCATTGCGAGAACACGCTGAAGGTGGCTCAGCATC
>JAUCQB010000032.1 GCA_030372985.1 Phycisphaerae bacterium
CTCTTCACGCGCACAGTGGCTGAACGCTCTGCAAGAAGTCTGCATGCACACGACGGGAATCGGCCTTCTTCTGCACACCTTTCGTGGGTCGCTGGACGACGAGGACATCGTTTTTGAGCGTAGGGCCGTCGATGTCCAACTCCTTTCGCACCTCGAACCACTTCAGGAAGATGTGTTGTACGAGTTCCGCAAGTTCAAAAGGTAGGTAGTGAGCGCCCAGTGAGCGGCCGGAGAGATGGGTGACACTTTAGACCGGGGACATGGGTGACACTTTCGGGGTCTCACTCATGGTCGGATTTTGAAGTCACTCTCGTGGAGGGTCGCTAGCAGCGTGTTGCAGAAGTGGATGTTCCACAAGCCGTCGTCGACTTCCTCGAGACCGATGTAGTTTTGCTTCAGCGCACTCGCGATGAAGAGAAGCTTGTTCTTGAATCGGAAGGTGCCCGCGTTGTTGACGAAGCGCTTCTCGTAGTGCGCCGGGTACTCGATGGGCGCGAGCCGCTCTGGGTACTCACGCGGCGACGGCGTGTACTGCGACGACGGGGTCTTTCCCTTCAGGGTCTCGTGCGGCCTCTCGTCGTTGTATTCCGCACGAAATAGGTCGAACGTCCGCTGCTGCGTCACTCGACTGCTCTGCGGTGGTCGCGTCGCTTCCGCCTTCATCGTGCGATGCATTCGTTCGTGAGCGCCGTTCTGCTGCGGATGCGCAGGCAGGATGCGCTGGTGCACGATGCCAAGCCGCATCCACCACACGTTCAGCGAGATGAGGCCGTGCAGCCCGTTGGACGCAAACGGAACGCCGTTGTCCGTGCGGATTGCCTTCGGCATTCCGTACTCGCGAAACAGACGCGTGAAACAGGCTTTTGCACCGTCAGATTTCGTCGAAAGCAGCGCGTCGCAACCCAGCAGCTTGCGCGTGTGCAGGTCCGCCACTGTTAGTGGGTAGCAGTACACCCCGTCGCGCGTCTTGAAATGTCCCTTGAAGTCCGCGGTCCACAAGTCGTTAGGTTCCTGCGTGACGACAGGAGCTACGCCAGGGTGCAAGTAGCGCGTACGCCTCACTCGACCCTTCACCAGGCCTTCGCGCTTCAGCAAGTCGCCGACCGTGCTCGCCGCAGGAAACTCGAGCTCCGGGTGCTTCGGCTCGAGGTTGTCGAGAAGCTTGCGGGCTCCCCACGTCGGGTGGTGCCGACGCGCCGCGCACAGCAGCTTCGTCATTTCCTCCCCGACCTTGCTCGGGCTGCTCTTCGGACGGCGGCTACCGTCCTTCAGCGCCTTCAGGCCGTCTTCGCGGTAGCGACGCAGCCACTTGTACCCCGTCTTGCGGCTGATGCTGTAGCGCTCGCACAGCGCCTTCATCGTGTGGTGGCCGTGCAGCCAATCGTCCACGAAGCGGCGGCGTTCACTGTAGGGCGTCGACTGTTGCCAGGGCATCTCTCGGGCTCCTTACGAGCCCCGAGTGTCACCCATGTCTCCGGTCTGTTTTGTTACCCATGTCCCCGGTCTGTACCCAGACGCGGCCTAACTTGGCATTGCAGCTGACGAGCCCCGCTGGTGCTGCTCTGCACGGTTGACCGAACGCGGGCCCGACGACATCATCATGAACTGCCGCGACCTCGCCGGGCCCGCGGCCACAACTCACTCTGTCTCTTATACACATCTGACGCTGCCGACGAGTTCCGAA